>JAIQET010000042.1 GCA_020073645.1 Terriglobia bacterium | reverse complement strand
TCTGGAGAAAAAATATGTCAGCGCTAGCGGTCGAAATCGAACCGAAAAGCAATCCACTGAAGGAACTCCTGCGCTACGGCCAGTCGGTGTGGCTGGACTACATCCGGCGCAGCCTGATTACCAGCGGCGAGTTACAGCACTTGCTGGACGAGGATGGGCTGCGGGGCGTGACCTCGAACCCTTCGATCTTTGAGAAGGCCATCACCGGCAGCACCGACTATGGGGATTTCCTCACCGAACTGGAGAAGAACTCCGACCTGGATGCCAAAGCGCGCTACGAGCAACTGGCGATCCGCGACATTCAGGACACGGCCGACCTGCTCAAGCCGGTCTACCAGGGCAGCAAGAAGCGCGATGGCTACGTGAGCCTGGAAGTGTCGCCCTATCTGGCCCGCGATACGCGCGGAACGATTGAGGAGGCCCATCGGCTGTGGAAGGCGGCGGGACGGGAAAACCTGATGATCAAAGTGCCCGCTACGACAGAGGGCATTCCCGCGGTGGAGCAACTGATCAGCGAAGGGATCAACGTCAACGTGACGCTGCTGTTTTCCCAGGTGGCCTACGAGCGCGTGGCCGAGGCTTACATTGCCGGCCTGGAAAAGCGGGCGGGGCAAGGCGGGAACATCAGCGGAATCGCCAGTGTGGCCAGCTTCTTCATCAGCCGTATCGACACCTTGATCGATGCCATGCTGACGGCGAACCTGAAGACCGCAAAGACTCCCGGTGAACGCGCCCTGCTGCGAAGCACGACGGGAAAGGTCGCCATCGCCAACGCGAAATTGACCTACCAGCGCTACAAGCAGATTTTTTCCGGCGGCCGCTGGCAAAAACTCGCCGGCCAGGGCGCCCAGACACAGCGCGTGCTGTGGGCGAGCACCAGCACCAAGAACCCGCATTACCGCGATGTGATCTACGTGGAGGAGTTGATCGGGAAGGACACCGTCAACACCATACCGCCGGCAACCTTCTCCGCGTTTCGCGAGCACGGCAACCTGCGGCCCAGCCTGGAGGAAGACGTCGAAGCTGCCAGCGATACCATGCAGACTCTCGGTGAGTTGGGTATTTCGATGCAGGCGGCTACCGACAAACTGCTGGAAGAAGGGTTGAAACTTTTCGCCGACGCTTTTGACAAGCTGCTGAAGGCCGTAGACCGGCCGAGCCACCTGCAGTTGGTGGCCAAGGTGAACCATCAGACGTTCACTTTGCCTGCGGAATTGACTGCGGCGACCACCGCCTCGATCGATGAGTGGCGCACCGGCGGCAAGATGCGCCGCCTGTGGCAACACGATGCCTCGCTGTGGACCAACTCCGACGAAGCCAACTGGCTGGGCTGGCTCGGCATCACCGACGACCAACTGGCGCACATCCAGTCCCTGATCGACATGGGCAAAGAAGCCAAGGCTGGAGGCTTTACCCATGCGCTGCTGCTGGGAATGGGTGGTTCCAGCCTGTGCCCGGAAGTTCTGAAGATCACCTTCGGCAGGCAGAACGGCTACCCGGAGTTTCACGTGCTCGACTCCACCGATCCGGCGCAAGTCAAGGCCTTCGAGAACAAGGTGGATTTTGCCAAGACGCTTTTCATTGTTTCCAGCAAGTCCGGCAGCACGCTGGAACCGAACATCTTCAAGCAGTATTTCCTGGAGCGCGCCAAGCAAGTGGTAGGAGCAGACAAGGCGGGCGCGCACTTTGTCGCGGTCACCGACCCCGGTTCGAAGATGCAGCATGTGGCCGAAGCGGACAATTTCCGGCACATCTTTTTCGGGCTGCCCAGCATCGGAGGGCGTTACTCGGCGCTGTCGAATTTCGGCCTGGTTCCGGCCGCGGTCATGGGAATTGACATGCATCGCTTCCTGGACCGCACCGAAGAGATGGTCCACGCTTGCGCTTCGTGCGTTCCGCTGGAAGAGAATCCAGGCCTGGTACTGGGCACGATTCTGGGCGTGGCCGCGAGGCGGGGCAGGGACAAAGTCACCATCATCGCTTCTCCGGCGATCAACGACCTGGGGGCGTGGCTGGAACAACTGATGGCGGAATCCACGGGGAAGGACGGGAAAGGGCTCATTCCGGTGGATCGCGAGGAACTGGGACCGCCGGAGGTCTATGGCAAGGACCGCGTGTTCGCCTACCTCCGCCTCGAAGGTGGCGCGGACGCTGGGCAAGATGCCAAAGTCAGTGCCCTGGAGAAGGCTGGACATCCCGTGGTGCGGATCTCGCTGGCCGGTATCTACGACCTGGGCCAGGAATTCTTCCGCTGGGAAATCGCCACGGCGGTGGCGGGCTCGATTATCGGCATTAATGCCTTTAACCAGCCGGACGTGGAAGCCAGCAAGATCGCCACCCGCAACCTGACCAGCGCGTATGAGAAGACGGGCAGCCTGCCCTCGGAGCAGCCGATCTGGCAGGGAGACGGGATCAAACTCTTCACCGACGAGCGCAACGCTGCGGCGCTGGCGCAGGCGGTGGGGAAAGATCAAACCTTGCTGGGTTATCTACGGGCGCATCTCAGCCGGCTCTCGGCGGGCGATTACTTCGCACTGCTGGCCTACGTGCAGATGAATGAGGCGCACGAGAAGCAGTTGCAGGCCATCCGCCATGCGGTGCGCGACAAGAGCCGCGTGGCCACCTGCCTGGGCTTTGGCCCGCGGTTCCTGCATTCAACCGGCCAGGCCTACAAGGGCGGGCCGAACTCCGGCGTGTTCCTGCAGGTCACGTGCGACGACGCTGCGGATCTCCCGGTCCCCGGACAGAAATACACCTTCGGAATCGTAAAGGCGGCGCAAGCGCGTGGTGATTTCCAGGTGCTGGCGGAGCGGAACCGGCGCGCGTTGCGTGTCCACCTTGGGCCGGATGTGGCCGCCGGCCTGGCGAAATTGTATGCGGTCATCAAGCAGGCCTTGGCCTGAGGTTAACCGCGCTACAAATTTTGAGACAGGAGCGGAACTATGCAAATGGGAATGGTGGGATTGGGCAGAATGGGCGCGAATATGACTCGTCGCCTGATGCGTGGGAAACATCAACTGGTGGTTTCCGATCTTAGCGCCGACAACGTGAAGCAGCTGGTGGGCGAGGGCGCGGCCGGATCGTCGTCGCTGGACGATTTCGTGAGCAAACTGAAGCCGCCGCGGGCCGCGTGGGTGATGGTTCCTGCCGGAGACGCGACCGAGAAGACGGTCCTGGGGCTGGCGGAAAAAATGAGCAGCGGCGACATCATCATCGACGGCGGCAATTCCTATTTCAAGGATGACGTGCGCCGCTCGAAGATCCTGCAGAAGAAAGGCATCAGCTACGTGGACGTGGGAACCAGCGGCGGAATCTGGGGAATCGACCGCGGGTACTGCATGATGATCGGCGGGCCGGAGGCGGCGGTGAAGCACCTGGACCCGATTTTCAAGACGCTGGCGCCGGGCCGGGGGGATGTCGAGCGCACGCCGGGCCGGGAGAAGATGTCCGGCACCTCGGAGGATGGTTATCTCTACTGCGGTCCCTCGGGCGCGGGGCACTTCGTCAAGATGGTGCACAACGGAATTGAATATGGGCTGATGCAGGCCTACGCCGAGGGGTTCGACATCTTCCAGAATGCGAACTCGACGCAGGTGCCGGAGGAGCATCGCTACAACCTCAACGTCGCCGACATCGCCGAAGTGTGGCGTCGTGGCAGCGTGGTCGGTTCCTGGCTGCTGGATCTGACGGCGATGGCCCTGGTGGAGAACCCGACGCTCTCCAACTACACCGGTGTGGTCGCGGACTCGGGCGAAGGCCGTTGGACCATCATGGCAGCCATCGAAGAGGCAGTGCCGTCAGAGGTGCTGTCAGCGGCGCTTTATACCCGGTTCCGCTCGCGCCAGCAGCATACCTTCGCGGAGAAAGTGCTGTCGGCGATGCGGCAGAAGTTCGGTGGCCACGTCGAACCCAAGTCCCACGCCGCGGACTAAGAGCTGAGTGGAGCGAGCTGCGGGGGCGGGACGCCCCCGCCACGGCCGGCGAGACGGCGACGCTACGACAGGAGAGAGTTGGCCATGACAGTTTCAGCAATGACCGAAATGGCAGAGCCGCAAGTGGGCAGACCGGGCGACCCTTGTGTCATGGTTATCTTCGGTGCGGGCGGCGACCTGACCCGCCGCAAGCTGATCCCGGCGCTCTACAACCTGGCGGCAGGCAACCTGCTGTCGCGCGAATTCGCGGTGGTGGGCCTGGCCCGCGAGCAGATGAGCACCGAGCAGTTCCGCGAGAAATTCACCAAGGACATCAAGGAGTTCGCCACCGGCGCGCTGAGTAGCGACCTGACGGAATGGTTTACCCGGCGCCTCTACTACATGCCGGGCGAATTTAGCGATCCCAAAGCGTACCAGCAGCTCTCGCAACTGTTGCAGCAGGTGGACAAAGACCACGGGACGCAGGGGAATTACTTCTACTACATGGCGACTTCGCCGATCTTCTTTGCTCCCATCGTGCAGCAACTGGGCACCGCGGGGTTGATGACGGAGTCGAAGGATGTGTGGCGGCGCGTGATTGTGGAGAAACCGTTTGGCCGCGATCTGGAAACCGCGAAGACGCTGAACCGCCAGTTGATGGAAGTGGTCAAGGAAAGCCAGATATACCGCATTGATCACTACCTGGGAAAAGAAACGGTCCAGAACATTTTGGCGTTCCGCTTTGCCAACGGGATTTTCGAGCCGATCTGGAACCGGCGCTACATTGATCACGTGCAGATCACGGTGGCTGAGACAGTCGGGGTAGAAAACCGCGGCGGCTACTATGAGGAGGCCGGCACCCTGCGCGACATGGTGCCGAACCACATCTTCCAACTGATCACGCTGACGGCGATGGAGCCACCGATTTCGTTCCAGGCGGATGCGGTGCGCGACGAGCAGGCCAAAATCCTGCACGCCATTCAGCCGCTGAGTTCGGAAGATGTGCTCACCCGGGCGGTGCGCGGTCAGTATGGTGAAGGCCACGATCCTACCAAGCGCATGGCGGCTTACCGCTCAGAGTCGAGCGTGAACCCGGACTCGTCAACGGAAACCTTTGTGGCCATGCGGCTGCAGATCGACAACTGGCGCTGGGCAGACGTGCCCTTCTATCTGCGGACGGGCAAGCGCTTGCCGCAACGGCACACCGAAGTCGCCATCCAATTCCGGCGGGCGCCGTTTATCCTGTTCCGCGACACCCCGGTGGAACGGCTCACACCCAACCTGATGGTGCTGCATATCCAGCCCGAGGAAGGCATTTCGCTGAGCTTTGGCGCCAAGATTCCCGGTCCCATCATGCGCCTGGGCGCGGTCAACATGAACTTCGCGTACTCGGACTACTTCGGGACCACGTCCGCTACCGGCTACGAGCGACTGCTGCACGATTGCATGATCGGCGATGCCACACTGTTTCAACGCGCCGACATGGTGGAGGCCGGCTGGAGCGTGGTGACTCCGATTCTGGATGTGTGGAAGGCGCTACGCCCGCGCAATTTCCCCAATTATCCCGCAGGCACCTGGGGACCCAGGGAAGCGGACGAGTTGCTGGAACGGGATGGCCGCCACTGGCGGGTGAATGGCTCAGACCCGGTGCGGTCGATGTCGCCAGCGGCCCATGATTCGCGCAACGCCGGATTGCACACGGCTTGACAGCGCATTTCGGTGGATGCAGACTCTCTCGAATCATCGCCCTGGCGAAGTGAATTGGATCGTTCAATCCAATTCGGATTGCAGAGCGTTCTTGATCCGGGGAATCCCGCGGGGGTAGGCCGGGGAACCGCTGACGGTGGAAGGCAAGCGCGGCACCCGGGGTTTTGCTCATGAAGATGGACTCCAGCACGCATCGGCCCGGCAACTTCCTGCTGGCTGTACTCGCAGTCGCTGTGCTTGGCGTCGCTCTCGCTCTGTTGTTCACTTCCTGCGGTGGGGGTGGAGCGGCCAGCGCGAGCGCCGATCCGCCAGCCATACCGCCAAGTCCTCTCAGCACTGCGGATGTGGACGCAGTGGTGAATGCCGCTGTGCAGTCTGTGAACGTGCCCATCGTGGTGGCGGTCACCGACCGCGTGGGCAGGATCCTCGCGATCTTCTGCACTGATCCTCCAGCAACCATGGGTGCCCCCTGCACCCCCGACACTGGGCTGGGCAATTTTGGGACCACGCCCGACTCACAGGAGCTGGCCGTCGCCCTGGCGCGTACCGCTTCTTTCTTCAGCAACAGCCAGGCACCACTGTCTTCGCGCACAGTGCGGTTCATCAGCGGAATCCATTTCCCGCCGGGAGTTTCCTTTACCCCGAATGCCGCGCTTTACGGTATCGAGAATACAAACCGCGGTTGTTCGTTCAACACCACCTTTATTACCGGACAAGAGATTCCACCTTCGACCCTGATTAATGGCACCAGCCCGGGGCTGGGGATTATCACCGGCAAGGCCGACTTCAACGACAGCGATCCGCTGTCGGTGAACCCCGGGGGAGTGCCCATCTTCAAGAACGGAACCCTCGTCGGGGGAGTCGGCGTGGTGGCCGGCACGACGTCCGCCTCGATGGATGTTGCCGAATACGCTGCCTTCGTAGGTTCGCTGGCGGGAGGAAGCGATGGCATTGGCCTGTCTGTGGCACCGCCTGGGGTGGTTTTCATCGACGGCATCGCGCTGCCCTTCGTGAATCAGACGAGCGCGCCTGCGGGCATTGCTGCTGGCAGCTTCAGGGGAAGCTACAACATGGGGCCGAACGGCGACTTGCCCCTCGCGCCCGAGGGATACCTGGTGGCGGCCCAGGCTGGCCCGGTTGGTGGGCTGACGCAGGCTGAGGTTTCCAGTATCGTGGCCAACGCACTTGCGACGGCTAATGTTACGCGTGCCGTTATTCGCCTTCCGCTCGGTTCGCGGACACGCATGGTGATCGCCGTCTCCGATACGAACGGCACCCTTCTCGCTCTGAATCGCATGCCCGACGCCACCATCTTCAGCATTGACGTAGCGGTCGCCAAGTCGAGAAACGTGATCTACTACAGCACTCCTCCCGCGCCAGTGGATCTGCCGGGCGTACCGTCTGGGACGGCAGTCACCAATCGCACCATCAGTTTTGGCGCCCAACCGTTTTTTCCGCCTGGCATTGATGGCAGCGGGCCCGGGCCGTTCTTTGATCTGTACAAGCAAGACACCACGTTCCCGTGTACGCAAGGGTCGGATAAATCGAATCCGCAGAACCAGAGCGGAATTGTTTTCTTTCCTGGCGCCGTGCCGCTCTACCGTAACGGTGTGATCGT
This sequence comes from Terriglobia bacterium, assembly GCA_020073645.1. GTDB lineage: Bacteria > Acidobacteriota > Terriglobia > Terriglobales > Acidobacteriaceae > JAIQET01. Next base: position 43,643 of record JAIQET010000042.1, on the reverse strand, counting down.
GGGCGGACTCGGGGTCAGCGGCGATGGCGTCGAACAGGATGATTTTGTCACCAACGGCGGGTCGGCGGGCTTTGAGGCTCCCACCGCCATCCGCGCCGACCAGGTATTTATCGACGGCGTGCGGCTGCCATATTTGAAGTTCCCGCGCGATCCCACCAAGTAATTCGGGGATAAACGAGGTTGCGCTTGGCACGCCACCACCCTGGTGGCGCGCTCGCTCGAAACCAACCTCTGCCAACACTACCGGCAAAGTCCAATTCAAGTTTGCGAAGCAGAACAATCGCTGGGTCGTTAGTATCGGAGCGTTCTGAATTCCGGGGCCTGCCATAGTCCACCTTCTGATCTCTTCCAGCCTGGTCAGCCAGCAATTAGTGACAACAAAGTAATACCAACCACCTCGGAAGCCGCTTGCCGGCGAGGGCAGCTAAGTGGGTACTAAAATCGCTGTCTCCTTGTTACAATCACTAGCCGAGGGGGATACATGTCAAATCTTTCACACGTATTGGTAGGTTTGCAGCAGGAAAGAAAGCGAATGCAGCAGGAACTCCGCCGCCTGGAGGGTGCCATTGGCGCGCTCAAAGGCTTAGTGATGCGAGGCAATGGCACCAGGGTGGGAGGCATTCGCCGCCGGCCCCGGTTGTCGGTCGCGGCGCGTCAGCGAATCGCTGCGGCGCAGAGGGCGCGCTGGGCGAAGGTAAGACAGCAAAAGAAAGCAGCCTGATAATTTGATATTGCAGGATCACTTAGCCCGCCGGGAAATTCCCGTGCGGGCTTTGTGCATTTTATGGGCCTATGATTAGTCCTACGAATCCTTGCATCTGCACAGCGGGTGTGTGGTTGTTCTTGGCGATACTCCTGAGGCCCGGCCCTCCCGCGAGTGCGCACCCTCTCTAACAGGTTACGGAAAAACTCTTTTCCGCACCCAACCGCGAACCTCAGGGGCTGAAGCCCGCATTGACTGCTGACAAGTTACGGCGCGCCTGAAGGCGCGCCCTTTCAAATCGGCGGCTGAATCCCGAGTTTTTCCGCAGCCCTCTAAGCGCGATGCAGAAAGTGCCTCAACGCACTCTGCATTTGCAGGTCGATGGCCTTGCCCACCTGGCTGAGATCGTGGAACAGGAGGTGGTCATCCATTTGCTCGAAATGCTTTTCCGCCACACCTGTGATGCAGCTCCGCACCAGGTTGTACTCCTCTACCAGCGCGTTGACGGAATACCCCTGCGCGTGCCGCAGCCGGCCGTGCTGTTCGGCGGCCCTGGGCGCGGAGGTCTTGATTCCCCTGGCCGGGAACTGGCTCAGCTTCAAGGCTTCTTCCACCAGCCGCAAGATTGGGGAAAGGCGCTTTTGGGGGGATAGCGGGAAACGCCGCAGAATCGGATCTGCTTCGCAGCGGCGCAGCCACTCCCGGCGGATCCAGCCACGGTTGCCCTTCACCAGCAGCCTGAGCCGCTGGCCTTGGTGACGGCGAGGAACCGGCCGGCTGGCGGACACCGGGAAGCTTGTTCCGCCGAGTCTCCTGGTGATCTGGTCGAGCTCACGGTGCAAGGCCTTCCCTATGATTGCAGAATGTCTTTGGCCGCGCGCCACCCGGCTGACGTACGAGGGATCAACCCCGAGCTTTCTCGCGATGCGCATGTACAGACCGCGATAGAGAGCCTGCGGGGAGAGTGGTGAAGATTTCCGCGCCGGTTTACGATTGGCAGCGTACATAGCTCCTCTCAGGCAACCTGCCAAACTCGTTGGGCGTCATGGATGATGCCATCGCCCAGTTCTGGGGAAGAGGGCCCGGCCCCGCCGCTGGGGGCGGCTTCGTGGGGTATCGAAGAGGGCCGGGCAATCTTCTGGGTTAAGACATCCGTTTTGCTTGTGCCACATTCTTAGCTGGTTGCGCGTCGCTGGCTGTGACCGTCGTCACAGACCCGGGTGACAAAACGGGGCGGGTTGGTTGCCAGCGGGCGCCACTCGTTCGCGGCGGCTTTGCATTCGATGATGGAGACTGAGACCTACGCACCAACTCTCCGTGACGCACATCACCGCGCGTCCCGACTCGTCCTGCGTACTCTGAAGAGGGAAAGAATATTTCGTCCGGAGACTCCCATGGCATATGTAATCACCTCGACCTGTATCAAAGACGTGCTCTGTGTGGATGTTTGCCCCACCGATTGCATCCATCCCAAGAAAGACGAGCCGGGCTTTGAAGAGGCCACCCAGCTGTATGTCGATCCGGTCGGCTGCATTGATTGCGGCGCGTGCGTGCCGGTCTGCACCTCGGATTCGATCCACCCGGTGGACGATCTGCCGGAGGAATTGAAAGAGTTCGCCGAGAAAAATGCGGCGTACTACGCGCACTGACCAAAACGGGAATCGGTAGTCAGGAGTCAGCCTTCAGGCAGACACCCGACTCCCGACTCCTTGCTCCTGACTTCCACTCCTCTCCGCGATTGACACCAGGGCCGGACCGGCTCTATTGTTCGGTCCGCCTGTGAACATCGTTAAGTCCACCCGAAACTTCGAGACCTGGCTGGGCTCGCACACCTCGCCGGTGGGACGAGACCTGCGTCTCAAACACCGGCACATGGCGGAAGCCGTGTTTTCCTTCCTGCGAGCGACGTTTTATCGCTGGATGCAGGTGTGGCCGGAGGTCTGTGGCGACGTGGCCAAAGCGCCCCAGGTGCTGGCCGTGGGCGATCTGCACATCGAAAATTTTGGGACCTGGCGGGACGCGGAAGGCCGCTTGATTTGGGGTGTCAATGATTTCGACGAAGCCGCCATGCTGCCCTACACCAACGACCTGGTACGGCTGGCAGCCAGCGCCCTGCTCGCCATCGAAGACGGCCACCTTGCTTTGAAGGCTAAGGATGCCTGTATGGCGATTCTGGACGGATATCGGGAGTCGCTCGGCGGGGGCGGGCGGCCGTTTGTCCTGGAAGAAGAGAACAAGTGGCTGCGTCAAATTGCCACCGGCGAATTGCGCGATCCGGTGCGTTTCTGGAAGAAGATAGATTCGCTGACGCCCATGCGGGGGGAGATTCCGGCCAGCGCCCGGGATGCGCTCGAGCATCTGCTGCCGGAGCGGGGACTGGATTATCGGGTATGCCGCCGGGTCGCCGGCTTGGGCAGCTTGGGACGCATGCGGCTGGTAGCCATTGCAGAATGCCACGGCGGCAGGATTGCGCGGGAAGCCAAGGCGATCGTCCCGTCTTCTGTCTACTGGGCCAGAGGGACGCAGGGGCCGGAGGAGATACTGTACCCGGCGATCATCAGCCGTGCGATACGCGCTCCTGATCCCTACGTGCAGGTGCGCGGGCGCTGGATCGTACGCCGGCTTTCGCCGCACTGCTGCCGTATTGAGTTAAGCGACCTGCCTACCGATCGGGATGAGCTGCGGTTGCTCTTTGCCATGGGATGGGAGACGGCAAACATTCACCTCGCCAGCAAGGGGGAAGCCCGCGACGTGCGCAAGCACCTGAACAAACTCAAGCGCAACTGGCTCGCGGGCGCTGCTAAAGACATGGCGAAGGCGGTGCGCGACGACTGGGATACCTGGAGGAAGTCAGGGGCGTCCTAAGGGACACTGTTTCTGCGTCAGACTTCCTGCAGGGCAGGACAAGGGACGTCTTCCGACTCCCTTCCGGGCTCGGCCGGGCTGGTCTCCCGTTGCAACGCGCTGAGCAGCGCCTCAAGAATGGTGCTGAGCGAATAAGGATTCTCGCTGAGCACCCGCCGCATGCTCTCACGGTGGACCGACAATTCGCCGATCTGCCGGGCGCCCCTGGTGTCGACCTCGGGTGGTTCGGCCAGCAGAATCCTGTGGTGCAGCCCGGGTCGTCTTCGCGCGGTGGTATGAACCCCGGCGAAGGGATAGTCGAGCCCCCCGGTGGCCATCCAATGGACAACTGTCTCCTGCACGTGGGCAGCACTGCAGGCGTGAAAAATGCCGGCTTGTGCGGCTAAGCGATCATCCCAGTGCAAGATTTTGAGCTTGTCCTGCCAACGACTCTCGGTGATGAGAAACCAGTGGTCGCCGGCGGATTTTTCCTCCCCACAGATCGCGCACACGCATACTTCTCTGGCGTCCATATTGTCACCTCTTATCGCTGATTTCGAATCCCGGCGGTATACGCTGGCCCGGTTGCCGGCTGTATGTCTCCCAGCTCCACTGCAGCGACCGTCTTCCTGCCGCCGTTGGCGGGCAAAGGGACAGTGATCATCCCCCGTCCACGTTCAAAGGTCAGAGTGAGGAAGGACGAGCACTGATTGCACAGCCAGTAGTGTTCTACCTTGCGGGCACTCCTGGGGCTCCGGGGGGCGCCAGGTTTTCCGGGGCTGGACGGCTCCAGATATTCGGTCTCCACCTGGAACAGTTTTCCCTCACTCAGGCGGCGAAAGACGTTCGAACAGGCAGGATTCGCGCATTTGTGGAGCATGGACACTCCGTCGAAAAAACGTCCGCCGTCTTGCGGCGGCGGGAAAGCGGTTCCAGTTGCACGCCAGTGGCCCAAAGCTCCAGCAGGGAAATTGCTGCGATCTGATTGACGACCCGCCAGTTTTGAATTTGCGCTGCTGTCCCAGCGGCTCACCTCGGCGGCGAATGCCGAGGGTTGGTCACTGCTGCCGATGTCTCGTCGGCTTTCCCATCTCAGGAAACCCTGACTAACTTGCAGCGAGCGACTTGTTTCGCCACATGGATCATCACCGAGCGCTGTACTCCCAGCCATCCGGGTGTGTGCTTCAAGTCACATCCGGTGGTGATAAGCGGCACAGCCGGACATGGCCAGCAAACGAGAAGATAGAGGGTCAAAGCCAGATCCTTGATTGGGGGATGCCATGAAGAAGTTACTGATCTTAGGCGCTGCAGGCAGGGACTTCCACAACTTCAATGTTGTATTTCGCAACACGCCCGAATATCAGGTTGTGGCTTTCACCGCCACCCAGATCCCGGATATTGCCAACCGGCGCTATCCCAAGGAATTGGCGGGGCCGCTGTATCCCGAGGGCATTCCCATTTTCGAGGAAAAGGATCTGGAGAAGCTGGTTACGGAACATGACATTGATGCAGTGGTGTTCTCCTACAGCGACATCTCCCACCCGAACCTGATGCACCTGGCTTCGCGCGCGGTCGCCGCCGGCGCTGATTTCTGGTTCCTGGGAACCGAGCACACTCAGATCAAGTCTTCGCTGCCGGTGGTGTCCATCTGTGCGGTACGCACGGGATGCGGCAAGAGCCCAGTCTCGCGTCTGGTCGCTTCCAAGTTGCGCCACCTGGGCTGGAAGCCGGTGGTCATCCGGCACCCCATGCCTTACGGGGACCTGGCTGCGCAGGCAGTGCAGCGCTTCGCCACCATCGAGGATCTCGAGCGGCATAAATGCACGATTGAAGAGCGGGAAGAGTACGAACCCCACCTGCGCAAGGGCACGGTGGTGTACGCGGGCGTGGACTACGAAAAAATCCTGCGCCAGGCGGAACAGGAAGCCGACATCATTCTGTGGGACGGCGGGAACAACGACACGCCTTTCTATGCTTCCGACCTCGAGATTGTGGTAGCGGACCCGCATCGCGCCGGGCACGAGTTGGGATATTTCCCCGGTGAAGTGAACCTGCGCCGGGCCGACGTGGTTGTCATCAACAAAGTGGACACGGCAGCGCCGCGAGATGTGGAAACGGTTCGCCAGAATATCCGGCTCAACAATCCCCAGGCGACCGTCGTGGAAATGGCTTGCCGGGTTTCGGTAGCCTCACCCGAGCAGGTCAAGAACAAGCGCGTACTGGTGGTGGAAGATGGTCCGACACTCACCCACGGCGAGATGCCCTACGGTGCCGGGGTGGTGGCGGCGCGGCAGTGCGGGGCGGCGGAATTGGTCGATCCGCGGCCGTATGCGGTGGGTTCCATCCGCAGCACATACGAACATTTTCCGCACCTCACCCGCTTGCTGCCTGCGATGGGCTACAGCGCCATGCAGCGTCATGAGCTGCAGGAGACCATCAACCGCACGCCCTGCGACCTGGTGTTGATCGCGACTCCTATTGATCTGGCCCACGTCATCCAACTCGACAAACCCAGCTTGCGCGTCAGTTATGAAGTGGAAGAACTCACCAGCCCCGGCCTGGTCGAGGTCCTGGTGAAATTCCCCCGCAAGCTCGAACCGGTACTCGCGGGAGCTCATAAATGATCCCCAAGGACTTTCTTTCGATCAAAGACTTTGCGCCGCTGGAGATCCGTTACCTGCTGGCCCTGGCGCGGCAGATCAAGGCCAACCCCTCCGCCTACAGCGAATCGCTGAAGGGCAAGACCCTGGCCCTGATCTTTGAGAAACCGTCGCTGCGGACACGGGTAAGTTTTGATGTGGGCATTCACCAGCTTGGGGGCTTCTCGCTGTACCTTTCGCCGGCGGAGATCAACCTAGGCAAGCGCGAGTCCGTCTACGACGTGGCCAAGAACCTGGAGCGCATGGTGCAAGGCATCATGATCCGCACCTTTGCCCATGGCATCGTGGAGGACATGGCGGTCCATGCCGCAATTCCCATCATCAACGGACTCACCGACTACAGCCATCCCTGCCAGGCCATGGCGGACTACCTCACCATGTGGGAGATCAAGGGGAAGGTTGCAGGTTTGAAGGTGGCGTTTATTGGCGATGGGAACAATGTCGCGCACTCGCTGATGTTTGCCGGAGCGCAGCTGGGCGCGGATGTCTGGGTAGCAACTCCGCCCGGGTACGAGCCGAAAGCGGACGCGGTGGAGTGGGCCCGGGAAAGAGGCAGAGAGACGGGCGGGACGTGCACCCTCACCCATGATCCGGTCCAAGCCGCTTCGGGCGCGGATGTGATTTACACCGATGTGTGGGCCAGCATGGGTCAGGAAGCTGAGGCAGAAGCACGGCGCCAGATATTTCTGCCCTACCAGGTGAACGCCAAGTTGTTTGCCCTGGCCAAGCGCGATGCCACTTTCCTGCACTGCCTGCCCGCGCACCGAGGAGACGAAGTGACCGATGACGTGATCGATTCCCCACGCTCGGCGGTATTCCAGGAAGCGGAGAACCGGCTGCATGCGGGCGAGAAGGGGACTGTCGCGGAGCAGCTGGCGAACGCGCGACGGACATCGGCGGAGATGGTCGGCCTCATTCGCGCCGGCTATCGTCTGGTCATCACCCACGGGAATGGGCCCCAGGTCGGAGCGGCGCTGCTTCGGTCGGAACGGGCGGCGAGCCAGGTTCCCGGTCACCCACTGGATGTCTGCGATGCTTCGACCCAGGGCGAAATCGGATACCTGCTGCAACAATCGTTGGTCAACGAGTTGTCACGAGCAGGCTTGCACGTGCCGGTGGTGACGGTGCTGACACAATGCGTCGTGTCTGCTGACGACCCGGCGATGCAACATCCCAGCAAGCCCATTGGCCCGTTCTACTCGCGGGCCGACGCCGAGGAGCGCAGGCGCCTGTTCGGATGGCAGATTGTGGAGGACGCAGCGCGCGGCTACCGGCGGATCGTGCCGTCACCGGACCCCATCGAAATCGTCGAACTTGAGGTCATCCGCGACCTGGTCGAGGATGGTGTACTGGTCATCGCGTGTGGTGGCGGGGGCATTCCGGTGATCCGGTCTAACGGCGTGCTGCAAGGCGTGGAGGCGGTGATCGACAAGGACCGCGCTTCGGCTTTGTTGGCGGCGAGCCTGGGCGTGGACCTGTTTGCCATTTCGACCGATACCGATTTCGTGTATCTGGACTACAAGAAGCCAGCGCAGCGGCCGCTCACCTATGTGACCGCAGCGGAGTTGGAAGGGTACGCCAAAGCCGGCCACTTCCCGCCGGGAAACATGGGTCCCAAGGTAGAGTCGGTGTTGCGGTTCCTGCGCCAGGGCGGGAAGGAAGCAGTCATTACTTCTTACGAATACCTGACGCGAGCGGTCGCCGGATTGGCCGGCACACACATACTGGCAGAGACCCGCACCCTGGGGCCAAGCACGCAAGCCGAAGTCCAAGTGGAAGGACGGTGATCTATGCGCGAGATGACCTTCACCCCGATCCAGCCTGTGGACGATCCGCAGCCATTACAATCGCAGCTGGGACGGGACATGAAATTGAGGCACGTGGTCGAGTCGCAGCAGTTCACCGTTCCCCTGCTGATGGATCTGTTCAACCGTTCGCGGGGCATGGAACGGGTGGTAGCGCGCGGAGGCACGCTCGACTACCAGAACAAGATCATGGCGACGCTTTTCTACCAGCCCTCGACGCGCACCCGGTTTTCGTTTGAGGCGGCCATGCACCGGCTGGGCGGCAGGGTGCTGTCCACCGAGCACGCACGCGCGTTCTCTTCTGAGATCGAAGCCGAGCAGGTGGAAGATTCGATCCGCATCATTGGCAGCTATTCCGACGTGATTGTCATTCGCCACCACGAGGAGGGCGGCGCCAAGCGCGCGGCCCAGGTTTCACCCGTTCCGGTCATTAACGCGGGCGACGGCAATGGCGGGCAGCATCCTACGCAGGCGCTCCTGGACCTATACACCATTTATCGGGAGCGTCCGCTGGATGGGCTGAGCGTTGCGATCATCGGCGAACTGGACAAGGGGCGTACTGCGCGGTCACTGGCCTACTTGCTGGCCAAGTTCGAGCGGGTCAAGATTTTCTTTGTCAGCCCGCCGGAATTGCAGATGAAGCCGGACATCCTGGAGTATCTGGACGAGAATGGCATCCGCTACGAGGTGGAGTCGGAGATTCAACGCGTGATTGGGGAAGTGGACGTGGTGTACCAGACGCGCATCCGGCCGGAACGCGTAGTGGATATCAAGGGATTGAAACGCTATGCAATCGACTCCGCGGTGCTTCAGCATATGAAGCCCGACGCGATGATCCTCCATCCGTTGCCGCGCTCGGTCGAACTGGACAAGACGGTGGACGATGATCCCAGGGCGCTTTATTTCCGACAGGCGGTCAATGGTCTGTATGTGAGGATGGCCTTGCTGACCATGCTGTTGGACAAAGAATAGGAATGAGGAGTCAGGAAAGGAACTTATGCCGGTCACAGAAGAAGTTCTGCGCACACACGACTTCGTCGAGCTTGAGAACGAATTTGGAGCTCATAACTACCATCCGCTGGACGTCGTCATCGAGCGTGCGGCTGGCGTCTGGGTGTACGACGTCGACAGCAAGCGTTATTTGGACTGCCTGGCGGCATATTCCGCGGTCAACCAGGGGCACTGCCATCCCAAGATTCTCAAGACGCTGGCGGAGCAGGCGAACAAGGTCACGCTGACCTCGCGCGCGTTTCGCAATGACCAGCTTCCATTGCTTTACAAGGAACTCCATGACTTGACCGGCTTCGACATGACTCTGCCTATGAACTCGGGCGCCGAAGCGGTCGAGACCGCGGTGAAGACCGCCCGCAAGTGGGGCTACAAGGTCAAAGGCATCCCGGACGGAAAGGCCGAGATCATCGTGTGCGCCAATAACTTTCACGGGCGGACCATCACCATCGTCAGCTTCTCTACTGACGAGCAATATCGCGATGGGTTTGGGCCGTTCACGCCGGGCTTCAAGATCATCCCCTTTGGCGACGCCCAGGCCCTGCGCGCGGCGATCACCCCCAACACCTGCGCGTTTCTGGTGGAGCCCATCCAGGGCGAGGCCGGAATCATTATTCCGCCCAAGGGATTCCTCAAGGAGGCCGCTGAAATCTGCCGTGCCAACCGCGTGCTGCTGATGACCGACGAGATCCAGTCCGGCCTGGGGCGCACCGGCAAGCTGTTCGCTTACATGCATGAAGACATCACCCCCGACGTGCTCATCGTCGGCAAGGCGCTGGCGGGCGGTTTCTATCCCGTGTCCGCGGTGCTGGCTTCCAAGGAAATTCTTGGGGTGTACAAGCCCGGAGATCACGGCAGCACGTTTGGCGGCAATCCGCTGGGTTGCGCGGTGGCGCGGACGGCGCTGCGGGTATTGGTCGAGGAGAAGATGGTCGAGCGCTCCGCAGAGTTGGGCGCGTACTTGCTGGACAAGCTGCAAACCCTTCGCAGCCCTGACCTGAAAGAAGTCCGCGGCAAGGGTTTGTGGATTGGCATTGAACTCCACAGCCCGGCTCGCCCTTACTGCGAGGCGCTGAAGCAGGAAGGTATTCTGTGCAAGGAAACCCACGACCGGGTGATCCGGATCGCGCCCCCGCTCATCATCAAACGCGAGGAGATCGACTGGGCCTTTGAGCGGATCAGGAAGGTGATCGAGAAGCCCTGAGCAGGGTTCGGCGCAAGGGTGCTGGGGCTCGATGAAAATTGATGCGCCAGCCTGGCCGATCGCCACCTCAAGCAAAAGACCCGTCGAGCTTAGCTCGGCGGGCTGCGCGAAGCGCGACAACCGGTAAGTCTCGTCACTGACGCCACGAGCCAAAGACAGTGGGTCGGGGCACGGATGCTTGTCCTCAACGCTAACTGCCTTCCACGCACGTGATAACATCTTGGCCGTGCCCATCACCGATACCAGCCCTTCGGCGCAAGCTGTCCGACTCCAGATCCAGCGGGCCATGACAGGAGAACAACGGCTGCTCCAGGCGCTTGAGATGAGCCTGTTTGCCCGGGAATTGGCACGGCAACGGGTTCGGGAAGAGCATCCGGGGTGGCCTGAAAACCAGGTCGTGCGAGAACTCGTGAGGCTGGCATTCCTACCCGCGCCCCTGCCAGCGCGGCTACGATGAACGTCCCGGAAGTCTTCCATCGGATCACAGCCGCGCTTGATCGAGCCGGCATTGCGTACATGCTTTCCGGATCTTTTGCCAGCGCCTACTACGGCGCCCCCCGCTCAACCCAGGACATCGACCTCGTAATCGAGGCCACTCCGCTGCAGTTGCGGGCATTCGTCCAAGGTCTGCCGGGCGAGGAATATTACGCAGACCTGGATGCAGCTCTGGAAGCGCACACGCGGCAATCCTTGTTCAACGTGATTGACCTGGCGACAGGTTGGAAGATTGACCTGATCATCCGCAAGTCGCGCCCCTTCAGCCAGGAGGAGTTCCACCGCCGCCAACGGGTCATACTGCCGGACCTCCCGCTTTTCGTGGCCACTGCCGAAGACGTGGTCATCTCGAAACTCGAATGGGCCAAGCTGGCGCAATCGCAACGGCACATTGAGGACGTGGGGGGAATATTGAGAATACGGTGGGCGTCGTTGGACCAGTCCTACCTGGAAAAATGGATCCACGAACTGGGGCTGGAGACGCAATGGAATGACGCACGGCGCGCGGCTGGGATCTCCGAGTTGACCTGAGACCCTGCGTAGCCTCCACCTCCTTAAACAGCGCGGAGGAAAAACTTAACTCCGCGGCGAGTCGAAAGAGCCAAGGACACCCGGTGTGCCGTCAGGCCCGGCAGCCTGTGACATCGCACTAGGACTCCTCTCACAGGGGAGGGGTGTTACACCGGACGTCGGCATGGGGCCGGATCAGTACGCTATGATTGCCACGAGCCTATGCCCAAACGTGCCCTGATGTGCCCACCCATATTTTTCGACGTCCGCGAACGCAAGAACCCCTACATGCGCCTGCCCATCGACCACGTGCGGGCGCAGCAGCAATGGGAAAATCTGCGTCGAGCGCTGGAAGAGTCGGGCGTGAAGGTGGAAACCATCGCGCCGGTCAAAGATCTGGAAGACATGGTTTTCGCGGCCAATCAGGTATTTGTCGGATACAGCGAGAGAATTGGCAAGTTCATCGTCCCCAGTGAAATGCGCTATCTCATCCGGCAAAAGGAAGTGCCTTTCTATGTGGAATGGTTTCAGAACAACGGATACAAGATCATCGCCTTGGACCTGAAAGGAGAGTACCTGGAGGGACACGGCGATCTGCTGTGGCATCCCGACCGTTCCAAAATCTGGGCGGGTTATGGCTTCCGCTCCACTCGCGGCGGGGTGGAGAAGTTTGCCGCTGCGATGAAGGAATTAGGGTTCCCCGTCATCCCGCTGCAGTTGGTGGATGACCACTGCTACCACCTGGATACCTGTTTGTGCCCTCTGAACAACGAAGCCGCGCTGATTTATCCCGGCGCCTACTCCGCTGATGCCCTGGTCGCTGTCCGCCAGGGCTGGAAGCGAATCCACGAGCTCAGCCGGGAAGAGGCGCTGCAGTTCATGGGCAATGGGATTGTGGCCAACGGACGCTACATCACGCCCCGCCTGACCGGCAACCTGAGCGCGATCCTGGCCCGGGAAGGCCTCGAACCGGTCCTGGTAGACACCTCGGAGTTCGAGAAGTCCGGGGGCAGCGTGTTTTGCATGAAATCGGTCATCGAATAGCGCCATCTGCCACCATTTGCTCGCGCTACAGCCCGGGAGTAAGATGCCGCAAAGCGGCCGCCCGGAACACAGCACCAAGAACCTGTTCCGGTCGTGGCTTCTTTATCTCTCCCTGAGACCCTGGCATGGCGGAATTCCACCCAGCCTCGGCGAAATCGGCGGTAGCCCCGGAATCCATCTCCGGAGCGGTGGTGGGACGCTTCCGCATCGGGGAGCGACTGGGGAAGGGCGGGATGGGAGAGGTCTACCGCGCCGAGGACACCAAGCTGAAGCGTACGGTCGCGGTCAAGCGCCTGGCTCCGGGGCTGCGTGACGATGCCGTCTACCGGCTGCGTTTCCTCCAGGAGGCCGAACGCGCCTCGCGGTTCAGCGATGCTCATGTCGCCTCCCTCTACGACGTGCTCGAAGAACAGGGCGAGATGTTCCTGGTCATGGAGTACGTCGAGGGTGAGAACCTGCGGCAACGGTTGCGGCGGCCCATGTCGCTCGAGCAGTTCTTCGAAGTCGCCGCACAATGTGCCCAAGCGCTGGCGGCGGCGCATGAGCGCGGCATCGTGCACTGCGACATCAAGCCCGAAAACATTATGCTGACCACCAGCGGCCAGGTAAAAATCCTGGACTTCGGCGTGGCCAAGCACCTGCCCCGCTCCGACCAGAGCTCCACGGTGGATCGCTCCGGCACTGTCGGCGGCACCCCAGCCTATATGTCGCCCGAAGTCCTGCTGGAAAAAGTTCCTGATGGCCGCGCCGACGTGTTCTCGCTGGGAGTGGTGTTTTACGAAATGCTGACCGGGCATCATCCTTTTCTGGCCAGCAGCTTCGTGGCCACGACAGACCGGATCCGCCAGGAAACGCCCACACCGATCCGCATCTTCAACTCCGGCGTCCCCGAGGGGCTGGAAGTGTTGGTCAGTAAAGCTATGGCGAAGGAAGCGGGCCAGCGCTACGCCAGCGCGCTCGAGCTGCTGCACGATCTTCGCCTGGTGCAGGCTGGGCTGACCCCCAGCAAGCTTGCCCCCACGTTGCCGCGGGGCGTGTCCGGCAAGTTCAAGTCAAGAAAATGGCTTGCAGCCAACATCGCCGTGACCCTGGTTTTGGCTGCCATCGTGGCTTACAGGCAACTGCCGATCCCGCAATGGCTGGGGTTGGGCAGTTCTGCTCCCTCCCAGTTGGCCGTGCTGCCGTTTGCTCCGACTGGGGATGATCCTGGGACTAAAGCATTGTGCGACGGGCTGACACAGACGGTCACAGCAAAGCTCACTCAGCTCACCGGGAGCTACCCCTTGCAGGTTGTCCCCGCCAGCGAAATTCGTGCCGACGGCGTGACCAGCGTGGAGCAGGCCCGGAACAACTTCGGAGTGAATCTGGTTCTGGAAGGAAGCCTGCACGGGTCAGGCAATCAGGTACGCGTCACCTACAGCCTGGTCGATGCCAGGACCCGGCGGCAACTCCACGCTGACACCGTTGATGCCAACGCGGCCGACGCCTTCGCCGTGGAGGACCGGGTAGTGGGCGGCGTGCTCGACATGCTGGGGCTGGAAATCAAGAGCAACGACCGCGTGGTGCTGGCGGCGCACGGAACGGACAACCCCTCGGCCCACGATCAATACCTCCGCGGGCGGGGATATCTGCTGGACTACCACAAGCCGGAAAATATCGACAGCGCCATCTCCGCGTTCAATCGCGCGCTCACGCTGGATTCCAAATACGCGCAAGCGTATGCCGCGCTGGGTGAAGCCTACTGGCGGGGCTATGAGGAAGGGCAGCGCGGCAGCGACTTGATCAATGAAGGGAGATCCGCTTGCGATCACGCCGTGGCCTTGGCGCCCAGTCTGGCCGATGGCTACACCTGTCTGGGCAGGGTGTATCGTGCCACCGGCGAATATGAGAAGGCAGCAGCCCAGTTCCAGAAAGCTACCACGCTTGATCCCACCAGCGATGACGCCTTTCGCGGCCTGGCCGACGCCTACAGAAAACTGAACAAGCCGGCCGAGGCGGAAGCAACCTACCGGCGGGCCATCAGCCTGCGGCCGCAATACTGGGCTGTATACAATTCGCTGGGCTTTTTTTACTTCAACCAGGCCCGTTACGACGATGCTGCCAGGATGTTCCGGGAAGTCATCAATTTGTCGCCGGACAACTTCAGGGGCTACTCCAACCTGGGCGCAGTATACGTCGCCCAGGCCCGATACCAGGACGCGATTGGCATGCTCGAGAAGTCGGTATCGATCCGCCCGACCGTGGACCCGTATCTGAACTTGGGAACCGCATACTTCATGATGCGGAAGTACGGCGAGGCGGTGCGCAACTTCGAGGAGGCCGCGAAAATCGACAAGACCGGCTGGCTGACTTGGGGCAATTTAGCAGATGCGTATTACTGGGCTCCGGGCAAACGCCAACAGGCTGGCGAAGCGTATCGCGAAGCGATCCGTCTCGCGGACGAGAAACTCAAGGTGAATCCGAAGGACGGGCCTACATTGGCGTATCGCGCAACCTACCTGGCGATGACTGACCAGGAGGACGAGGCGTTGGTCAGCTTACGAAGCGCAATCTCACTTTCGCCCCAGGACCCCGACGTGTGTCTTCGCGCCGCGCTGGTTTACAACCACCTCGGGGATACCGAGCACACGCTGGAGTGGTTGAAGAAGGCGTTGGCAGCGGGCGTTCCAGTGAGTTTTGTAAACAGCACGCCCGACTTCGATCATTTGCAGAATGAAGCGCATTTTCAGCAATTGCTTCAAGGGCGCTAGGAATCGATAAGGGCCAGAACGAACGTTCGAATCCGGCTGCTGAGCAGCAAGGAGGCAATATGAAAAGCACAACTGGGCGCAGTCACAAGAAAAAGAGACGCCTCAAGACCGTCGGTAAGGTGAAGGGTGAAACTCTCAAAGTGCGCCTTCGGGATAATTGCAATCCCGACTACGAATGGGTGAACCTGCGGAAGAAAATAGGGGACCAGATTCGCTGGGTGTCGCTGGGAAAAGAGTTCACCATCCATTTCGACGATACTCCGTTCGTCGACGATCAGGGCAACGCGAAGTATGACTTCCTGGTGACGGCGGGAGGTTCTGTGGATTCTGGCCCTCCCGTGTTGGGCGAGCCCGGCCAGGACTACGAGTACACGGTGATTCGCCAGACTTTGGCCATGAGTGCCGATCCTGGTTTGTCGGTGAAGGAGTAGGCACGCCCGCCAGGATGATTTGAGTCTCTCGCCGGCAAACGCGAGGGCTAGTCGGAGCTGGTGAGGATTTGGCTCTGGCAACTGGCGCACAGCGCGCTATCCTTCAGGTCGATCCACTCGACTGCGTGGGAAGGGGCCATGGCGCAGCGGTAGTCGTCACAGTGGGTGAGGTCCAAGGTGTGTCCGATCTCGTGGACGGCTTCCTTAATCAGGCGGTATCGCAGAATCTCCTGGTCTTCGGGGAGTCCGTAGAATTCCTGGCGCAAACGGTGCAGCGAAACCACGGCGCAGGGGCCGCCCACCTGGGCTTCGCCGAAAACAAAGGTCAGGATGGGGATGTAGAGATCCACAGCAGCCACTCCCAGCACGCGCCAGGAGTTGGGGGCCAGGAAGTTCTGCATGCGATGCAGAATCTCGGACGAGTGGTACTGTTGCCGCTCACCATGGAAGGCGAACTCGGGATCAAGAGGACGGGTAAGGATCTCGCAGGGCACGCGAAACGTGTCCGCCATGGCGGGAGCCAGATCCATGAGCAACCCGCCATCGAGTTTCCCGATCGGCAACAGCTGTAGGTGCTTCATCGAGTCTCAACGGTCGGTTTGCTCCAGCCGTATTTCTTCAACTTGTGATGCAGGGTGACCCGGTCGATGTCGAGAATTTCTGCCGCCCGGGTCTGGTTCCAACTACACGACTCCAGCACGTGCAGGATGTGGGCTTTCTCCATCTCATCCAGACTCTTCGGACCTCCGTTGGGGACCGTGCTCTTGAACACGAAGTCTTGCTCTTTGATCTCCGGTTCCTGGGCCACTACCATGGCGCGCTCGACTGCGTTTTCGAGTTCTCGAATGTTCCCGGCCCAGGGCTGCTGCTGCAGCAAGTCCATGGCCTCTGGTGACACGCGGGTGATCTTCTTGTTCATCTGCAGGGAGAACTTGTGCACGAAATGGTTGACCAGCGCGGGGATGTCATCGCGACGGTCGCGCAAGGGAGGCAGCTCGATGCGGAACACGTTGAGGCGGTAGAAAAGATCGGGACGGAACTTGCCTTCCTCGATCAGCTTCTCCAAGTCTCTGTTGGTGGCCGCAACACAGCGGAAATCCACCTTGATGGGCTGATTGCTTCCAACCCGCACGATTTCGTGCTCCTGCAATACCCGCAGCAGGTCAGTCTGGGTTTTCAGGCTGATGTCGCCGATCTCGTCGAGGAAGACCGTGCCTCCTTCGGCGATTTCGAATTTCCCCTTCTTGCGGTACTGGGCGCCGGTGAATGCGCCCTTCTCGTGGCCGAAGAGTTCGCTCTCCAGCAGAGTTTCCGTCAATGCTCCGCAGTGAATTACCACGAGGGGATGGAAGCGACGCGGGCTGGCTTGATGGATGGCGCGGGCGACGAGTTCCTTGCCGGTGCCGCTCTCGCCGGTGATCAGAACGGTCGCGTCGGTGGGGCCGACGGTTTCGATGGCGTCGAACACCTTGGCCATAGCGGCGCTCTGTCCGACGATCTCTTCCGGACGAGCTACCTCGGCGACGGTCTCGCGCAGAAGCACGTTTTCTTTCTCGGTCCGCTTGTGGGCCAGGGCTTTCTTCACCAGATGCGCGATCTCGTCGGGATCGAGCGGCTTGGTCACGTAGTCATAGGCGCCGTTTTTCAGCGCAGTGACGGCGGTTTCGACCGAGGCGTATCCGGTCATCATGATGACCACCAGTTCGGGATCAATCTCGTGCATGCGGCGCTGCAGTTCGATACCGTCAGTGCCGCGCATCTTGATATCCACCAGTGCGGCGTCCCAGCGGCCTTCGGCCATGCGGGTCAAAGCCTCATTGGCGCTCTCGGCGCTGCCGACTTCGTAGCCTTCCTCGTGAAACCACTTGGCCAGAGAGTCGCGCACGCTGAGTTCATCATCCACGATCAGCAACTTGCCTTGTGCGCTCAAGTTCATCACCTCGCATTCCTAACTGTGGTAGCGCCACCGGCGGCGCCAACCGGGCTGCCGGCTTCGAGCGGTAGAGTGATGGTGAAAGTCGTGCCCTTTCCGGCTTCGGACTGGACTTCGATATGGCCGTTGTGGCGTTCGATAATGCCCCGGCTGATGGCCAGCCCTAATCCCACGCCGTGGCCACTTTCCTTGGTGGTCAGGAAGGGCTCGAAGAGTTGCGGCAGAATATCTGGCGGAATGCCGCTGCCGTCGTCCCGCACCTGGATCTCGACCTCATCGCGGGAGTCGTTCATACGGGTGCGCAGCCACAGGTTGCCGCCGCGGGGCATGGCATCAATGGAGTTCATGATCAGGGCCAACACCACTTGCTCGATCTGTGCGGGGTCGCACTGCACGCGGGGCAGGTCATTCGCCAGGTCGAGCTGCAACTGGATTCCGTTCAGTTCCAACTGGTGCTGCACCAGGCGCACGCTGCGATCCATGACCGCGTTCAGGTCGGTGGCCTCCACATTCATGGGCGCGGTACGCGAGAAAGTCAGCAGATTCTTGACCAAGTCACCGCAACGGCGGCTTTCCCCGGCGATCAACTCCAGACACTGCATCGCCTCCTCATGCTTGTCGCCTTCGGTCTCGCCGCGGTCCAGCCACTTGCGCAGCAGCTTGGCGTAGGTCAGGATGCCGGAAAGCGGGTTATTGATCTCATGTGCAACGACGGCTGCCATCTTGCCGATGGAAGCCATCTTCTCCACATGCAGCACGTGATCGTGGGCACGCTTCAGTTCGCGGGTCTTCTGGTCCACGCGATCTTCGAGCGTCCTGGCCCAGGCGACGATTTCCTCATTGGCGGCGCGCAACTGCAGGCTCATGGTGTTGAACGACTGCGCCAGATCGCCCACCTCGTCGTGAGACTGCACTTCCAACTGGTACCCGAGATCTCCCTGCGACAGGCGTTCGGTGCCGCTCTTGAGCGCCTTGATGGGTTCTCCCACCACGCGCCAGACAAACAGCCAGCTGAGGAATGCGACAATCAGCATGGCCCCGGCGGTGTAGACGAGCATGCTGAGGCTACCGGTGGCGAGTTGCTCATCGGCCTTGGCCAGGGAAATGTTGGTGTCCAGCACCCCCAGAATTTGCTGGCTGGCAGGATGCGCGTGGCAGGCCGCATTCGAGCACGCAGGCTGGTTCTCGATAGGCGTGATGATGCCCAGTACGCGGTGTCCTCCGCCGTTGCGGTAAATGCGGAAGCGGTCGGGACGGTTCAGACGCGCCAGCGGCTGCGATTGCGCGTGGCAGCCGTAGCAGGCCTCAGCTCCCTTGTCCACGACGTGACTGACTTCGGCTGAATCGGTGGAGTAGCTGACCCGGCCATCCTTGTCAAAGATGCGGACCTTCACCATGCCTGGCTCGTCGGCGATGGTTTGCATCATTTGGTAGAGGCCGTCGCGGTCATTGCGCAGCATGTAGTAGGTGGTGCTGCGCTTGATGACGTCGCTGACCCGCTCGGCGCTTCCCAGCACCGAAGCTTCCAGATGCTGACGGTGCAGGCGGATGTTCAGGTAGCCGAGAAGGCCGAAGATTCCGATCATGACCACCAGCAACAGTGTGATCAGCTTCGCACTCAGACTGCTGGTGAGGCGCTTCCAACGGCCTCGAGTTGGCTCAGTCTCCGGCATGTTCCAACACCTGGGCAGCCATGGCCCGCTGCCTTTCGACGACGCGGTGCGGCTCCTCGGCAGGGAAGATGGGCAGGTATTTCTCCGCCAATCCAAACAGGGCAAAGCCAGCGGCGATGATGGCGCCGGTCACAGCGATCTCTGTCCACTTGGGGACGTAATGCATGCCGGCGGCGGATTCCAGGCCGGTAATGCTCACGTTCAGGCGATTGGTGATGAAGCCCAGCACGACCAGGACCGCGGCCACGTACAATCCGCCGGCACTCATGCGCACTTTTCGTTGCGAAAGCAGCAGCAGCGGGAAGATCAGGCTAAGCATGATTTCCAGCCAGAACAAGTACATCTCGTAACCGGGCTGCAGGGTGAGCTTGAGCATGCCCCGGTGCAGCAGGTCTTCGAATCGCAGCACGCCGTACACCGACAGCACTACCACCAGCACGCGCCCCAGTTCCTGGAGGATCGGAAGTTCCAGTTGCCGGCCGAAGTGCTTGGAACTCATGGACGACTCAAAGATGGTCATGGCCAATCCCACGGCGATGGCCGAGATAAAGAAGAAGACCGGCAGCAATGGGCTGTACCAGAAGGGATGCAGCTTCTCCGGCATGATCAGATACAGAGTGCCCAGCGAGGATTGGTGGAGGGTGGAGAGAATCACGCCACCGATCACCAGCGGAATCAGAATCCCGCGGATGATCTTGATGGGCTTCTGAAGATTAAAGCGCTCCAGCACAATGGGGGCAAATTCGAGCGACAGCACCGTGGTGTAGAGCATCACGCAGTAAGCCACCTCAAACATCACGGAGTGCGGGTTGCGCATGATGAGCGGATGCCAGATGCGGTAGGGCCGTCCCAGGTCAAACATCAGCGCCACGCAGACCAAGACGTATCCGAGGAACGCGGTCAGGATGGTGGGTCGCACGATGGGGCGCAGCCGCTTGATGTTGAAGATGTGCACCGCGGCGGTGAGGGTGAATCCGCCGGCCGCCAGCATTACGCCGCACAGCACGTCAAAGCCAATCCAGATGCCCCAGGGGAACTGATCGCTGAGGTTGGTGGAAGGCCCCAGGCCTTCGGTGAAGCGGACTACGGTGGCGTAAAAGCCCGCCGCCATCAGGAACAGGAACACCAACTTCCAGAAAGTGAGCTTGATCTTCATGGCTTCCTCTCTTGCTGGTCTTTTGTGTCGCCCTTCGGGTGCTGGCCTTCAGCTGCAGCCACTTCTTCACGGCGGTGGGTAATCCACCACACGCCTCCCAGGAGCATTCCGCCCAGGGGCACGAAATCGGGAATGCGCGAGAGCACTCGGTACGTGAGGATGGGCAGCGGATCCTTGGACAGATCGGTCCGATAGCCGAACTCTTCGAAGGGCACGCTGGAGAGGAGCAAAACCGAAGTTCCACCCACTTCAGTCAAACCATAGATGTGGTTCACGTACTGGCCAGGGTTTTCCCGGATGCGCTGCTGGGCCTCGTTGATCAGGTCATCGCGCTCTCCGAACTTGGTGGCGCCGGTGGGGCAGATCTCGGCGCAAGCAGTTGGCTTGCCGGCCGCCACACGGTCCGGGCACATGGTGCACTTCTGCACCTTGGGCAGGACTTTGTTCCACTCGTACTTGGGAACTCCGAAGGGGCAGGCCACCATGCAGTAACGGCAACCCATGCAGCGGTTCTCGTCGTAGGTGACGGGACCGGCCGCGGTCTTGCGCAGCGCCCCTACCGGGCAGACCGAGGCGCAAGCGGGTTCCTGGCAGTTCATACACAAGCGGCGCATGAACTTGTCGCTCTTGGTGAGCACGACCGTGTACTTGTGGTCCGACTGCCGCTCTTCGGCGGCGATGGCGTCGTCGTAAGAAAGCTTGTTCTGCGTGGCGCACGCCTGCTCACACTGCTTGCAGCCGATGCACATGGTCGCGTCGTACAGCAGCGCCTTACTCATGTCAGTAGTCTCCTGGTCATTCCGAGGCAGGATTTCCGCTCCGTCTTGGGAGGACCGGCTAAGAAGAAAAGCCCGGGTCCGAGGGAATCAGGACCCGGGCGGGCTGTTGCGGCGCTGCAAGCGAACAGGGGCGGCGCCTCCCGAGAGGCTACCGATCGGCGGGTTCTCCGTTCGATGCGCCCAATTGCGGCGGCTGGCTTCATGACACACCCTCACGCTTTCCCCGGCCACTGCGGACAGGTTCTCCACAGGCAGTGCCGGTGCGCAGAAGGCAACAGCCAATCTACTTCTGGATGCTGCGAATGTAGCTGACCACCATCTTTACCTGGTCAGGCGTTAGGCTCTTGGCGATTCCGGCATGCTTGGGCTTCTCCGTTACCGCCTTGGCCAGATCAGCATCCGACATCTTCTTGGCTTCATCGGAAACCAGGCTAGGGATCTTGGCGGCCGGCTTGCCCGCGCCATCCACCCCGTGGCAAGCTGCGCACTTCGTCTTAAAAAGGGTTGCACCGTCATCTCCCGCCCAGGACAAGCTGGGGAGCAGGATAAACAGGGCTACCGCGATCGTCAGAACCAACATGGCAAGCTTCGACGTCTTCATAATTGCTTTCCTCTCGGTTTGAGTTTTTACGAACTTATGAGCGCCGTGGCCCTTCCCGCCCTGCGTGCTGAGTGTTGCGAAATTGGCCATCGGCAAACCTCCCGTTAGTAGGGCCTGTAAAGAATCTCAGCAGTTCCTTGCACTAGCTGATGCAAGTTTCAACTTTCGTGGGATGTAAGTGCTGTGATGTGAGTCACTTCGAGTGGTGACCGGCGTCGGGCTGAACACCTCTAAACGCCTGTTACGTATTGAATACAAGCGACTTCCTGCTGTTGCGATTCTCAGCAACCCAGGCGTTGCTGTGGAAACGGGTGTGCGCTGGCCGCTCGAGAAAACCGCAAAGCTGGGCAGTTACTAAAGGGCAATTGTGCTTGGCTTCAGTTACTTGCCGGCCTTGCGACAATGAATTCGACTATCAATCGAGCACCTGACGGCTCCCGAAGGAGGAAAGCCCTGTCCAATCGAGGAGCCGAACCATAAACGCCGTGATGTGCAGGCACAAGGTGCGAATTCCAGCAAGGAGTTGAAATGATGCGAAAGTTCATTGGCATTGCCCTGTTCGTCTGCTTGTTTTCGTTCGTGGTGGCCGCGCAAGAAACGCTCAGACCCGAAGTCTTTGGCGGCTACCAGTTTACCCACCTGGATCCGTCCACCAATGGGAACGGGTGGAACGGCTCGGCCAGCATGTACTTCAATAACTGGTTCGGCGTCACCGGCGATTTCAGCGGTGCCTACAAGTCGGGCCTGCATTTCACGACGTTTACCGGGGGCCCAGTCATCTCCTCCCACAAAGGCAGGATTGCTCCGTTTGCGCACGCCCTGTTCGGAGGCGCACACGCGTCGGCCGGCGGCTTCAGCGATAACGGTTTCGTCATGCTCTTCGGCGGCGGCGTGGACGTGGGAAGCGGTCGGTTGGCGATGCGGCTGGTGCAAGCCGACTGGTTGATTACCCGCTTTGTTGGTTTCACAGACAAGAACAACGCCCGCGTTTCGACCGGCGTTCTGTTCCGCTTCTAGCAGGAATAGTCAGGGGTCAGTAGTCAGGAGTCAGTTGCCGGGAGCATGGCACACTGACTGATGATTACTGACCCCTGATCCTTTTACCTACCGCATCGACTCTTCCACTTCGGAGAGCCAATCCGGCCGCTTGAGCACTTCGCGCGGTTTGGGGCCATCGGCGGCGCCCACGATCCCATCACGCTCCATGAGGTCAATCAAGTGGGCGGCGCGACCGTAGCCGATACGCAGGCGGCGCTGCAACAGGGAAGTGGAAGCCTTGCCGAACTCCACGACGAGGCGCACGGCATCGCCATAGAGCGGGTCGTTCTCGGCTTCGTCCCCGTCGTCCTCTGACCCCGGTTCGCCCATGGAGCGTTCTTCCTTCGGCGGCTCCAGGAATTTCTCTTCGTACTCGGCAGTGCCCTGGGAGCGCCAGAACTCGACCACGGCGGCAATCTCTTTTTCTGTGACCAAGGGCGCGTGCAGACGGTGCACGCGAGCCGAACCCGATGGCAGGTAGAGCATGTCACCGCGTCCCAGCAGAGCTTCCGCGCCGTTGGCGTCGAGAATGGTGCGCGAGTCCACCTTGGTCGCTACGCGGAACGACATACGGGCCGGGAAATTGGCCTTGATCAGGCCGGTAATAACGTCCACCGAAGGCCGCTGGGTGGCCAAGACCAGGTGGATGCCGACCGCGCGCGCCATCTGCGCGAGGCGGGTCACCGATTCTTCCACGTTGCCTTGATCCAGCATCATCAGGTCAGCCAACTCGTCAATGATGATGACAATGTAAGGCAGGGGCCGGTCTTCGGAATCGTCGCCAAACAGGCTGCGCGTGGACTCCTCATCGAACAGCTTGTTGTACTGGTCGATGTTGCGTACACCCTTCTCCGCCAGCAGCTTCAAGCGCCGCTCCATCTCCCGCACCGCGTTGCGCAGCGCAATCGCTGCCAGCTTGGGCTCGGTAATGATGGGGGTGTAGAGGTGGGGCACGCCTTCGTAGACGCCCAGTTCCAGGCGCTTGGGATCGACCAACACCAGCCGCACTTGATCCGGCGTCGCCTTATACAGCATGGACATGATCATGGCGTTGATGGCCACGCTCTTGCCAGTTCCGGTCGAGCCGGCGATCAGCAGGTGGGGCATGCCGTTCAAGTCGGCGGTGACGATGCGGCCGTTGATGTCTTTGCCGAGGGCGAGGGTAAGCTTCGATTTTGAGCCGATGAACTCGGGAGACTCCAGGTTCTCGCGCAGCCAGATGATCTCCCGCTCACGGTTCGGCACCTGGATGCCCACCGTGGACTTCCCGGCCATGCGCTCGATCAAGATGCTCTCCGCCTTCAGGGCGAGGCAAAGGTCATCAGTCAGGTTGGTGATGCGGCTGTACTTGATGCCGGCCTCAGGCTTGAACTCGAAGGTGGTGACCACCGGGCCAGGGTTAATCTGCGTGACCTGCCCGTGCACGTCGAACTCGGCGTACTTGTCGGTGAGCACCTGGGCCAGGAGCTTGAGTTCGTCGGCATCGATGGCCTGTTGCCCGTCGGGACGGTGCAGCAGGCTGCTGGGGGGCAGCTTGTAGCCGCCAGCGATGCGGGGCATGGTGGTCTTGGCCTTTTGGCCGCTGTCGGCGCGTTCGGTGACCTCGGGAGCGATCGCGGCCGGCTGCGGCTCGGGACCGGGGTGGTGTGGAGGTGCTTCGCCCAGTTCCTCGGCCGTCATCCGCTCAATTCCCGTGCGCACAGGCTCCGCGGGACGCGACGGCTGGGGAACCGCCGGTCGAGCCGGCACCAACTGAGTCGTGACGATCGGTTTGGCGGCTCGACGTTTCTCCAGATCCTGCTGCGCCCTCCTCCTGGCCCGCTCCTCCTGCCAGTCCTTCCACCGATCCCAGAGGGCAATGGCAAACGCAAAACGCGTGGGCGCCCAAACTTGCAGAGCCGCGAAGGAGAAGGCGGTAGATAGATACAACGCCACGGCCAGAGTGCTGGCACAGACGATATATGCGCCCGCGAGGTTGAAGTAATGGATCAATACGTCCCCGACGATCCGCCCCAACAGGCCTTCAATGGGGACGGCGTGCAACCAACGCAGGTGTCCGGGCAAGAGCGCGAGCAGGGCAGGGACAAAGATCACCAGCCAGATGGCGCCCAGTGACTTGGCCACAGGGGACGCGATCTTGCGCGAACGAAACCAGCGCATCCCCAACACGGCGGGGAAGATGGGCAGCAGAAACGCTCCCAACCCGAAACCTTGCAGCATCAGGTCAGCGATTAAAGCTCCGACCACGCCCACCCAGTTGCGCGCGACCCGCGAGCCGGTCAGCACCGAGGCGCTGTTGAGCGAAGGATCCAGTGGAGAATACGAAACCAGCGCGAGGGCGAGGAGGAGCGCGGAGACGCACAACAGAAAGCCGATCAGCTCGTTGAGCCGGCGGTTGTTGGTCGGGGCAAAGATCTGTGAGAGGTACCTCATGGTGGCGTATGCGTGCCGCAAGGGGGATACCCATCCCTGCGACGCCAGAACGAGGCCAGAGCCAGACAATTATGACAAGAACTCGGCGACCTTACAATGAGGGAAAATGTGGGGCAGTATCGAGTTAGTTCTCAGGCTTTTTGGGGAGGTCACAAAGGCGCGTTTTCGCGATCTGGGCTTGGCGGACCGGTAGCGGATGTGGGGGCGGGGCGCCCCCACGACAGCCGGCGGGACGCCGGCGCTACTTGGCGATGAACGCCAGCACCAGGACTCCCACGATGATCCGATAGACCGCGAACGGGGCAAACCCGCGGCGGCGGACATAGGCCATGAACCAGGCCACCGAACCGTAGGCCACAATAAATGACACAATGAATCCAATGGCCAGAATCACCCATCCGTGGGGATCGATTTGCGAGACTCCGATGGGGTTCTCGCCTTTTCCCCGCAGCGACTTGAACAGATCGTATCCCGTGGCCATCACCATGGTCGGAATCGACAGGAAGAACGAAAACTCCAGTGCGGACGCCCGCGACATGCCGGCCAACTGACCGGCCGCAATGGTGGACATGGAGCGCGAGGTCCCGGGAAAGACCGCCGACAGAATCTGGCAGGCGCCAATCCAGATGGCTTGCCCGAGACTCATGGCCTCCATCTTCCAGGTATGGATGCGGCTTGCCGGCGCCTCCGGTCCGGCGGTTTCGGCCGGTGCATTGATGGCATCCACAATCCACATCACAATGCCGCCCACCAACAGCGAGCCTCCCATGATGTACAGGCTCTCCAGGTGCTTGCCGATCACCTTGGTCAGCAGGAACGCGGGGAGAGCGGTCACCACAAACGCGATCATGGTCAGACTCAAAGGATGGGTCAGCAGGTTGCGGTCGCCACCCTCGCCGCCGGGGAATGTAGAAAGGAACCTGGCGATGCGGGAACGGAAGTAGATGGGCAGACAGAGAATGGCGCCTAGCTGGATCACGATGCTGTACATCTTCCAGTAGCCATCGGCCAAGCTGATGTGAAACAGCAGTTCCGAGATCCGCAGATGCGCCGTGGAACTGACGGGAATGAATTCAGTCAAGCCCTCGATGATCCCGAGGACCACAGACAGCAGGTAGTCGTTCAAACTGCCTCCAGAGGGTGAGTGGAGAGAGTATCGCAGAAATCAGCGGCCGGCATGCTTGCGATTTTGGTTCGGAGAGACTTCTTACGGGAGGTGGAGCGCGGGCGTCCTCGCCCGTGCCGGTTCATTCCTGTGCGTTCCCGTAGGTCGGGATGCCGTGCTGCATCAGGTAGAGAAGCCGGTGCGCGCGCGCACCCCAGTCGGTTTGCGGATATTGGGTCGCGACGCTCTGCGCCAGAGCCATGGCTTTGGCTTTGGACTCTTCCGACTTTTTTACCTGGTCTTCCTGTTTGTAGATTTCGATCAGCGCCGAACGGCGCCAGGCCGCGTCGTAGAGCGCCTCCGGCGTAGACGGAGATTGGGGACGCTCCCGCGCGTATTTTTCGTAGATGTCCGCTTCCTTCTCCGGACATTTGGAGGCGCCCTGCCAATCGCCGCAGAGCTTGTTATCGATGAGGTGGAACGCGGCCAGATCGGCCCACTTGGTGCCCGAGAACTTCTTCATGACTTCTTTCATGAACTCTTCGTTCATGCCCACGCGCAGGTAGGCGTCCTGCTCCTTGGCCGACGGGCGCGACATGACGTCGGCCTTTTCGATCTGCCAGCGGATGTCGGCGGAGCGGTACATGCCTTCTCCGGCCAGCGGCGAGTTGGGGAACTCCTCGGCCACCCGGTAGTAGAGATACAAGGCATCCTGCGCGGCACCCCTTCGCCCGTGCCTCTGGCTGGCCTGATCCTCGGAGTCCACCGCCTCCCCGAAGAGGATCTTGTCGCCGTTCGGGGTGGAGGGCCGCACCACTCCTTTCTCGAGCATCCATCCGGTGACGGTGCGCTCTTCCGTGAGATTGGCCTCGACGTGCAGCCAGTCCCGGCTGGTCTCCAGGATGATCACTTCACGTCCGCGGTCGAGATCGGCCAGCTTGGCGGAGGTGTTGTCGGGCGTGAGGTAGACCGAGGCCACTCGCACGGTGGTGGCGCGCTCGGCGGCAAACGCACTCATGCTGCAACTGAGCAACAGCGCAACCAGCAACGCATTTGAGCTCTTCTGGGATTTCACACAATACACGCTGAACCCTGGGATGATCGTGCGAAGCCAAGCACTCCACTCCGCCAACATGTGTGGCGGGAATAGGGATTCCTCGCTGCGCTCGGAATGACAAAAAACACTTAGTGACCGGGCTCTGCCGGGCCACTCTCGAACATATCGGCCGCCTTCACCACCTGGATGTTGCTGCGCGGAATGTTCAGCGGATACGCCTTCCACTGCTCATCCTGCTGCAGCATCTGCTGCTTCTCGGGCGGTATCGGCTCGGATACGTGATACTCGGCCAGCGTCTTGGGAGTCACGTTGCTTCCGCTGGCGATGTCGTCGGCCAATTTGTCTCCCAGGCTTTCATTGGTCACAATCACGTACTTCAGGTTCTCCACCTGCAGGTACTTCTTGATGGCCGCATTGACCTGCTCGGGAGTGACCGCATCAATCCTGGCTAGCATCTGCTGCAGATAGCCGTTGTCCTTGGTGCCGTAGAACATATCGTCCAGCCGGTAACCCACCTGCCGTGACAGACTCTCGGCGTAGTTCAAGTACAAGGTGCGGGCCTTGATCTTGGCTTCCGCCACCTGCTCGGGCGTGAGCCCTTCCTTGACGAAGCGGTCCAGTTCCGCGGTCATCGCCTTCAGGATGAAGTGCGTGTACTGGTGGCCTACCGGCCGGATCCACATGCTGAAGTACTCCTGCGTGCGCGGTGTGGTCGGCGGCGGAAACAGGAAAAATGGCCGTCCGTACAGATATTCGATGTACGAATAGTCGCCGTAGTTGTACCCGCGCTCCTCGCGAATTTCGCCGTAGAGCCGGCCAAAATCGTCGCGGTGCAAGCCCAGGAAGACATTCCCTACGAACAACGGCCAGTAGTCCTCGCTGGATCGAGTGAGCGGGATCGGAAATCCGACGTGCAGTCCGGTGGCGATGGCGTTGGGCTGGGTGATGATGAGTACGTGACGGCCGGGCTCCGGTGTCACCCGAACCAGGGACATCGGCCGCGCAAACCGCTCGCCCTCGGGCAAAGCTTCCATCAGCGTAGCCAGATGGTTTTGGTCGTTGATGCTGGTGGACACGGACATGTTCCCGCGCTGGTAGTACCTCTTGTAGAAACCAGCCAGATCATCGCGGGTGATCGCCCCCAGGCCCTTCACCGTGCCCGCGGTGAGGTGATCAAGCCCCAGGCCCGGAATCACCCAGTTGTCCAGCGCCGCCAGTCCCAGGGACTCCTCGTCCTCAAAGCGCAGGCCTGACTGGATGCCAGCCAAAGCCTCACGCCGCAGCCGGTCCAGTTCCGCCTGCATCCATAGCGGCTGAGTGAACATCGGCTTCAGCACCCGCGCGACGAACTCGGGGTAGGCGTCACGGGGAACAATGACCGAAAAGGTCGTCGCCTGTTTGTCCACCAGGACCTGGGGGGTGGCGGCATCGCCCCAGGGACGCGTGGTGTCCGCCAGCTTTTCCTTGGTGATCGGATTCTTGGGATCGCCAAAGCCGCCTTCGATCAGCGCGCGCGCCACCAGGCTGGCAGTGCCTTCCTTGCCCACGGGATCATCCGCCGAACCCGTCCGCACCATGATCTGAATCTGGTACAGCGACGACGAAGAGGGAAGTGTGACCAGGTTCGGCCCAAACACGTGAACTGGTTCTGCTTTTCCCTTGCTGGTCTGTGCCGGCAACAGAAGTGAGAAGAGAATGAACGCAATCAGTATGGCTGAGGACCGGCGACCGACGACTGAAGACTGGTTTTTCATCACTTCGCCTCCTGCGCGCCGGCGGCGCTGTCCTGGTCGTGCCATAGCGTGGTTACGATTCGCCGCTGCGGCGTGAAGTAGTTGGCCGCATACGCGTCCACATCCTTGGGGGTCAGCGAGTCGATGGCCTGCATCAGGCTGTCGATGGCCCGGGGATCGCGGTCAAAGCGGTAGTACCACGCAAACGCCTGCGCAATACTGCCGGTCGAGTCCAGATTAGCGAGAAAATCGTTGCGCACTTTGCTCTTGATTACGCGCAGGGTTTCGGCTGCCTTGGGCTGCTGGGAGAACTGCTTGAGGTCTTCGACACCGCTGATCACATCGTTCTGCACGTCGTCCACATACTTATTGCCGTCCTTACGGAAGCGCTCCAGGATCATCTCAGAGTCGAGCAGGAGCAGGTGGGGATCGGTGGCTTCCAGAAACTCGGTGCCGCCCGCGACGCCGAAACTGGTCACGGTCTGCTTCTGGTAACGCAACTTCTGGAACAATGGCGCGGAGCGCGAGGCCAGCAGTTCCCCCAGAATTTGAGTGACGGCGGTCTCCTTGCTGCCCGGCTTCATGGCCGGCGTGTGATAACCGACGATGAGCTGGGGCGAGACATCCGCCTCCCACTTGACGTGCACCTGCTTGGGCCCGTCGGGTGCTTGCTCGGCTGGAATTTGCGGCAGATGCGAGGGCTTCCAGTCGGCGTATCTTTTCTCGGCCTCCGCAAAAATCGTTGCCGGATCGACATCGCCCACCGCGATGACCGCCACGCCATTGGGGGCATAATAGTTGTGATAGAACTCCCAGGCCGAATCCCAGGCATTGGGCATGTTCTCCACGTCGTCGCGATAACCGATCACGGTGTGGCCGTAAGGATGGTTCGGAAAAGCCACCGGTGAGAAATCCTCCACCATCTTCTCCGCCGGATCGGAGAACACTCTGCGGTACTCACCCAGCACCGCCCCGGCTTCCACTTCGAAAGTCTTGCGGTCGAGGGTAAGGTTCTTGAAACGGGAAGATTCCAATTCAATGAGACCGGGAACTGGCCCACCGGGACGGGGAATGGGGCCGATCAGGTTCTGCGAGAAAGTGGTGGGGTGGTAAAACGTCAGATCGTAATCTGTCCACGCATTGTTGTGCACGCCCATGCGGCGGATGGCCTCGTCGTAGCCGCCCGGCTTGCCGCCGTACTCATGGCGGAACATGATGTGCTCGAACAAGTGGGCCAGCCCGGTCTTGCCCTTTTCCGTTTCCTTGCCCGAGCCAGCAAAGACCGCAGTCGAGTACGTGACCATGTCTTTGAACTCAGGTGTGGGAATCACGAGGATGATCAGCCCGCTGGGCAGGGTCTTGGTCTGGACCGCGTAAGGGAAGAACTTGGGGGGCTGGTCGGTTTTGGCAACTTGGGCGAATGCCCCGGTGATCAGGAGAAGAGACAGGAGAGTGGCGGCGAGAAGCCGCCGCATCGCAGGAAACATGGATTGCACCTCGAAGTTGAGGGATGAAAGCGGAACTAAAGATTCTACACCGGGGAACGGGGAAGGTGACCCGTAACCAGCAGGCAAGTGGCCGGCGGGACGCCGGCGCTACGGCCTCATCTCCGCCAGCATCTGCGGCTCGATGTTTCCCCCGCTAATCACTGCCACGTTCCACTTCGTTTTGGGTAACTGATCGCGATGGAAGAGGAATCCGGCCACCGCGACCGATCCGCTGGGTTCGGCCACCGTTTTCGGATCTTGCGCCAACCGCCGCATGGCCTCGCGAATCTCGTCTTCGCTGACGGTGACGATGTCGTCCACGTACTTGAGGATGTGTTCGAAATTGATGGGGCCGATGCTTTGCGTTCGCAGTCCGTCAGCCAAGGTGCGGGTCACCTCTTCAGCGGCGAACTGAACAATCTTGCCGGCCCGCAAGCTAGCCTGGGCGTCCGCGGCCAGCGCTGGCTCTACGCCGATCACTTTGACCGACGGCTTGCTCAGCTTGATCGCGGCAGCAATGCCGCTGATCATGCCTCCGCCACCCACCGGCACCAGCACGGTTTCCACCTTGGGCAGGTCTTCAAGAATTTCCAGGCCCATGGTGCCTTGGCCGGCGATGATTTTTTCGTCGTTGTAGGGAGGCACGATAAGGTATCCGTACTGCGCCGCCAGTTCTTCGGCTTTGGTCTTGCGTTCGTCGCTGCCCGGGCCCACCAGCACGATCTCTGCACCCAGGGAGGCCGTAGCCTCGCGCTTGATCGTGGGGGCGTTGTTGGGCATCACGATGATCGACTTGACGCCCAACGCGCGCGCCGCATACGCCACGCCCTGGGCGTGGTTCCCGCTGGAATAGGAGATCACGCCATGGCGGCGCTCCTCGTCGGTAAGCGAAGCGATTTTGTTGTATGCGCCCCGTAGCTTGAAGGCGCCGATGGGCTGAAGGTTCTCCGGCTTGAGGTAGAGCTTGCGGTCGTCGCCATGGATATTCGATTCGAGAAGGGAAGTGCGCACGGCTACACCACGGAGGCGGGCTTGGGCTTGGCAGATGTCGTCGAGGGTGACGATGGGAGGCTCCTGGTCCGTTTCGAGGTTTCTGTCGTCCCTACGGGACTCGCTTTCCTGGGAACTGCTACCCCAGGCTTACGCCCGGGGCTGTACTATTTAGGCCCTCCGGGCCTGCAGCGGCGTTGGGTAGGACGGCTTGACCACGACGAATCCACAGCTCGGCGGGTCAGATCTCCAAAATCACCGGCATAATCAGCGGGCGCTTCTGGGTTTGCTTCGAGATGTAGCGCTTCAGGTCCGCTCGGATCTTCTCCTTGATCACGCCGTAGTCAGCCTTCTCTTCTTCGCTCGACAGCTCCAGGGTCTGGGTGACGATCTGGCGGGCGCCGTCCATGAAGCCGTCTTCCCCGGGCGCAAAGCCGCGGGTGACGATTTCCGGCGAAGTTTCTACCCGGCCCGACAGCTTGTTGATGGCGATAATGGGCAGCACGATGCCGTCTTCGCTCAGGTGCCGCCGGTCTTTGATGATCAGGTCCTCGACCACGTCGGTACGCGAGCCGGAATCAATGCAGACGCGGCCTACGTTGACGCGTCCCACCTTGCGCGTGCCCAGTTCGTCGAACTCGAGGATGTCGCCGCTCTCCAGCAGGATGACGTTGCCCACCGAGCCGTGCATGGACTGCGCCAGTTCGGCGTGCAGCTTCAATTGCCGGTACTCGCCGTGAATGGGAATGAAATACTTCGGCTTCACCAGATTGATGATGAGTTTCAATTCTTCCTGGCTGGCGTGTCCGCTCACGTGCACCGGCGGCGACGAGCCGTCTTCGTAAATCACGTGCGCCTCGCGCCGGAAAAGGTGATCGATCATCCGGTAAATTGCTTTTTCGTTCCCCGGGATAATGCGCGACGAGAGCACAACCGTGTCGCCCTTCTCGATCTTGGCATGTTTATGGTTGTCCACCGCGGCGCGCGACAGCGCCGACATGGGCTCACCCTGGGTGCCGCTGATCAGTACGCAGACTTTTTCCGGCGGATAGTTCTTCATCTCACCGGGATGGATCAGCAGCCCCTCGGGAATCTCGATATAGCCGAGGTCTTCGGCAATCTCCGCCGAACTGTTCATCGAGCGTCCGATGAAGGCAACTTTGCGGCCGTGTTCAAAGGCCAAGTCAACGGTCAGCTTGATGCGATGAATCGAAGACGAGAAGCACGAAATGAACAATCGCCGCTGGGTGCGCGCGAAGACCTCATCAAATTTCCGCCGCACCGCCCGTTCGCTGGGCGTGTAGCCCTTGCGCTCGACGTTGGTGGAATCCTGGAACAGCGCCAGCACGCCCTCCTTGCCGTATTCGGCAAAGGCGTGCAGGTCGAACAGCTTGTTGTCGGTGGGTGTCGGGTCCACCTTGAAGTCGCCGGTATGCATGACGACCCCCACCGGCGTGTGGATCGCGAGTGCCACGCAATCCACCAGGCTGTGCGTAACCTGGATGGGATGAATGGTGAACGGCCCAATTTTGAACCGCTCTCCGGGCCGGATCTCGCGCAGGTCGGCGTCGTCGAGCAGGCCGTGCTCTTCCAGTTTGTCTTCCACATAGGCCAGGGTGAACTCCGTGCCCCACACCGGGACATTGAGTTCAGAAAGTATCCAGGGGAGCGCGCCGATGTGGTCTTCGTGGCCATGGGTGAGGACGATGGCCTTCACCTTTTGACGGTTTTCGATGAGATAAGAGATGTCGGGGACGACAATGTCCACGCCGAGCAGTTCGGCCTCGGGAAACATCAAGCCAGCGTCGACGACAATGATGTCATCGCCCCAGCGCACGGCCATGCAGTTCATTCCGAACTCGCCCAGACCGCCCAAGGGCACGATATGCAGTTTTCCAGTTGGCATTGGGGACTCTTGATGCTAGCACACAGCTAGTACCCAGTACCTAGTACCCAGTACCGAGCGACGAAAGCCCAACCGAGAACTGAGAGCCGAGAAGTGCCTTTCCTGCTACACCCGCTCTGGTTTAAGGTTGTCATAGATGCCTGCGGCGATTTACAAATCCTGGCTGGGGCGGCGGGTCGAGGGTGCCATTGTTCGGGGCTTCCAGCGCGCCTATCAGACGGTCCGAGTCAATCCTCCCAATTTTCTGCTGCAACTGCGGGCTGCCTACGGGTTGCCGATCACCAGCTTCCAGGGGGTGTACTCGGTAGAAATCGGTCTGCTCGACGATCTGGCCCTCCGCGTGATTCGCGGCGGAATGAAGATGGCGGCGGCGGAAGGTGCGGGGCTGGGTCTGGGCGGGATCGTCACCATGGTTCCTGACCTCAGCATTCTAGCCGGCATCACTCTGCGTACCATTCAGAAGCTGAGCCTGCTGTACGGTTTCGAGTACAACACCGACGAGGAAACCGCGGAACTCTGGATTGCCGCGGCCAGCGCCGCTGGGGTGGACATCAGCCGCGAGCTGCTGGAAAAAGAAGTGGTCAACCGATTTGTGCCAAAAGTCATCCAGCGTATTGCGGCGCAGGCCAGCGGGGAAGTGGTGGAGAAGTGGGCGGGGCGCCTGATCCCGATTGCCAGTTCCCTGATTGGAGCGGGGCTGAATTACTACTTCGTGCGCGCCTGGGGTGTGCGCGCGCAAGCCCATTTTCGGCGGCGTCATTTGGAAATGCGCAACCGCCTGCTTAGCGAGCCAAATGCCGTCCCCACCATCGATGCTTCTATGAAGTTGTTATCCTGATTGAGTAATGCAAACTTTTCTGTGCTCTGCCATCCTCTTCGACCTCGACGGGGTTCTCGTAGACTCTACGCCCTCGGTCGCCCGGCAATGGCGTTCTTGGGCCAAGGAAAACGGGATTGATCCGGAGAAGGTGCTACAGATCGCGCATGGACGACGTACGGTTGAAGTGGTTCGGCTGCTGGCGCCGCATCTTCCGGCCGAATCAGAAGTCCGCGAACTGGAGCAGCGCGAAGCCGCCGATACAGAAGGAGTGACGGTGATGCCTGGAGCGGGCGACCTAGTCCGATCCGTACCCGATGGCTGCTGGGGCGTGGTCACTTCGGGCACTCGTTACCTGGCTATGTCTCGCTTGCGGCTGGGCAACCTGCCGATTCCGCGGGTGCTGGTGTCCGCTGATGAAGTGGTGAAAGGCAAACCCGATCCCGAACCGTTTCTGAAAGGCGCCGAACTGCTGGGCGTGAATGCGGAAGAATGCCTGGTGATTGAAGATGCTCCGGCGGGAATTCGCGCGGCGCATGCCGCGGGGATGAAAGTGATCGCACTGCCCAGCACCTACCCGATTTCGGAGTTGCAGGAAGCAGATGCGGTGATACAGACTCTGCAGCAGATACGAGTAAACTGGTCGAACGGGAAGTTGCAGGTGAGAGCTTAGCGACGCTGGTAGTGGTGCAGTTTGAGTTCGTCCGATGGCCTTCTTTGCGCCCTTTGCGAATCCTTGGCGTACTTTGCGGTTTAAGACCTTTTACCGCAAAGCTCGCAAAGAAAGGCCGCAAAGTCCGCAAAGCAAGAGGTGGTCGAGATTCTCAAACTGCACCACTACCGACGATTTCGGTGATACACCACGGCAGGCGGGACGCCGGCCCGACAGCCGGCTAGCCTGCCCTGAGCGAAGTCGAAGGGCCGGCGCTACAAGGAGCTAGCGCAGCCAATCTTCCAGTTCAATGCCGCGGTCGGTCTTCTCGTCACGATATTTCACAATCACCGGCGTGTAGAGTGACAGGTTCCACTCTCCGGCTTGGCCTTTCTTCACGGCGCGCGACCCGGGCACGACGACGGCATTCTCGGGAACTTCGAGTGATTTGTCTTCCGTCGCCCGGTACACCTGCCGGCGGACGATATCGTAGAGCGGCGTGGACCGGGTCAGGATCGTTCCTGCGCCCAGCACCGCCCGGGCCCGGACCAGAGTACCTTCATACACTCCGCAGTTGCCGCCAACCAGCACGTCGTCTTCGATAATCACGGGCGCGGCGTTGATCGGTTCCAGCACACCTCCGATCTGCGCCGCCGCGCTCAGATGTACGCGCTTGCCGACTTGGGCGCACGAGCCCACCAGCGCGTGCGAGTCCACCATGGTACCTTCGTCCACGTACGCGCCCACGTTGATGAACATGGGCGGCATGCAGATGACCGAAGGCGCGACGTACGCCCCCGTCCGCACCGAAGATCCGCCGGGCACGACGCGTACCCGGTCGGCAACCGAAAAGCGCCGGGCCGGGAAGGTGTCTTTATCCACAAAAGAAAGACCGGCATCGCCCATCTCGGCCAGTTCGCCCAGGCGGAATCCCAAAAGGATGCCCTGCTTCACCCAAGTGTTGACCACCCACTGTCCGCTGATCTTCTCGGCCGCGCGGATTCTGCCCTGGGTCAGCTCTTCGCGGAAGTCGAAAAAGGTCTGACGCGCCTCAGGATTACGCTCCACCTCGCCGAGGGAGGCAAGGCGCTCGATGGCAGGCTGCAGGGGATGCATGAAGGGAAAAGTATACGGGAATTTCCGATTTTCAATTGCCAATTGCCGATTTAAGAACTCCACGTTGGGGCCGTTCAAATCGGAAATTGGCAATCGGCAATTGAAAATTTCAGATGCACTTGCACTCGCTGCGGATCAGCACATTGGTCATGTCATGCGCGGCCTGGCGGGCTTCCGCGAGCGTGGCGTAGGGTCCGTGCCAGCGGGCGTGGTTGGCATCATGGCCAGCGGGGCGGCCCTTGCCGTGGTTGCACTGCCCGCAGCTGGAGCGATGCACGACGATCTTGTGCGGTCCGGCGAGCCAGTTCTCGTAAATATAGAAGTCGACGACATCTGCTGCCGGGGCCGCTGGCTTGGTAACCAGGCCGGCCTCGGTCACGACCTTCTGCAGGCGGGAGCGCGTGTCGCGCCGCATGGGCAGCAGGGGCAAGCGGTATACCTCTTCGATCTTGCCCATCATGGCCAGCACAGCCTTCACCGGCAGTGGGTTGGACTCGATGAAGTTCGCCTGCATCAGTGCAAGATACTTGCGGTGAAGGCGCCGCGCCGTGTCCCAATCGTTATTCAGCGCGGCCCGAGTCATCTCCGCCATTTCGTGCGGGATCTCGTTGGAGGCGACGGAAATGATTCCCACGCCACCCAGGGCAATCACCGGCAGGGTGATGGCATCATCTCCGGAGAAGACCAGAAAATGCTCCGGCACCGCGTTGCAGACTTCGGCGATCTGGGCCATGTTGCCGCTGGCTTCCTTGACTCCCAGGACGTTGGGAACCTCTGCTAAGCGGGCCAGGGTCGCGGGTTCGATGTTCGCACCCGTGCGGCCAGGTACGTTGTACAGGATGAGCGGCTTGCCAGCTGCTTCTGCAATCGCGCAAAAATGACGGTACTGCCCTTCCTGCGTTGGCTTGTTGTAGTAGGGCGAGGCGGTGAGAATCGCGTCCACACCCGGACGCGAGGCAACCTCCTTCGCTTTCTCGACTGCATCATGGGTTGAGTTGGAGGTGGCGCCGGCGAGGATCGGCACACGGCCCGCCACAACCTCGACGGTGATGTCGATGACTCGCAGCCACTCGTCATGAGAAAGCGTGGGCGTTTCGCCGGTGGTGCCGCAGGGAACCAGAAAATCGATGCCGGATTCCACCTGCCACGCGACCAGGTTGCGCAGGGCGGCCTCGTCGATGGAGCCGTCCTGATGAAAGGGAGTCACAAGAGCGGTGCCGCATCCACGGAGTTGCATGACACTAAGATAGCGCAAAACTCGGTAGTGAGTAGCAAGTAGTGGGTCGCGAGGGCGCGCGTTCCTCACTA
The DNA here is from genome assembly GCA_020073645.1 of Terriglobia bacterium. GTDB lineage: Bacteria > Acidobacteriota > Terriglobia > Terriglobales > Acidobacteriaceae > JAIQET01. The sequence continues at coordinate 6,405 of JAIQET010000042.1, read as the reverse complement.
CTCGCTACAGTTCCCGCCAGACATCCTTGAAGTCGAAAAATCCTTTCCTCTCCGCCAGCCACTCGGCGGCGCGTACGGCGCCCTCGGCAAAGCCGCGGCGCGACTTGGCGTCATGACACAGGTAAATGGTGTCGTTGGGCGAGTCCAGCACCAGTTCGTGCATGCCGACCACGTCGCCTTCGCGGAATGAAGTGATCTCCAGTTCCGTGTTGGAGGCAGCTTGGATTACCTTCTGCAGTGCGACCGCGGTGCCGGAAGGAGCGTCTTTTTTCTGGGCGTGATGGCGCTCGAAGATCTGGCCGAAATAGCCGTGCTGCAAGGCCGTCGCCGCCGTCCTCGCCGCATCAAAAAAAAGGTTTATCCCCACCGAGAAGTTCGCTGCGTAGAGAAAGCCGGTTCCGCCCTGTTCCACCAATTTCCGAACTTTGGCCACATCGCCGTGCCATCCCGTAGTCCCGACCACCATGTTCTTCTTCGCGCGGACGCAAGCCTCAATGTCAGGCACCACCGCGGCGGGAGTCGTGAAATCGATGACGACATCAATGCCCTCGAGCTTGGATGCCGACAAGGCTTGCCCCTGCGGGTTTTCTGCCGCGTGAACCACCCTGACCGAGTGACCGCGCTCGCGGGCGACCTCCGCCACCAGCGATCCGGTCTTGCCACGGCCTAGGACTACGATGTTCATGTTGTACGGAAACCCTTAACCGCAAAGTGCGCGAAGAAAAGCCGCCAAGTACGCAAAGGGAAGAATTTCTTCGCGCTCTTTGCGCGCCCCAACTAAGCGAATACCTCCGGATCCAGGTCCGAGAAAAACGTTTTGTGCAGCCGCCCCACTACCCCGGGTACGGCATCTTCTTCGATCACGAACGTGAGGTTGATCTCCGACGCGCCTTGCGAAATCATGCGGATCTTTACGTCGGCCAGCTCCGCGAACACCCGCCCTGCGACTCCCGGCGTCTCCCGGAGATTATCTCCCACCAGGCACACGATGGCCTTGCGCCCCTCATACTTTACATCCGCCAGCTTGGCCAGGTCGGCTGCCAACGCGGGAATGGACTCGTTGGAGTCCACGGTGAGCGACACGCTCACTTCGGAGGTGGATACCACATCCACCGGCACGCGGTGACGGTCAAAAGCCTCGAAAATCGCTCTTAGAAAGCCGTGGGCCAACAGCATGCGGGGAGCGGCCACATCCACAATGGTGATTCGCTTCTTGACCGCGATGGCTTTGAAGACGTTCCGGCAGTGGGGCGCGCGGGTCGTGATGCGAGTTCCCTCGCAAGCCGGATTACGGGAATTCAGAATGTGCACCGGGATGTTTTTCTGCACTGCCGGGAGCACGGTTGCGGGGTGCAGCACCTTAGCTCCGAAGTAGGCTAACTCTGCCGCCTCGTCAAAACTAATAACCTTGATGCGCTTCGCGCCCGGGCACAAGTTGGGGTCGGTGGTCAGCATGCCGTCCACGTCGGTCCAGATCTCGATGCGCTCGGCGCCAAGGCCTGCACCCACGATGGCGGCGGAGAAATCCGATCCGCCCCGCCCAATGGTGGTGGTTACACCCGCCTTGGTGGCGCCGATGAAGCCGGCCATGACCGGTACGCGATGGGCCGCCAGCAGCGGCGGCAGGGCGGACTGCAGGCGCTGGTTGGTCTCTTCGAACATCGGTGCGGCTCGGGTGTGAGTGTGGTCGGTCACGATGCACTGGCGCGAATCCACCAGGGTGGCGTCCAGCCCCCGCGCCGAAAACGCCGCGGTGACAATCTTGCTGGACAGCAGTTCGCCGTAAGAAGCTACGTGATCAGAGGTGCGCGGGGTCAACTCGCCCACTGCGGCAATGCCACGCAAGAGTTCATCGAGCGCATCAAAGTCGGCTTCGAGTTCACTATGGAACTGGGTGAAGATGCCCGTACCCAGCAGTTCGCCGGCCACGTTGTAGTGGCGCTCGCGCAAGCCACGCGAAACTTTGAGGGCGGTGTCGCGGTCTCCGGCTCCGGCGGCACGGGCCATGGCCAGCAACTGGTCCGTCACTTTGGCCATGGCGCTGACCACGACGACCGGTTTCTGCGGCAGGCGCGCCTTCACGATGTCTGCGGCACGGGCGATGGCCTTTGCGTCCTCCACCGAGGTGCCGCCGAATTTCATGACGATCATGGGTGGAGGTTCCTTGATGCAAGCCAATTTTCACCACGGAGGCACCCTTCGGCTTTGCTCAGGGCAGGCTCCGACACGGAGATTTGTTCTTCTTTGCCTCCGTGTCTCGGTGTCTCCGTGGTGGATATGAAGGTCCGCGTCATTCCAGATATCCCTGCGCCTTCAGCAGTTCGGCATTGAGCAGCGCGGCGCCGGCTGCCCCGCGAATGGTGTTGTGGGAGAGCACAGTGAATTTCCAATCCAGAACGCCACAAGGACGCAGCCGTCCGACCGTGGCGGTCATGCCTTGGCCGCAATCGGCGTCGAAGCGGGGCTGCGGCCGGTCGGCCACACGTGAGTATTTGACCGGTTGTTCGGGCGCACTGGGGAGATGCAATTCCTGGGGCACACTGCGGAATTCGTTCCAGGCGGCGATGATCTCCTCCGGCTGCGCTTTCTTCTTCAGCTTCACCGAAACCGATTCCGTGTGCCCGTCTTCCACAGCCACACGGTTGCACTGCGCGCTCATAGCGAACGCCGCGGGCACGATTCCCGAGCCGTTGAGCCGCCCCAGCAGCTTGCGGGTTTCCTCCTCCATCTTCTCTTCTTCCTTGGCGATGTAGGGAATCACGTTGCCCAGGATGTCGAGCGAAGCCACCCCGGGATAACCGGCCCCGCTCACGGCCTGCATGGTGACGGCCATCACAGTCTCAATGCCGAATCGCTGCTCCAATGGAGCCAGGGCCATGACCAGCCCGATGGCCGAACAGTTGGGGTTGGTCACGACGAATCCCCCGGAATGACGCCGCCAGGTCTGACACTCGAGCAGCTTGATGTGATCGGGGTTGACCTCGGGAACGATCAGGGGCACGTCCTTTTGCATACGCAACGCGCTGGAATTGGTAATGACGGCGCGTCCGGATTCGGCAAACCGGGGCTCGAGTTCGGCGGCAATCGAAGCGTCCAAGGCGGCGAAAATGATTTTGGGCGCGCCTTCCGGCTTGGCCGGTGCCACGCGCATGTGCGCTACAGGGGCAGGGATGGGCGTCTTCAAACGCCAGCGCGCGCTCTCGATGTAAGGCTTGCCTTCAGAGCGATCGGAGGCCGCCAGCCAGGCCACTTCGAACCAGGGATGGTGCTCCAGCATCTGGATAAAGCGCTGGCCCACGATGCCCGTGGCGCCCAGGATTCCTACAAGGATCTTGGTCTGCATGGGTATTGTCTCGGATTCTACAACAGGCTCTGGGCTCTAGGCTTTGGGCGATGGGATGCCGGCTTTGGGCTTGGGTTCCAGCAGGTCGGTGCTTACTCAGGACCTGGAGCCCGGAGCCAAGAGCCTGACTGGAGCGAATTGAAGCGGTGCCGATAGAGAAGCAGAGGAGTCAATATGCCAGAGCTGCGCCAGAACTTCCTGAGCAAGGAATGGGTCATCATTGCCACCGAGCGGGCCAAGCGGCCAGAAGACATGGTCGTTCATCGTCCCGCCAACCCGGTGGCGTCCTTTGTAGAGACTTGTCCCTTCTGCCCAGGAAACGAAAGCAAGACTCCGCCGGAAGTGTTGCGGGTACCCAGCGGCAACGGTTCCTGGCAGGTGCGGGTGGTGCCAAACCGGTTTGCCGCCTTGGCGCGCGAACTGGAGCCAACCCGCGTCATCCACCGTTCCCGGCGGACCATCAACGGCTTTGGCGTGCATGATGTCATTATCGAGACGCCCGACCACTCCCATGTCACTGCGCTGATGAGCGACGCGCAAGTGGCCGACGTGTTGCGGATCTACCGGACCCGCTACATCGAACTCAGCCACGACCCGCGCATTGCCCACATTACGATTTTCAAGAATCACGGCCGCGACGCCGGGACCAGCCTGGACCATCCCCATTCCCAGTTGATTGCCACCCCAGTGATCTCGCAGCAGGTGCGGGAGCGGTTCCAGCACGCGCTCAGCCACTACGACGAATACGGCGAATGCATGATCTGTCAGATGGTGGAAGAAGAACTGGAAGAACAGAAGCGCATCGTCATGACCAGCGAGCACTTTGTCGCCATGGAGTTGTTCGCCTCGCCGACGCCGTTCTGCACCCACATCTATCCGCGGCGGCACATGGCGAGCTTCGGGGACATCAGCGCCGCCGAGATTGCGGACCTAGCCCGCACCCTGCGCGCGGTGCTGGGAAAACTCTATAAGGGATTGGAGAACCCGGACTTCAACTACACCATCCGCAGCGCGCCCGCCGAGTGTGTCGGGGTGAAGTACTTCCACTGGTACGTCAGCGTTATCCCACGGCTCACTCGCGTCGCGGGGTTCGAGCTGGGCTCGGGAATGTTCATCAACACCGTTCTTCCGGAAGCGGCGGCAGAGTTCTTGCGGCAGGTGAAGGTGGAGACAGCAGTAGCGAGTAGTCAGTAGCGAGTAGTGAGTGGTCAGCGTGCGGCTCGCTACCCACGACTCACTCCTCGCTACCTTCTGGGAGTAATCTCGGTTCCGAACGAATACTCGTTCAGCGGGCCGAAGCGCTTCTTCTCGGCATAGAGCCGCCAGCGCCGCCACACAATCCGCAAGCTGGCCATCACCGGAATCGACAGGTAAACGCCGAGCACGCCTGCTATCTCACCGCCCGCCAGGACGCCGAAAATTGCCGCCAGGGGATGCAGTTCCATGCTTTTTCCCATGATGCGCGGCGAGACCACGTAATCCTGAATCATCCGCCACGCGAGCAGGAAAGCCAGCAGCAGCAGCCAATGCTTATAGCTCATCAGCAGCGCGACTCCGAGAATGACCAGGCCAGCCACCAGCGGTCCTACTACCGGAATAAACTCCAGGATTCCGCCGGCAGTACCCAGCACCATCGCGTAGGGGACCCCCGTTACTCCCATGAACGCGGTGTAGGCCAGCCAAGATAGAGCCGCCAGGGTCAATTGGGCGCGGATAAAGTGTGCCAGCATCTGATTCAGGTCGCCCAGGACCCCATCCAGGAACTCGCGTTGCGGGCGCGTATTGACGAAGGAAAGCAGGATTTCTTTGAAGAAGCGTCCATCCTTGAGGAAAAAGGCGGCCAGAATCGGTACCACCACCAGCAGCCAGGATTGCTGCGCCAGTTCCGCTACCTTCAAGCCGGCCCGCTGCGCCAGGTCTGTGAGTTCGGCCTTGTGGTCCTGCAAGATTTTTTTTGCCGGCTCAATGGTGTTGCGGCTCCACCCATGCTCCTGTCCGAATTGCTCGGCGATATCGCCGCTCCCCACCCTGGTCAGCAGAGCGGGCAAGGACTCACTGAGCCGCTGCGCCTGGCGCGCGATCTGCGGACCCACAAAGAAGAAAAAGGTGCCCACCAGGACCACCAGCAGCAGGTAGATCAACCCGATGGCGCGTCCCCGGCCGCGGACCCACTTCTCAATCCGCCCCACGGCAGGATCCACCAGGTAAGCGAAGAAGACTGCAAACACAAACGCGATCAGGGTGCGGCGGGCGACATACAGAAATCCGAGACCCAGCGCGAACAGCAGCACTGTGAAAAGGACCCGTGAGGTGCGTGTATCAACCAGAGAAAGCAAGTGAACGCCGCCTTAGTCCCGTACCACTTCCGAATTCTCCCCTGACTTGGTCACGCGTATCAACTTGTAGTGGTCCTGGGGATCCAGCCACAAGCCCCACTCGTCGTCCTCGCTTTTCAGGTTAAGTCGAAGGAGTTGGCGCTCCACCCCGCGGATGGTGACCTTTTCTTCGCCGACCGGTTGCACGTTCAAGCGGGTGGAGGTGCGGTCCTGGGGCACAATGGCGCCGAACTGGGCAGGAGCGCACCGCATCTGGCCCTTCTCGGTGGTGCAACTGGAGGCCAGGTATCGCCAGGCCAGCACCTCGCGTTGAATCAGGAAATTGTTGTCCAACACGACCGAAGTATTCGGCATGAGGAAGGGCTGCTCGGCGGGCTTGTCGCCGGGGTTGGTGGTGACTCGCTCTACCAGAAAGTCATTCTTCGGGATAATCTCCAATTGGCCTTTGCCGGGAGTGAGCTCATGCCATTCGTAGCGGACGAGAACGCCGGCGGAGGTAATCTGCAAATCCGAGCTCTGAGCTGCGCCGCCACCATCCTCCTTCAGCTGCGAAGGCGCTCCGTCCCGCGGCTCGACTGGCACCAGGCGTCCGTCTCCCTCGATGATCGCGCCTGTCTCGATCTGTCCCAGGGCTGCGTGATTCTGCGTTACACGGTAATAGCATTCGGGCTCGCTCGCGAGCGGCGCACCTTTCATTTCCACCCCGAGAACCTGCTTCAACGCGCC
>JAIQET010000041.1 GCA_020073645.1 Terriglobia bacterium | reverse complement strand
CACCGAAGCCGCAACGTCCGCCGGTTCCAGCAGCTTTCCGAGCGGACTTTCGGCAACAGCCGCGTCGCGGATTTCTTTGGGTATCGCGTCCGTTAACGGAGTTCGTACCCAACCCGGTTCGACTACATTGACAAGAACTCCGAAACGTCCGGTCTCGCGTGCAACGCTCTTCGCCAGTCCGATGAGGCCAGCTTTGCTGGCTGAGTACGCCGAGGTACCGAATTTTCCTCGCGATCCATTGATGGAACCGATCAGCACGCAGCGCCCACCCGAACCCCGGCGCATGACGGGAATAGCATGGCGCAGCAGCAGGAAGGCGCCGCGCAGATTGACGGATTGGATCAAGTCCCAGTCTTCCAGGGAAAGCTTCCACACTACGGCTTCGCGGGAGACTCCGGCAGCGTGGATCGCTAGATCAAGGCGCTGGTGTTGCTGTGCGACCTGGGCGATGGCGCCCGCGACCGAAGCGTCGTCGCGCACGTTGCACTTGATGAAAGGTGTCTCGTGGCTCGGCGGTGGGGAAAGATCCAGGGAAATGGCGAGCGCACCCGCGTCACGAAGAGCGTTCATGATCGCCGTCCCAATGCCGCCGGAGCCGCCCGTCACCACGGCCACCTGGCCGGCTAATTCTCTCGTTGGTTGCGGAGCCGTCATTTTCCTACTTTAGCTTCCTGATCGACCCAGGGAGCGATCTCGCGGACGAGATCTTCATTCCACCGTGCGCCCTCGGCCAGCCGTTGCCGCAACCGGACAAAGTCCACCTCGCGTTCGTTCTTCGTGCCGTAGTGGAAGGCGCGGAAACCGGCGTTGGCTTCCGTCATCATGTTCAACGCCAGCCAGGCGCGGTTGCTCTCCCGGTTGCGGTCCCAGTGTTCCAGCTTGTGTTTGCGCAGACTCTCCAGGGTCTTGGTCAGGCAGTCGGGCATGGTGTAGAGAATGCGGGTGCACAGTTTCTCCACGGCCTCATCGAGCAAGGACAGGTCAGTGGCTGCCTTCGCCATCAAGGCTTTGCCTTCCTGCTGCGCTGCTCCCGTCTTCCATTCACCCAGCACCACCCGGCCATATTCATCCAGCAGGCGATCGGTCACCACCAGCGGGTTGGCAATCCAGTTCCCGTTGAGCTTGAGCACGGGCACGATTTCAGTGAGGCCGCCCAGCCAATAGAAGCGGTGCGCGCTCCAGGGCTGGCACAGCGTTCCGCTGTGCATCGCGCGCTCAATGCCGACGAACAGCGGCAGGAAGTCGGTGCTGCCGCCATCGGGCACCGAGCCGTGCTTGGGGCCGGCCTGGCTGAAGATGGCGAGATCGCTGGCGATGGAAAAATCGCACGCCATGCCGATTTCCTGCCCCCCACCCACTCGCATCCCGTTCACGCGGCACACCACCGGTTTGTCGCACTGCAACACGGCAGTGACCATGTCATTGAACAGCCGCATGTATTGCCGGTATTCGCCGGGCGCGCCCGCGTACACTTCGGCGTATTCGCGGGTGTTGCCCCCGGCGCAGAAGGCGCGCGTGCCGGCGCCCGTCAGGACCACCGTCAATGCCGCGCGATCGTTGCTGGCTTCACGCAGTGCCAGGATGATCTCCTTGATCATGCCGGTGGTGTAAGCGTTAAGTTCGGCCGGGTTATTCAGCGTGATCCAGACATTGTGCAGCCCTTCCACCGGTTGGCCCGCCTGGTCGCGGGCCGGGCGGCGTTCCACCAGGATTTCCCGCGGTTCAAAGTCCTCGACAAGATTGTGGTTTTTCATGACATTCCTCACTTGCTCGGCGGCACTAGGATGGCCCGGCGGCGGATAGCATGCCTGTGGACTGCCTCCAGCACTTCCGGAGCCTCCTCCAGCGAATGTTCTTCCACGAAGGGTGCGAGCGCGATTTTGCCTTCCAGCACCAGCGCGAGCGCTGCCGGATATTGGTCGGGGGGGCATCCCCAGTTCCCGCGAGCAGTGGCGTCAAACGCCATCAAGTTGGAGAGGCGGACCTCCACTGGCCTTGCAGTATAGCCAACCACAGCGAGATAAGCTCCGTGGTCGAGCAGTCCGAATGCCGTGGCCTGTCCGGTGGTGGTTCCACTGGTTTCGAAAATCTTCAGTCCGATGCCGCTGCGGCCGCTCTGCTTGGCGAACGCTCGCACCGACGACTTCAGGTCCTTTTCGCTCATCTGACTGGCATCGAGCGTGAGAGTAGCTCCGTGCTGAGCAGCCAGTTCGAGCCGTTCGCGGTCGATGTCGATGGCCACGACTGCTGCCCCGAACGCGGCTGCAATCTGCACCCCGAATCCACCGATCCCGCCCACGCCGGTAAATACGGCAACATCGTTCGGGCCAAGCTGCGCCCGCCGGATGGCTTCAAACGGAGTGGTGACCGCATCCGCAACCACCGAGAGCGCTGCGAGGGATATCCCGTCGGGCAACTTATCCGGTACAGGACAAAGTCCGCGTCCCGGCACGACTACGTGGGTGGCAAAGCCGCCGTCGCCGTCATTGCCCGGCATGAACTGTTTCCGGCAGATAGTTGCGCGACCCGCTTTGCACGCCGGACACTCCCCGCAGGGGATCACAGCGGGAACGATCACGGTCTGCCCCAGCCAGTGGGCAGTGCGTTCGCCGGCGGCGACCACGCGCCCCACGATTTCATGTCCGAGCACCAGCGGCAGCGGGTGGCGCGTAGGCACGCCATCGAACGCATAGCCGATGTCAGTGTGGCACACACCGCATCCCGCCACTTTCACCACCACTTGATCTGGTCCCGGGTCCAGCGCGGGCAGTTCCTGCCGCACCAGTCGCTGACCAACTGCGGTCAGCCGGAACCCGACCGCACCGCGAACCACCGCAGAAGATGCTTTGTCGATCGTCGTTTCCGTTGCAGGAGACATAATCCCTCACGAAACTTGCGTCAGGCTTGCCGCACTCTCTTTCATGGCCAGCCGCTTGTGTCCCAGCAGAGCTGCACCCAGCGCGCACACATATTCGCAGTCTGGGGGAACATTGACCCTGGTGCCTAGTTTTTCTTCGAGTGCTTTCACAATGCCGCTTTGGCAGGCGACACCGCCGATGAATGTAACTTCGCCATCCCTGCCCACCCGTTTCAGCATACCCACTGCGCGATCGGCCAGCGAGTCGTGAATTCCGCGCAGGATGTTCTCCACGCTGACGCCGGCGCTCACGTGATTGATGATTTCGCTCTCCGCCAGCACCGCGCACACGCTGCTGATGGGCTGAGGATTGGTGGCGCGCAGAGAGCATTCGCCGACTCGCTCAATCGGGATCTCCAGGTACTTGGCCGCTCGTGCGATGAACATTCCCGATCCCGCCGCGCACTTGTCGTTGGTCTTGAAGCTACGGACTTTGCCCGACTCGTTCATCGTCATCGCCCGGGTGGACTGGCTGCCGATATCCAGCACGCAGCGCGAAGCGGGGAAAAGGTAGTGGGCGCCACGCGCGCCGCTGGTGATCTCGGTGATCTGGATGTCGCGGAAACCCACACCATAGCGGCCGAATCCTGTGGTAGCGACGTAGTGGACGTCGCCCCGCGTCAGGCCGGCGTCTTCCAGCGCGGCCTCCAGCGCCGTAGCCGCCGCCTCTTCCATGTTGACGCCGCTTTTGGCCTTGCCCTTCCCCAGGACCGACGAGTCGCCGTTTTGCGCGACCAGGACAGCCTTGGTGAAACCGCTGCCGCAATCAATGCCCGCTACCAGCCGCATGCTCGGGCCTCCAACTAGAGAATTCGAAACTCTGGTCCATCTTTTCCAGCGCAAACACCGCTGCGCCGATCGCGCCCATAAAGTGCGCGTCGGGGCTTACCTGCATCCTGCTCCCCAACACTTCTTCCAGGGCGTGCACCATGCCCACATTGCGAGCCACGCCGCCGGTCATGGTGATATCGGGCTCGAGAGGAACGCGGCGCGCCAGAGACAGCGTTCTTTTGGCAATCGCCAAGTGCACGCCGCCCAGGATGTCCTCCGCCTTCTTGCCCTGCGCCAGATAGGAAAGAATGTCGGATTCGACGAACACCGTGCACACCGTGGCGATCTTGATCGCGCGCGTCGCCCGCAGCGACAGAGGCCCAACTTCATCCAGCCCGATTCCCATCACGTCGGCGGCATTGGCCAGAAAGCGTCCCGTCCCCGCAGCGCACTTGTCGTTCATCACGAAGTCGAGCACCTGGCCGTCGCTGCCCACGCTGATGGCTTTCGCATCCTGCCCGCCCATGTCGATCACGGTGCGCGTTGTCGGACACACGAAGTGCGCCCCGCGCGCATGACAACTGATCTCGGTCAACTGCGCATTACCGAACGAGATGTTGTAGCGGCCATATCCCGTGCCGACGACAAAGCCCACGTCCGCCGGCGCGATACCGGCGTTGTGGCAGGCCGCCACAAAGGCGTTTTCTGCCGCCTTACGCACGTTGGCGCCGGTATCCACCAGCGCCCGCGCGAGGATGCTCCTGCCCCCGTTCTCGGTCATCACCACGGCTTTGGTCTGGGTGGACCCAACGTCAACTCCGGCGGCAACTCTCATGGTTCGCTCCTCAAACGGCCTTGGCGGTGAGTTTGGAATGCTCCAGCGTCTCAAAAAATGCATCAATCCGGTTTCTGGTTTGGGCCTCGGCGAAGTAACGCGGATCTTCCAGGTCCGATTCGATGTAGAGCGTCGGGACACCCAGCGTCTTGGTGACGTAGTCACGCATGTCGCCCTGCCCGGCCGAGAACAGGCGGCAGCTTTTCACGAAGTGAATGATCAGCCCGTCCGCATTCCACTCTTCGATGTAGCGCTTAATCTGCTCGTAGCGCTGCAGGTAATTCCGGTTGGTGACGTTCTGCGAGAGCATGTGCAAAGCCACCGACTCGAAGGGATGATCCGGATCGTGACGGGCACCGAACTCCCACAGCCCGCCAACCGTGGAATAAGTAGAGGCAACGGCGCAGGCCTTCCACTTGGCAAACATGTCGCGGAAGGTGCGGAAATACGGATAGGGGGGAGGACCTTCGATCACCAGCCGGAACTTCTCCTGGTCATACACGCCTTGCCCGCTGGCCACCTTTGCCCACATCTCTTCCAGCGCGGCGCGGAAAAACTCCACGCCTTCCTGCGTCGCGCGATATACGTACAGCGGCCCCATCAGCGTGATGGCATCGAAGTAGGCGTCAAAGGGAGAGGGCGAGCGGCGCGCCAGGTGCTTGATCTGCGACCAGAGTTCTTCCACCTCGGCCGAACAGCGGACGGCTTCCGTAAAGCGGTCGTAATCGAACTTCTTCCCGGTTATGTTCTCCAGCAACGTGACCAACTCCTTCAGTTGCCGGACCACATAATCGATGGCCGCTTGAGTTGGCTCATCCTCACACAGGAAGGGAACGTCGAGCACGTAGAGCTTGGAACCGGTCAGCACCGCCGTGTGCTCGAACCACTTCACATAGGTGTTGCAGCCGACGAAATTGCACAGCACTAGGTCGGGCTTGGGCAGCTTGCCGCCGGTGGGAGTGATGCCCTTCAGATAGCAGCCGATGTCAGCCTTCACATACGCGCAGTTGTCGGGCGCGTAGCCGATCTCCTCTGCCGCCAGGATCGGCTCCAGCGACTGGTGCCGGATGGCCAGTTGCAGCGCATTCACCTCGGGATAAATCGGGACCGCGCCGAAGGCCTCCAGCAACTCCACGCAGTTTCCGGAAATCATCAGCGAGGCAGTCGGCGGCGTGCCGGTCTCGGCGGCCTCATTCAGCCGCTCGTACCACTTCAGCATCAGCTCTTTCTGCCGCTGATGAATGCTGCCGCGGTATTCGGTCTGCTTCACTTCGGGCATGTGGTCACCATCCTCTTCTTTGCTCTCAACCCGGCTAGTCGAAAACCAGTGATTCCACGAACGTCTCTACTTCGGTTCGCACGCGGTCGAAAGTGAACTGTTTTTCTTCGAATTCCAGCAGCAGATGCGGCACTCCGATTTCCTCCAACTTCTTCTTGAACAGGACGTAATCGAAGTAAGCCGGTTCACAGAACTTGGCAATCAGGAAAAGAACTGCGTCGGCCCGTGATTGCTTCACCTTCTCCGCTAGCCCTTCCCAACGCGGCGCGCGAAAATCGTGCCGCACCGAGGAATACACCGCGCGGTTGACATAGCTCTCAGCCAGGGCGTGCACGGGGTCTGCGTCAACCGGAACATCGTCCGTAAACCAGCTCCGGCCGATGACAAAATCATCGTCCACCAGGTAGCAACCCGCGTCTTCGACAAGTTTGATCAGGTCGAGCGGCGGCTGCTCGCAGAAAGCGCCTTCCACCACCACGCGGATGGAGTCTCGCGGCTTGCCCGGCCGTTGCGCGAGCTGCTCCAAGGATTCCTCGAGAAGCGCGTTGTGCTCCTCCACCGGCATGAGGTTGCCAGCGCGAACCAGCACATACGATTCCCAGGCCCGCAGCACATGCGGTTTCTGCGCGCGCAACGCGTAAAGGCTGCGGATGAGCTGCCGGTTGTGGTTGTAGAGAGCGATGGCATTCTGCAAGCTAGTCTCGGTCACGGCGCGGCCGCCGATGCGCTCCAGTTCCTGGATGAGCCGCCGGTATTCGCTGGCCAGAAAGTCCACACTCGCCGTGGAACTCGGGTTGTGCGGCAAATGAAGGAAGTCTGTGTAGAGGTCGGGAAAGTTCCGCTTCATCACAAAGCAGAGATTGCGCGCGGAATCGCAGATAGAACTGAACAGGATTCCGTCGAACACCTTGAGATGGTCGCGCAGGCCCATTTCCAGCGTGGTTTTGATGATGGAGCAGATGAACGAGCCGAAGCGGGCATCGGCATGCTGGATATCCAGGCGATCGCCGCCTCCGCTCAACCCCACCGGAAGCATGCCGGCGGCATGGATGATCTCGGCCGGCGCGTACACCGGAAAGTAGCCGATCACGCGGGCGCCGGGGTGTTGCGCTTTCCAGGCCTGGACAGACGCGAAACCGAGGTCGGCGAGCCGCTCCTGCCACTGATCGAACGTTCGTTCTAATTCCATGACGACTATGGTCGCCCAAGCTTGCCGGGCATGCTGTGATTCGGGTCACACGGTCGTGTGACCAGGGGAAACGCCGCCCGCACTCTGGCGGGCCATCGGCCATCCCCGCCGCAGCGCGTGTGGCGTCTGTAACCGGACCCGCCATTGGTTCCCGGCGGAGGTCAAAGCCGCGGTCATGGCCTGGCCGCGAGGTTAGGAAGTGCTTTGGGTCCTCGGCATGGAATGCAGCAGCCGCCAGATGGAGACTTGTGGTCCGCGAAATCTTACTCAGTGAATTCTGCGTACCCGCGTGGTCGCGTCGTCGACGAAGTAAACAATATTGTTCTTGTTCACCCCGAGCGCAACCACGTCATCCAGATTCGCGCTCAGCGCGGGCAAACCGTCGCCGTTGAACCCCGGCAGGCCGGTCCCCGCTATGGTGCTGATGATCCCTCTGGCAACTTTTCGAACGCGGTAGTTCCCGAGATCGGCGATGTAGTAGTTCCCCAGCGAATCCAGCACCACACTATGCGGCAAACATAATTCCGCCTTGGTCGCTGACCCGTTATCCCCGCTAAATCCGCAGGTTCCGCTCCCAGCGACGGTGCTGATAATCCCAGTGGGGTTCACTTTGCGGATGCGGTTATTGCCCGCGTCGGCGATCAGGAGGTTGCCCTTCGAGTCCATGGCCACGCCGTAAGGCGTATTCAACTCCGCGCTGGTCGCCGAGATGTTGTCTCCGTTATATCCGCACATGGATTCGATCCCCGCAACAACCGTGATGGCTCCCGTGGGCGTAATCTTGTGCACCGCGCAACCCGCCTGGTCCACGGCGTAAAGATTTCCTGCGGAGTCCATGGTGAGCGAAGCCAGATCGAGAAAGCTGGGATGAGCCGCATAGGTGCTGATCGTTCCCGCCGTGCTCACCTCGCGGATGACGGCATTGCCGTTGTCCGCGATAAAGATGTTTCCTGTCGAATCGACGGCCACGCCATCGGGGTAATACAGAGTTGCGGAGTTGGCAGCGCCTCCGTCCCCGGAATAGCCGCTGACCCCGGTGCCGGCGATGGTGGTGATTTTCCCGGTCGTGTCCACCTTGCGGATGCGATTGCCGCCCGCATCGGCGATGTAGTAGTTGCCGGCCTTGTCAAAGGCGATGTTCTCCGGCAGAACCAGCGAGGCGGCGGTCGCGGCCGCTCCATCCCCGACAAACCCACCTGCGGTGGTCTTCATCACGCCGCTCGACATGGTTCGCAGACGGCCGTTGTAGGTGTCCGCCACCACAAGGTTGCCGCTGCGGTTGAGCAACAATCCCCCAGGAGTGGCGAATTCGCTCGAAAGCACTGGCTTGTTGTCGCCGTCATAGCCATAGACCGAACCGGCGAGGGTGTTGATGAGGCCCCCGCTGACCGTCCGTATCCTGGCATCCCCGGCATTGCTGATGTAGAGAATGCCGCCGCCCGCGCTGACGGCCACTCCCCGTGGATTGCCAACGGCGGCGCTGGTGGGCGAGCCTCCGTCGCCGCTGAACCCACTGTTGCCGTTGCCCGCAAAGGTGATGATGATTCCGAAGCTGTCCACCTTGCGGATGCGGTGATTGCCAGTATCGGCAATGTAGACCCGGCCCACGCTGTCCACGGCCAGGCCTCGGGGAAGATCCAGCATGGCTTGGGTGGCGGGCCCGTTGTCGCCGCCAAACCCGGCGATGCCATCTCCCGCAAAGGTAGTGATGATCTGCGAAGTGTCGATCTTGCGAACGACGGAGTTTCCCAGATCCGAGATGAAGAGGTTCCCGGCTGAGTCCAATGCCAACCCGAACGGCTGATTGAAGGTGGCCTGCAGCGCGGGGCCCCCATCGCCGCTATATCCGGTAGCTCCCGTGCCCGCGATGGTGGTAATGGTCCCGGAGGCGTCAACCTTGCGGATGCGGTTGTTGCCGCCGTCCGCGATATAGATGTTTCCGCTGGTATCGATGGCGAGACCGGTTGGGTAGCTCAACATGGCCGAGGCCGCCGGGCCACTGTCGCCGCTGAACCCAGAGATCCCCGTTCCCGCAAAGGTGCTGATTTTCAACGTGGGAGTGATTTTGCGGATGCGGTGCGCGGAGAAATCGCTGACGTAGATGTTGCCGGCGGTGTCCTGCACGGCGAAGTCGGGCTCCTGGAGACTGGCTTTGGAAGCGGACCCGCCATCGCCCACGAATCCGCCCGCCACGGTGGTGACGTTCTGGGCAGCGACAGTTGTGAGCCAGCAAAACACCACTGCAGCCACCATCCGTGCGCTTACCAGCAACAAGCCTCGAATCTTCATGCGGAGCCCTCTTCTACGAATGGTGTGTCCTGCCTCAGCCCAGGTTGGCTGCGATTGGTGGCTTGGTTGCGACCCGAGACAGAACCAGGCGCGGCGGGAAGTAGGGGTGGGCAGCCATCGTTAAGTCATTCAAAACGCTACGGATCGTAGCCTGCTGCCCCGGTTCAGGTCAATATGGAAGAAGGTTTGGGGCCGTTCTTCGTCGGGCTCTCAGCCCACGGCCAGAAGCATTGCTGTACAGGACGCCTTGCCTTTTGCTAGAGGGGCTCTGCTGACTTACTGCTTGATCACCCCGCAAGCAATGCGATCCCCGGCGTTGCCGGTGGGATCGGTCTTCAGGTCATCCGGCTTAGCGTGGATCACAATCGCGGTTCCGCCATTGCTGAAGAGGGAATGGCTGTCACTTCCCAGGTTCACGTCCTTATTGAGGATGTTGACGGTGGCATTGCCCTTGGAGTCAACGTTGAAATTCGTCATGTCTCCGGCGTGGTGCCCGTCGGGATTCTGCAATCCATGCTGCTTTCCGTCGGGATTGAAGTGCCCGCCAGCCGACTTGAAGTCGGGCCCGTCACAGAGGGCGTCCTCGTGAATGTGCACCGCGTGCTGCCCAGGCGGCATGTTCTTGAGCGTAAGGTTGACCTCCACCCCGGAGGCGGCGGGCGAGATCATGGCCCAACCCAAGGTCTTGCCCTGGGAGTCCTTGATGGCGGTCTTGACGCTCTTGGTTTTGGCTGCACCCGCCAACGACAGGGCAACCACTAACAGCGGCAATGCGATAGCAAAAAGGGTCCGGCGTCTCATGGGGAAACATTATAGCCAACCCCGTGCGTTCTGCGATATCCATTCATCGCCGCGGCGGACGGGGAGAAGGGGCGAACCCCTGGCTCTCGCACCAATCCCATCACAACCCTTCCACCTTCTTCTGCAGTTCCCGCGCAATCCACGCGGGATCGCTGTCGGGGTCAAAGCGTACCGGCCGGCCGATCCTGACGGCGATGGCGCCGGGCAAGGCAAACTTCTTGCCTGCCTGCTTCAGCTCAAACAGGCCGTCAATGCGCATGGGCACAATGGGGATACGGAGATTGTTGGCCAACAAACCAATGCCGGCACGAAAGGGAAGCGTGGCGCCGGTCGTGGTGTGGCGTCCCTCGGGAAACACCAGCACGCTGTAGCCGCGGTCCACCGTTTCTCCGGCAAAGGCGAAGCTCTGGCGGAACCCGGCTTCGCGCGGCAAGGGAAACAGGTTTAGCAACGACACGCCCAGCACCCACTTCACCCGGTCATAGGCCCGGAGGAGAAAATTCCGCGAAGCCGGCGGCGTGCGCAAGGCCTGGAGTGCCTCGCCACCGGCCGCGGTGGCCAGACGGTGGCGTAAGCGCGCTGGTAGTGCGGTCAAGACAAACCCCACATCCACATCGCCAATGTGATTGCAGATCACCAGCACCGGCCCCGTCACGCCGCGCAGATTTTGCCGGCCTTCGATTCGCGGCCATCCCAACAGGAACACTGCCGGACGCACAAGCAGGTAATGGGTGATCAGGCGAATCCAGGTCACTGGCCAACGCTGCACCCAACGGGGATAGTGGTAGCGCACTCGTGGCGGAGCGGTGCCCTGTAGCATGCGCTCCAGGTCACCCACGGTATTGACTGCCGCAAAGCGAGTTTCGCTGAGATCAATCTGGTAGCGATCTTCGAGCGCGCTGAGCAACTCCACCCGGTCGAGCGAACCAAGATTCAGGTCGGTTTCGAGGTTCGCATTCGCGGAAAGTTGAGCCGAAGCCCGCCCCGTGATGCGGCCGATCAGCTCAGCCAGGGGACTCGAGGGCGTGCCATCGGAAGGTTTGCTTCCCAGCTTCGCCTGAACGGCTTGTTGAATCAGGTTGGTGCGTGGTTTCTGGGTGGAGGTGCGGGGAAAATCCTCTTCCGGCCACACCATCCAGGCGCGCATGTGCTGGTAGTCGGCCAGCGAGTCGTTGGCTTGCCTCACCACCGCGGCGGCGTCGGCGGCGCCGTCGGCGGCGCCGTCGCGCAGGATCAGCACCGCACAGGGCTCGGCATTGCCGTTGTGCGGCAGCGCCACCACGGTGCAGTCTTTGACCTCAGGTTGCCGCCGCAGCGCCGCCTCCAGGTCTTCGGGATAAATGTTCATTCCCGCCGGGGTGACGATCACATCTTTCTTGCGGCCTTTGAAATACAGATTGCCTTCGGCGTCGATCTCGCCGATGTCCCCGGTGCGATACCAGCCCTGCTCGCCCGCCACCGGACGTAGCTCCTGCCCGTTCCAGTAACCAGAAGCGACCCCGCTGCCGCGTACCAGGATTTCGCCATCGGGAGCCAGCTTTACCTCGCGGCCCGCCAGCACCTTGCCGATCGATCCTTTGCCCAGGTGGAAGGGATGGTTCACGCTGATGAGCGAAGTGGTTTCGGTGAGCCCGTATCCTTGTATTGCTGCGTAGCCCAGCCGTCCCCAGAATTCCTCGGTGCCACGGTCGAGAGCGGCTCCGCCGGAAATGAATGCCCAGAACTTCCATCCGAATTTGCGATGCACGCGGCGAAAAATCCACCAGCGGTGCAGGAAATGCTTGCCTTCCGACGTACGAAAGCGCTTCTGGAAATCTTCGAGGTGGCCTTCATCCTGCAAATCGCGCTCAACCTTTTCTTTGAGTGATTGCAGCATGCGGGGCACCGCCACCAGCACCGAGACGCGCTCCCGGCGGATAGTGGCGATCACCTCGCCCGGCTTCAGCGCCTCCTGGAAGATGACCGTGCCTCCCATCAACTGCGGCAGAAAGATCCCCAGGAACTGGCCGAAGACGTGGCTGAGCGGCAGCAGGTTCAGGAAGCGTACCGGGTGCACGAAGCGTTCGTACTTGAGGTATTTGCGAATCTCTTCTTCGAGCGGCGCAATGTTGGCGAGAACGTTGCCGTGCGAGATCACCACGCCTTTGGGCTCGGCGGTAGTTCCGGAGGTGAAGACAATCTCCAGCGTGTCCTGGAGGTCGCTGGTGGCGGCGGGATAGGGCGCACGGGAATGAGGCGCCAAAGCTCCCGCAAACTCTTCGAGGATGAGGGCCGGGCTGGAAGGCAGGATGTGTTCCCGCGAGCACACCAGCAGCTTGGCGCCGATCTGCTGACAAACCCGCTGGGCAAAGTCCGTGGTCGCCACGTCGTCCATGGGAACCACCACGGCGCCGCGCAGCGCGCATCCGAAAAATGCAGCCACCCACTCGGCGCAGTTCGGACCCCAGATCAGCACACGGTCGCCCTTGCCGATCTCCCACGCTTCCAGTTCCCTCGCAAACTGGAACGCAGTCTCCGCCACCTGCCGGTAGCTCCAGCGTTCGCTGCGGTATCCGCGGCGCTGCACGTAGGCGCACTCCTGCCCCCGGCGCAGGAAGTTCTCGAGGTACTCGGCGAGGGAGCGGCGCTCCATACAGAGATGGTAGCAATCTCAGCGGAGGGATGAAACCGCCGGAAAGAACCGGCTTACTCCCGGCCCACACCTAGCGCGTCGGCCACGCGATTGATGTAGTTGAACCAGGAGGCGATCAGCGTGATCTGCAGGATCGCTTTGTCGTCGAATCCGGCGGCGCGCAGGCGCTCGTGATCGTCCTTCCACACCTTGGTGGCATCTTTGGTGAGTTTCACCACGTAGTCCAACATCACCCGCTCCTGGGGGCTGATGGGAGCAGTGGTGTAGTCCTTCTCCAACGCTTCGACCAGAGCCTTATCCAAAGTCACGCGACGCAGAAACTCTGCGTGTGACTCGATTCAATACACGCACCGGTTGGTAACCGACACCACGGTGGTGATCATCTCGTGCTGCCGCCGCGTCAGAGGCAGGTCGGGTGACATCAGCACGCCAAAAGTCGCGAAGGCGTGATACAGCGCCTCCGGAATCAGGCTGTGGGAGGCGACGATGGGCGCCGGCCCGCCCTCCGCGGTCTCGTGGACCGGGGTGGCATACTCGACCGGATAAAGAGCCTTCTGGCCTTCCATGGCCTTGCGTAATTTTTCATCAGCTTCCGGAAACGGGACGGTGCGAATCCAGGTCATAAAAAGTACTTGCCTTCCCTCCGAGGTTCTGCCGTAAAATCGCCCAGTCAACTAACCTAAACGGAAATCCCTGGTGTGCCAAGCTCCGAATTTTTGCCATTGCGCCGGGGACTGGACGACAGATTCATTCGCGGGTCCCCCGCGCGGAGGATCAGGTCGATGAGCATCATGGTGTGGAAGATTATGCGCAGGCTGCCCAAGCCTGTGCTGCTGGTGGCGTTATTCTTCCTGCTGGTGGCTGTGGCCCGCGCCTGACTCGAACCTGAAAAACCAGCCCTGCCGCCGTGCTGGCTCACACGTGTGCGTGACCGGCCTCACTGCCAACCGTTGCGGTCCCGCCCACAATCGCTGCGGGAGAGGTTTTCCCCCGTTTTCATCCTGGCTGGTCCTCGCCCGTAGTAGCATTTGGGTTAGACCTCGAGGTGGGCTGGTCACAGCTTCGGCCTTGCCATTGGCGGCAAAGGAGCATCCATAATATGGCGCAAGATACCCTGACCGTTACCGACAATCGCACCCAGCAGACCTACACCCTGCCCATCGAGCATGGCACCGTCCGGGCCATGGATCTGCGGCAGATCAAGACCGGTCCTGACGATTTTGGACTCATGACCTACGATCCGGCCTTCATGAATACAGCTTCCTGCCGCAGCAGCATTACTTTCATTGACGGCGATCGCGGCATTCTCCGCTACCGCGGCTATCCCATTGAAGTCCTGGCCGAGCACTGCACTTTTCTGGAGGTGGCCTACCTGCTGCTGTTCGGCGACCTGCCCACCCAGCACGAACTCAAGGAGTGGGTGGGCGAGATCACCCACCACACCATGTTGCACGAGACCACCAAGAAGTTCATGGAGGGCTTCCGCTACAACGCCCATCCCATGGCCATGCTGGTGAGCACGGTAGCGGCGTTGTCCACCGTCTATCCTGAGGCTAAGGACATTCATGATCCCGCCAACCGCCTGCTTCAGAGCAAGCGGTTGATCGCCAAGATACCGTCGATCGCCGCCCTGGCATACCGGCACAGCGTCGGCTTCCCCTACGTTTATCCCGATAATGATTTGAGCTATGCCGAAAACTTCATGAACATGCTGTGGAAGATGGTAGAGCCCAAGTATGTGGCCAACCCGGTGCTGGCGCGGGCGCTCGACATCCTCTTCATCCTCCACGCCGACCACGAGCAGAACTGCAGCGCCAACGCCATGCGCTGCGTCGGCAGTTCCCATGCCGATCCCTACCTGACCACCGCCGCCGCTGCCGCGGCTCTTTCCGGACCGCTGCATGGGGGAGCGAACGAAGAAGTCCTCAAAATGCTGGACGAGATCGGCTCCAAGGAAAACGTGCTGGCATACATCAAGAAAATCAAGGAGGGACACGGCAAGCTGATGGGATTCGGGCACCGCGTCTATAAGAACTACGACCCCCGCGCCAAAGTCATCAAGTGGACAGCGGAGCGGGTGTTCGAAGTCACCGGCCGCAACCCCAAGCTCGACATCGCCCTTGAACTGGAGAGAATTGCGCTCGAGGACGACTACTTCATCAAGCGCAAACTCTATCCCAACGTGGACTTCTATTCCGGCATCATCTACCAGGCCATGGGCTTCCGGCCAGAGATGTTCACCGCGCTGTTCGCCATTCCGCGCACCGTGGGCTGGCTGGCGCAGTGGCAGGAGATGCTGAACGATCAGGAGCAGAAAATCGCGCGCCCGCGTCAGGTGTGGACCGGGCCCGAAGTCCGCCAGTTTGTGCCGCTGGGAAAGCGTAGTCCGGTAGCAGCGGCACGATAGCAAGTCCAGCAACTAGACATACGGCCGGGTTCGGCCGCAGGCCCCGCAGTTTCGCTCGACAGGGCACCCCAGTTCGGTGGTGCCCTTCTTCTCAGAGCAATTTGTCTTCTAGCAGCATTGACAAGACCGAAGGAGCATGGCTACAGTCCAGCGCAGTGTTTTCTGTTGCACCAGCGCTTCGCCCTGTTCCACAACAATCGATAGGAGAGAGACGGAATGCATACACGCCGGTTTATCCATGCCCTTGCCATAACCATGCTCTTGATGCTCGGGTCCGCGTGGCTCCAGGCTGCCACCCCGAGCGATAAGATTTCTGCGCGCGTGCTCGCCGATACTGCCAACGGTGGCAGCACCGAGGCTCTGGTCGTGCTTGCCGAACAGGCTGACCTGCGCCCCGCCGCGGCCCTGCCCAGCAAACTGGAGAAGGGGCGCTTTGTGGTGAATAAGCTGCGCGAAGTCGCCGCCCGCACCCAGGCTCCGATCCGTGCGTTCCTTGATCAGCGCGGAGTGCCGTACCAAACGTTCTACATCGTGAACATGATTAAGGTTACCGGCGACCACGCGCTTATGCAGGAGATCGCCGCCCGCAATGACGTAAGTCGTATCGATGCCAACCCGCACGTGCGGACCGCTCTGCCGGTTCCTACCGGCGTGGATGTGAAAACTGACCAGACCACCAAGGTGGAATGGAACGTGACCCGCGTGGGCGCGCCCAAGCTCTGGAACAGGGGCTTTCACGGCGAAGGGCGAGTGGTCGCCAGCGCCGACACTGGCGTCCAGTGGGACCACCCTGCCCTGAAGTCTCACTACCGCGGCTGGAATGGCACGACTGTAGACCACGATTACAACTGGCACGACGCCACCAGCCAGCATTCGACCACACCCATTGACCCCAACGACCACGGCACCTTCACCACCAGTGAGATGGTCGGTGATGACGGAGCAGGCAATCAAGTGGGCGTCGCGCCGGGAGCGCAATGGATTGCGTGCCGCAACATGGACGCGGGCGGTAACGGGGCTCCGTCTCTCTACACCGAGTGCTTTGAGTTCATGATGGCTCCCTACCCGGTTGGAGGTGACCCCAGCCAGGGCGACCCGAGCCTGGCGCCGGACTCCATCAACAATTCCTGGGTGTGTCCTACCAGCGAAGGCTGCTCGGTCAACACCCTGCTGGCCATTGTGGACGCAGTGCGCGCCGCCGGCATCTTTCCGGCCATGGCCGCCGGGAACAATGGTTCGGGATGCTCCACCGTCGATACTCCGCCGGCCACGTATGACAGCGCGGTGAGTGTCGGCGCCACCAATAGCTCGAATCAGATTTCCTCTTTCAGCAGCCGCGGCCCGGTAACGGCGGACGGCAGTAATCGTCTTAAGCCCGATCTCTCCGCACCGGGAGAGAACATCCGCGGAGCGGTGCCGGGAAATGTGTACCAGTCTGGCTGGTCGGGCACTTCCATGGCAGCGCCGCACGTTGCCGGCGGAGTTGCCCTGCTCTGGCAAGCCAAGCCCACTCTGATTGGCGATATCGATGGCACGGAGGCAAAGCTGACCAGCACCGCGCATCACCTGAAGAGTTCGCAAAACTGTGGAGGTACGGGGGGCAAGACTCCCAACAACGTGTTCGGCTGGGGCATCATCAATTTGCCGGCGGCAGTGCAGGCTCCCTGATTTCGCAGTGCTCTTAGATCAGTCCGTCTTTCACGCGCCGCAGGAAATCTTCGGCATCGCGACGAGCCCGTTCCGCCGCTCCGGGCTCGTTGCGGTGTTCCAGCAGGATTTCCTGGATGGTAATCTCGGCCGCATCTTTGGGCTTAAAACCCCGAACTACGAGTTTTCGCGCCCGCTCTGCGAAACCCTCTTCCGTGGGCGCAGTCCCGCGTCTGCCGTGCGCAGCGCAGTCATGCTCCCGGAACTTGACCGAGGCCAGCCGGTCATACGCGCTCTTCGCCTCCGGATCGGTCAGCAGAGATGGAATCGGGAACGTCCACTCACACTGTGAACAGGCCCATCCCTGGAGCCGCTGGTCCGAGACCCAGGTTAACCACCTTCCCATCGCACCTTCCCTGGAGAACGATTATTAGGTCCAAACGGCTGAGGAAATCCAGCCCATTCGCGGAGGAAACGGAACCAGAAGATCTGCCTGAACGGAGGCCAACCACCGCCGTAAGCGGCTGACATGTTACAAGAAATGATTCGTCCATCACAATGACACTATTTGGATAGGCCTGTGGTCGACGGCAGCGCCTGCAGGCGGGTTGACAAAGTGATGCTTTCTGCATCGCTAAAGCGAGCCCTGGTACGCGAGTCGTGCGTTTTTCCCGGCCTGCCATGCGGTCCCGTGAATGGCCGCAGTTGTATCCGGCGGCAACCCCGCATCTCTGCCCGGTTGTTATCTTTCGCCCAGTTGTGACATTCTCGGCATGGATCGGGCGCGATCCACTTCTTTGGACGAGGTGACCGATGGCCTGCAACCCGGAAGTGTTAAGGCAAGTTCCGCTTTTTGCTCTGCTGGACGACGACGAGACAGCGGTTTTGGCCGCACAAGTCGAACTCAAGAAATTCATACCCCGGCAACGCATCTGGAAGATCGGCGACGCGGGTGGGCAGGCCTACGTCATGGTCTCCGGCAGCGTGCGGGTCACCACCCTGGATGAGGATCACCAGGAAGTCGTCGTGGATGAGCCGTCGCCTGGCGAGTTTTTCGGCTTCGCCTCGATGCTGGAGCAGACGGCCCATCAAACCGATGCCATTGCCCTGGAAGAATCGGTCTGTCTGGAGGTCAGTCGAGACGACATCGCTGTTCTGCTGCAACGCAAACCGCATGCCGGCATGGATATGCTGACGGTTCTGGGAAGGCAATTCCATGCCTCGCAGCAATTGGTGCGGGTTCGCGCCGCCCGCAACCCCAACCAGGTGATCGAGGAAGAAGCAACCGTCGGCGAGCGCATTGCTGACGGCGTCGCCAGCTTTGGCGGGTCCTGGACCTTCATCATTGCGTTTGCCGTCATCCTGACGATCTACACGACCATCAACACACACCTGAGGGGATCGGCGTGGGATCCCTACCCCTTCATCCTGCTGAACCTCTTCCTCTCGATGCTCGCTGCCATCCAGGCCCCGGTCATCATGATGAGCCAGAACCGCCAGGACAAAAAGGATCGGCTGCGCGGTGAACTCGACTACGATGTCAACCGCCGTGCCGAGTCGGAAATTCAAGGCCTGGCGCACAAGCTGAATTTGGTCTGGGACAAGATCGGCGACATGGAAGAATTGCTGCGCGAGCAACCCCAGGAAGGCAGAGGCGGCGAAGCGCCCCAGACGTCACGGTGAGGAGTCTGCGTTTCGGGGCGAATCGGCGCGCAGTACCGATCCGGCTCGGCACGGCTCCGGGCCCTTCTCCTGCTGCCACTTGGCGGGCAGGTTCCGCTGGTAACCATCGGTACACTCCCTTTTGGTAACCCTTAGTAACCATACGATTCTGGGTAACCCGTCTTACAATGACCATTGTCCGTAAGGCCATCCTGTAATCGGCCGAATTGCCGAAGGATGGTTGACCGTCAGTGAACATTCCCAGGAAGGAAAAGGTTCTCCGGCGGCAGCGGAGCCGGAGTCCGCACTGATATGGCGTTTGGTTTTGGCTTCAACAAGCAGAAGGTTCTCAGTGCTGCGGAGAAATTCGTCCAGCAGGGCAAGCTACAGAACGCCATCGCTGAGTACGAAAAGATCCTCAAAGCTGACCCCAAGGATCTCACCGTCAGCAATACCGTGGGCGACCTCTACGCGCGCCTCGGGGAGAGTGAGAAGGCCATTGACTGCTTCAAGAGCGTTGGCGATGCCTATGCTTCCCAGGGCTTCACGGTCAAAGCCATCGCCATGTACAAGAAGCTCACCAAGCTCAAACCCACGCTGGAAGGCGTGCTCCGCCTGGCTGAGCTCTACACCCAGCAGGGTCTGTTCAACGACGCGCGCGCGCAATATCTCCAGGTGGCTGAGGAATTCCTGCGCACCGGCGAACTGGAACAGGCGGTGCGGATCTTCCAGAAGACCCTGGAAATGGACCCGGAAAATGTTGCCATGCGCATGCGCCTGGCCGAGGTTTACATCCGCCTGGGAAAGAAGACGGAGGCGTGGCAGATCTTCTCGGCAGCCGCTGAGAGCCTGAGGGCACGCGGTTCGCTGGATGCTTCGGAAGAGATCTTGCAGCGCATGCTCAAGCTCGATCCCGGCAACAGCTATGCCCTCTTGCTGCGCGGGCGCAATGCTATCGACGCAGGCGATTTTTCCGGCGCCATCGAGCACCTGGAGAAGGTGGCCGATCTCGATTCCCATCCTGACGGCCTGCGTACCTTGCTGCAGGCGTACCTGCAGACCCGGCGCTTTACGGAAGCCGGAACCCTGGCCGCGAAATTGTTTACAGTTCACAACGACAGCAGCGCCCTCACCGGCTACGCGGACGCCCTCATGGCGGCGAGTCATTTCGAGGACACGCTCAAGGTCTACCAGGACTATGCCGATCGCCTGTTGGCCACCGACTCCGCCAAGGTCCTGGAAACGCTGCACACCATCATTGGGCATGTGCGTGAGAACACAGCTTCCCTGGAAGCCGTGCTCGAGCTGCTCCAAAAAGCGGGAGACAACTCCCACATCACCGAGGTTTACGAATTGCTGGCGCATGGTTACGTCCAGGCGGGTCAGCTGGAGAAAGCACGCGACTATTACCTCAAGCTCACCCAGTTGGAGCCGCAGAACCAGTTGCATGCGCGCAATTACCAGCAGGTGATTTCCCGCATGGGAGGAACCACAGCCTCCTCGCAGCTGATCACAGCGGAAGAGGGCGCCATGCTGGTGGATGAACTGGAGGCCACCGCCCCCAGTATCGACCAGCGTTATGCGGATGATGTGGCGCTGTCGGTGCGCGCCGCTCTGACCGATGCCGAGCTTTTCATCTCCTACAACATGCCTGCCAAGGCGCTTGGTCCCCTGCTCTCTGCGCTGCCCCTGGCGCCGCAGGATCAGCGTCTGAACCAGCGCCTGGCGGCTTTGCATACCCGCGCCAGCCGGTTCGCGGAAGCTGCGGTTTGCTGCCGCACCCTGGAAGCCATCTACCACGATGCGGGACATCCCGACGAGGCCACGCGCTACGGAGAACTGGGCAGTAAGTACGAGGAACGTGCTTCTACGGCTCCAGCCGAGGCCATCGAGCACCCCCCTGCTCTGCCGGACATGGCGCCTGCCGCCGCTGAGCCGTTCGCGGGTCCTGCGGTTTCCGTAAAGGCGCCGGCGCAGCCGTCAGGTCTGTTCTTTCACGCTGCAACGGCTGCATCCTCACCGGCAACACACGACGTCCCAGCCGCCGAGTTCGAAGTGCAGTCTGAGCCCCCGGCGGCCGAGAGTGAGATTGATATCTCAGAAGAGTGGGAAGGCGCGCTTTCGGATGAACCCGCGTCGGCCCCGGTGCAGGAGGCTGCGGCCGCTCACGCGACGCCGGTTCAAAAGCAGAAACGTTCCGAAGCAGCGGTTGCTGAGACCATCGAAGAAATTCGCTTTTACCTGGCGCACTCCATGGTCGAACAGGCTCGCGACGCCATGGCCAAGCTGGAGAAGCTGACCCAGGATGACGCACAGCTCGCGGCCATCCGAGCCGAGATCGAGGCCGCTACCGTACACGCCCCGGCGGAGCCCGAGGCCGCGGAAGAGGTTTCCATCGAAGAAGTGGAATCGGTTCCCGAGGAGGCGGACACTCCTCCTGCGCCTGCGCCCCAGCCCGGCGTGCTGGACGAATTCGTTAACGACCTGGAATCCTCGCTGGGCGACAGTTTTCTGCCGCAAGCTCCGGTGCCGCACCCCGCGCCGCAATCCCATCGGGTGCCTGAACCGCAAACCGTCGAATATGCCGAAGCCACCGCGGAGCCCGAGCACGCCGGAGCACTCGGTGAGTTTGTGGCCGACCTGGACGCCTCGCTGGGCGACAGCTTCCTGCCGGGAGCGCCGGTACCACATCCGGCGCCGCAAGCGCGCCCCGAACCCGCTCCGGAGCCGGTGTCCGCGGAATCTGAAATCGCCATCTCCGGCCGCACGGCTGTTCCCTCGAGCCGGGGTGCGGCGGCAGCGCCTGCGCCAGCATTGGAACCACCGGCTGCTTCCCCGACCTTCAGTTACAAGCCCACAAAGATTCGGCCGTTGGCTCCGGCCGCCGCGGCTGCCAAGCCGACATTCGACTCCGGCGCGGGCGTCGACCTGGCCGACATGTTCGGCGAGTTGAAGCACGAACTCGAAGAAGACGTCGCTACCGCCGAGGAAGACCCGGAGACTCATTACAACCTTGGGGTCGCCTTCCGCGAGATGGGGCTGCTGGATGAGGCCATCGGCGAATTGCAGAAGGTCTGCCAAGCGGTGGACCGCGGCCATCCCTTTGCGCAAACCATGCAAACCTACACCTGGCTGGCGCAATGCTTCCTCGACAAGAGCGTCCCGGAGGCGGCAATCCGCTGGTACGAACGGGCGCTCAAGCTTCCCGACATGGATGACGACACCCGCATGGCCCTGCACTACGAATTGGGTTCAGCGTACGAGACGGCGGAGAACAAGCCTGCGGCGCTTAACCATTTCATGGAGGTATACGGCAGCAACATCGACTATCGCGACGTCGCGGAGCGCATTAAGGCCCTGAAGTCGTAGAATGTCGGGGTGGGTCTTCTTTTCAAATCAAGGGCGTGCGTAGAGTACTGGACGCCGCCGGCAGTCGGCAGGAGCACGGCGTGACGGCGGACCCCAACACTCCCCTATCTGGAATTCCTCCCAGTTCGCTCGGCGTGAACGTGCCGTCTTCGGACCGTACCGGGAGTCCCGCCACCCTGCAACCGGTGCCGGAACCCGAACCGGTCCGGCAAAGCGGCTTTACGCTCTGGCTGTATCGGATCACGGTCCTGCTGTTCGTGTTCGTCTGCGCCAGCGCAGGCGTGCTTTTGATCATCGTGCCCTGGACCAACAACTGGACCGACAATCGTCTGCTGCTGGTGTATCCCGGTCTGCGGGAATTTGTGGCTAACGGTTTTGTGCGCGGGGTGTGCAGCGGCCTGGGTGTGCTGGATATCTGGATTGGCTTCTGGGAAGCCGTTCACTACCACGAGGACAAGCGCACCTGAAGTTTTCAATAGTTGACAGCGTTCTACAACTCCCCATGGAAAGACAGCCCCATCATGAGTGAAAGCAAAATCAAGCCTGCGCCCCTGGCGTATCAGAACCAGCCTTTTCTCGACAGCCCCGACGGACGCATCCTTCGTATCCTTTCCGAATACAGTGAGCCGCTTTCGCGTTTCCGGCGTGAGCAGATCCAGGACACAGTGGTGTTCTTCGGCTCGGCCCGCTTTCACAGCCTGGCGGTTGCGCAGAAAAACCTGAGCCAACTCGAAGCCACCATTTCTCCGTCGTCTGGCCAGCAGGAGGCGGAGCGGAAGCGGGCGCTGGCGGCTGTGGATATGGCGCGCTATTACGAGGATGCACGCCGCATGGCCTTCCTTTTGACCCAGTGGGCCAGCCAGATTCCCGCGCGCCGGCGCCGCTTTGTGGTGACGACCGGGGGCGGTCCGGGCATCATGGAAGCCGCCAACCTAGGCGCGCACGAAGCCGGAGGCAAGTCCATCGGATTGAACATCAATCTGCCCTTCGAGCAGATGCCTAACCCTTACATCACGCCTTCGCTGAATTTCGAGTTCCACTACTTCTTCATGCGTAAGTTTTGGTTCGCTTACTTGTCGAAAGCGCTCGTGATCTTCCCCGGGGGCTTCGGCACCATGGACGAACTGTTCGAGATCCTTACGCTGGCCCAAACCGAGAAACTGGCCAAGAAGATCCTGGTAGTGATCTATGGCAGCGAGTACTGGAAGCGCGTGATCAATTTCCAGACGATGGCGGATGCCGGAGCCATCTCACCCCAGGATGTCGAACTGTTCCGCATCGTAGACTCACCTGAAGCGGGATTCGAATTTCTGCGCGACGGCCTGACCAAGTATCACCTCGGGGCAGAGCAGCCTAAACGTAAAGGGGAAGCTATGCCTGAAATCGCCAAGACTAACCCTTAGACCAGCCGTCAGTCGTCAGTTTTCAGTTTCCGCTGACGACTGACGACCGACGACTGAACTTGCTCCTCTACTACATCACCGATCGCACTCAGTTTCCGGGCGATGAGCCCACACGCTGTCGTCTCCTGCTTGAAAAGGTCACCAAGGTTGCCCAGTGTGGCGTGGATTACATCCAACTGCGCGAGAAGGACCTTCCCATTCGTGAACTGGAAGTTCTCGCCAGCGAGGCCGTTCGCGCCATTCGTCTGAGAACCAAGAACCGGGAACCGAGA
Source organism: Terriglobia bacterium (assembly GCA_020073645.1). Classification (GTDB taxonomy): domain Bacteria; phylum Acidobacteriota; class Terriglobia; order Terriglobales; family Acidobacteriaceae; genus JAIQET01. Next base: position 13,221 of record JAIQET010000041.1, on the reverse strand, counting down.
ACTGCATTTCTCGTCAACTCCCGCACCGACGTGGCTCTTGCGGTTGGCGCTGATGGTGTCCATCTGCGCGCGGACGATGTTTCGCCCAGCCAAGCTCGCGAAATCCTCTCCGCGCACACCCGAAACTCGAAACTAGAAACTAGAAACTGCCTCATCTCCGTTTCGTGTCACTTGCCCAATGAGGTCGCTCGCGCCGCTGCCGAAGGCGCGGATGTCGCCGTCTTTGCTCCGGTGTTTGAAAAGAGGGACGCCCCGGACGCTCGCCCGGCTGGACTGGATGCGCTCCGCGAGGCTTGCCAGGCAGGCATACCAGTGCTGGCGCTGGGAGGGGTCACGCTGGAAAATGCCCGGGCCTGCATCGAGGCCGGCGCTGCCGGGATCGCCGCCATCCGCCTGTTTCAGGAGCATGACATCGCCCAAGTCGTGCGGACGCTGCGGGGTTAGCCGGTTCGCGGGCTTGCCCCAGCCAGTCCCGCTCCTGGAGCTGTGTTACGCTCGACCAGCAGAGGCATGACTGCACCAGGCAATCTCAAACTCGGACCCACCGAGGATCGGCTCGAGCCCGCTTTGGTTCGCATTCCGGAAGGCTGGTTCCTGATGGGTTCAGAAACTGGCCAGGATAACGAGCGGCCCGTACACCGCGTGTGGGTAGATGCATTTCTCCTGGCCGCCTGCCAGGTCACCAACGCCGACTACAGCCATTTCCTGCATGTGACTGGCTCCCAGCCGCCGCCTTTCTGGAGCGATCCTAACTTTAACCATCCCGAGCAACCCGTGGTCGCGGTCTCGTGGTTCGAGGCCGTGAAGTATTGCGAGTGGCTCAGTGCCGCAACCGGCCGAAATTATCGTTTACCGACTGAAGCGGAATGGGAACGCGCAGCGCGGGGTGGAGTGGAAAACAAACTTTTCCCCTGGGGAGACGCCCCGCCCCAATCGTTGCCCGACTACGACAAGCGCTGGCGCGCCGGCCCCGAGCGCGTGGCACAATACGCGCCCAATGCATCCAGGCTGTATGACATTTGCGAAAACGTGCACGAGTGGTGTAGCGACTGGTACCAGGCCGACTATTATGCAATTTCTCCGGAACGGAACCCGCGCGGCGCGGAAACCGGCGACCGGCGCGCTTCTCGCGGAGGCTCCTGGCGCCATCACATCAAGGCGACCCGTTGCGCCGCCCGTTCCAGTATCCCGCCCCAGTTCCAATACGCCGACTACGGCTTCCGCGTGGCATGTGAGCCCTAGCGCCGGCGCCTGCCCTGAGCGAAGTCGAAGGGTCTCGCCGGCCACCCACAGGCCCCGTCTCCACTCAGAGCTCGTGCAGTAGAATCGCTGTTTGGCCCCACCTTCGCTCGAAAGGCGACCCATCATGTTCCGACACGATCTGCTGCAAGGCAAGCGCATCCTCATCACCGGCGGCGGCACCGGGCTGGGCAAGGGCATGGCCCGACGGTTCCTCGAGCTGGGCGCCACAGTGTACATCTGCGGCCGTCGCAAGGAAGTTTTGTCGGAGACCGAGGCTGAACTGCGCCGCGCCACCAAGGGTACGATCCATTCCCGTCCTTGCGATGTTCGCAATCCGCAGGCCGTCGACGAAATGATCGAGACCATCTGGAAGGATGGCCCGCTCGATATTCTCGTCAACAACGCCGCAGGAAATTTCCTGGCCCGCACCGAGGAACTCTCGCCGCGCGCCTTCGAGGCCGTTATTGGCATCGTGCTGGTCGGAACGATCAATGTCACCATGGCTTGCGCTCGCAGATGGCTCAGTGCCCAACACCCGGCTACAGTGCTGAACATTACCACCACGTACGCCAAGACGGGCTCCGCCTACGTGGTCCCTTCGGCGGTGTCCAAGGCAGGAGTCGAGGCCTTCACCCGCAGCCTGGCGGTCGAGTGGGGTAAGCGTGGCATCCGCATGAACGCGATTGCTCCCGGGCCCATTCCCACTGAAGGAGCGTTCTCCCGCCTGCTTCCCCGTCCAGAACTGGAGAAACTCGCCAAGGACCGCAATCCGATGGGCCGCTTCGGCACGGTTGAAGAATTGGCCAACCTGGCGGCGTTTCTGGTGAGTGATGGCTCTGGGTATATCAACGGCGACGTGATCACCATGGACGGCGGCGAGTGGCTGCAAGGCGCCGGCGAGTTCAGCTCCCTGGGGCGGATGCTCACGGACGAGGAATGGGCAGCCCTAAAGCCGCGTAAGACATCTGGGAGAGATTAGCGTTTAGCGATAAATGCAGCTCTCAGCCGAGCAGAGCGGGCAAGGAAGGCTGCTTGCAGCCAGATCTGAGCCAGAGTGCTGCGTCTCAGCCCCGGTCCCTGCGGGGCATCACCAGCCACTTCAGCAGCATGTTTACCAGGGTAAGCACGACTCCGCCCCAGAACGCCGAGGCGAAGCTGGCAATGCGGAATCCAGGGACAAACGCCGACGCCAGCTCAATCATCGCCGCGTTGATGACGAACCAGAAGAGTCCCAAGGTGAGGATGGTCAAGGGGAAGGTAACGACTTTCAGGAAGAGCCCGAGCGTGGCATTCACGAAGCCAATCACGACCGCCGCAATCAGCGCCGCCGCCGGCCCGCTCACGTAAAAACCGGGCACCACCCGCGAAACAATCCAGATCGCGAGTGCGCTCAGGGCCCAGTGAAGCAGCATTCGCAGCATCGGCAACCTCTACGCTCCAGGCAGAGACTATAAAGCGGGCAAGGCGTGCATGGCAAACACGTGTCAGCGCCTCTCGCCCTCCAACCGGCCAACGCGACGCTTCAGAATTGGCCTGCTGGTGCCCGCCAGGGCCAGCGACGGCGGCCGGTTGTTTCAGAACCAGGTCTGGGCCCGGTATTTGCGGTACCGTTCTCCGAAGGCGTCCTGCAGAACCGCGGCCTCTGCCTTCGCCCGCCTCCACTGCACCAGGGACAAAAACCCTGTGTACACCACGCCGAAGACGTACCAGCGCATGGCAAAGCAGATGCCGATCAATCCAACGGTGCTGAACACGTAGATGGGATTCCTGATCTTCGAGTACAGTCCGGTGGTGACAAGCTCGCGCGCCCGCGGCCTTGCGGAAAAGGAATCACCGATCTGCAACCGGGCCGTCAGCCAGAGGAAAAGGCCCACCGCCCCAAAGAACATGCCGACAATGTACTGCCAGCCCGGCCTGTGTTCGCGCAGGCAGTAGCCATACACGGCGAGATAAATCGCAAGGTCGAACCAAATGTAAATGCGGCGCACGCTCCGATTATCCCATGATCACCGGGCGCCAGACGCTGCAGCCGTCGGGCCGATTTTGAGGCGCTCACTCGTAACGCAGCGCCACCATGGGATCGACGCGCATGGCGCGACGCGCAGGCACATAGCAGGCGGCGAGTGCGACGCCGCACAGCAACATGGCAACCGCGGCGAAGGTCAGCGGGTCTGTCGGCTTCACCCCGAAGAGGAGATTTGTCATCAGACGTGTAAGTCCCAGCGCGGCCGCGAATCCGATCACGATTCCGATGCCCGCCATCCGGCCGCCTTGTCCCAGAACCAAGCGCAGAATGTCGCCGCGTTGTGCGCCGAGGGCCATGCGGAGGCCGATCTCGTGGGTCCGCTGGCCCACCAGGTAGGAGATGACGCCATAGATGCCTACGCTGGCGAGGAGAAGCGCGAGCGCCGCGAAAGTTCCCAGCAGAATCATCGAAAACCGCCGGGCAGCAAGGGAATCCGAAATAATCTCATTCATGGTCTGCGCGCCGAAGATGACTTGCTGGCTGCTCATCTGCGAACTGGTGTGGCGGATGGAATCGAACAGGCCGGTGGTAGTTTCGTCGGAACGCACCACCACGCCCGCCCCCATAAAGTCATCTGGCATCTGCATGCAGGCTAGATAAAACTGTGCCCGCAGAGGTTGAGTGTCGTCCGAGTCGAGCCCCCATTGCTTCACGTGCCCCACCACGCCGACGATCTCCGCGGGGTAATCCCCGTTGGCCATGTGGATCCGTTTGCCGATGGGATCCTGGTTGGGAAAATATTTGGCAGCAAAGACGTCGTCGACCACTACAACCCGCGGTGAGCGCTCATTGTCCTGGGAAGTGAAGAAGCGACCGCGCTGCAGCGGAATTCCCATCACCGTCAAATAATCCGGTTCGACAATGTAGTCGATGGCCCAGTTCATGTCGTTCTCACTGGCAGGCTTAGGTTGCCCTTCGAACCAGAAGAGGTTCTCGTCATCACCGCTCAGGGGAAGTGCGCCCCAGGTCTGCGAGACCGCACGCACGCCGGGAATGGCTGCGATTTTGGCATCGAACTCACGAAAAGCAGCACGAATGGCGTCTGGACTCGCCTTCGCCAGAGATGGCGGAAGCGAAAGCCCGAAGCTCAGGACGTTATGCGGGTTGAACCCTGGGTCGACATTCCACAGCTCTACTAGGCTGCGGATCATCAGTCCGGCGCCGATCAGCAGCACCAGCGCCAAGGCCGTTTCCACCACGACGAAAACGCCCTGGGTGCGGTGACGCGTTCCGCTTGCACCGCGACCGCCTTCCTTCAGGGTCTCGTGCAGGTTGGGCTGCGACACTTTGAGCGCCGGAGCCAGGCCGAAGAGAATCCCCGCCAATAGCGAAATCGCAGTAGTAAAGATCAGCACGTGGGCGTCGAGTCCGATCTCCTCGGCGCGCGGCAGGGCCGCGGGCAGCAACCTGAGCGCGGCATGGGTCCCCCAGGCGGCCAAAAGCAAGCCAAGTAAGCCGCCGGCGAGGGCAAGCAAGACGCTCTCGGTCAGCAACTGGCGGACGACCCGTGCCCGGCTCGCACCCAACGCGGCGCGAATGGCAAACTCCCGCGCCCGCCCGATGGAGCGCGCCAGCAGCAGGTTCGCAACATTCACGCACGCAATCAGGAGCACGCACCCCACCGCCCCCAGCAGCACCAGCAAGAATGGACGGACTTCGCCGACCATCTGCTGCTTGAGCGGGACCAGCTTCGCGCCGATGCCCTTGTCAGCGTCGGGATAGGCGGCTGCAAGGTTGCGTGTGACTCCGTCCATATCGGCTTGCGCTTGATCGATGCTGACGCCAGGCTGGAGCCGGCCGATCCCATGAATACCCAGCCCGGCGCCGCGAGTGAGAAGCAGATTATTCGTCCACTGTCCAATGGGGACGTATACTTCGCGGTCCCGAAAGCCCGGAATCGCAAGATGAAAACTTGCGGGAATCACGCCGATGATGGTGTAGTCGCGAGCATCCAGCATCATGTTCTTTCCCAAAACATCAGGCGTGCCGCCAAACTTTCGCTGCCACAGGCCCGCGCTGATGAGCGCGATCGGCCCGGCGCCAACTCGGTCTTCTCCCGGTGCAAATGTGCGCCCAATCACAGGCTTCACGCCGAGCAAGGGGAAAAAGTCGGACGAGAGAAACTCTCCGTTGACCTGCTCGGCTTCGCCCATGCCAGTCAGGCTGAAAGCGTACGCACGAGCGATGGCCATGGAGGAGAATGTGTGGTTCTCTCTCTGCCAGTCGAGGAAATTTGGATAGGAAATCGAGCCTCGGTCAAAATTTGGCTTGCTTTCGTGCAGCGTGACGAGCTGGTTGGGCTCGGGAAGGGGCAGCGGGTTAAGCAGCACGCCGTTGATGACGGAAAACAGCGCGGTGTTGGCGCCAATGCCAAGCGCCAGCGTGAGAATCGCGATCGCCGTGTACCCCGGTGACCTCACCAGCATCCGCAGACCATAGCGCAGGTCTTGCATGAGCCGTTCGAGAGAGGTCCATCCCCACGTGTCGCGTGTGACTTCCTTGACCAGGCTGACGTTGCCGAGTTCCCGGCGAGCCGAGATCTCAGCCTGGTCGCGCGTCTCACCGCGATCCATGCGGTCGCGCGTCGCCATTTGCAGATGGCTGCGGAGTTCTTCGTCCAATTCTTCATCCTGCCGTCGCCGCCACAGGGGCAATCGCATAGGTCACTCTCCCGCCGTGATCGGCTTCAGAATGCCGGCGATGGCGCCGGACAATTGTGCCCAGCGAGAACGCGCAGACACCAGCTGCTTCTTTCCCGACGCGGTGAGCCGATACTGCTTCACGCGCTGTTTGTTCTCAGAGACCTTCCACTCGGATTTGATCCAGCCCTCTCGCTCCAGACGGTGCAAGGCTGGATACAGAGAGCCCGTCTCGACCTCAAGGACCTCGCCGGAGTGGAGGCGGATGGCACGGCTGATGCCGTAGCCATGTTGTGGTCCCCACTGCAGGGTCTGCAGGATGAGCAGGTCGAGCGTCCCCTGCAGCAGCTCAATGCGATTCTGGTAGCGCTTCTTCATGGCCCCTCACATAACAGCCCGGACATGGCAGCCTGGATGTAGATATTCTACATCCACGGCATGTAGATACTCTACTCCCTGCTGTCAAGAGCACGCCGGATGCCTTTTTCTGGGCGATGGGAGTCCGTTGATTTGCAGATGCTTGGAACGGCGAGGGGCTGGCGGTGCAGCGGGCAGGGTGTGCGCTTGCGGGATGTGCTGTCCGGAATTGGACAGGGGAAGGGGCCAACCCGTCGCACTCCCCGGGAGTCCGTCCTGCGACGTGTCTTGCCAGCCACAGCGTGTCCCGCGACCCACGGCCTTTCTACGAGAAATCTCCTGTAATTCTTGTGGAATCAGTCAGTTCCCCAACGGCTGCCATCGTGCTCCCATCGCCTGCGACTGGGGAACCAGAACAGGAGACGAATATGGCACAGTTCACACAGCTCGGCTTATCAGGAAAACCAGAAGGAAAAGCAGCACAGAACATCTCAAACCCGCGCGAAAGAAAGTCCAGCGGCAAGCGAACAAGCGCGGCGCTCGCCGGTGCATCGCTGGCAGCAGCGGTGCTGACGGCGTTCTTGCTGACCAGCGGTTGTTCGAAAGGATCATCCAGCAAACCCGCCGCTACTTCCAATCAGGCGCCTCAGGCGACGCCGGTTGCGGCTGCACCCGCTGCACCATCACCCCCGCCTGCGGCCGCGACCCAGCCGCCGGAGGTAAAGAAGCCCGTGCACAGGGCGTCCCGGCAGCATAAGTTGTCTGCCTACACCAACCCTGCCTACGGAGTCTCTTTCCGCTATCCCAAGCATTACAACCTCAAGGAAGGCGACGAGGCCAATCTGCAGTGGGATGGCCTGGGACCGGTGGAAATGAATTTTGTCCAGCCCGGTGGAAGCACGCTGACCGCGGTGGAGCTGCCCGGCAGCATGTACGCGGGCACCGACTTTACCTCGGCATTTTTCAATGTCAGCGTGAATCCGAAGCTGACCTCGGCCCAATGTGAGCAATTCGCGTGGCCGGAGACGGGCGGTCCGGACGCCGAGCCGCTCATCCCATCGAAAGCGAAAGTCGGGGCCACCGAGTTCAACGAAATCCAAGCGTACGCCGAAGCGCAAACCAGGCAGGCCGATGCGAAGTACTATCACGTCTTCCAGAATGGGATGTGCTACGAATTCGCAGTGGGACTGGAAACGACTTCTGAAGACTCTGGCGATGGGCTCAAAGCAGTCGATCGCGACCAGGTCTTCCGCAAGTTGAATTGGATTCTCTCCACGGTGAAGATACAGCCCGTCGACGTTCCCGAGGTAGCACATGCAACGAGTGTTTCCGGGGATAGCAACAGTCAATAACGTGCGGCAGGAAGGCCACGCTCACCAGCGAACGTGGCCTTTTGCCTATAACTCACCACTCACCTCATAATTCCTGCAATCTTTCCTAGTGAGGTTCAGATCCCCAAGACTGACTTTGGCCCCGACATCAGCACGGCCCTCGCACCGCCGAACCTTATGAAAACACAGCAGTTGGCAATAAGGGGTCCCCGCCCCGGGAAACACTTTGGTAATGCTCAGATTCCCGCGATCACCGCGAATGCAGCCACGGAAGGTGGAAAATACATAGAAGCGTTGTCGTCCGCGACCAAGACACATATCGGTCTGTGCGGACGCGCCGTTCAACACAGAGCAGAAACCCTGAAACCGACGTCTTGAATAAGTTGATGTGGGAAAAGGCTGTCTCGTGACTAAGAAGATCCTGTTCGTGGACGATGAACCGGCAGCATTGAAATGCTACAGGAAAATGCTGCAAAGCAAGTTCGACGTTGCAACCGCCGTCAGCGGTGAAGACGGCCTGGTATTGCTCCGCAATCACGGTCCTTTTGCGATCGTTGTTTCCGACATGCAGATGGCCGGCATGGATGGAGTGCAATTCCTGAAGCATGCGCGCCAAATCGCCCCCAACACAATGAGACTCGTACTCACGGGCCACGCCGATCTCAATGGCGCAGCAAAAGCGGTCAACGAAGGCTGCATTTTCCGCTTCCTTATGAAGCCTTGCGAAAAATCAGTCTTGACGGAGGCGATCACCGCGGCACTGGCTCATTACGGCGAGCGGAAAGAAGAGCGAGTAAGGATAGAGCTGCCCGTACGTTTATGCCGGTCGGCCCCAGGTCTGGAGCCTCGGTTGGCCTACACCGTGGATATCTCCAACTCGGGAGTGCGCCTTGCTGGCCTTGAAGAACCGCTCGAACGCGGCGAAATTGTCAAGGTCGAGTGCGGTGACCGGAGAGCACCCTTCCGGGTGGTGTGGACCGATGCGCAGGATACTGCTACGGAAGGCCAGGCCGGCCTTGAGTGTCTGACACCGGATGTAGACATCTGGAAATTGGATCTGGGTCAACTAAAGGATGCCGAACCGCTGATGCGTGCTCGCGTTGTACAGAGCAGACTCCTACCTCAGGAGAAACCGCCGTTAGAGACGCTCGATTACGCCGGAAACTGCATCCAGGCACGCACGATAGGAGGAGATTACTACGACTTTCTCGATATGGGTCCGGGAGAGGTGGGGTTCGTGTTGGCGGATGTTGCAGGAAAGGGCATCGCGGCTGCCCTGCTGATGGCAAATCTGCAGGGATGCCTCCACAGCGAACACGGCACTGGCTCGAAAGGTCTTCCCCAGTTAGTCGCCTCGGTGAATCGCCACTTCTACAACCACACTCCAAGAGACCGTTACGCCACGTTTTTCTTGGGGCAGTATAGCGATGCCACACGGACCCTGCATTATGTCAATTGCGGACATAACCCGCCCCTGCTGCTCCGCAAGGGAGGTGCGGTGGAGAGACTTAACGCGACCGCCACGGTACTTGGCCTGTTCTTGGATTGGGAATGTTCCGTCGCCGAAGCTCAGCTGGAACCCGGAGACGTCTTGAGTATCTATACCGACGGGGTCACGGAGACAACCGGCCATAGTGGAGAAGAATTCGGCGAAACGCGTCTCCTGGAAACGCTGCGGAGGAACCGGGCCCTGGAGGCTGCGAGCATATTGCAAAACATAGAGAACGCTGCGGAACAATTCAGGTTAGGCGAGCAAGAAGATGATCTGACGTTGGTGATCGCTCGCGCCCGGTAGCGTTATCGACATCAGCGAACAAGAACCAATTTACGCTCCCTGGTGCCGCCGGGATTGCGGCTTTGACTTACCCGGCGGCGCGATCCAGTTCGCGCAAGGCAGGGAGATGCTCTCCCATCTCCGCCAGCAGTTCTTCGGTGGACACCACTCGGCCGAAGAGCAGGTCAATGTTCTTCAGGGTGGCGTCGTGCATGGCTTGATCGAACGTGGCGTTGGCATCGCTCGGGAAAACCACCTTATAGTCGCGCATAAACGCGGTGCGGGCGGTGGACTCACAGCAGGCATTGGTCGCAGTTCCGGTAATGATCACCGTGTCCACTTTGTGAAAGCGCAGAATGGCATCGAGGTCCGTCTCAAAGAAGGCATCGAACTTGTGCTTGATGATCCGGTATTCCAGAGACCCTTCTGCTGGTTGAAGCATTTCGGGATACATGTCGAAGCTGGGTTCGCCCTGCCACAAGACCCGATCCTCGGCGATCGCGGGAAACTTGCGCAGCATGAGGCCGCCGTAGGGAGGACGATGGTCTGACTGTGTCCACACAATCGGCATCTTCAGCTCGCGGGCGCGCCGGATCAGGCGCTCCACGCGTGGGATCATGGCACGCGCACCCGGGGTCTCGAAGGGGGCACCCTCCGCGACGAATGCGTTTTGCATGTCAATGATGATGAGTGCGCAGCGGTGGGGGTCGATGGCGAAGAATTCTTTTCCTGTGGCGCTGGGCCCGGCCGGCATGAGATGTCCTTTCTTCCCTTTTTGAGTTCGCTCCTGGAAACTCGGCTACGCCACCGGGCAGCTTGCCTCAGCCTGCCTTTTCCGTCAGGCGCTCGATCTCCGACTCCAATTGCTGACGGCTCAGTTCGTGGCGTTCGGCGGTCATTTCCAACCGGTCTCGGGAGGTTCCTGCAAGCGCTTGCTTGGCGGCATCGGCCAAGGCAGCCTCGTCTTTCATGAACTGCAGGCGCACAATATCCGGCCGCGCGTAGTGGCCCACGGTATCAATGATGGCTTTCCAGACTTTGATCATGTCAGCCTGACATTCGGCGTACAAGATCGTGTCTCCCGATGTAGGCGGGACCAGGGGAATGCCAAGCGGCGCCACCACCTGGCTTCCACCGTGGGCATAGTCGAGGCTCACCGTATCGGCGAGCGGGAAGTCGGCGGGCAGGTCTTCTCTTGTCATGTAGCCGCAAGCTGACAACACAAACGCTCCGGCTTCCATGGCGTGGGCGCGGGTCAAGGTGTGTCCCCAGAAAAACTCACCCTGCAAGTCAGGCTCTTCGAGCTTGGGGCCGGTGTGCAGGGAGAAGGCTCCGGGAAAAACCGCGATGTGAAAGTCTTCACCTTGTTCGATCATGCGGGCGCGGATGAGCGGCATCAGGTGCTCGCCGCAGATCAGCCCACCGATCCGGCCGATGTCGGTTTCATAGGTGACCAGATCGGCGCCGTCGCCAAATCCCCACACCGCCCGCTCCACAAAGGTCGGCACAGTCTTGCGGTGGCGGCCGAGGATCCTTCCCGAACGCTCAATGAACAGGAGCGTGTTGTAGAGGGTGTGTACGCCCGGGCGAGAGTCGAGTTCGTTGCAGCCGATGACCACGTGCGCATTCGCCTTCGCTGCCGCCTGGCATAGACGATCGGTGTCTTCGCTGGGAATCAGGAGGGCATTGTCATAGAAGCGAACTCGAACCGGGATCCACTCCTGCAGCTTCGATCCCCAACCTTCACTCCAATAGGGATAGCCCGCCAGCCAGGTTTCCGTGAAGGCGATCAACTCCGCGCCCTGACTGGCGGCTTCCGCGATCTTCTGGCAGGCCCGCTCGACCGTTTTTCCCCGATCCAGATACACAGGTGGAGTCTGTACAACGGCTACCTTGACCTTGCTTCGCCCGCCCAGAACTTTGCCGGCTGGTTTCATTGGTGACCTGTCATGAATCTGGATTTTGATGCGAGCCGCAGAGACTTAGCGCCGCCTTCTGCCGCTCTCCAAGCCCAAGCTCAGTGCCGGATATTCAATACCGGAGCCAGCCGGGTGTCAAGCACGCCAAGCTGGCACGCAATCGCCGTGCGTGTCCGTGTGGGGCGGACACTCCTGTCCGCCATAGCGGCCCGTGATCGGCCTGCTTCATGGGCTGAGGAAATCCCATCCACCGGACAGTGGAAAAGGTGCCGGCTTAAGCGGACAGGAGTGTCCGCTCCACACGTTTCCTGCAAACGGAAAAGGCCGATCATGTTTCCATGATCGGCCTTTATTTATGCCGACAACGACCTACTCTCCCACACACTTTCGCGTGCAGTACAATCCCTTCGGGGGTGCCCGTGGCCGGGACTGGCTTGGCGCAGTTTCTTGAGCAGCACGCAAGTGCAGTGTTTGGCCTAGTTGGAGCCATGGGAGGTGGTTTCCTGTCGTTCTTTGCCTCGTGGCTATTGCGAAAACGCGACTATGACCTCCAGCTTTGGGGAAAGTTGTTAGAGCGGCGCATTGAGGCCCACGAGAGAGTCATCCAGATCGCCCTGGAGATGCGGGTGATGGTTGCATTGGGTGGTGTAGATGCCAGCGGTGAAGTGCTACGCGCCCCCCAAGTACTCTCTTCTAAGGAGACCTTCGAGGGCTGGTTCCATCATGCGACGACCGAGACGGGATCAGGATCGACGTGGCTGAGTGTGGCCACAACGAGAGAGCTTAATTTCGTCCAAGACTATCTAGTCACGCTGCACATGCACCTCGCTGGAATTCCCTCGGAGCGGTATCCGCAAGCAGGCATCGTAGTGAGACAAGACTTCATTGATCTTTCTAGCGAGCTTGAACGCCAAACGTTTTCCTTTTTCGTGAACGATGTTCGGCGCTTGAAGCTCAATGATCTTCGAGAATGGCACAAGTACCCTCGTGGGGAAACTGAGCGTCGTTTGAAAATGACGCGGTTGTTACAGAACTGGCAGGATATTGTGAGACTGTCGAACCGAACCTGAGAGACTCAAACAACGGAAAAGGCCACGCTCATTTCTGAGCGTGGCCTTTATTTATGCCGGCAACGACCTACTCTCCCACACACTTTCGCGTGCAGTACAATCGGCCCTGCGGGGCTTAACTGCCGTGTTCGGGATGGGAACGGGTGGATCCCCCGCGGTAAGATCACCGACAACTTGAGGCGTTTAGCAGGCGTGAATGCAGCCGCCGCCAGGCGGCGAATGGGAGCCTGCTGCCGAAATCCTGAGGCTGCGTTCTTTGCAGCCGAAGGATCTTTCCGCCATCTCGGTGTCGCTGGTGAGCGACGATCTTTCAAAGATCCTGAGGACGATGCCTCACAACTGAATAGATTGGGTTGGCTTACTTTCTTCTTTGGTTACTTCCGATTTCAGCCAAACTACATCGGCTTTTCGTCGGCGCACAGCCGTCGGTCGCCTTTCTTGTTTCGCGCCGCCCAAGTTCTGGCGACGATGCGAAACTTGTCTTCAGATTCGTCCAGGTTCTGACAACATTCTGAAGCCGCCGCTGCCGCGTCCAGTTTCGGACCAACGACCAGCGACCAATGACCAACGACTGTTTTTCTGCACCGAGTAAATTTTATGGTCAAGCCGAACGGGCGATTAGTACTGGTAAGCTGCGTGTGTCACCACACTTCCACTTCCAGCCTATCAACCAGGTAGTCTTCCTGGGCCCTTCTTATCCCTTACGGGTTGGGAGATCTCATCTTGAGGAGTGCTTCCCGCTTATATGCATTCAGCGGTTATCACAACCGAACTTCGCTACCCAGCTATGCCATTGGCATGACAGCTGGAACACAAGAGGTTCGTCCATCCCGGTCCTCTCGTACTAAGGACAGGTCCTCTCA
>JAIQET010000102.1 GCA_020073645.1 Terriglobia bacterium | reverse complement strand
GGATCGACGTCACGCTTCGTGGACATGACGGCGACCTTGGCGCGCTCACCGGGCTCGCGCGCGGCCGCCTTGACCTGCACGATGCCCTCCGCGATCTCGGGGATCTCGGCCTCGAAGAGACGAACGAGGAATCCCGCGTCGGCGCGCGAGAGCAGGATCTGCCCAGCCATAGCTGTTCAGCCGTTGCTCTTCTTTCACCCGGTCGCTGTCCAGTTGGCCGCCCTCATCTTCTTCCAGAAGCGGCTCGGGAAAATCCTTCTTGATCTCTGCTTTGGTTTCTGCCCGCGTGGGCTTACCCGTCTCCGGCTTCGCCGCCACCAGCGGATTCTGCGGTGGCTGGTTGGCTCTCTGATACACGTCCAGGTAGTGGTACACCCCGATCAGAATGAAGTAAGACAGCACGCAGATAACCGCCAGTCCTATCAGGAAAGCAAACACCGCCTTCGCGTTCAAGTCCTCGCGTTCGAATCCATCGTGGTTGCCGCTGGTCGCGGGTTTGCTCGTCTCTTCACTCATGCGCCGGTTCCAGTATTTCTTTTGCATCCAGGTCATAGGCGGGCAGTAGTGGCATGGAACCCAGGTTCCGGAAGAAGTACGCCAGCCACAAACCGCCCATGGCGATGGGGACGACCACGTCCGCCCAGGTCACCGTCAAAGTGTTGGAGAAGTTCGGTTCGATGTTCCAGAAAATATCCAGGTAACGCATCACGATCAGCCAGATTGCCAGCCAAACCAGGCGGGTCACGTCACGCTTGAAGGGGCGTGACAGCAGCAACACAAACGGCACGGCGAAGTGGAACACCACCAGGAACAGCCCGATGTATCCCCAACCGCCGTTCAACCGCCTCATGTACCAGGTGATTTCTTCCGGCAGGTTTCCCGCCCAGATGATGAGCCACTGCGAAAACTCGAAGTACGCCCACACCATCACGAAGGTCAGCATCAGCTTGCCGTGGTCGTGGACATAATCGGGTTTCAACATCTCCGACATCGGCCGGTAGCGGACCAGAATTCGCTCCACTACGACCGCGAAGCAGATCGCCGACAAAACTTGCCCGGCCAGGACCAGCAGGCCGTAGATAGTGGAAATCCAGCTTGGGTCGAGCGACATCACCCAGTCAATGGCGGCAAATGAAATGGTCAAGCCGTACAGGATCAGGCCCGGTCCGCTGACTGCTTTAAAGCGGGCGCTGTTGTCGCGGCCGCCTGGACGATCCTGCTCTCTCGACCACTTGGTCAGCAGGAAGGACAAGGCATTCCAGATAGCGAAATAAACGATGGCGCGAAGGATGAATCCATTCACCGTGAGATAGGACTTGGTGATTTCCTGCAAGTGTTCGCGCAGATGCTTGTCCGTGATGGACTCCAGCGGCCGCGCCCACACATAGAGCCTGGGAAGCCCGAACAGGATGGGAACGAACAGCAGGGCCATGAACGGAAGGGTGCGCATGGCGGCTCCCATGATTCGGCGGATGACCATCCCCCAGCCCCCGCCGGTCATGTGCCGGAGCATGAGAACCGCCATGGATCCCAGGGCGACTCCCATCCACGCCATGAAGCCGAGCAGGTAGCCGCGGAAAAACACAGTCGGCTGGGCAGATGCTCCAACCACGGCGATCACGCTGAAAATTACGCCCACGACCAGCGAGCGCTGGCCGATGGTCTTGACTACGGTCGGCGCCGTCAAGTCCGGGTTGTGCACGTGCGCCGTGCTCATTGCGGCTCCTCAGTCGCGGATTTCGGCTCCACCACCGGCAAGGTCGCGCCCGAGCCCGGTTCTTCGAATCGCGGTGGCTCCGAGGGAACTTTCTGTCCTGACGGCACGTCCCCCATGGTCGCGTTCTGGCTCAACTGCAGGGCGCGGACATAAGCGATGATGCACCAGCGGTCGCGCGCCGGTATCTGCGAAGCATAATCCGGCATGATGCCGAACCCATTACTGATCACGTCGAAGAAATAGCCCACGGGCGCCTTGCGCAGCCGTTCGCTGTGATACGAGGGCGGCTTGCGCGGAAATCCTCGTGAAGGGACGAAGCCGTTGCCATCGCCCAGCCGCGAGTGACAAGGCGCGCAGAAGATGTTGAAGCGTTGGTGGCCACGTGCCAGCACTTCCTCAGTCACCGGGAACGGCATGAAGTCCCCGGGGTTGTTGCCAATTTTTCCGGTATAGAAATAGGTGTCCTCGTGCAACTGCCCGCGGGCCACGGTGCCCTCGACCTGTGGGCGCGCCGAGCGCAAGTCGGCATAGAAGTCGCTCTCTGCCAGCGGCTTGAAGCGCGGCTGGTCGTGCATATCCTGGCGGCAGCCAGCCAGCAGCAGGAGCGTGCCCAGCAGCGAAATTTTCCGGCGGTTCCGCATGGCTCTAGCTGGGCACCTCCGAAATGGATTTCGGGGTCAGGCTCTCCAGGAACTGCCGCGTCCGGACGCCGTCGTACTTGGGATCGGAGGAAAACACGATCAGGAAAAACCGGTCCTTGGTGGCGAAGGCGAAGCGCGGCGCGTTGAACACCGGGTGATAAGGCATGGGCAGGCCGTTGAGAGCGAGCATGCCAAACACCGCTGACAGTCCGGCGAACAAGATTGTCATCTCAAAAGTCACGACAATGAACGCAGGCCAGGAGTGATACGGCTTGCCTCCCACGTTCAGGGGATAGCTGACGGCTGAAATCCAGTACTGCATGGCATAGCCGGAAAGACCCCCGATCAGCCCACCGATGAGCACCACCAGAGGCACGTTGTTCTTGTGGAACCCGATGGCTTCCGCCAAGCCCTCCACCGGGAACGGACTGTAAGCGTCGATCTTCTGATAGCCCGCCTCATGGGTCCGATGCGCCGCCGCTACCAGGGCGGTGGGCGAATCGAATTCCGCCAGCATGCCGTAGGTGGGAGGGCGCTTCATTCCTTCACCTCGGCTTCGGGCAGCAGGGTGCGCATCTCAAAGATCGAAATCATGGGCAGGATGCGGACGAACAGGAACATCGCAGCCAGGAACATGCCGATGGTTCCGATGTAGGTCATCCAGTCCCAGCGCGTGGGGTAGAACATGCCCCAGGAGGAGTTGAGGAAGTCGCGTTGCAGACTGACCACCACGATAATGAAGCGCTCCAGCCACATGCCGACCAGAATGACCCCGGCCACCACGAACAGGACCAGCGGCTTGGTGCGCAGCTTACGGATCCACAAAACTTGCGGGATCACGATGTTGCATGCCAGCAGCATGTAATAGAAGAACGCATAAGGCCCGTGCAGGCGATTCCACAAGGTAAACGCATCGTAGCGATTGCCGCTGTACCAACCCATGAACGCCTCGATGACGTAGCCGTAGGCCACAATCAGGCCGGTCGCGAGCATCACCTTCGCCGAGTTATCCAGATGGCGTTCGGTGATGAAATCCTCCAGGCCGTAAATCTTCCGAATGGGGATGGAGAGCATCAGCACCATGGCAAAGCCAGAGTAGATGGCGCCGGCTACAAAGTAGGGCGGGAAGATGGTGGTGTGCCAGCCGGGCACAATCCCGGTCGCGAAATCGAAGCTGACGACGGTGTGCACCGAGAGCACGAGCGGCGTGGCCAGACCGGCCAGCAGCAGGTAAGCCGTCTCATAGCGGAACCAATGGCGTGCGGAACCGCGCCAGCCCATGGCCAGCATGCCGTAGATGATCCTCGCCCAGCGATTCTCGGAGCGATCGCGCAAGGTCGCCAGGTCGGGAATCAATCCGATGAACCAGAACACCAGCGAGATGGTGAAGTAGGTGGAGACGGCAAACACGTCCCACACCAGCGGGCTGCGGAATTGCGGCCAGATTCCCATGGTGCTGGGGTAGGGAAACATCCAGTAGGCGAGCCACGGCCGGCCCACGTGAATCAGCGGAAAGATACCGGCGCTGGCCACGGCGAACAGCGTCATGGCCTCTGCAAAACGGTTGATCGAGTTGCGCCACGACTGCCGCAGCAGCAGCAGGATGGCGGAGATCAGGGTCCCGGCGTGCCCGATCCCGATCCACCACACAAAGTTGACGATGGCAAATCCCCAGCCGACGGGAATGTTCACGCCCCAGATGCCGATGCCCCGCACAAACAGGTAGCCGATGGCGTACAGCATCATCATGGTGATCAGGAAGAACACGCCGAAGCCCACGAACCACGAGGTGGAAGTGGGACGGGTCAGCACGATGGCGCTGATCTTGTCGGTGACCGAGCCAAAGGTATAGCCGGGCTCAATGACCGGAGCCTGTTTGCCACCCGCTTGTTCGCTTCGCTCGTCCATGAAGTTGCCTGCGCTCTGACTACTCTTTCAATTCAGGGTTCGGGTTGCGAATCTCCGCCAGGTACGTGGTCCGCGGCCGGGTGTTGAGGTCGGCCAGCAGACTGTAGTTGCGCGCCTGCGCCTTCAGCTTCGAAACCCGGCTGTTGGGATCGTTGATATTGCCGAACACAATGGCATCCGCCGGGCAGGATTGCTGGCAGGCGGACTGCAACTCGTCGTCGCGGATCTTGCGGTCCTCACGCTCCGCATCAATGCGGCGCAGGTTGATGCGCTGCACGCAGTAGGTGCACTTCTCCATCACTCCACGGCTGCGCACGGTCACGTTCGGATTGCGCATCATCTTGAATTGGGGCGTGGTCCAGTCCTGGAACAGCAGGAAATTGAAGCGCCGCACCTTGTAGGGACAGTTGTTCGAGCAGTAGCGCGTGCCCACGCAGCGGTTGTAGACCATATCGTTCAAGCCCTCGCTGCTATGGACGGTGGCGCCCACCGGGCAGACCACTTCGCAAGGCGCGTTCTCGCAGTGCATGCAGGGCACGGGCTGGAAGTACGCCTTCGGATTGTCGCGGTCGCCCTGGTAGTAGGCGTCCACCCGCAGCCAGTGCATGTGGCGGCCGAGGACGACCTGCTCCTTGCCGACTACGGCGATATTGTTCTCCGACTGGCAGGCGACGATACAGTTGTTGCAGCCCACGCAGGCATTCAGGTCAATGGCCATGCCCCAGGCGTAGGCTTCGCTCTTGTAGGGATAGTCGGGATAAAGCGTCAGACCGTGCGGCGGCTCTTCCTCTTGCGCGAAGTTTGGCTCCTTCTTGTATTCCTCTAGCGACGCCGCGCGCACCAGCGGACGTGCACCCACCGCCGTGTCCATGGTCTGATAGCCCTGGGTGGTCGCCAGCTTGTAGGTGTCGCCGGTTTTGCCGATGACCACGCCCGAAGCGGACCACGGGGTCGCACTGTACCGCAGCGGATACATGTCAAAGCCCGCACCTGTGCCGACGCGGCCGGCGCGGCGGCGCCCGTAGCCCAGAAACGCAGTAACCGAGTTGTCAGGATGTCCCGCCTGCACCCAGACTGGAGCCGTAAGCTTCTTGCCATTCAGCTCCAGTTCGATCACGTCCTCGCTCTTCAGCCCCAAGCGCTCCGCCATGGCTGGACCGATCATCACCGGGTTGTCCCAGGTCATCTTGGTCATGGGGTTGGGCAGTTCCTGCAACCAGCCGTTGTTGGCGAAGCGGCCGTCGTAGATGGAAGGATCACGGCGGAAGTTGAGCTCGACAGCATCTTGGCCGGAAGCGCTGGACTCCGGGAACTTGCCCGCCTTCAGGGAAACCTGCTTCGGCTGGAACGCGGTGCCTTCAACCCATCCATCATGCAGGGACTTGCGCCAGAAGGCATCGAAGTCGGCACCGGGATGCTGCTTCTGCCAGTAGGCCTGAACAATATCGTGACCGGAGGCGGACGCCTGACCCGAGAGGGCCGCCACGAATTCATTCGCGCTCTTGCCGCCGTAGAGGGGTGCAATCAGCGGCTGGACGATGCTGACGGTGCCGTCGTAGGCCCGGGCATCACCCCAAGCCTCGAGGTAATGCGCTTCGTTGACGTGCCACTGGCAGAGTTCCGCCGTCTCGTTCTGATAGAGACCGAAATGAACCCGGAGCGGGATGTTGGTGTTCTTGAGCGCATCGGCAAAACCGAAATCCGCAGGTGCATCGTAAGCAGGATTGCCCCCGAGGATGACCAGCATGTCCACCTTGCCGGCGCGCATGTCGGCGACCAGATCTTTCAGTGACTCGGTCTGATTGATCGGGTTGGCATCGACTGGATCGGTATAGAAGACGGTTTTGCCGACGTTGCCGAGCTTTGCGTTCATCGCATGGGCAAGCGCGTGCACCGCGGGAGACTGGTGATCACCGGGAATGACCACACAAGACCCCTGGTGGGTCATGAGATCACTGGCCGCCCTTGCACCAAAGTCCAAAGGGTCCATCCATGTGCCAGCGTTCTGTCCATAAACTCCGACACACGAGGCAAGGAAACGCACAAGACTGTCAAAACTTGTTGCCCGCAGTGGCAAGCGAAGATCTGCTTTTGCCCCGGTCGAAGTCATCCCGCTCTCGACCACATACAACCGGTTCATGCTTCCGTCAGGATTGCGGCGCTTGGCAAAGTCCCGAATGTACCGCGTGGAGCCGGGGAATCCCGCATACAGGAAGTCGGCATCGAGCGAAACGATTACGTCTGCGTTCTCCAGCTTGTATTGCGTCTCTACCGGCTGGCCGAAGGCCATCTGCGCACCCGCGTACACGTTGTCCCGATTGATCGGCTCGTAGACATGCCACTTGGCCTGCGGATAGATCTTGAGAAGGTTGCGCAACTGGTCGGCCAGCGTAGGCGAGGAGACTGTCTGGGTCAGGATCCTGATGCCTTGGCCCTGCAATGCCTTTTGCACTGTGAGAGGCCCGCGGACCGCTTCGATGAATCCGGCCCAGGTGCGCACGTCGCCGAGATGCGTAATGGTCTGCGAACGGTCCGGATCGTACATCTCCAGCATGGAGGCTTGGGCAAACACATCGGTGCCGCCGAGGCTCGCGGGATGCTGATCGTTGCCTT
>JAIQET010000101.1 GCA_020073645.1 Terriglobia bacterium | reverse complement strand
AGGAGCCATTGAAAAAGTCATGGCGGCCAGTTTGAGGCTGCTTCGGGAGGGAGTAAAGCGATGGAACAAGGAGAACTTATTCATTTAGAGGCATTTCAACACAACTCAACGGTTGCAGATAAAGAACCGGATTGGGGAAGTGTCGATAAGACCAAACTTCCAAGGGCTGCTTTTGCTGATCAGGGAGAACCGGATAAGAAATCGTCCTGGGGATATCCTCACCACTGGGTCCAGAATGGCGGAGGAGAAGACAAAAACGGAGTTTATACCACGGGAACAATGTATCTTCACCGCGGAGGGCTCGCTGCTGCCTGGACTGCAGCGAATGGGGCCAGAAGTGGTCAGCAAGGCTCTTCGGCAGTGAAAGATCATCTCAATGCCCACCGAAAAGCGATCGGAATGGGCGAAGAAAATAAAAAGAAAGGAGAAAGTCTGATGGAGATCATTACGAAAGAAAATTTTGCGTCGGCATATCCAGAACTTTTTGCTTCAATCGAAAAAGAGGCCTTCGAGAAGGGTCTTTCCGAAGGCATGGAGAAGGGTAAACTCTCCGGTGCAGGGAGTGAACGAGAAAGGATCAAGGGTGTCGAGGATCAGCTGATTCCGGGGCACGAGGATTTGATTGCTTCCCTGAAATATGATGGGAAGACCACGGGACCTGAAGCCGCAGTGATGGTTTTGAAGAAGGAAAAAGAACTGATGGCTTCGAGGCATGAGGACTTGATCGAGGATGGGAAGAAGTCCAAGGTCAAGGATGCCAACCCACCGGATCTCGAAAAGACAAAGGAGAAGGATCCATTCGACCGCTTCGAGGAAATTAATTCGGCAATGTGATACAAAATCTGACGTTCCCTAGTAGCCGCTTTCGACACTCTGCAGCCATTCGAGATTTCGAAAGCGGCCATTCAGAAGTGTCTAAAAAAGCCACTGCGGTTCGGCCTGTGACATAATATCGCACGGCATGTGGTTTACTTTCGTCCAGGATATTTAGGTTGTTACTTAATTCATAGAGGGTAGTACGAAAATCGTTTAACCGTCTAACCTTCCATCCTACTGACATTAGAGTGCATGTCCATGGTCAAGAAACATAATCTGAGTACAAAGGCAGTTCACGCCACACTTGGCAGCTTGCCTTTGGTTATGTTGGTTACGGAACTAAGTTTCGCATTAATTTCAGGGCTTATCGCCCCAGCCAGTTGTTGGGCTCACGGCTTCGCCGGGCAGCGCTTCTTTCCGGCAACGCTGACAATCGATGATCCTTTCGTTGCGGACGAGGGAAATATTCTATTCGGCCATTCACGGACGCCGAACGATACTGGCGGCAACGTAACGACGAATTCGACCGAAATCGAATTTGCAAAGCGCATTACTCCGGATTTTGGATTGTCCCTGGGGACCGAGTACGACAACCTGCAGTTCAGCAACGGCGACCCTTCGCAGCGGGGCTACAACAATTTAAACATCGGCGCAAAGTATCTAACTTTCGTCGATGCGTCCCATGAAACCCTGATGTCTGTGGGACTCAATGCGTCCCTGGGCAGTACGGGAAGCAGTGCCATCTCAGATTCGTTTTCTACAATCTCGCCCGCGTTCTTCTTCGGAAAGGGCTTTGGCGACCTGCCATCGTCTCTCGAATATCTGCGACCCCTCGCCATCACAGGAGCCATCTCTCCCAACTTCACGACGCAACATTCTGCGCCGGACTCTCTCAACTGGGGTTTTACTTTCCAGTATAGTCTCCAGTACCTGCAGTCCTTCGTCAAAGATGTGGGAATTGGGCACCCATTCAACCATATGATTCCGGTGGTGGAAACCCCGATGAATACTTGTCTTAACCAAGGTTGCGCGAACCAGACTACGGGCACCATCAATCCGGGAGTCATCTGGTTCAGCCGCTGGGGGCAGCTTGCTCTTGAGGGTACAATTCCCGTCAATCAACGCACTGGTAGCCACGTCGGATTGCTGTTCCAGGTGCACTTCTACTTCGACGATATTTTTCCAAACACGTTGGGCAAGCCATTGATCAAATGATGGGCCGCACAACTTTATTTCGTATTTATAGGGGCACCTTCATTGTTGGCCTTTGGCTTTCATTTGTGGGGCTCGCATGGGGTCATGTATTCCCCGACCACCAGAGCCCAGGTGCTGGATCTGTCCTATCTACCTCCCCGCGAATAGTCCAGATTTGGTTCGATGGGGAACTTGAACCAATCTTCAGCACCATCAAGGTTGAGGACTCTGAGGGTCATGTGATCGCAAAGGCGGCCGTTGGCTCAGGTCAGTCAGATCCAACACTACTTCAAGTGCAACTCCCCGCGCTCGACCCCGGAATCTACCAGGTTAAATGGAGCGTTGTTGGCCGCGACGGGCACAATACGGAGGGGGTGTACACTTTCATTATCAAGTCCTCACCATGAGTTCATTCCAGTTCAGCTATTTTGACTTCGTGCTGACTTTTGCCGATTTGTTGGCTCTGGTTTGCCTCCTCGGAGCCTTGAGTTGTCGCCTATGGATAGTCCCAACAGAAGGAGCCGTGCAGCTGGCACCACGGATACTTCAATTGCTCACGCGAATCGTGGGAGTTTCCCTGGCCGCATTTGCGGTAACGAGTCTCGCACTCATTTGGTGGCGCTCAACGACCTTGAGTGGGGAACCTGCCATTAATGCCCTTGCACTGCTTCCTATGATTGTGAAGCAGACCCATGTCGTTGACATGCTCGCCCGCCAGCGCCTGCGACATGGCGTCAACGTCCGCCGCCCCAGCCATCTCCAGGTGGATGGCGAAAGCGTGCCCGTGGAAGATGGGTGCCTGCACCAACAGCAGCGAGGGCACCGGTGCGTCTTTGCCGGCGATCAGGCGGTAATGCTTCAGCATCCGCTGCTCCACGCTGGCTAACGGCGGAGCCGATTGGTCGCCCAGGCGGTTCACCATATTGAACGCCACCTGCGTGTCGAAGACCTTCTTGGGCAGTTGCTGGAACGAGAGCAGGTTCACGGTTTGCTCATGCAGCTCGTCCATACCCTTCTGGCCGTGTTCGGAGGCGGGCTCGAAGACTGAGGCCACGACCTGCCGGACCGCTCCCGCCTTCTGCGCCCGCAGCAGCAGCAGCGCCAAAACGACCGCCGCGGGATGGGCGATGACCGAGGGCCCGGGCTGCAACTCCGGGGTCAGCCCCTTGCCCAGTTGACGCTCGACCCAGGGGGAACGCACTACCGCATCGGGCTCATCTTCCAGGGCGAAGGAAAGATCCACGATGGCGCTGCCTGCCTTTTGTGCTGCCTTCCAGTTCTTGCGGGTGCACTCCTGATCGGAAGCAAAGAAGGTAAAGTCCACGTTATCGAACTGTTCCGCACGCACGCTCTGAATGAACGAAATCTCGTCGCCCACCGACTCGAGCTGGCCCAGGGACTCGTCGTCGTCCAGCAACTTGACGTCGAGCGAGGGAAAGTTGCGGTCGCTGAGTACCTCCGCCACGTCCTTCCCCCTGAGGGTGCTGGCGCCGACGATGGCAACGCGGTAGAGGTTGCCTGTGCGTGCCGGCTCGGCGTGCGAGACCCCGGTCTTGACAGTGGAACTCATGAGGTCAGCGAGGCCTCCTTGTACGCCGGGGGTGGAGGGTTTCTCTTGCGCCGGAACATCCACTGTAACCGCCAGACTACGCCCGAAAACATGTAGAGCAGCGCGATCAGGAAAAGCACCCACTGCGAGTAAAACCAGATGGCGGCAAACAGACCGCCGAACAGGATAATGAGCCGGAAAGGCTGGCGGGCGCGGAAATCAATGTCTTTGAAGCTGTAAAACCGCCAGGTGCTCACCATGAGGTAGCCCACCGCCACCATCATGAGCATCCAGACCACCGCGGTGTACCAGAAAGCGATGGGTTCGCCGCCAGAGAAGTGCACCACTGCAGCGATCACTCCGGCCCCGGCCGGAATGGGCATGCCGACGAAATACTTCTTGCCGGGACGGCCCGGGTTCGAGGGCTGCGGGTTGGTGGTGATGTTGAAGCGCGCCAGGCGGCTGGCACCTGCCATCAGGAACAAGAAGCTGGCGATGGCGCCCAACTGAACCAGCCGGGTATACATTTCGCCAAGATTCGCGGCGGGCAGCAGGCGGAATCCCCACATCCAGGCCAGCATGGCGGGGGCGACGCCAAAGGTGATGACGTCGGCGAGTGAGTCCAGTTCCCGGCCAAAATCGCTGCTGGTGTGGGTCATTCTCGCGATGCGGCCGTCCAAGCCATCGCACACGAAAGCAATCCCTATCGCCTTGGCGGCAAAATCAAAATGCCATGGTTCTGCCAGCGTGGCGTGAGTGACCTGCAGAATGGCGTAATACCCGAGCGCGATGTTCGCCGTAGTAAAGATGGAAGGCAGGATGTACAGGCCTTTGCGCAGTCGTCGCGGAGACTGGTCTTCCTTGCGCCGCCTGGGAATGTCCGGGGCTTCTGCATCCATCAGAGTGCTCCTTGGCGAGTTTCTTCAGCGCCCACGGCCGCGAACTGCCGCGCTTCGGGACGCAGGTAGGCCAGCACGCTGGCTCCGCCCTTGACCCGGTCCCCAATCTTGACCTGTGGGCTGGCGGAGGCGTCGAGCAACACATCCACCCGCGAGCCAAACTTGATGAGGCCGATGCGTTCTCCCCGCCCTACCGGGTCGCCAACTTTCTTGTTGAAGACGATGCGCCGCGCCAGCAGACCAGCGATCTGCTTAAACACCACGCTGTGGCCGTCTCCCTCGACCGTGACTACGTTCTGCTCATTTTGTTCCGCCGACGCTGCGTTCATGGCGTTGAGGAACTGCCCTTGCTGGTAACGGACGTCACGAATGACACCGGCGATAGGCGAGCGGTTGACATGCACATCAAACACGCTGAGGAAGATGCTGATCCGGGTACGCCGGACGCCGCCGACCGTCACCAGTGACACATCAGTAACTTTGCCATCAGCGGGCGAAACCACTGCGCCCGCGGCATCCGGAATTGCTCGCTCCGGGTCGCGAAAGAACCACAGGAAGAATCCCGCCAGGAGCAAGGCAGGCAGGGCCCAAGGAGCACTCGCCAGCCAGCCCAGCAGCACGGCAGCGCCCACCAACGGAAGTGCGTAATAGTAGCCGTCAGGAACCATCAGGAGATAGGAGAATTATAGTGCAGGCCCGAGCGGCCCATCGGCCTTTCATGTTAAATGTAAATAAAAAAGGCGCTTACAAGCGCCGGCTTTTAGAGCGTATGAACCCGTTGGCGGCGTGAGCCGCGCCACGTCGGGCGTAGATTAGGCGACCTGGTGCTGATGTACCTGTTGCCGGAACTGCCGTTCGATGGACTCCATCTGGTCCTTGAGCCGTAGCTTCAGCTTCTTCAGCCGTACTTCCTCTACTTTTTCGTCTTCGGTGAGGTAACGCTTCTGGGTGAGTGAGTCGAGACGTTGTGCGTACTGCGTGTGCTCCTGTGCCAACTTGCGGAATTCGTCGTGATTGGCCAGGAGTTGGTCCCTAGGAGTTAGCATCCATCAGACCTCCAACCCGATTTTCAACCTAAAAGTACCACAGCCCCTACCCTGCTTCAATCCCATTTTTCACAGATGGGATGGCTTTGGTCATCGCTCGACGATGACTATTTTGGATGAAGAAAGTTCTGCAAATCAATGAAACTCCATGCGATAGACGATGGCGTCTTCCTCAGGGTCGTGATAATAGCGCGGACGGCGGCCGCCTTCCAGAAACCCCCACTTTTCATAGAGTGAGCGGGCGGCTTGGTTGGATTCCCTCACCTCCAGGAACACGGCTTCCGACCCTTGCGCGCGGGCGAGATCGAGAAACTCGCCAAGCAGCCGCGTGCCCAGGCCGCGGCGGCGGGCCGAGCCAGCGATAGCGATGTTCTCGATTTCCCATTCACCCTCGAGCACGCGGCCGACGAGGAAGCCTTGGACGGCGAGTTCTTCCTCAATCACCAGGGCTACGCGACGCGGCCTCGGTTGGCTGAAGATCGCATCGTATTGCTGGCGTGACCAGTGGGCGGCGGTCACGGCGTGCTTCTCCAGGCCCATGAGCGCGGGGATGTCAGCGGCAATGGCAGGACGGATTTTCACACGGTTTCCACACTGCAGTCGAGCCACTCCCAGCGCCGGAACCGGGAAGGGCACGACTTCCAGTCGTGCCACCCGCGGCCGAACAATAATCGGCTTCAGCCGCTGAGGTAAGCCTTTTGCCTGGACCTCTGCCCTCCCGGTTCCCAAGAGCTGACACCTAAGAGCTGCCTTTCGAAAAAATCTCCGCGTCAGAGCGGCGAATGTAGTTCGCCTCCAGAGCCTCGGGCAAAACCGTGTCGCAGGACAAGACCTTCTTCCATCCCAGCCGCGCGATGGCGCCACTGCTTGGACGCTCGACTTCCTCCACCTGGCATCCCTGTGCGCGGGCCGCGTCGGCCACGCTCTTATCGGGAGTAAGAATCTTCGTGCTTGTGGCGAGTTCTGTCAGTTCCTCTCTTGTGACGAGTCGCTCATGAATCAATCGTGTCCCGGAGTTCCCCACTTCATATTCGCCCAGGTAAACCTCGTTCCGTCCGGCATCAAGCGCCGATAGCACCCGGCCCTGGGCGAGACTCGCAGTTGCGACCGCCTCCAGCAACGACACCACCGCAATCGGCTTTCGCAGCGCTTCGGCCAGCGCCTTGACCGCCGCCAGCCCCACGCGCAAGCCGGTGAACGAGCCCGGCCCCGAGGCCACCGCAAAGGCGCCGATGTCTTCTTTGTGAAATCCATGCCTGGCGAGGAGGACCGCGATCTGCGGCACCAACTGGGCGGAGAACGTTCCTCCGGTCAGGGGAACGACCTCGATCACCACGCAGCTTCCGTCAGGATTGCCGCGGGCCAGCGCGATGCTGCCGTACTTCCCGGAGGTGTCGGTGGCGAGAATGACCATGGTTTCGATCGAGCATGCGTAGGGACAGCCGCCCTCGGCTGTCCGGCGGAGCGTTAGCCCCGCGCGCACCGCCCCGGAGGGGCGGCTGATAATAGCCCACCAGTTCACTGGCGGGGAAACCG
>JAIQET010000100.1 GCA_020073645.1 Terriglobia bacterium | reverse complement strand
GTCAGCGTGGGCAGCAGGTAGTCCTGCACCACCGGCCGCAGCAGCACGTTCGGGCTGAAATGATGCGGCGCCGCCGCGATCCGCCGCAGCAACTCCGCCTGCGGGATCTTCTCTTCCCCGATGAGAAAGTCCGGCTGCGGGCTGCCGTTGGTGCGGCGGTGCACTGGAATGCGCCCACCATTGCGGAGAGTAAACAACAATGTCGAAGACGGCGTGACCTTCACCTGCTGGTGGTAGCCGGCGCTCTCCAGCGCTTGGCCGCGCGC
This sequence comes from Terriglobia bacterium, assembly GCA_020073645.1. Lineage (GTDB taxonomy): Bacteria > Acidobacteriota > Terriglobia > Terriglobales > Acidobacteriaceae > JAIQET01. The sequence continues at coordinate 7,003 of JAIQET010000100.1, read as the reverse complement.
CAGCAGTGCTTCATCGAGTTCCTCCGCGCGTTCGATCGCGGAACGGTAGATGGGCGCGGCAATGGCGTGGAACTCGGGATCGGAGGCATCCAGCAGAATCACGCCCCAGTTCGCGAACAGCTTGGTGAACAGTCGGGCGAAGGCGCTTCCCAACGTCTCTCCCGGCCGATAACACTCGCGCAGCCATCCCGTCGCTTCGGAGTCGCCCAAAAGCGCGGCCGCGGCTTCGACCACCGGCTCGATTTCCTCGCCCAACCTGATCGTGCTTACCGGAGCATCCGGCAGGCCCTCGGTCGGTGTGATGAGTTTCTGCGGAAACCCGTTCGCGCCCGGAATGGAGACGTGATTGACCTCGGCCAGGTCGTGGTCCTCGGTCGCCAGCCAAAACACAGGAACGCACGGCACGCCACGGTTCGTAGCCTCGTCGGCAAGTTTGACCGTGGTCAGGGCTTTGAAAATCGAAAAGGCGGGTCCGCCAAAGAGTCCCACTTGCTGGCCGGTCACCACAACCGAGGCCCCAGTGCGTAGGCGGACAATGTTTTCCAGCGTCTTGGGCGAGGCTCCCCAGCTCTTGTTCTGGCGCTCCAGAATGGCGGCGACTCGCTCCCGCCGAGCCGAATCATACCGAATCCGGCCGCTCTCTGGCTGCACCCACTCGACAAACCGTGGCGGGCGGGAGCAAAACTCTTGCACTTTGGGGAAATCGAACAGGAAGTCGGCGAACAGCCGAGTGGTGTGCGGAATCTGGCTGAAGGGCAGACATTCCGACTTCACCGGCAGTTCTCCTGACACCGCGGGGCGATCGAGTTCATGGTTGGCAACCGGTCCCATATTGTACAGGCGTGCAGCTAGATCAGATGTTAGACGGGTCAGCAGGATGCAAAGTTAGTGTTCAGAATTCGACAGTGGGTTATCGTTGCAGGGTATGCCCACATTCCACCCCGGTGTCCAAACGCTGGAGCCTTCGTCTAACCCTGTCTGACGCGTTATGTGCCGTTCTGTCTGGCAGGTTTGCTAGAACTGATTGGCACCCTTCGTGCCCATCATGGGGATTCTGATTTCCTTCCTGATGATGGCCTACCTGCCCCTCGACACCTGGCTGCGGGTGCTTGTATGGCTGGCCATTTGCATGGGAGTTTATTTCGGCTCGGGGGGAAACACAGGCGGGTCCAGGCCGCACAGAAGGCCCGGGCCGTTGGGGACTGGAACTCATCGGCTCAGCTCAGGAACAAGCCCCGTAGCGTTACTGGGACAATGACGATGTTGCGCCAACGATGCGGGAACACCACTCTTCGGTTTGCCGAAATCACGACCAGGTAGCAGCGAGCGATAGTTTTCGAGTTGCCGACCACTCGTCCAGAATCGCGCTCGGATCTCGAATACCCGAGTTCAAAGTCCCATCTTGGGAACGCAACCACTCTGTTGTTTCGATTTATAGGTATCGTCTTCCTCCCTCGAGCGGGAAAATCAATGTGGTTAACATTTTCGGGCATCTGAGGCTGGCCCGGTGGCGGCTCCAGTGGAGTTCGGCCTAGGCTTAGAGTGCGGGCCCCAAATTGGCGCTACGATTGCTCCTCGAGGAAACCCATGAGACCAGTCACTAGGCTGCTGCGAGATGAACTGATCGATAGAATCATTGCCGAAGCCAGGGAGGTACTGTGCAAGCTGGGTGTTGAGATTCATAACAAGGCCGTGCTCAGCATGCTCGCCGATCGCGGCGCCCAGGTGGACGAAGACACGTGTTACGCTCGCCTCACAGAAGGTATCCTCGACAAAGCGCTTGCTACCGTCCCCCACTCCTTCAAACTCTTTGATGTTCTTGGGAACGAAACCCACAACTTCGAGGGTGACAGCGTCTACTTCACGCCCGGCTCGACCTCACTCAATATTCTGGATAGCCAGAGCGGCAAAATGCGCCGGCCCACAACGGCCGACTACATCCGCTACGTCAAATTAACGAACGGCCTGCAGCACATTGCTTCTCAAAGTACCGCCCTGATCCCCGCCGACGTTCACGAGAAGATTTCCGACAGTTACCGGCTGTATTTGAGTCTCCTGTACGGTGAGAAGCCGGTCGTCACCGGAGCCTTCACGGTTGAATCGTTTGAGATCATGAAGGACCTGCAAGTCGCCGTGCGGGGCGGTGAATCGGCGCTTCGGGCCAAGCCGCTGACCATCTTTTCCTGCTGCCCCACGGCGCCGCTCAAGTGGAGCGACGTAACCAGCCAAAACCTGGTCGATTGTGCTCGCTGGTCGATCCCGGTGGAATTGATCTCCATGCCGCTTTCAGGATTCATGGCGCCTGTCACCCTGGTGGGGAGCCTGGTCCAGCAGACCGCCGAGAATCTGAGCGGTGTAGTGATCAGCCAACTGGTGAACCCCGGCCATGCAATCCTGTATGGCGGCTCGCCGGCCATCTTCGACGTCCGTTATGAGACCACTCCTATGGGCGCGGTGGAAACCATGATGCTCGACTGTGCCAACAGCGAGATCGGGAAGCGGCTGGCCATGCCCACCCAGGGTTACATTGCCTTCAGTGACGCGAAGCAATTGGACGCACAGGCCGGGTTGGAGTCGGCCATGGGCGCCACCCTGGCGGCGCTCTCGGGAATAAATAGCATCTCCGGTCCGGGAATGTTGGATTTTGAAAGCTGCCAGAGCCTGGAGAAGCTTGTGGTTGACAACGAGATTTGCGGCATGACCTACCGCCTGTTGCGCGGCATCGAACCCCGGGAAGATTTCCCCTCGATTCCCATTTTCGAGGAGTTGCGGCACAAGAAGCAGCTGCTTATCGCGGCTCACACCCGCCGCTACCTGCGCGAGGAGATTACCTTTCCGGGCGCGGTCATCGATCGCGCCAATCGCGAGCGATGGCTTGAGGAGGGCGCTTTGACATTGAGGGAACGCGCCGCGCGGGAAGTTTCGCGAATCGTTGCGGCATCCAAGCCCTCACGTCTGCCGGAGGAAACGAAGCAGGAACTGACGCGCCTGATGCGGCGCGAAGCCCAGCGCCACGGGATGGAGGCTCTGCCAGCGGGAGACGAATGAGCCTGGATATGGCAGGTTATTTTGCATCCGCCCGAGGTGCTTTTCAAGATCGGTTACACGCTTTCAAGGGCTGACGACAAGTCCCGTTGTGAGTTGGCAGCTCCGTTGGCGCGCTTGCCACGGTTGCGGACGGATGACGGGCTATTCGGAAGTTATGTCCTTGCACATGGTGGACTACCAGGGTGAGGCATTGATTGCTGTTGTAAACAGGCGTGCCTGTTATTTCAGGAATTACAGCCGCTGTGATGCTCATCCGAAGATCGAAAGGCCCGTGGCCGTCAGCCGACGGCCCGCTTCCGCCTATTCCGCCCGCAACGTGATCGCCGGATCGACCTGTGCCGCGCGCCACGCGGGCGCCCAGCATGCCATCACCGATACCCCTCCCAGAAGCGCGATTACGCCGAGATAGGTGATCGGGTCGAGCTGTGACACGCCGAACAGCAGCGTGACCAGGGCTTGGCTCGCGGCCATCGCCCCACTCAGCCCGATCACAACACCGAGCCCAGTGAGAGTCAGCCCCTGGCGAACCACCAGCGCGACGATGTCGCGGCGCGACGCGCCCAGTGCCGCCCGCACCCCGATCTCACGCGTTCGCTCGGTGACGCTGCCGGCCAGGACGCCATAGATACCCGTCGCCGCGAGCACCAGCGCCACCAGTCCAAATGCCTCGAACAGGATCAGCACAAAACGTCGCTCGGCCGCCGACGCGGCGAGCAAGTCGTCCATGGTGGCAACCCGCACGACTGGCTGATCCTTGTCCACCGACCAGACCGCGCTTTTGATGGCGGGAGTAAGCGCCGCGTCCCCGCGTGCCCGCACCACCAGCGACAGCGTTCCGTCCGCCCAATGCCACTGCTCGGTTGTGGTGTACACCGCATCGGATTCGCTCAGGGCCAGCGACATCTGCTTCACATCGCCAACCACGCCAACAATGGTGTACATCGGGCCGCCGACTTTGCCGCCGATGTGAACCCGCTTTCCAATCGGGTCTTGATCGGGGAACCGGCGCTTCGCCAACGACTCGCTAATCAAGGTGACCGGCGGGGCATCCGTCACGTCATGGGCGTCGAGCAGGCGGCCGCGACGAAGCGGGATCCTCATGGTCTCAAAGTAATCCGGGGTCACCGAATATCGAAATGCAGGGTAACCAATGTCGGAATTGTCATTCTCAAACTGAACCCCATACCCGTCAGAGTCGCCGCTCAGCGGCAACTGGCTGGTGAACGCCGCCGCGGTGACGCCGGGAACCTGGCGCACTGCGTCAAGGGCTTGTGCGAAAAACTGGTGGCAGACGCGGTCGTCGTCGTATCGCCGTCCGTAAGTCTGCACCTGCATGGTGAGCAGGTGCGATGAGTTAAAGCCCGGAGGGATTGCGAACAGACGCCGCAAACTGTGCAACAGCAATCCTGCGCTCACCAGTAGCACCAGCGCGAGCGCGACCTCGGCGACAACGAGCGTACGGCGCGTCCATTGGTGCCCACCGGCAGTACGCCGTGAGCTTTCTTGCATTCCGATGTGCGGTTCGCTGCGGGAGACGTGCAGCGCCGGAATCAGCCCGACCGCCAGTCCGATGAGTGCCGTAACCCCGAGTGCGAAGGCAAATACCGTGCTGTCGACGCCGATCGCATTCACCCGCGGCAACTCGGGTGGACTGAGCGCCACCAGTGCGCGTACGCCAAACTGGGCCACTACCATCCCGAAAGCGCCGCCCAGGATAGCCAGCAACAAACTCTCCGTGAGCAGTTGCCGGATTAGTCGCGGCGGCGCGGCGCCAAGCGCGGCACGCATGGCAAATTCACCACGCCGCTGCGCGCCCCGGGCGAGAAGCAAATTCGTCACATTGACGCAGGCGATCAAGAGCACCAGGAGGACCGCCCCGAGAACCGACAGTAACGCCGGCTTGACGCCGCGCGTGACATCGTCCTGCAGCGCATTCATGATGAACCCGTGCGTAAGAGACACCCAAGGGGGCCGGGGATACTCCGGCACTGGGGTGTGCGCGATCCCGTCGAGATCACTCCGGGCTTGAACCATGCTGACGCCTGCCCGCAGTCGCCCCACCATCCGCAGGTGATGACCCCATTCCCTGGTCTCGATGGACGTGATATTTCCGGTGTCGTATTGCAAGGGCGACCAGACCTCCGCCGCCGGGGCCAGGACATTCTCGAAGGCGGCCGGCATCACGCCGATGACGGTATAGCTGCTATCGTCGAGCCTCACTTGGCGCCCGATGATGCTGCTGTCGCCGCCGAAGCTCCGCCGCCACAACCCGTTGCTAAGGATCGCCACTCTTGGGCCGTTGTGCACATCGTCTGCAGCCTGGAAGTCTCGCCCCAGGGTCGGCGACACACCCAGCACACGAAAGTAGCTCGCGCTTACCTGCTGGCCATCGAATCGTTCGGGTTGATCCGCGCCGCTGAGGGTCGGCTGCCACGGTTTCATTACGGCGATCGCGTCGAAAGAACGGGTCCGCTCCACCACTTCCCGGTAGGTGTGGAAGGTCTGCGGGACGCTGGAGCCGTCGCCGCCGGCGTACCAGATCATCATGATCCGGCTGGCCTGCGGATACGGCAAAGGCTCGAACAGAATGGGGTTGACCGCGCTGAAGATCGCCGTGCTGGCGCCGATGCCCAGACCCAAGATCACGATGGCCGTGCAGGCGAAACCTGGATTGCTTCGCAACTGGCGAAGGCCATAACGAAAATCCTGAAAAACACTCTCGAATCGGAATCCGACCGTATCAAGACTCTCTTCCTTGAGCCGTGCAGCGTTTCCGAATTGGCGCTTCGCCGCGTATTGGGCCTCTTCCGGAGTCATGCCTTCAGCCTGCAGCGCTTTCTCCTGCTGTTCGCGGTGGAAGACCATCTCCTCTTCCAGTTCGCTGTGGAAGCGCTCCCGTGTGACCAGCATCCATAGCTTCTTGAAGAAGCGCACGATCGCGTCCATCCTCGGTGTACCCGGAGGTGGCCCGGGCCACCTATTACCGGCAAACCTCGGCGGCGGCGACCCCGATGCTGGCGGAAATCTGCCGGTTTCAGAGCTTGCGGGGGGAAAACCTCTGGGTCCCGGAAGCCTTGGGCGGACCCTGGGTGGGGCTGTAGGACATGGCCACGGCGGCTGAACTCCTGGAATTCTTGCCCGGCACGGATTGCCAGCAGTGCGGCCTGAGTTGCGCCGAGTTTGCCGGGTTGCTCGTTGCCCGGGAGGCGGCCCCGGAGGACTGCCCGGTCCTGCACCAGCCCGATTATGCCGGGTTTATCGAGGCCTTGCACGAACTCCTGGGGCCCGCGGTCACGGCCCCGGGGATGCGCATCGACCCGGAGAAGTGCAACGGCTGCGGCATCTGTGTGGCCATGTGCGAATATCACCTGGGAAACTGCGACGCGGCCCGCCTGGGCAAAGGGCCGCGCCTCACCGATACGGTAGTGTTCCACGTGGTCAACGGCACGGTGACGGTGGTGCGCCAGGAGCTGTGCACCCGGCTGGTCCAGGCCGCGGAAAAGTGCAACAAATGTGCTGACCATTGCCCCACCGAGGCTATTACATTGTTTTAGCTATCGGCTGTCAGCTATCAGCAGTTAGCATTTAGCCGGTGAGGGTTGGTAAAGGTTGTTCTACCCCGCTTTAGAAAAGTGGGGTAGAAAAAGATGATTGTCAAGAAGGAACGAACTTCGCGTAATCATGAAGAATCATTGCTAAAACCTAAAACCTAAAACCTGAAAGCTAAAAGCTGACCGCTGAATGCTGAAGGCTCTTTATGACCGACACGCTGCATCTCCAAGACCTGGACCCGCTTTTTAAGGACGAAGTGGCCGCCGAGCCGGGGTGTCAGCATCTGCTGCGCTGCTTTTCCTGCGGGGTCTGCACCGCCGCCTGTCCGGTGAGCGAAGCTACGCCCGGCTTCAGCCCCAGCCAGATCATCCGCCAGATTCTCTACGGCCAGCGGGCGGCCCTG
>JAIQET010000040.1 GCA_020073645.1 Terriglobia bacterium | reverse complement strand
TTTTCCATCACCAGCACGTCGTACTGGTAGGGATTCATCACCAGTTGCATGCAGGCGTTGTCCACAATGTGTTCGCCGTAGGTGATTTCCGGATATTCCTTGGCGACCGTGCGGCAGCAGCGCAAGAACAAGCCGTCCGAAAGCTTCATGATGTTGGCTTTGTGGACGGCATGTACCTTCTTGCGTTTGTTCTTGCGGGAGTAGTCGAAGGCAAAACGGGCGATGCGGGTGGAAGCTTTCTCGGTAATGATCTTCAAGCTTTCGACCACGCCCGGCACCACCTCATGTTCCAGGCCGGAATAAAGGCTTTCGGTGTTTTCCCGCACGATGATCAGATCTACATCGGGGTAGCGAGTGGGAATGTGCGGGAGATTGCGGATTGGCCGGAAGTTGGCGAACAGATCGAACTTCTTTCGCAGGGTAACGTTAATGCTGGCAAAGCCGCCCCCCACGGGCGTGGTCACGGGCCCCTTCAGCCCCACCCGCGTACGCTCGATGGACTCGGTGAGTTCCTTGGGGATGTACTCCTGATATTTCTCAAAGGCCTCGGCGCCGACCTCGAAGCTCTCCCATTCGAACTTCAGGCCTGTGGCTTCGAGGATGCGCACGGCGGCGTTGGTGACCTCAGGGCCGATGCCATCGCCGGGGATAAGCGTAACTTTGTAGGCCATACTCTCTTGTGGAGGACGGGCGTCCTCGCCCGTCCCGCAGCGCACCGCCAGATTCGGGTTGGGACGGGCGGGGACGCCCGTCCTCCATTATCAAAGTCTAGTTCTTCGCGGCGCTCTTACCTTTCGGTTCTGGCTCCTTCGTCTTTAGCAGATCTTTCAATTCCGACATGAACTCCTGGACGTCCTTGAAGTCCAAATAAACCGAGGCGAAGCGCACGTAGGCTACTTTGTCGTAGCGGCGCAGGCGGTTCATGATGAGTTCGCCCAATTCGCTGGTTTTGCGCTCGCGCTCGGGCGATTCGATCACGAAGCTTTCGGCCTCGTTCACGATCTGTTCCAGCTTGCTGATGGGAACGGGGCGCTTTTCGCAGGCCCGCAGCAGCCCGTTGAGCACCTTCTGGCGGTCGAATTTTTCCCGGCGGCCATCCTTCTTGACCACCATGTAGGGAATCTCGTCGATGCGCTCGTAGGTGGTGAAGCGCTTGCCACACTTCAGGCACTCGCGGCGGCGGCGGATGGACTCGGCTTCCTTGCTCTCGCGCGAATCCACCACTTTGTCATTTGCGAACCCACAAAAAGGACACTTCATGGCGCTTGGGACTCAGGGCATTGTAGCAGGCACGAGGTGGGGACATGTGGTGAGGGAGATGGTTCCAGGTTCGTTCCCGGGGGAGGGACTGCGGGATTGAGCCTTCAAGTGGAGGCCGATGATCCGGGCGAGACAGCGATGCTTTCCTTTTCCGCGCGATGGCTCTCTTCGGAAAGCCTGCGCAGCGAGAGGTGCTCATGATGGGACAGCAACAGCCCCAGCGGCACCACAGCCACGAAGGTCACCAGCCAGAGCATGATTCCGCAACTCAGCGCCAGTTCCTTGGGAACATCGAAAATGTGCTCCAGCGCCGCGATGGTGGCCAACTGAGAGCCGCCGCCGACTCCGGGCAATTGCAAAAGGGATCCCACCATGCTCGAACCCATCAGCAAGAGTACCTGGGTGATGGGAATGTCCAGCGAGGTGTCTCCGAGCACGTCGCTCACGTGATGATAGGCAATTGTGACTTCGTGATACGAGATGGCGATGACGTACCACATGCCCAGCGACACCAGGATCAGCAGCAACAGGGAAAAGGGGCCGTGGATGGTATTCAGGCCGGCGCCGAACTCACGAATCTTCTGCGCAAACCGCTGTCCCATGTTTTTCGACCAGTGGGCGAACCGCTGTTCGAACCAACTGGCCAGAGCCTCGCCTTTGCGGCTCACGACGATGGCACCGACGGTGAGACCCAGGACCACGAACAGGAGCAGAACTCCACCCAGAATCAACCGGCCCTTGTATTCGGGGTGCGGGGTGGACCCCAGTGCGTCGGGTAGAAAGATCGCCAGAGCCAGTAAAACCGCGAAAGCTCCGATGTCAAAGATGCGCTCCACCGCCCAAACGGCAATCTGGGAGGACACCGGCAAGTTTTGCCGCCGCGCAATCAGGTAGGGACGAATGAATTCCCCGGGGCGCCCCAGCAATGCCAGGGCGGTGAAACCGATCAGCGTGGGAGCCACCATTTCCAGAGAAGAAGCCTTGGGGCGAACCGGGCGGAGAAAGATCTTCCAGCGGATGGCCCGCATCACGTAGGCGATGTAGATGAGCGCGACCGCGTGCGCGATGTGCCAGAGCCGGATCTCATGCGCTTCGCTCCAGAAAGTCGCCCAGTCAAAGGCTTGCCAGTGGCGGAATTGCAGGTAAACCAGCACGCCCAGTACAACCACGACCCCACTGGTAACAAGAATGCGTTTTTTATCCATGAAAGGGAACAGCCCCGGGATTGCGCCCCAGGAGCGAGCATCGCCCGTGCTTCAAGGTAAATGAGCGCGGTAGGAAGGTCAACGCGACGCTGCTTGTGCAACGTCGGCATCCGCCGCCTGCCTGGCAGCCCCGGGCTGGTGCGCCGCCGTTTTCTTGCGGTTACTCTTGGCTGCCGCCGAGGCTTTCCGTTCCGCCATTTTCTTGCGGTTGAAATCGCGGATTACCTTGGCCACGTAGGTGCGGGTTTCGTAATACGGAGGTACGCCGCGGTACTGTTCCACGCGTTGCGGGCCCGCATTGTACGCGGCCAGAGCTTTGATCAAATCGAAGTTGTAGCGCTCCAGAAGTTCGCGCAGGTAGCGCGTGCCGCCTTCGACGTTGGCGCTCGGGTCGAAGGCGTTGCTCACGCCTAACTGCGACGCAGTCTGAGGCATGAGCTGCATCAGCCCCTGGGCGCCTTTGGGGGAAACAGCGTGGGGATTGAAGCTGCTCTCGGCATGGATCACGCTATTGACCAGGTCGGGATCGAGGTGATGACGGCCGCTGATGGTGTTGATGACGTCGTGCAGTTCTTCCGGGCTGGGCGATGTTCTGGGCGCAATCGAAAGCGACAGGTCTTTCTCGAAGTGGTCGATCTGATCGGTGGGAATATCGACGTAGCTGTCGCTGCTGGCGCTGGGATACAGGCGGGTAACGGAGCCGACTACCTCGCGGCGCTCGTGGCGGATGGAAAAGCCGTTGTGCAGGACGGCGAGGTCTGAGGCCAGGGCGGAGACCGCTGCCAACACGAAAACTAGTCCCAGACCGAGTTTTGTGAACTTGGACACCGTTGCTTGTCTCGGCAGTGGGGGCGAGGACGCCCCCACTACAGCCGGCGGGACCCTTCGACTACGCTCAGGGCAGGCTGCCAGCGCTACGAAACCCAAACCCCCAACACCTGCTCAATCGCCGCTGCCACGCCGCTTTCGGCGTTGGACCGGGTTACCGCCCAGCCGTTGCGGCGCAATTCTTCCGACGCATTTCCCATGATAAATGGCAGTCCTGCGAAGGCAAGCATTTCGATGTCGTTGTAGTTGTCACCAATGGCCATGACCTGTTCGCGGGGAATGTCGCGGTAAGTGGCCCAGCGTTCCAGAGCATGGCCCTTGGAACAGCCGTGGTTCAGGATATCCACAATGGACAGATCACGGATGGGGTACTCCGTGCGCAGCACCGTAATCTGGTTCTCCAGGCCGCTTCGCGAAAGCGCTTTCAGAGCCTGGTGCATGCGCTCAATCGGACCGCAGAACATGGCCTGCACCGGGTCGGTGGTCAGGGAGCGTTCGATTGGGATCACGAAATCGATGTATTGCAGGTTCTTCTCCAGCCAGCGCTGGATGCTCGCGGTCAACTCATCCATGCGCTCCAGCACAATGGCGCCCTTGGTTTCAACATCGAAAGTCAGGACCGTGTTGCCGCGGAAGTCATGCATGGCGTGGCAGAGCTTGCGGCAGGTGCCGGCGGGGAGGAAGTCACGGTGGAAGGTTTCGCCGGCGAGCGAGCGCGTGATGGCGCCATTGGAACTGATCAGCCAGAGATCGAACCCCAGTTGCTGCACGATGGGCAGGGCAAAGGTGTGCCGCCGCCCGGTCACAACGATGATCTCGATGCCTTGCTTGTGAACGCGGCGCAGCGCCGCCATGTCGGCTTCCGAAATCTGAAACTCGGGGTTCAGCAAGGTCCCATCAATATCCACGGCCAGCAGGCGAATGGGCGATTTCACGATGAAAGATTCTAGCATTCGGATTAAGCGGGAACAGTGACGCGCAACCGTGGAGTTACGCCGTCTGGTGACCGGAACAGGGCCAGCGTTGCTGTCCTGGATCACGTGCTATAGTGCGCAACAGCGCATGGGATCACTGCTTTTTCTCCTATTTCCGTGGGGCATCATCCTGCAGGCATTGGCCATCGTCCACTTCATCCGCCGCCGCCCCGACACCTACTGGCTCTGGATCATCATTTTCTTCGGGCCGATCGGGGCGCTCATCTACATTGCGGTCGAAGTCATCCCTGATGCCGGCCTGCTGCGGCAGTCGTTCAAGGTGTTTCCGCGGCGCCGGAGAATTCACGAACTGGAAGCGGCTATCCTGGACAACCCCTCCGCAGGGAATTACGAGGAATTGGCAGATCTGTACCTGGAGGAAGGGAACTACGCCCGGGCTCGCCAGTGTTACGACAAGGCCATCTCTTCCCGCACTGACTCGCCCGATCCGTTTTATCGACGGGGCATCACAGAGCTGCAGATGGGGGACTTTGCGGCAGCCCTCGTTGACCTGGAGCGTGTGGTATCGAGCGACTCGAAATACGATTTTCATCGCGCGGTCGGACTGCTGGCACATGCTTACGCCAACGCCGGACAGCCGGACAAGGCCGAATCCCTGTTCCAGCAAGCTACGAAGATTTCCACCCTGTCGGAGACCTACTACAACTACGCGACCTTCCTGGCGTCCCAGCAGCGTTATGCTGAGGCCCGCGAGTGGACGCAGCGTATCCTGGCGAAAAAGCCGACCATGCCGGGATATTTGCGGCGCCGGGAACGGCCCTGGTTCCGCCGGGCTAGCGGTCTGTTGAAACGCCTTCCGGCGTGATACCCCGAACCGGTGCCACATGCTGGCGGCAGTGCTAGACTTCACCCGTGGCCCGTATTGCTTATCTGGAATGCACCAAGTGCGGCGCGTCGATCAGCGCTGAGCATCCTCAGACCATTTGCCCGAAGGATGGCGGCGTGCTCTACGTCCGCTACGACCTCGCAGCCCTGAAGAAGAACTTTCCGGCCTCTTCGCTCGCTGGACGCACGCCCAGCATGTGGCGCTACGCCGAAGTCCTGCCGGAAGCCGAACCGGTGTCGCTGGGCGAAGGCTTCACTCCGATGCTGGCCAGCAAGGAATTTCCCAATGTCTTTATCAAAGACGAGGGACTGAATCCCACCGGTTCGTTCAAAGCGCGAGGTCTTTCCGCCGCCGTGACCATGGCGAAGGCCTACGGCCTGAAAAAGCTGGCTATCCCTTCTGCGGGCAACGCGGCCAGTGCCCTGGCAGCTTACGCCGCTAAGGCCGATATCGAAGCGCATATCTTCATGCCCAAAGATGTGCCGCTCGCCAACCGGGTGGAGTGCGAGAGTTACGGTGCGAAGGTTACGCTGGTGGACGGACTGATCAGCGACTGCGCCAAGATGGTTGCCGAGCGCAAGGACCGCGAAGGCTGGTTCGACGCTTCCACGCTGAAAGAACCCTTCCGCGTGGAGGGCAAGAAGACCATGGGATACGAAGTTGCCGAGCAACTGGGATGGCAGTTGCCACAAGGGATTATTTATCCCACGGGCGGGGGCGTCGGCCTGCTCGGCATGTGGAAGGCCTTCGACGAGATGGAGAAGCTGGGCTGGATCGGCCCCGAGCGCCCTCAGATGGTGGTTGTGCAGTCAAGCGGTTGCGCGCCAATTCCTAAAGCATGGGATGAAGGTAAGCCCAGCGCGGAATTCTGGCCCAATGCGAGCACGTTGGCCGCCGGTTTGCGCGTGCCCAAGGCTTACGGCGACTACCTGATTCTCGATATTCTGAACAAGAGCGGCGGTGTAGCGCTGGCCGTGACCGACGACGAGATCATGGACGCCCTCCGCCACTGGGCGCAGGTGGAGGGGATCTTTGCGGCCCCGGAAGGCGCCGCAGCGCTGGCCGCGTACCGCAAACTGCACGACAGCCTGTTCTTCGATTCCGACAACACGGTGGTGCTGTTCAACACCGGATCCGGGTTGAAGTACCTGGACGTGATCGACCGCACCAGCGGGCACGCGGGGACGGAGCAGCCCGCGTCGCGGCAGATCGGCGGGATCATTGGGCCGTATTGAGGAAGCACTCAGCAGTCAGCACTCAGCCCTACAAGCTTCGCGCAACTACGGCGGTTTTCTCCGCAATGACTGAACGTCTTTACTATCACGATTCGAATTTGCACGAATTCGAGGCCGAGGTTCTTGATGTGATGTCGGCGCCGAATTCCGGCTCGCGTCCCGCAGTGATCCTCGACCGTACTGCGTTTTATCCCACCAGCGGCGGACAGGTTTTCGACACCGGGTGGATCATTGCGGATCAGCAAAAGCTGCGTGTCGCCGAAGTTGTGGAACAGGAAGACGGGGCGATCCTGCACTACCTGGAGAGTGCGCCGGCGATGGAGAAGGGAGGTCGCGTCCATGGTCTGATCGACGTGGAGCGCCGCCGTGACCACATGCAGCAGCACTCCGGGCAGCACGTGCTTTCCGCGGCGTTCGTGCGCCTATTCAACATGGCCACGGTTTCATTCCACATGGGTGCGGACTACTGCTCGATTGATCTGGACACGAAAAGCCTGTCTTCGGACCAGGTGCAAGCTGCCGAGGCGCTGGCCAATGATGTGGTGATGGAGAACCGTCCGGTTGCGATTCGCTTCGTCACGCCAGAGGAGGCACGCAACTTGGGCCTGCGCAAGCTGCCGCCCATGGAGAAGGACCAGTTGCGGCTGATCGATATCCATGATTTTGACCTCACCGCCTGCGGCGGCACCCACGTCAGCGGTACCGGACAAATCGGCTGCATCCTGCTGCGCAAGACAGAAAAAGTGAAGCAGGGCTGGCGGGTGGAGTTCGTCTGCGGCAAACGCGCCGTGGCTACTGCGCGGCGTGATTATGCCACCCTGACCGAAGCGGCCAGCCTGTTTTCCAGTCACTTGGAGGATGTCCCGCAGCAGATAAAGAAGGCGCAGGAGGAGACGCGGGCGTCACGCAAGTCGCGCGAGCAGCTTCTCGAGGAATTGGCCGATCTACACGCCGCCCGTCTGCTGGCGGAAACGCCCGAGAGCACGGGCCGCAAAGTTGTCATTCGCACCTATCCGGATCGCGATCTGACGTTCATCAAGCTGCTGGCGCAGAGGCTGACCCGGCAGAGCACGCCGGTAGTCGCGCTGCTGGGCGCGACTTCCAACCCGCCGGCGCTGGTGTTCGCCGAATCTCCGGGGCTGCCGTTCGACATGGGAGCGCTGATGAGAGAAGCTTTGGCCCAACTCGGCGGCCGCGGCGGCGGAAGCAAAGAGATGGCTCAGGGCGGGCCGGGCAAGGTCGAGGGGCTGGACGAATTCCTTACCGCACTGGCCAGGCGCTCGGATCTGGGGTGAATCGACCGCCTGTTTGATTTTTTTGGCCTCTCGGCCCCAAATGCTAACCCACAGCTTACGCCGTGGGCTTTATTCTTGCGCCGCTTCGCGGCTGTGGTTTCGTTCTGCGTCGCGGTTTGCTCAGATCAGCGCCCTTCACACCGCCGGCTGCTGTTGGGTCATGCAGTGCATGGCCCCGAAGCCCCAGATCAGATCGCCTGAGTAGATGCCGATCACGTCGCGATCCGGAAACAGATCGGCAAGAATGTCGAGCGCGAAGCGATCATTAGGATCATTGAACACCGGCACCAGCACCACGCCGTTGGCGATGTAGAAATTACCGTAGCTGGCGGGTAGGCGGCGCCCTTCAAAGATCACGGGAGCTGGCATGGGGAGTTCGATGATGGCGAGCGATTTGCCATCCTGGTCGGTGGCGGCGCGCAGGCGGCGAATGTTTTCGCGCAGGGGTTCGTAGTTGGGATCGTCGGGATCGGACTCCACAACTGTAACCACGGTGTCAGGTGCCACGAAGCGCGTGAGGTCGTCCACGTGGCCGTGGGTGTCGTCGCCCACGATGCCTGCGCCCAGCCAGATCACACTCTTGATCCCCAGGTACTCGGCAAGAACTTTTTCGTAGTCGGCGCGGGACATGGCGGGATTGCGCTGTTGGACTTTGCTGAGCAGGCATTCTTCGGTGGTCAGCAGAGCGCCTTGGCCGTTGACGTCGATGGAGCCGCCTTCGAGGACGACCCGGTACTTGCCGAACGCGGGCCGGAGTTCACGGGTGCCCGCGGCTTTGGCCATGTGGCTGCCGATTTTTTCATCGTGCTGCCAGTTGGGATACTTGGCCCAGGCGTTAAAGCGCCATTTGACGGCGAGAAGTTCGCCCTCAGGAGCTAAGGCCCGATCTCTAAGCGGTGCCATATCGGCACGACTAAAGTCGTGCCCTTCCCGGTTTTTGCGGGTCAGATCCGGCGTGCTGCATGTGACAAATGTGCATCCCGAGTCCCGCGTCCAGACGCGGTTGGTGGGCCAGCGGTGGAAGCAGACGTTATCGCTGAAGGCGTTGGCACGCTCCAGGACTTTGCGGGCGCGCCTTTCAGAGGCGGCGTCGTTAACGATCAGCTGCACGCGTTCATGACGCGCCAGATTGCGGATGATCTCCGCGTACACCCAGGGAATGGGTTCAAATTTTCCGGGCCAATCATCGCGGTAGTGCGGCCAGGCCATCCAGGTCGCGGCGTGGGGCTCCCATTCGGCGGGCATGCGAAGGTTCGCCGCTGGCTGCTGGGTGGAACTGGATTCTCTTTTCGTCATTACTATCGGCATCCACGTGGCCGGCGAGACGCCGGCGCTACCTAGTCGATCAGCCGGCTCGTAATCGCCGCGTAACTGTCAATGCGGCGGTCGCGCAGGAACGGCCAATGGCGGCGCACTTCTTCCAGCGCGTGCAGGTCCACTTCGCCGACCAGGATTTCTTCTTTGTCGTGCGAGGCTTCGGCGATCACCCGGCCAAAGGGGTCGCAGAGAAACGATCCGCCCCAGAATTCGAGCCCGGCACCGGGAGCCTGGTTGCCGCGAATGTCGCCGGTCTCGTACCCCACACGATTGACCACCGCCACGTACACGCCGTTGGCGATGGCGTGGGCACGCTGGATGGTCTTCCAGGCATCGTGCTGGGCCTGGCCAAATTCCGCCTTCTCGGCGGGATGCCAGCCAATGGCGGTGGGATAGAAGAGCACGTGCGCGCCCTGCAAAGCGGTCAAGCGTGCGCCCTCTGGATACCACTGGTCCCAGCACACCAGGGTGCCAACCCGGCCGACATGAGTATCGAAAGCGCGGAAGCCGAGGTCCCCCGGGGTGAAATAGTACTTCTCGTAGTAGAGCGGGTCGTCGGGGATGTGCATCTTGCGGTAGAGGCCGCGCAGAGTCCCGTCGGCGTCGAAGATGGCAGCGGTATTGTGATACACGCCTGCGGCCCGCTTCTCAAACAGCGAAGCGATAAGCACGATGCGCAGTTGTTTGGCGACTTCAGAAAACCTGGCGGTGGTGGGGCCGGGAATCCGCTCCGCCAGGTCAAACAACGCGGCATCTTCCCGCTGGCAGAAATACTGGGTTTGAAAAAGTTCCGGGAGGCACACGACCTGGGCTCCACGAGCCGACGCCTGATGGATGCGGTCAATGGCGCGTTGCAGGTTCTTCTCCGGGTCGGGCGTCATGGACATCTGCACCAATCCGACGCGGAATTTGTCAGGCGGCAAAGCAGTGCTCCTGCAATGATATCGGGCCATAGGATAACAGAGAGGTGGAAGCAGGAGTCAGTAGTCGGAAGTCAGGAGTCAGCAAAGACCTCAACGACAAGCGTTTTCTGACTACTGACTCCTGACTCCTGTTCTAGTACATTATTGCTTCGCGACAACGAGGCATGGGGAGGTGCGGCAGTGAAGCACAACCATCACGACAAGCACACCAATCATGACGGCGCAGGCATCGAGCGCAAGCTGCACGATCCCATTGAGGACCGGCTGATCCCGCTGGAGCCGCTCGACCTGACGCGGGTGCACTCCGTGGATGACCTGGTGCGGGCCATGGCCAAGACCGCCTTTACCGGCCGGCAGGTGGGGGAGGCGGCGGATGTGCTGGAAGCCATGGCCCGCGACAAAGAATGCTTCGTGGTCATGACTCTGGCCGGCGCGATGACGGTGGCCAAGCAGGGCCTGATCATCGCCGAATTGATCGATCGCGGGATCGTGAATGCCATTGTCTCCACCGGCGCGCTGATGGCGCACGGCCTGGTGGAAGCCACGGGACGCGCGCATTTCCGCTACAACCCGGACGTGCCGGATGAGGAACTCTACGAACAGGGCTACAACCGGGTGTACGACACCCTGGAGCCGGAACAGAATCTCGACGAAGTAGAAGAGGTCATATCCGAGATTCTCGAAGGCTGGGACCACAATGAAGTGATGTGTTCCTACAAGCTGAACCATGCCATTGGGGCGTACCTGGCCAAACATGCGAAAGAGCAGCGGGGGATTTTGAAGTCGGCCTACGAAAAAGGGGTGCCCGTGTTCGTGCCCGCATTCACCGATTCGGAACTAGGTCTGGACCTGGCGTTAAGCAACCGGCTACGCGAATCCACCGGCCGGCACAAGCTGCGGTTTGATCCCTTTGAAGACCTGGAGCATTTTGCCGCGACCCTGCTGCGGCAGACGCGGCTGGGGATTTTCACCATTGGCGGCGGCGTGCCGCGGAACTGGTCGCAACAGTTTGGCCCGTTCATCGAGCTGCGGCACCGGCGCATGGGAGAGAACGTGCCCCTGAAGCGCTATCACTACGGCCTGCGGATTTGCCCGGAGCCGGTGTACTGGGGCGGGTTATCGGGCAGTCCATACAGCGAGGCGGTATCGTGGGGCAAGTTCGTGCCTCCGGCAGAAGGCGGGAAATTTGGCGAGGTGTTCGTGGACGCCACGGTCGGGCTGCCGTTGATAGTAGCGGCGGTGCTGGAGCGGCTGGGAAAAGACAAGAACGGGGCCGCGAAAACGAAGAAGGAGAAGGCGGGGGCGAGGAAGTAGGATTACTCTCGGGTTTTCGTTAGTTCGAGGGCGGGGGCGGGACGCCCCCACTACAGCCGGCGGGACGCCGACGCTACAGTTGGCTAATCGAAGATGAAAATGGCAGAGGCGATGACCGTGGTCCAGAGACCTCGCTTGTCGCCCACGGCGGACTGGGTGACGTTGGCGGTGCGCACGATTTTGTTTGAGATCCGGTAAATCTCTTTCTTCTCATCCCACGACCGGTCGGGATCGAACTCCACATTTAGCGTGGTCGCCAGCATCTCAGCCGCGAGTTCCTCGGCGTAGTCCCCCGCAGCGTCTTCTGTTTCCCCAAAGGAGTGGTGTTCGCTGAGGTAGCCGTAGGTGTTGCGGTCGGCAGGAATGGCCACGCCGATGCTGGCCGCGAGCAGACGGTGCGGTTCATGGGTGGAATTCTCGGCAACCACGGCGAAGACCACCTCGCCAGGATTCAGGTACTTGAGCCCCTGAGAGCGCGCAATCAGCTTGCACTGCGGCGGGAAGATGGAAGAGACGCGAACCAGATTCTGCGCGGCGATCCCGGCGTCGCGCAGAGCGAGCTCGAAAGAAGTAAGACGCTCGCGATGCTTCCCGACCCCCTTGGTAAAAAAAATCCGCTTGGGGACCATGTCTTTGCCCAATTCGCTTTTCCTCCGCGGTTGCTGGCGTGAGGGACAAATCTAACATAGTGAATTGTGACAGCAATATGAAAATTGGGGGTGCTGCAAAAAAAAAGCGGGAACGCAGGTCTCCCGCCTCCACCGCCCGGAATTTTCCTTTGGTAGGGCCCTTATTCGCCCGGAGCCACCGAACTGACTGCGATCGTATCGCCCTGGGGCTGGCCGGTCACTTTGGCCTTTTGACCCGCCAGTTTGTCGAGTGCATCCAGGGCGGCCTTATCCTGGGTGTCGAGGACGTACACCTTGTCGCCGACGACCAGGGCGTACTTCGAGCCCCTGTGGACGCAAGCCCGGGTGCAACCGGCGTCGTCCCCAGGCATCATCGCGTGCTTGGCGCCACAGGCGGCATCGCTGACCTGACCAGTGAAGGTCTGGGCCTTGCTCCCAGCCAGTGCGGAAGAAACGGTCAATCCGGCGCCCAGTATCAGGGTCGTCAGCGAAATGCCAAGCTTTGGTAAAGCAGATCTCATCACTCTTCTCCTTGGGAATTGGTACCTGCCACTTCTTCTATATTAAGATGCGACGCAGGGGCCTCCCGCCAGTAAAAGATTTGCTCCCCAACCGCAAACGTACACGTTACCTATTGTAGAGACGCAACTTGCTGCGTCTCGGTCGGCTGGGCCTACCGCGGCGGCTTTGCATCGAACCTCACAGTTACGTCTACCGTCTTGTCTTTTTCGTTGGGCGTGGCGTGGATACTGACGTTCCACTGCCCCTGGAGCGAGAGTTCCCTCAAGGACTCTTCCGCGAAACGCTCGGGATAGCTGGAGTCATAAGGCTCGCCGGGGCGCAACTTCCAATCGTCTTCCAGGCGGTTGGTGGCGTGGGTGTCAAGACCCTGGATCTCCAACTCGCCCATCTTGTACAGGTCGCCCTCGCGCACCTGGAGCTGGTAGCTGACCGTAGCCTGCGCGTCGTCCATTTGAGGCACCGGCTCAACCGAAGCAGCCAGATACCCGCGCGTACCGTACAGTTTGCGGACGGCATCAAGGTCGTTGGCCAGCTGAACCGCATCGGGGGGCTCGCTGCCCTGGAGATGGATGAGCGCCTGTAGTTGGACCGCCGGGAACACACTGTTTCCCGACCACCGGGCGTCGGTCAGCTTGTATTGCAGCCCGGGATCAACGGAGAAGGTGACGTCGACAAGGGTCTCCTCTGGACTTTGCTGCACGACCTTGGCCTGGGCATCGGCGAAGGCGGCTTTGAGATAGCCGCGCGCGAGATAGACCGGCAGCAGATCCTTGTCTTCCTTGGTGCGGAGGACGGAGCGCAGGTAGTCTCCGCCGTGCATCTTCTGGGCGGCGGCTTGCAGCAAAGGCAGCTCGGTGGAACCGGCGCCGGTGAATGTGACTTGGCCAATGCGGATCTTGGGGCCGCTGACGCTGAAGTTGAAGGCCTCAATGGGACCGTCGCCGTGCGCAAAGCGCAGGTAGTCGGCGCGACCGCTAATCTTGTTTTCAATGAGCAGCGCCTGCAGTGCGTCGGAGACTTGGTCGGCGAGGTTGCCGGCCACCGGCAATTGACCCTGGAAGAGCCCCACGCGCTCGCGCAGTTGCTTAAGCAGGTCCTCGTCGGACAGCCATACAAAGTTGTCGAAGCGCGCGGGGACGAACTGGTCGCTGTCGGTGACCTGCAGGTCGAGCTTGGTGCCTTCGGGGGAATACTGGAAGCTGTAGGCAATATCGCTGAAGGCGCCGGTATCGCCCAGGTGCTGGCTCGCGACCTTAAAGTCAGCGTCACTGACGGTTTGGCCGAGTTGCAGGCCGGTGGCGCCGATGATCTCCGCCTGCGTGTAGCGCTTGCTGCCGGCGACGGTGATGGAGATGAGTTTGAAAGCCGAGGGCGGGAGTTCCCTGGCCGGGGGTTTGCGGGTCTGGGCTGGGAGCAGGGAAAGCGAGAGGCCGAGAAATGCGAAGAACAGGCCCGAACAAATCTTGGAATTCACGCCGGAAGATTCTAACTCAAACTGCGACAACTCTGGGGTCATCCTGAACCCGGCCTCAGGCGGGCTTCGGGATGACGTCATCAATGTTGGTTGAGTAAGTGCTGGTTGGGTCGGGGCCGGCGGCTCAGCGCTTCCCGGGCACGACCGCATCCACCGGCTTGATTTTCACCGTGGTATCAATGAACGCCAGTGCTGCGCGGCTGAGCGCCTTGTCCTTGCGGAAAACCAGCGCGAGATCGCGGCGAATCTGGGCATCGGAGAGGGGAATGGTGGCCAGCACATTGGCGCGCACATCTTCCAGCACATGGGAGCGGGCGATAAATCCCACGCCGACGTCGGCTGCCACAAAGCGTTTCAGTAGTTCGCTGGAGTCGAGTTCCATGGCGTAATGCGGTTTGAGCCTGCGCTCGTGGAACAGGTTCTCCAGGGCGTCGCGAGTGTGCCCGAGCTTAGGTACGACCAGCGGGAACTTGGCGGCTTCGGCCAGAGTTGCTGCCTTCATCTTGGCCAGCGGATGATGCGGCGGGGTGATGATCACCAGTTCGTCGCGATGGATCAGCACCACGGTGAGGCGATTATCGGTCACGGGCAGGGAAACCACGCCGAAGTCCACCGAGTTATCAATCACCGACTCCAGAATCTTGGCGTAGTCGGAGCGCTTGATGTTGACGGCCACGTCGGGATACTGCTTCTTGAACTCGGCAAAGACCTCGGGCAGGATGTGCAGGCAGGTGCCCTCGTTGGCCCCGACGATAATCTCGCCCCGCGGCACCCGCTCGGTTTCGGCCACCGCGGTCAACATCGCCCTGCGCAACGCCAGCATCTCCTCCGCGTACTTTTGGAAGAGCTTGCCGGATTGGGTGATCGAGACCTTGCCGCCAGAGCGGTCGAGCAACTTGGCGCCAACCTCTTCTTCAAGCGCGCGGATCTGCGACGAGATCGCCGGCTGGGTGCGGAAACGTTTCTCCGCCGCCCGGGAGAAGCTCGACAGACGCGCCACATCGAGAAAGGTTTCGATTTGGTCGAAGTCCATAAGGCAGCACTTGGCACTTAGCAATTAGCACTTAGCTTTCGGAGGATTCTGCTAGGCCCTGCACGGAACCGATTGGACCAAGTGCCAAGTGCTAATTGCTAAGTGCTTGTTTCTCTCCGCTCCATCATAACCCGGTCCTGTCCATCCCATAAAAACCCTTTGTCCCGAAACGAAAACAAGGGACGACCGATCTGCCGGAAGTGCTAGACTTGCTTCTTTTGCCCTCATACTCTGTTCAAGGCGCACGCCTATGCCTGTGCTTCGCGTCATCATCCTCTGGCACCAGCATCAGCCGTTTTATAAGGACCTCGTAACCGGGGAGTACCGCCTGCCCTGGGTTCGTCTGCACGCCCTCAAAGACTATTACGGCATGGTCAAGCTACTGGACGAGTTTCCCGACGTCCACCAGACTTTCAATCTGGTTCCCTCGCTGATCACGCAGGTGCAGGATTACGTAGCGGGAACCGCCCAGGACCCGTTCCTGCAAGTCGCGGCCAAGCCTGCCAAGGATCTCACCCCGGAAGAGCGGCGCTTTGCCCTGCAATACCTGTTCCAGGCAAACCACGTCAACATGATCGGCCGCTACCCGCGCTATCGCGAATTGTGGGAGCGCTTTCGCAGCACGGGCGACAACCCGCAACGGGCAGAGAAGTATTTCCAGCCGCAGGACTTCACGGATCTGCAGGTGCTCTCCCAGATAGCGTGGTTTGACGAATTCTTCCTGCAAGAGCCGGAAATCGCTGCCCTGGTGGAGAAAGGCCACAACTACTCGCTCGACGACCAGCGCTACGTCATCGCCCGCGAGCGGGAGTTGCTGGCGAGAGTGCTCCCGGCGCATGCGGATGCGGCGCGCCGTGGGGGCATCGAAATCTCGACCTCGCCCTTCTACCACCCGATTCTGCCGCTGGTTTGCGATACCAACATGGGCGGAGTTTCCACGCCAGGGTTGCCTCTGCCGCAAAACCGCTTTCGGCACCCGGAAGATGCTCGTGAGCAGTTGGTGCGCGGGCTCGATCTGCACCAGCAAGAGTTCGGCATCCGTCCACAAGGGGTGTGGCCTTCGGAGGGGAGCGTTTCACCAGATGTGCTGGGCATCGCCCACCAACTGGGCGTGAAGTGGATGGCCACCGACGAAGGCGTGCTGGGCCGCACACAGGGAGCTTTCTTTTCCCGCGACGGCTACGGCCGCCTGGAGCGCTCGCTCGCGGAAAAGCTCTACACCATCTACCGCTACGAGCAGGGTGACACCGAGATGCACCTGGTGTTTCGCGACCACACCATCTCCGACCTGGTCGGCTTTGTGTATTCGGGCATGCCCGCTGCGGACGCCGCCCAGCACCTGATGCGGAACATCCGTGATTCCGCCCGCCCGGTTCTCGATCAGGGTATCGACGCGGTGGTCCCCGTCATCCTCGACGGAGAAAACGCCTGGGAATACTACTGGCAGTCAGGGCGGGAATTCCTGCGCCGTTTCTACGACATCCTGCAGCGGGAAAAAGACGTTGAGGCGGTTACGGTTTCAGAAGCGATCGCGAGGCACAAGGAATTTGGCAAGCTGACTTCGCTCGTGCCCGGCTCCTGGATCCACGCCAACTTCAACGTATGGATCGGCGCCCCGGAGGACAACCGCGCCTGGGACTATCTCTACCACGCCCGCAACTTTTTCACCGAGAAGGAGCCACGAGCCAGCGAGGCCCAGCGCAAGCTGGCGTTTGAGGAACTGCTGATTGCGGAAGGCAGTGACTGGAACTGGTGGTACGGTCCGGAGCACCACTCGGCCAACGACCGCGAATTTGACGAACTCTACCGCAAGCATCTTTCCAATGTTTACCAGGCGCTGGGGGCGAGCCCGCCGGATTACCTGGCGCAGCCCATCCTGAGCGGGGTAGCGCGGCCGTCGTTCCTGCCGCAGACCGCGTACATTCATCCCCACGTCAACGGCGACATGGTGCGCTACTTCGAGTGGATGGGCGCCGCGGTGTACACCGCCGACCGGCGTGCCGGCGCCATGCACGGCAAACGCTTCCTGCTGGACTCGGTTTACGCCGGCATTGATGATGCCAACGTCTATGGCCGTCTGGACTTCGCCGAGAACGTTCCGGAGATGGAATTCGAGCTGGTGGTCAACCTGGAGTCCTGGGCCGCCGACGCGCACCATCCCAGGCTTACTTTGCGGCTGGACGTGGAGGTCGAAGGCTGCCAGGCGCGCTCGTGGAAAGTGAGTGCCACCGATGAGGACAAGCCACTGGCCACTTCCGCTGACCCGGCCGGTGAACTGAAGCTGGCGCTGGCCCGCAACTTTGAATTCAAACTGCCGTTGCGCTGGCTGCACGCGGCGCCGGTTCCCGACGGCGCCAAAGACGAGTCTTCGGCCCTGGTGGCGACCAAGCTGCGCTTGCGCTTCAGCCTATGGCACAACCATTTGCCGGTAGACGCGTTGCCGCTCGAAGGCTGGATCGAACTGCCCCTGCTGAGCGAAGCGCATTTGATGATGCAGGCGTACTGACAAAGTGCGTCTCGCTGAGCATGGCCCCGGGGGATCTCATTGCTGCGAAAACCCGGTGCTTACCCCGCCCCCAAGGTCGAATCGCTAGAATCTCATTGGGACTTGAAGGCCACCCTGGCGCCATGCCGGACATGCAGCACCTGCACTCGCCGGGCGCGCTGGTCAACGCGGTAAGTAATGCGGTAGAGCAGGTGCCGCAGTTTCTTGTTTTCCGGTGTGACCGAGCCACGATCGGGGTGCTTGTCCAGGCTCAAGACAAGATTTTCAATCCCGTTAAACCACGCCGCGGCCTTCGCCGAATCCTGGGCGTGGATGAATTGATAGAGGCGAAGCAGATCGCGATTCGCGCGGGCGGCTACTTCAACGCGGTATGTCATGCTGGGCGCGCATTTCGTTAAAGACCTGGCGAGCCGGACGAGTGCGGCCCTTGCGCGCGTCTTCAAGGCCCTGACGGATGCCTTCGCGTGCGTCGGCTTCCGCGGCAATGTCCAGAAGGCGCTGGTAAGCTTCGGCATCCTGCACCACGGCTTCCGCTTTTCCATTCACGGTGAGGATCAGTGGCCGCCCGGTTTCTTTGAGACGTCTGATGACCTTGGCGGAATTGCGCCGAAACGTGGTCAACGCCTGGATATCTTCGGTGATATTGAGCACAGTTCCTCCGCACCCGGAATAGCACCTTTAAAGGTGCTATAGAACGCAGCGGCTGTAAAGGAAATTGGGGTGGGGTTCGGGAAGAAGCGAACAGCGGCACAAAGGGGACCGTTTGGCGTGCTCACACCCTGGCGTTCGCCCTCTTTTTCCGCCTCAGTTCCGTGTGTAGGGAACGATGCCGGGCGGCTTTCTCCGAATCACCGCCGGGCTGGCTGTACAAGGTCGCGAGCCAGCGGTGCGCGGCCACCAACCCCGGCAGCATCGCCAGACAAGTTTCAAACGCCAGCACCGCGCGCTGGAGATGGCCCAGACGCGCCAGCGCCACTCCCAAATAGAAGTGTCCCGGCGGCAGCAAGTGCTGCAAGCTGACCGCCAGCAAAGCCTCCTCGGCGGCTTCCGCGTCGCGGTGTTGCCTGAGGTGGACCATGGCCAATCCCAGGTGGGCTTCCGGGCAATCGCCATCAATGTCGAGCGCTTTGCGGAAGGCACGCTCTGCGTCTTGCACTCGTTCCTGACGCAAGTAAGTCTCCCCAATGCGCAGGTGAAGACCGGGCAGGCGCGGGTCGGCCCGTTCCGCTCGAAGCAGGGAAGCCAGAGCCGCTTCCAGGTCTCTTTCCTCAAACTGAATCACGCCCATCAGCAAATCGGCCCACGGAGGCGGAGACGCCTCGTCGCCGCTCACAGGCGCTTGCGCGGCGGCCTCGTCCTGAGTACTCGCTGCGGCGCTCGCTTCTGCAGTCTCGGTTTTTGGCAGCAGGAGACGCTGCAGAATTTCCTTCGCTTCCTGGTTACGACGCAGCGCGAGAAAGCATTGCGCCAGATGCAGATGGAAGCGCGCCTGGTCGGGCTTCTCCCGGGCCACTTCCTCCAGCAGCGGCAAGGCCTTTTGCGGCCGGCGGGAATCCAGGTAGTCGCGCGCCAGGTTGTACTTCAGTTCGCGCATCGTGCTGGCGACGGCTTTGCTCTGATCCTCGCTGGGCGGCTGAATGTAGCCCAGCGCTACCAGGCGTTGCAGCATGGCCTGCGCCGCGGCCGGATCCATTCGGCGATCGGCGGAATGCATTCCGCACTCGCCCGGCTCATCCTCCCAGCTGGGGGTGCGCGCAATCTCCGGCGGCTGCTCGAAGGCCTGCACCAGCACCCGCCCGTCCATGTCCTCGCCCACGGGCAGACCGAACAGCGTCAGGATCGTCGGAGTCACGTCCAGCAGATTGGCGCCGTAGATGCGTTCGTCCTGCTTCACCTGGGGCCCGCGCATGCAAAAAATCCCAAACGGCCGGTGTTGCACGGCTGGGCCCGCCGGCTCCCTGGGGATGCCTTTCGGACGCAGGTGGTCGGAGTGAAAGCCGTGGTCAGAAACCAGCAGCACGGTCGTGTCCGGTCCAGCCAGGTCCAGCAGGGTCTGGAGCATCATGTCGTGAAAGCGGTAGGCCCCGTTTACCACGTCTTTGTAGATTTCGAACTTGTCCTCTGGAATGCCTTCCATGCGCGGCGGATGGAAATGCATGAAGCCGTGGCAGAAGTGGTCGATCGCGTTGTAATACACCGCCAGAAAATCCCAGGGCTCGTTTTGCAGAATCCAGGTGGCGGCGTTGTGAATGGAGCAGTTCTCCGAAAGAATCTTGGCAAACGAATTCAGACCTTTGTCTTTTTCCTGATCAATCTCCTTGGCGCGGGGAATCCAGGGCAGAATCGCGGCTTCGGTGACCTCGGCCGGATGCATGCGCAGCCCGGCAAACCTCTCGCGCATGCTCTCGGGATGAACCGTGCCCGGGGGCAGGGGCCATTCCTCGCCGAGCGGCGCCGTGGCGTGAGGATAGAGATCGGAAATGGAAATGCCGTTGATCGGCTCGGCGGGATGTCCGGCGAACCAGCCCAGCACGTGCGCGCGGTATCCGCGCTGGGTGAGGATGTTCCAGAGCGCTTTGACTTTGCGGGAGGTGCTCGCCACCGGACGAACGCCAGCGCCCTGCGGATCGGGTTCTGTGAACCCGTGAATGCCATGTTTGTGCGCCCGCTTGCCGGTGGCAATCGAGTTCCACAACATGGGCGACAAGATGGGGCGGAGGGTGGCGATATTTCCCATCACGCCATGATTGACGAAGTCGTCCAGGGTGGGCATCAATCCCTGGTCGAGCAGAGGATTGATCACCTTCCAATCGGCGGCGTCCCAGCCGATCAGGAGAACTTTGTTGGCGAGAGGTTCACCCATGAACTGATCCGTGGCCGATTGCTCAGCACCAAACTGCCCTCACGCATGCGGGCAAAGCGAGAAATCCTGGGCCGGCTGCCATCATCGTGGCCGTCTCGACCGGCGTGTCGCTAGATGGGGTTCGACGTCCGGGCAACGACCTAGGCTGGGTGCGCCCCGTGCCAGAGCCCCAAGGGTGCCGGCTTGGGGTACCTCTGCGCCAGGTTGGGTGGCACTGCTGGTCTGACCTGCCTGGATGGGCTGGTTGGGAGTGTTCTCGTAGGCGTATCCCAGGAGAATTGCATTCACGTGCACTGCGCGGTGATCGACGGATGCCTTAACCTGCAGCGAAGCCCATCCATAGTGAACTTGCCCCTGGATGTCGAACTTCAAGCCCAGGTAGGCCTGCTCACCGTTCGCCCAATTCCCGTCCACTCCGGAGAACACTCCGTAGTATGACCCGTAAAACGCCTGAGCCAGCACCTGCTCGTTGCGATGGACATTCTTGAAAGATCGGCTGGAGCCGATCACCGATCCCGTCTGCAATTCAGCCGGCCCGTTCTTGTCGACTATCACACTGGCATTTGCGCTTCCGTTGACGGCAAATTCCTGGAACATGGAAAAGCTGAAGACCTCGAGATCATTGGCGAGCCAGAACTGAACCTTCGGCCCACAGTTGAGATCCAGAAAAAGGTCGCCGCTGGTAATCGAGACGTTCGCCGGCGTGTAGACCACCTGGGCATTGGCGGGCTGCGCCAGCGCCAGCAACCCCACGCTGGCAGCACTTGCAGCTAGGGCGTACGCACGCAGACGTTTGTCTGCGTCATGCGGCAGAGGCTGGGTTACCCGTTCGCTGATTGTCCGGCGTCCCGTCGCAGGTCTTGTCAACTGCGGTGTTCCCATGGGGTGACCTCCTGCAAATTTGCTTCGCCCGTGCTCATTTTGCTGCGCCCCTGGCCAGCGCACCCAAGGTCTTGGGTCGTGGGTGGAAGCCATTGGGAGAAACGGTGCCGGCCTCTCCTCCGTTGGTCTGACCAGCTTTGATGGGCAGGTTCGGCGTGGTTTCGTAGGCATATCCCAGAAGGAGCGCACCAACGTTCAATCCGTGGTGCTTGTCGATCCGATCCAGCACACTCAACTCGGCCCAGCCATAGTGAACTTCCCCGTTAATGATGAACTTTAATCCCATGTAAGAGCGCCTGACGTTCGCCCAGTTGCCGTAGACCCGGCTGTAGAAGCCGTAGCCGGATACCGACGCTCCCGCCAGCAGTCCCTCGCCGCCGCTTACTTTCTGGAACGAGCGGCTGGAGCCGATGACTGATCCGGCGTGTAACACGGTCACCCCCTTGTGGTCGCCGCCGATCACGCTGGCGTTCGAGCTGCCGTTGATTTCCAACTCTCGGGTGTAGGCGTAGCCGGAGTGGCTTTCGGTGGTGTCCGTCAGCAGGAAATTCTCGGTACCGCTGTTGGTGAGATCCACCACAAGCCTGCCGTTGGTCAGCTTGATATGTGTCGGGGTGTAAATGATCTCGGCGTAGGCGGGCGGGGCCAGGGCCAGCAATCCTACTCCCGCAGCACTCGCCGCTAGGGCGTATGCGCGTAAGCGCTTGTCCGTATCGCCGGGCAGAGGCTCTGCCACCCGAATTCGAGTGCTGGCGCGCTCCTTGGTTCTTGGTAATTCAGGTTTTCCCATGGGATCACCTCCGGCAAGATTTCGTTCACCAGGGACAGGGACCCACGACGCGACCGATGGCGGCACAGTATTCCCCAGTACGTGTCGAGAGTCAATATGAAAGGTTTTGCGCACGCCCACGGCTATGGATGAAAGCAGGATTCGTCCGCTGCGCGATCGTTGTGCTGTGCCTCTTGTCGGCGCAACCGGCGTTCCCGCTGGTGGGCTGAACTTGTTTTTGGGGTAAGTAGGTAGTATTGGCAGGGCTATCCAGGTGTTATCCTGCCAACCCGAACCAACTTCCATATGAAAAACTCCATAGCCTGGATCTTCTTCCTTCTCCCAATGTTCGCCGCAGCCCAGTCCAAGCCTGCAGCCGACCTCATCATTACCAACGCCAAGGTCTGGACCGTGGACAAGGCTCATCCGACAGCTCAGGCCGTGGCTGTCCTGGGAGAGCGCATCGTCGCGGTGGGCACAAACACCGAGGTTGAAGCCTGGCATGGTTCCACGACTCGCGTAATCGATGCCGGCGGCAAGCTGCTGCTGCCCGGCTTTAACGACGCGCATGTCCACTTCGTCAGCGGAGGCCTGCAACTCGATGCGGTGCAACTCAACGATGCCACCAGCGCGGAGGAATTCGTCCGCCGCATCGGCGAGCGCGCCAGGAAAACACCCAAAGGCGAGTGGATTCAGGGCGGAGACTGGGATGAGACCAAGTGGAACCCGGCGACGCTGCCCACCAAGGAACTCATTGATCCGGTTACCCCCGATACGCCCGTCTTCGTCTCCCGCTATGACGGTCACATGGCACTGGCGAACTCGGTCGCGTTGCGCCTGGCCGGGGTGACGGCGCAAACTCCCGATCCCCCGGGCGGCGTTATCGTCCGTGACGCCCAGGGCAATCCTACCGGGGCTCTCAAGGATGCCGCTACGGACCTGGTTGACAAAGTGATTCCGAA
Source organism: Terriglobia bacterium (assembly GCA_020073645.1). Lineage (GTDB taxonomy): Bacteria > Acidobacteriota > Terriglobia > Terriglobales > Acidobacteriaceae > JAIQET01. The sequence goes on along the minus strand of JAIQET010000040.1, from coordinate 17,266 downwards.
CCTTTCCCACGAGCAACGCGTGCACGCGGTCAAGCGCGCCCTGGCCTATGCTGCCTCGCTCGGGGTCACCAGCGTGCAGCACATGAATCCCGACTACGACGACATCGCGGTGTACACGGAACTGCTGCAGCGTGGTGATCTGACTACGCGCATCTATGCTGCTCCCTACATCATGGGCGTGGACGACCAGGCGAAAATCGGCCTCCGGCACGCTTTTGGCGGTCCGTACCTGCGGATCGGAGCACTCAAGGCGTACGCCGACGGCTCTCTCGGCTCCGGAACCGCATACTTCTTTGAGCCCTTCACTGATCAGCCGAACAATCATGGACTGCTCTCCGATGAAATGCAGCCGCTCTCGCTGATGCGGGAACGCATGATGAAGGCCGACGCCGCCGGGTTGCAGCTCTGCACCCACGCCATCGGGGACCAGGGAATTTCGATGATCCTCGATCTGTACAGTGAGGTCGCCAAGGCCCACGGCGAGGCCGACCGCCGCTTCCGCATCGAGCACGCGCAGCACATGGCAGCCAAGGACTTCGAGCGCTTCGCCCAACTGAAAGTGATTGCGTCGGTGCAGCCCTACCATGCGATCGACGACGGCCGTTGGGCCGAGAAGCGGATTGGCCACGATCGCGCCAGCCGCACCTACGCCTTCCGTACGTTTCTCGATCACGGTGTGCGTCTGGCTTTCGGCACCGATTGGGATGTGGCTCCGCTCAATCCCATGCTGACGGTCTATGCCGCAGTCACACGGGCCACGCTGGATGGCAAAAATCCCAACGGCTGGTTTCCCGAGCAGAAGCTGACTGTCCCGGAAACGATTGACGCATACACCCTGGGGTCGGCGTATGCCGAATTTCAGGAGAAAGAAAAAGGTTCGATCACGCCGGGCAAGCTGGCGGACATGGTGCTGCTGAGTGATGACATTTTCTCAATTGATCCTGCGAAAATCCGCGATGTCAAAGTGGTGAAGACCTTCGTGGGCGGACGAATGACGTGGGACAGCACGGCAGCAGGGCACTGAGCATGGCGCGCGACTCACCCAGGACGGGTAACCGACGGTGACTGTCCGGATGCCGCGCCTGTAGCCGCATTCCGCGGATCCGCAGCATGTACTTCGGGACATCTTGACGTTCATTGCCACCAGCCCTTAAAGTGCCTCCCAATCTCGCGGCGACCTGAAAACGGCAGTTTGGCCTGACGTGGCTCCCGCACGCATAAACCCTGCGCCGCTCCTCCCAGTGAACCAATCGCGTATTGCCGCCGGAGTGTATCTCGGCTCGGCAGATGGAGGTTGCGAAATGAAATCTCGAAAAGTACTGGGTGTAGCTCTGTGTTGCACGTTGTTGCTGTTCGCACCGGGAGTGCTGCAAGCTCAGCACGATCCCGGGCCGCGCGGCGGTGCTGCGGGAGCTGGAGGGCCGTACCCGACCCTCAGTCCGGCGGAAGTGGATTTGTTCAACCAGGCGATTCTGCGATTCCAGGAAGCGGCGTCAGTGTCGGGGAACATTGCGGGCGAGGATGACGCCGGATTGGGGCCCACCTTCAACGGGAACAGCTGCGCGATGTGCCATGCGCAGCCGTTTATCGGAGGAACCAGCCCCGGCTTGATTAGTCCGCAGAATCCTGTTCCCAACCCGCAGGTGGCGCTCGCCAAGCTGCACAACGCTTCGAACACGGTTCCCTCGTTCATTACGCCGGACGGCCCGGTGCGGGAGGCGCGGTTTGTCAGGAATCGCGACGGCTCGCCGGATGGTGGAGTTCATGATTTGTTCACCATTGCGGGCCGGGACGATGCGCCCGGGTGCACCCTCGCCCAGCCGGATTTCGCCCAACAGCTTGCGTTCAACAACGTGATTTTCCGCATCCCCACCCCGGTATTTGGTCTGGGTTTGGTGGAGAACACGCCGGATGAAACATTGCGGGCCAATCTGGCTGCGACACGAGATGCGAGGCGCAGCCTGGGTATTGGCGGCACATTCAACACCAGCGGCAACGATGGCACGATCACCCGTTTCGGATGGAAGGGTCAGAACAAGTCGCTGCTGGTTTTCGCCGGCGAAGCCTACAACGTCGAACAGGGCGTAACCAATGAGCTATTTCCCAACGAGCGTTCTGGGGTGTTCGGGTGTGTATTCAATCCCCTGCCGGAAGACGCCAGCGGCATTCCAGGGAGCGTCAGCCCGCTAGCTGACACGGTGTCGTTCGCCGCCTTCATGCGTCTCTCAGCGCCACCCACGCCGGGGCCGCAGACGGCCTCTACACAGAAGGGGGCGACCCTGTTCAGCGCGATCGGTTGTGCGCTGTGCCACTCACCCTCGCTCACAACCGGCCCCTCCATCTTTACGGGCATGGGCGGGGTCACCTACCAGCCGTTCTCCGACTTCGCCGTTCACCATATGGGGTCGGATCTGGCGGATGGTATCAGCCAAGGGGCGGCGGGTGGGGACCAGTTCCGCACCGCACCGCTCTGGGGCGTAGGACAGCGCCTGTTTTTCCTACATGACGGTCGTACCCCCGACCTCTTGCAGGTCATCGAGGATCATACCGACTGTGGCGGCAAGCCCTCGGGCAATGAGCACAGTTCTAACCATGATCACTCCCAGCATTGCAGTTCGGAGGCTAACCAGGTCATCCGCAACTTCAATGCACTCACGCCACAGCAGCAGCAGGACATCTTGAACTTCCTGCGCTCGTTGTAGCGGATGGTTAACGTGGGGACTGGATTGCGGATAGCGGTTCAGTTTGCCCAATCGCTCGCGATGACGCCATCCCGAACCCGGCGTAGTTCAGCCGGGTGAGGGATCGGGCAAGCAGCGGAAGGTTGTGAGAAGCAGGAGAGAACCGCCCGCCAGAACCTTCAGGTCTCGAGCCGCAGCAGGTCGTCCATGGTTTCGCGACGCCGGATGATTCTGACCGATTTTCCGTCCACCAACACCTCCGCGGGGCGCGGCCGGGTGTTGTAGTTGGAAGCGAGCGCCATGCCGTAGGCCCCGGCATCCAGAATGGCCAGCAGATCGCCTTCATGGACCGGCGGCAACTCACGGCCATGCGCAAAGAAATCTCCGGTCTCGCAAACCGGGCCCACCACGTCAAGCTTTTCCCGCTGCTCAGGAGGCGGCTCATCCAGCCGAACCGGCGCGATTTCGTGGTAGGCGTCATAAAGGGCGGGGCGGAGCAGATCGTTCATGGCCGCGTCCACCACGACGAACTTTTTGCCATCGTTGTGTTTGCGATAGAGAACACGAGTCAGCAGGGCACCGGCGGCGCCCACAATCGCACGGCCGGGTTCCAGAAGGAGGTGCACCTTCAGCCCGCGCAGCGGCCGCAGCAGCGCGTCGGCATACGCAGCGACGTGGTCGGCGAACTCGGGCGACGCTTCGTCTCCGTAGGCAATGCCGAGGCCGCCGCCGGCGTCCACGTAGTCAATCTGGTGACCGTCGGAACGCAGTTCACCGACCAGTTCTGCGACCCGCTCCATGGCCAGAGCAAAGGGGGCGACCTCGGTGATCTGCGAGCCGATGTGCACACTCACACCTGCGATCTTGAGGTGTTGGCTGCCGGAGGCTCGGGCATACAAACCACGCGCTTCGCTACTGCGCAAGCCAAATTTGTGCTGGTGCAGCCCGGTGGAAATGTAAGGATGGGTGTTGGCGGGGACATCGGGGTTGATGCGCAGAGCAATGCGCGCGGTCTGCTTCAAGCGGGCCGCGCACTCGGCAAGCGCCCCCAGTTCCGATTCGCTCTCCACGTTGAACAGCAGAATTCCGGCTTTGAGTGCGGCCCGCATCTCGTCGGTGGTTTTGCCCACTCCGGAGAAGACAACTTTTTTCGCAGCGCGGCGGTCGGCGCGCAGCACGCGTTCCAGTTCTCCGCCGGAAACCACGTCAAAGCCGCATCCCAGGCGGGCCAGCAGGCGAAGGATGCCCAGGTTGGAGTTCGCTTTGACTGAGTAACAGAGGGTGTGCGGAACCTTGCGGAAGGCGCGGTCGAAAGCGCGCACCCGTTCGCGAATGGCCGAGGCTGAGTAGACGTACAGGGGCGTGCCGAGGCGCTCCGCGAGACCGGGCAAGGGAACGTCGTCACAGTGGAGAATGCGTTCCGCAGAGCGGCGGCGCAGCAGTCCTCTCCGGCTCTGGTGGTAGGCAAAGGCGGGGGGACGACCCTGGCGCCGCGTCGGTTTGCGGTTCACTTGCGTTTTCCGGAAGTGCCCTTGACTTTAATCGCGACCACGGTCTGATCGTCGAAAGTTTCTTCGCCGGCGGCGTGTTCGGTAACTGCTTTGAAAAGGGATTCCACGACGCAGTCAGCCGACTTGTCCGCACACTTGGTCAAAATCTGTTCCACTCGATGGCGACCGAACATGTCGCCTGCCTTGTTGCGCGCGTCCAGGATGCCGTCGCTGAAGAACACGAACATCTCTCCGGGCTTGGCCCGGAAGGTGAACTCGTCGTACTCGGCCTCATCGAACAACCCCAGCGGGAGGCCGGTGGCCTCGACGATCTCAATCCTGCCATCGTGACAATACAAGGGGCGCGGCAAGCCGGAATTGGCGACCTGCAGGGTGCGATTGGCATCGTCCCACACGACGTAGATGATCGAGACAAACTGGCCTTCGATGCGGCGCTCACCCAGCGAAAAGTTGACGGCGGAGAGCATTTCCGCCGGGCCGGGCTCGATGGGAGCATGCGAGCGCAGAATGCCGCTGACCAGAGCGGCATAGATCGCCGCCGGCGCACCCTTGCCACTCACATCGCCGATGACGATTGCGGTACGCGAAAGCGAGTAGCTTACGAAGTCGTAGAGGTCGCCGCCGATGGCGCGCGCCGGGAGGAACTTGGCCGCAACTTCCAAATTCTTGAGGTTGGGCAGGGAGGGCGGCAGCAGGCGGAATTGCAATTCCCGCGCCAGCGCCAGATCGCGTTCCAGGCGCCTCTCCTGGCGGGCGATCTGCTCGTACAGCCGCGCATTTTCAATCGCAATCGCGACCTGTGCCGCCAGGGTGGTGATGGTGCGCTTGTGGTCCTCGGTGAAAAATCCACGCCGGGTATGCTCCAGGTCGAGCACTCCAATCACTTTGTCCTTGTAGATCAACGGTACGGCCAACTCCGAGCGGGTTTCCGGGTTGAGCCGAATGTAACGCGAATCCTTGTTCACGTCCGGAACCAGCACGGCTTGCCGGTGCTGGACGGCATAGCCCACCAACCCGCGTCCCAGCGGAATCTCGTGTTTGAGATGGATGTTTTCCTGGAAACGCAGGGAAAAGCGGTGCTGCAGTTTTTCTCCCGCGTCGTCGAGCAGCAGGATGCTGAACATCTGGTAGTCAATCAGCCGGCTGACCAGTTCGGCGATGCGTTTGAGCAACTCGTCCACGTTGAGGATGGAGGTGAGTTCGCGCGCGATCTCATTGAGCAGGACGAGGGTACGTGCCTGGCGCGTGCTGCGGGTGTAGAGCCGGGCATTCTCGATGCCCACGGCCATGCGCGAGGCGATGAGCGTGAGCAGGCGCTTGTGTTCCTCGTCGAAATGGTTGGGCTGCGGCGACTCGATATCGATGACCCCGATCAGCCGGTTCTTCACGATCAGCGGAACCGCAAGCTCGGAGCGCACGTTGGGCACGGTGGAGATGTAACGGGGATCCTTGGAGACGTCATCCACCAGGATGGCCTCGCGCCGCTGTGCGGCTACGCCGGTTACACCTTCCCCTACCTTGATGCGGATGCGCTCGGCTACTTCCCGCGGGTGGCCGACCTGGAAGCGGACCCGCAACTCCTGCGTCTTCTCGTTCAACAGCAGGATGGCAAAGATTTCATAGTCGATGACTTTACGCACCAGTTCGGCCACCCGCCGCAGGGTGGTGTCGAGGTCGAGCGTGGTGTTGACCACGTCCGCCACTTCCAGCAGAAGGGGTTCGACTTTCAGGCGAATATCGGATTGAGTTGCTGCCATCTCCACGTTGCTTATGATAACAGCCGCGCTAAAGCAGTCGTCGGTCGTCAGTCGTCAGCTCTGGGGCAGCCGTCAGCCATCAGCTGTCAGCCATCAGGCACCCAACTCTTGTGCAGGGTTTTCCTGACGGCTGATGGCTGAGGGCTGATAGCTAGCTCCGCGGCAGCACGCAAATGTCGGGCAGATTCCGGTAGCGCTCAGCGTAGTCCAATCCGTAGCCCACGACGAACTCGTCGGGAATGCTGAAGCCCAGGTAATCAGCCTTGATCGGCTGCTTGCGCCGTGCAGGCTTGTCCAGCAGGGCAGCGATGCGGAAGGCCTTAGGCTGGTGCGCCAGCAGGATTCGCTTTAGATAGGTGAGGGTCAGGCCGGTGTCGAGAATATCTTCGACCAGGATCACATTCTTGTCCCGCATAGATTGGTCAACGTCCTTGGTCAAGCGGACCTCGCCGGTGGAGTCCCATCCGTGCTGGAGTTCTTGCGCGGGACTGGGCCGGTTGCCGTAGCTGGAGACGCCGATGAAGTCGAAGGTGGCGTCCAGCTGCACCTGGCGGGCCAAGTCGCTCAGGAAGATGGCGGCGCCCTTGAGCACACCTACGAAGATCACGGACTCACCGGAGAAGTCGCGAGTGATCTCTGCGCCCATGGCGGCGACACGGGAGGCAATCTGCTCGCGCGAAATGAGAACCTTCAGCTCGGTCACGGCGAATCCTAGTTAACCATGAGGAAGCACATTTGTGTCCGGAAATTTCCCGGACGGCGGCACGTTGCGCGCGCTGCGGCGGCTCACTAGAATGTTACATTCCGTTTTGCCGGAGACTTGCCATGGTCATGCCCGAATTCCACACGCTAGTGAACGAGGCCAAGAAGGAAATCCAGGAAATCGACTCCGCCGGCCTGAAAAAGATGCAGCAGTCGGGCGAAGACTTTCTCCTGCTCGACGTGCGCGATCCCGACGAAGTTGCCAAGGGCACGATCCCCGGCGCCGTGGCCATCTCCCGCGGCATGCTGGAATACAAAATCGACACGGCCACGACGGATAAGAACAAGAAGCTGGTCCTGTATTGTGGAGGAGGAAGCCGCTCCGCACTGGCGGCAGTGTCGCTCAAGAAGATGGGCTTCAAGAATGTCATCTCCCTGGCGGGGGGATATCGGGGATGGAAAGAAAGCAGCAGTTAGCAGTTAGCAATTAGCCCCCAGAGTGAGTGGCAAGAGCCGCTGCTGGCTAAATGCCAAGTGCTAACTGCTAATTGCTGATTTCTAGGAGATGTCGCTATCCATGGACCTAAAAGGCATCAAACTCACCTGGCTCGGCCACGCCACGTTTCGCATCGAAACTCCGGCGGGCAAGACGGTTCTCATTGATCCGTGGATCACGGGCAATCCCAAGTGCCCGCAGAGCGAGAAGGACTTTAACAAAGTCGATGTCATGCTGTGTACCCACGGTCACGGTGACCACATCGGCGACGCGGTGGCGATCGCCAAGAAGCACAAGCCGGTCGTGGTTGCCATCTACGAAATAGGGGAATGGCTGGGAACAAAGGGCGTCGAGCAGGTAGCAGGCATGGGCAAAGGCGGAACGCAGACGGTGGGCGATATCAAGGTCACCATGGTCCATGCCACGCATTCCTCCAGCATCGAGGATGGAGGTCAGGTGATCTATGGCGGCGAGCCCTGCGGCTACGTGATCGAATTCGCCAACGGGCTGAAGATCTATCACGCCGGCGACACCAACGTGTTCAGCGACATGCAAATTATTCGCGAGCTGTACGCGCCGGACATTGCCCTGTTGCCCATCGGCGACCACTACACCATGGGCCCGCGCGAGGCGGCCTACGCCTGCAAACTGCTTCAGCCGAAAGCGGTGGTTCCCATGCACTGGGGAACTTTCCCGGTGCTGACGGGAACGCCGGACGCTTTGCGCAAGCTGGTATCTGGGGTCGAAGTCGTGGAGATGAAGCCGGGGCAAACGATCTGAGATTGTTGATTGTTGATTTTTGATTGTGGAATGAAGCCGTGACCGCGTTGGTACCTGCGGTTTTCAATCAACAATCAAAAATCAACAATCAACAATCAACAATCAACAATGAACTGAGAGGCTAGGCTTGGCAAACGCACTGGACATTGCACACTGGCGTATGGGCGGGATCACCGTCGGCGCTGTCGAAGACTACGTGTATTCCACCCTGCCGCCGCGCGATGAGGTCCTCACGGAGATGGAAGCGCTGGCCGCAGAAAAAAAGATCCCCATCGTCGGACCGGCGGTGGGACGCATCCTGCATCAACTGGCGCTGATGATCGGCGCCAAGACGGTGTTTGAGATGGGTTCCGCCATTGGCTATTCGACCATCTGGTGGGCGCGCGCGGTGGCTGACGGGGGGCGGGTCATCTATACGGACGGCGATCCCAAGAATGCCGAGCGGGCCCGAGGATATTTCGAGCGGGCAGGGGTGGCAGATCGAATTACCATCAGGACCGGGGACGCTCTCGAACTGCTTTCCGAGCAGAAGCAGCAATTCGACATCATCTTCAACGACGTGGACAAGGAAGATTACCCGCGCGTGTTCCGTCTCGCAGTGCCACGGCTGCGCAAGGGCGGGCTGTTTGTGACCGATAACGTGCTGTGGAGCGGCCGGGTGGCCCAGCCCAATCCCGATAGCCACACCAAGGCAATTCTGGAGTTCAACCGCCTGCTGTACAACTCGCCGGAGTTGTTCACGACCATCCTGCCGATCAGGGATGGGGTGGCGGTGGCGGTGAAGAAGTAGCGGTCAGCTTTCAGCCATCAGCCCTCAGCTCAAAGCTTTCGGTTTCCCAGCCGTGCGCGTTCCATGCTGTGTCATCCCGAGCGAAGTCGAGGGACCTTGCGTTTCGCCGCCTCGTTGAGGAGGGCGCCGCAACACTCACATCGATTTCACCGGGATCGCCAACAAATCCTCCACCAGCCCTACTTCTTTCTGTAAGAACGGCTCCGCGTAGGTCACGCCACCTAGCATGCCGTAGTGGCGTGCCATGGCCTCGACGCGCGCGCGAATTTCGGCTTGGGCAGGGAAGAGGTCTTTGCCGGCTTCCTGGTCGCTGTACTGCGACTTGTAGGCCATCAGCGATTGGAAGCGGGCTTCGAACTGGTCGCTGATGTCCACGACGAACGTGGGGCGGATGTCGTAGTAGAGCGTGGCGTAGATGATCTTGAATGGGCGATGCGGCGGCAGAGGGTCGGCGGTTGCGGTCTGGCGGGTGATGACGAGTTTCGCCAGACCCGCGGCAAAGCAGGCTTCGTATCCCAGAACGGATGCGTTGTAGTGGTCGGGATGCCGTCCCTTCCAGTAGGGAAGGATCAACACCCGCGGGCACTGCTCGCGAATCACGCGAGCGACCTTCAGTCGGTTCTCCCAGGTGTTTTCCACGCGTCCATCGGGGATATCCAGCGCCTGCCGCCAAGTCACACGCAGGATGCGGGCCGCCTCGGCGGCTTCGCGGGCGCGATCCTCGGCGGTGCCACGCGTTCCCATCTCACCCTGCGTGAGATCGAGGATGCCGGTGTGGTAGCCGTGCTGCGCCATCTTCAGCAGCGTGCCACCGCAGGTTTGCTCCACGTCGTCGCGATGCGCAGCTATCGCAAGGATATCGAGCGCCGGGGTCGTCATTGTCAGTCCAGGTTCCCCTGCTCCAGCACCACGTTCTCGCGCACGATCAGCCGGTGCGCGGCCATTTCCTTCAATGTGGGCAAGACCCGGTTCACGTGCTCGTCAGTATCCACGAAGGTGATGATGACCGGCAGCTTGCCGCCCGCATCCACCAGGTGGGAAGTTTCCACGCGATGGCGTCCCAGGAATCCGGCCACGGCGTGCACTGCGGTTGCGGCGTAGACACTTTCCTTGCGCAGGTAGTTGAGAATTTCGACATGCAACGGCCGATGATGCCACTGGTCGGCTTCGTTGAGGTAGATGGTGACTTGAACTGCCATCGCGTCTGGCATTTTACAGCACCCGTGCCAGGACCATGCCAGCCAGAGCTGCCGCCAGGCACAGCAGGTTGTTCGTAAGGATGTTGGTTGCCATCAGCAGCCACTGTCCCTGCTCGAAGTAGGCCATGCTTTCGAACGCGTAGCTGGAGAAAGTTGTGAATGCTCCGCAGAATCCGACTACCACCAACAGGCGCCAGCGGGGATCGGCGAGGACGCGCTCCGAGGTCCAGATGACGAAGAAGCCTACGATCAGACTGCCCAGCAGGTTGATAATCAGCGTGCCGTAAGGAAAGACGGGGCCTAGCGCTTTGACCGCGTAGCGGCTGAGGAAGTAGCGGGCGTTGGCCCCGGCGATAGCGCCCAGGGAAATCACCAGGAAGTCGAGCACGATGGAGTTCTCCTTCAAAAGTTGGTAGGAGTCATCAGCCGGGATCACTCTCAGCTAGACCAGGCGGTTGTGGCGAACTCCATCGCCGTCAAGAACATTTTTACCACAGAGGGCACAGAGCGCACAGGGGAACTTCTCTGCGGACAAACCACAGAGGACACGAAGGTCACGGAGTGGCCTGCGCCTACTTCTTTCGCTCGACCAGGAAGTGGGCCAGGGATTTGAGGGTTTCTGCGCGTGGGCCAAAGCTGTCAAGCGAGCCGCAGGCTTTCTCCACCAAGGCGTCGGCCTTTTTGATCGACTCATCAACGCCGAACAGCGCGGGATAGGTCGCCTTTTCCGCAGCGGTGTCTTTCCCGGCAGTCTTGCCCAGTTGCTCGGAGGTCTGGGTGACGTCGAGCACGTCATCGACAATCTGAAACGCCAGCCCAATGGACTGCCCGAACGATCGCAGCTTCGCAACCGCTTCGTCGTCGGCCCCGGCGTAGAGCCCGCCGCTGACCACGCTGGCGGTGATCAGGGCGGCGGTCTTGGAGCGGTGAATGTACTCCAGCATCTTGAGGTCGGGCTTGGTGTGCTCGGCTTCGAGGTCCACCACCTGGCCGCCGATCATGCCTTCTACCGTTCCTGTGCCGTGGGCAACTTGTTCGATGATGCGCACACGCGCTTCCGCCGGACAGTGCAACCGGGCGAGCACCTCGTAGGCGTGGGTCTGCAGCCCGTCGCCGGCCAGGATGGCAATGGCTTCGCCGAAAACCTTGTGGCACGTGGGCCGTCCCCGACGCAGATCGTCATTGTCCAAGGCAGGCAGATCATCGTGGATCAGCGAATAGGTGTGCAGCATCTCCAGCGCGGCGCCCAAGTCCTCGATCCCGGCAGGAAGGGAAGCGGCGACCATGCGTCCGGATTCCATACATAGGATCGGACGCAGCCGTTTGCCGCCGGCAAACACGCTATGCCGCATCGCGCGGTGAATCGAGACGGGATGCTGGGTCGCGGGCGGCAGCAGCCGCTCGAGCGCGGCGTCGGCGGCGGTTCGCCCTTGGTCGAGGGTTTCCTTCAGCATGGCGCTTGAGTATAGCAAGGCGGTTTGGGGGATGGCGTTCATGGGTTGAGCAGGACCCAACTCAATATTTTAAACCGCAGCGGGCGCAGAGAACCACCGCAGAGCACGCGGAGGAGATCCACCAAAAAGAAAGGACGCCCGCAGGCGTCCCACAGTCCCATCGAAATCTAGGCGGCGAAACCGCGCGCCAGCGCCACATTGCGCAGCGCAGACGTCAGAACAGCTCGCGTATCCGACGAAGGGCAGATGTCCGCCGCCCCCGCGCTCAGCGCGGCGGTCCACATCTCCTCGTCGGGCAGACGATGGGTACAGACGATCGAAACTCCCGGAAAGTCGTGAGAAAGCCTCTCGACTTCGGAAATGGGGGTGGTCTCGATGTCGAGGACCACCACTTTCGCGCGATTTTTGGCAATGCTGGTCCGCAGTTCACCCAATGACCGCACGGCATGCACGGAATGAAAGGAACTGCCCAGGGACTTGACCAGCGACTGAGCGATCCTGGAATCGCTCTGGAGGAGGACAACACTCAACGGTTGCATACATACCTCGGAACACCGTTGTTTACGGCGAACTAGGCTGCAGGCGGTTCACAGGTGTGAACCTGGCTGCAGACGTTATCAGTGCGAGCGCGGCGTATCGGCGCCTTATCTTCTACCCGGCGCCTTCTCGGTCACGGGCTCAAATGGTTCTGCCTGGAGCTTGCCGTTTTGCTTCAGCAGAATTTCCACTTTCCCTTCCGCTTGCTCCAATTCCTTGCGGCAGGATGCGGAAAGCTGCATACCTTCCTCGAACAGCGTCAACGACTTCTCCAGGGGCACTTCACCCTTCTCCAGTTCCTGGACGATCTTCTCCAGGCGCTGGAGACATTCCTCAAATTTGGCCAAGGGATCGCCGCTCCTACTTACCTACTTAATGCACCTTTCTGCACGGGATGTCCAGTGAAAATTCAGAGAAAATCCACAGGGGGCAGAGGGGGGCGACTGCACGCTTCGCGTCCCCCTGGGGCATGGAGGGTGCCGAAAGGTTGACACACGAGGCTCTCTTGACTCTATGCGGTGGGCTTGGAAGTACCCAAGGCCTCCAATACGTCCACGGCGGAGGCATAACGTCCCAGTGGGGCGCTGATCTGGGCGCCTTGCACCATGTCGCGTACCGCGATCAGCATCTCACGGGCGATGGCGATGCCCTCCTCACGGGCAGCTTCCGGAGTGCTGGCGCGCGCCATACGCTCCAGAATGGAGTCGGGGACGGAGACGCGCAGCTCGTTCTTCATGAATTCGGCATTGCGCACGCTCACCAGGGGCCAGATGCCAGCGAGCACCGGGATGCGGCAGTGCTCGATGCGGCGCAGGAAAGCCTCCAGCAAACCCAGGTCAAAAACCGGCTGGGTGACGGCGTACTCGGCTCCGGCTTCGACTTTGTATTCGAAGCGCCGGACTTCCTCGTCAATATTGGGCACGCCCGGGTTGGCTCCGACGCCAATCACGAAAGCTGTACCTATTCCTAGAGGGTTTCCGCCGATGTCGAGGCCGCGATTGAGGTTATGCACGATGTTGACCAAGCCGATGGAATCCACATCAAAGACCGCGGTGGCATCAGGATAGCTCCCCATTTTGGGCGGATCGCCGGTGATGCAGATCAGATTGCGGATGCCGGTGGCGGCCGCTCCCAGCAGGTCGGACTGGATGCCCAGTACGTTGCGGTCGCGGCAGGTGTAGTGCAAAACGGCTTCGATGCCCACTTGCTGCTGGATCAGCAAAGAGAGCGCCTGATTGCTCATGCGCGCCGAAGCGCGGGGACTGTCGGGAATGTTGATGCCGTCCACGCCCACCGACTTGAGAAAGCGCGCGCCCTCTACCTCCTTGCGGATGTCGGTCCCTTTGGGAGGAACGATCTCCACCATGGTGAGGAATTCGCGGGCGGCGAGGCGGGCGCCTAACCGGGAACGCTTCTCGATGGGCAAGGCAGGCCGAGCCACAGGACGCGCCGCGTCGCCACTTACGGGCGCCGTGGTGATCTTGGACCGGGCTTCGCCCACCCGCAACGCAGATTTCATCACCCGAATATGATCGGGAGTCGTTCCACAGCAGCCTCCAACCAGCCGGACGCCGGAGGCTACAAATTTGCGGGCATAGCTGGCCATGTACTCCGGCGAGCAGAGATAGATATTTCGGCCTTCCACCGAACGGGGCATGCCGGCGTTCGGTTGTGCGGCCAGCGGCAGGGAAGTGACGGCCCGCACACGTTCGATGGCGTCCAGCATGTCGACCGGACCGACGCTGCAATTGCAGCCAATGACGTCAACGCCCCACTCCGCCAGGCGGGGGGCAAAGACCTCCGGAGTGGAGCCGTCGAGACAGTTGCCGTCTTCGTCGATGGTGACCTGGGCGACCACCGGGATCGCAGGGTTCACGTCCCGGGCGGCCAGAATTGCCTGGTGGATCTCCTCAAGGTATCCGAACGTCTCCAGGACCAACAGATCAACGCCGCCTTCCACCAGGGCTGCGATCTGGTCACGAAAAGCGCTACGCGCTTCCTCAAAGGAGGTTTTGCCGAGAGGTTCAATGCGGACCCCGAGTGGACCGACGGAGCCTCCGACCCAAACGTCGAATTTCTTCGCGGCCTCACGGGCCAGACGCGCCCCAGCCAGGTTGATGTCGTGGACCCGATCCGCCATGCTATGCCGCCCCAAGCGGAAGGCATTGCCGCCGAAGGTGTTGGTTTCGATGATCTCAGCGCCCGCCTGCAAATATTCATGGTGAACGCCACGAATCAGGTCAGGCTGGGAAAGGTTTAGCTCGTCGTAGCAACGGTTGATGAAGATTCCCTTGGCATACAACAACGTTCCCATGGCCCCGTCGCACAAGACCGGAGCCTTCTTCAGCCGAGCTAGCAGGTCAGCCGCCATGTTGTTTGAGAATACAAGATGGGTGCCAGTTTTGCATCCTGGGTAAGTCGAGGGGCGCGAGTCGCGCGCAGGTGCGGCTGGGCCGGCAAGCCCGGAGTTCGACCCCCTACAGAAGAGGCTCTGCTATAATCCCGTTTTCTGCATCTAAATCTCTGGCCTTCATGCTCTTCGGAGTCTCAGGTTTGAAAAGAGTCGCGATTACTTTTGCCGTTCTCATATCTGCCAGCTTGGGCTTCCTTTCCTGCGGAACCGGCAGCTCAGGTAGCACCCAGACTACCAGCGGGTTGACGTTCAAGGCCTTTGTGTCTAACCCGCTGCAACCGGGCGCGGGGCCCGTGCTCAATATTGTGGATGCGTCCAAAGACGTGCTGTCGCGGTTCAGGGTCAGCCTGGCGGGTTTCGCAAGCCAACCCGGGCTGATGGCGGTCTCTCCAAATAAGAATTTCACGATGGTGTTCAACGCCTCCAACAATTCGATCACCCTGGTCGGCAACGCCAGTGAGGCCCCAGTGACCGGCATTAGTAGTGCACTCCCGCCCATCAGCCTGCTCGGCTCCACCGAGAGCATGTTCGTGGCCAACGACAACGGCACAGGCTGGGCGGCCATCCCCAACGGACAAGTACTGGGGCAAGACCCGGGTGTGGTGGAAGTATTGCGCCTGGCTACGGCATCGGTCGAGGCCAGTATTTCCATCCCCGGCGTGCGGTACATCGTGCCGAGTCACACCGGCAATCGCGTCCTGGCGATGGGGGAGACCTCCTCAACGGTAACGGTGATCGCTCCCAGTCTCATCGGTACGGGAAGTGATCCCCTCACCCCGGTGTGCTGCTTCGACCATCCCGTGGGCGGCATTTTCAGCAGCGACGACACTACGGCGTACATCTTCGACTGCGGCCCGGAGTGCAACGGAACAGCGGCAGGCGTCACTGTGATGGACATGAACACCAACACCGTGGTCACCACGATCCCGGTGGAAGGAGCCACCGCGGGATTCCTTTCGGGGAATACCCTGTACGTGGCCGGCACCCCAGCGGCACCGGGCAATACCTGCACCGGCACCATGACTCAAGCAACGGTCTGCGGGCGGCTGGACGTGGTGGATGTCAGTTCCATGACGGTAACGGGCTCTGCCATTATCACCGACGGCTATCACACCCTCATGTCCATGGGAGCCAACGGACAGCTTTTTGTGGGCGCGAAGAACTGCACCAACATCGACAACCCACCTCCGGGTGAGGTGCGCGGCTGCCTGGCCATTTTTGACACGTCGAAGAGCACGGTCGTAATCCCGCCGGCCACCGGCATTGTGACCGGGATGCAGCCGATCACCAATCGTAGTGTCGTGTATGTGGTGCAGAACGGCGAACTGGCGATCTACGACACCACCACCGACACCCTGCAGAGCACCCAAGTTGACATCATCGGGCAAGCGTTCGACGTCAAACTGGTGGACTAGTACCGAGTACCCAGTACCTAGTACCCAGGACCGAGAAAGATCAAACCCTCGCAAATACCCATCATGTCTACTTTGCAGGTTGCAGTACCAACTCATGCGTCCGGGCATTCTCCACCGCCTGCTTGGAAAAGGGCAGGGCGAAGGTAAATCCCTCGTACCACGCGTTCCATTGATCCATGTAGTAGGGGCTGAGAAAGTTTCCCGCTTCGCCGGTTACCAGGTTCAGAGTGGAGTGATCGAGGTCGGACAGGTCCACGGTCATGCGCTCTGACGGCCCATGGCTCCGAGTGACCGCTTTGACCGTGTACCCGCTGCCGGATTGCGGCTGCACTCCGGGTCCGGTCCAACGCTGCAGGACCGGGATCCTGCCCAGAATGGGGTGCTGAATCTCAAGCGCATTGAATGCTCCCCATTTCCACGAGTTCAAGTCTTGCGGCGCATCGGCTCCGCTGACGGCTGCCTGTACGGCGGCACTCAGCAGTTCGTCGTAGCTGGCGTACGCTTCCGGGAGCCAGCGCTTAGGCTGGTGCGACAGCACGTTCTCCAACCACACCGACTGCATGGCCCAGCGGTAGCTCTTCCAGTTGAGGGTGGCTTGAGCCTGCTGCTCATCTTTCGGCGCGACCCCGAGTTTCGGCTCCAGCAACAGCCGGGTCAGTTCTCTGCGGGCGCGATAGGCAAGGGTCGGCGCGGCGGAGTCGGCTGTCATCCGGCCATCCCAGCCACGCATGAGTTCGGCTGCTTGTTTGGTGCGGGGCGAGGGACTCCTGGCGTGATCCACAGCGTACACAAAACGGTCGGCGAAGAAGCGGTCCGCTTCGGAGTAAGTGTCGGTCTGCAGCGCGAGCATGTCCGCCGCAGAAAATTTCTTGCCCGACTCCAGCACCCGGTAAATGCGCGCGGTGCGCCAGGGCGCTTCCCACTCGGTGCTGATCGAGTATCGGTATCCATCCGGCGCAATGCGGCCGTTGGCGGTGGCGATGATCCCGGAAGGAGGATTGTAGACGCTGGGAAGTTGTTCGAACGGGATGTATCCGATCCATTCGTGGGCATCATCGCTGCCGTTTTCCGGCAGGCTTCCGTCGCCCGCAGCGCGAATGGGAACCTTGCCGGTGGTCTGGTAGCCGATGTTGCCGTCCACATCGGCGTAGACGACATTCTGCCCCGGCGCCTCGAATTGCGAGAACGCGCGCCGGAATTGCTCCCAATTCTGCGCCGCGTCCACGTCAAACAAGGAATTCCGGATGCCGTCATAAAGCGTCCAGCGCAGGGCCAGCTTGCGGGTCTCGCCGGGAACCAGTTCGTTGACCATCGGCCCGTGCCGGGTGACGACAACATCTACGGTCACGTCGGGCTTTCCTTTTACGTGGATAACTTCGCTGCGGTGATCGGGCTGCTTCCATCCTGTGGGTGTGAGGTATTTGCCGTCCTGGTTGAACGTCTCGACGTAAACATCGTTGACCGTCGGACCGACATTGGTGAATCCCCAGGCGATGCGCTGGTTGTGGCCGACGATGACGTAGGGAGCACC
>JAIQET010000039.1 GCA_020073645.1 Terriglobia bacterium | reverse complement strand
GGCACGGCCGCCTGGATCAAGACCAAGGCCCGCGTGCGCAAGGCCATGAAGGACATGGCCGACGAACTTCTCAAGCTTTATGCCGAGCGCAAGGCCGCCCAGGGCCACGCCTTCTCGGGCGACAACGAATGGATTCGCGAGTTCGAAGATGCCTTCGAATTCAGTGAGACCGAAGACCAGGAACTCGCCATCGTGGACGTGAAGCGCGACATGGAATCGTCTCAGCCCATGGACCGCCTGCTCTGCGGCGACGTCGGATACGGCAAGACGGAAGTCGCCATGCGCGCCGCTTTCAAAGCCATCAGCGACAACAAGCAAACCGTGGTGCTGGCGCCGACTACCGTGCTTGCCTTCCAGCACTTTGAAACATTCAAGCAGCGCTTCGCGGCATTTCCGGTCACGGTGGAGATGCTCAGCCGCTTCCGCACCGCGAAGCAGCAAAAGGAAATCCTGCAAAGGGTGGAGGCCGGCAAGGTTGACATCCTGATCGGCACCCATCGCCTGCTGTCCAAAGATGTGAAGTTCGCGGATCTCGGCCTGCTGGTGGTAGACGAAGAGCAGCGCTTCGGCGTCCGCCACAAGGAGCGCCTCAAACAGATGCGCAAGCAGGTGGACGTGCTCACCATGTCGGCGACGCCGATTCCACGCACCCTGCACATGTCCCTGGTCGGACTGCGCGACATGAGCGTGATTGAGACCCCGCCCAAAGATCGCATCGCCATTCAGACCGTGGTGGCCAGTTGGGACGACAAGCTCATCCAGTCCGCGCTCGAGCAGGAACTCGATCGCGGCGGCCAGGTTTACTTCCTGCACAATCGCGTGGACACCATCTGGGAAATTGCCGCCAAATTGCAAACCCTGGTTCCGCGCGCCCGCATCATCGTCGGTCACGGACAGATGTCACAGGGAGAACTGGAGAAGGTGATGCTCAAGTTCATGCATCACGAAGCCGACATCCTGGTGGCCACCACCATCATCGAGAACGGCCTCGACATTCCGCTCTGCAATACCATTCTCATGAACCGCGCCGAGCGCTTCGGCCTCTCCGAACTCTACCAACTCCGCGGGCGCGTGGGACGCTCCAACCGCCGCGCCTACGCGTATCTACTCCTGCCCGCCGAAATCGAGCTCACACCGATCGCGCGTCGCCGCCTGGCCGCTCTGAAAGAATTTTCGGACCTGGGCGCGGGCTTCAAGATTGCCGCACTTGATCTCGAACTGCGCGGAGCCGGCAATTTGCTGGGAGGCGAGCAGAGCGGCCACATCGAAGCGGTCGGGTTCGAGCTCTACACCCAGATGCTCGACCGTGCCGTCCGCGAAATGAAGGGCGAGGCCGCCCCCGAAGAAGCCGAGACGCAACTCAACCTCGGCCTCAACATCCGTATCCCTGTGGACTACATTCGCGAGGAGAACCAGCGCCTGCGCATGTACAAGCGCGTGGCTGGCGTAGAAAACCAGTCGCAGCTCAAAGACGTCCGCGCCGAATTACAGGACCGCTACGGCGAGCCGCCCGCCGCCGTCCGCCACCTGCTCGACTACGCTACCCTCAAGCTGCTGGCGGTGCGAGTGGGCGTGACCGGCATCGAGCGCAAGCGCGAAATCGTCAACATCAAGTTCCGCCAGAACGCGGCCATCGATGCGGGCAAGCTGGCCCGCTTTGTTGCCTCGCAGAAAGGCTCGCAATTCACCCCCGACGGCACGCTGAAGTTTGGCATAAAAGCCGCCGCAGCCGACGGAGTCCTGCAAACCCTGCACGATCTGCTGGAAGAGCTGGCCGCCCACGAAGCCGTCCAGCCGTAGCGCCGGCGTCCCGCCGGCCATCGCGAGTCTTGTGTAGGACCGGGTCCCTGACCCGGTCAGGCCCGAAGGGCCGCATGCAGGCAGCGGAACATCAGCTTCAGAGACAACCTCCTCCCCGGCCAGTCCTGCGGCATCTCCCAACTCTGTTATCCTGAGCGGAGTTTGCGCCGCGACAGCGGCGCAAACGGAGTCGAAGGACCCCTGTGCGCCCTCCTTGACCGGAACGCCTCAAGGCATTTCAACCTCGACGCTCCCCGTCACCTGTCAAGCCCCCTCCGCATCACAAATCGAACCTAACGCCTACATGGGGCGGCAAATATATTCCTGCTATCCATGTCCCATTTCCCCCTCCCAATTTGCTACTCTTGAATTAGAGAGTAAGAAAACCGCGAGTCTCGCAAAACGCGCGCGGGTCTTCCCGGACAGAGGAGTCGGGTCTTTGGCCTCTGAGACGAGATGATTTGACCTCGCAGGATTCAGAGCCGCTCCTAACTCCTTACGGCTCCCGATTTTGCGGCTAAGTCCTTTGTTGGCCGGATTTTGCGAGATCTATGCCGGCTTAAGTCCTTTGTTTTGCCGAATTTGACATAATTTTTTTCTCTCTAGATCTAGGCTGGCAGAACGCGCCCAATTCGCCACCGGACGAAGCCAGCAGGTACAATCTCCGGTCGGTTTGCTGACGACCGGCGACTGAGGACTGACGACTGATCCCATGACCATGAAAGTTCGCAAAGCGGTCTTTCCCGCCGCCGGTCTCGGCACGCGCTTCCTGCCCGCCACCAAGGCCCAACCCAAAGAGATGCTGCCCCTGGTGGACACGCCCATCATCCAGTACGGCGTCGAAGAGGCCCTCGCCGCCGGTTGTGACCAGATCATCATCATCACTGGCCGCGGCAAGCAGGCCATCGAAGACCACTTCGACGTCAGCTACGAACTGGAGAAGATGCTCGAAGAGCGCGGCAAAACCGATCTTCTCCACATCGTGCGCGACATCTCCGACATGATCCACGTCGCCTACGTCCGCCAGAAAGAGGCGCTGGGGCTGGGCCACGCCGTGCTCATGGCGCGCGAACTGGTGGGCAACGAGCCGTTCGCGGTGCTCCTGGCCGATGACGTCATTGATGCGGAAACACCCTGCCTGAAGCAGATGATCGATGTCTTCGACCAAACCCAGTGCTCGGTGCTGGCCGCGCAGATGATCGAAGGCGCGGCCATTTCCGCCTATGGCGTGCTCAAGGTGAAACCAGCGGATAAACGCTTTGGCGGGCGGCTCTACGAAATCGAAGACATGGTGGAAAAGCCAAAACCGGCCGACGCCCCTTCCAATATCGCCGTGATCGGCCGTTACATCCTGACGCCCACGGTGTTCGAGACCCTTTCCAAGATCAAAGCCGGCGTGGGCGGAGAGCTGCAACTGACCGACGGCTTGCGCGCCCTGCTCAAGAAGGAAAAAGTGTACGGCTACGTCTTTGAGGGCAAACGCCACGACACCGGCGACAAGCTGGGCTTCCTCAAGGCCACGGTGGAATTCGCCCTCAAGCGTCCCGACCTGGGAGAACCACTGCGGCAGTATCTGAAGAGCCTGAAGCTGTAGCTCGCCGTGAAGAATTTCCAATTTTCAATTGCCAATTGGCGATTGAAGATCTTGTCCGCTTCATTCCGCCTGTAAATTGGCAATTGACAATCGGAAATTGAAAATTCCTTAGCTCCCCAACGTCATCTTCAGCTTCTTCGATTTCTCTTCCACGCTGTTGGCCAGCTGATCTTTGTGCGCGCTGAGTTTCTTCGCCAGGCTCTCGCTGGAGAGTGCCAGGATCTGCGCGGCCAGAATTCCCGCATTTGTCGCGCCGGGCTTGCCAATGGCCACAGTGGCGACCGGAATTCCGGCCGGCATCTGCACCGTCGCCAGCAGGGAATCGAGTCCATTCAGCGAGGTGGATGGGATCGGGACGCCAATCACCGGGACCGTCGTATGGGCAGCGATCACGCCCGCCAGGTGGGCCGCGCCACCGGCCCCGGCGATGATCACGCGAATTCCGCGCCCCGCGGCCTTGCGCGCATACTCGGCGGTGCGCTCCGGCGAGCGGTGCGCTGAGGTCACATCCATCTCGTAATGAATGCCGAATTGCTCCAGCGCTTTCCCGGCCTCCTGCATGATCTCGAGGTCGGAGTCGCTGCCCATGACGATGGAAACCAGTGGTTTGCCACTCATCCTCAGGTCCTCTCGGTACTCGGTACCAGGTACTCGGTGCTATCTCTTCAGCGCCCGGGCCGCGATGTCCTTGCGGTAATGCGCGCCTTCGAACCCAATCTTGGATACGGCCTCATACACGCGCTGCACTGCGGTCGCCAGGTCGGCCGCCCGCGCCGTCACGCCCAGCACCCGCCCGCCTGCCGAGTAGTAGGCGCCATCGCGCCTGGTGGTGCCGGCATGGAAAACCTTGACGCCCTCTACTTTCGCGGCTTCTTCCAGGCCCATCATCTTCTTGCCCACCTCGAACGCGCCCGGATAACCGCCCGACGACATCACCACGCACACGGATGCATCCGCCGACCAGCGGAAATCGCCATCGCTGGTGCGGCCTTCGATGGAAGATTCCAACGCTTCCACCAGGTCGCTCTCCAAACGCATGAGAATGGGTTGGGTCTCGGGATCGCCGAAGCGGCAATTGAATTCCAGCACCATCGGCCCGCGCGCGGTCATCATCAGCCCGCAGTAAAGCACGCCCTTATATTCGGCGCCCTCGGCTTTCATTCCCTCCACCACCGGGCGCGCGACGTGCTGCACCAGCCAGTTCGTCATCTGCTCATCCACAATAGTCGGAGTGGAATAAGCGCCCATGCCACCGGTGTTCGGTCCCGTATCGCCGTCGCCGATCCGCTTATGGTCCTGGGCCGCGACCAGGGGCGCAATCCGCTCACCGTCACTCACCACTAGAAAAGAAAGCTCATCGCCCTGCAGGCACTCTTCCAGCACCACGCGCGAGCCCGCCTCGCCCAGCATTTTCCCGCTGAGCATCTCAGACGACGTCGATGTTGCCTCTTCCTTGCTCTTGCAGATGACTACGCCCTTACCCGCGGCCAATCCGTCGGCTTTGACTACGACCGGCATGTGGAAATGCGGTAGAGAGTGATGGACCTCGTCCAGCGAATTGCAGATGGCGTAGTGCGCAGTGGGAATGCGATGGCGCTGCAGAAATTCCTTGGCGAAGCTCTTGCTCGATTCCAGCCGCGCCGCCGCTTTGGTCGGACCGAAGATACGCAAACCGCGCCGGGTAAACTCATCCACTACGCCCAAGGTCAGGGGCAACTCCGGGCCCACGATGGTCAGGTCGGGCTGGACCTGGTGGGCCAGCGCCAGCAGTGATTCCAGGTTCTTCACGTCGGCGGGAAGGCACTCGGCATCGTCCGCAATGCCGCCGTTGCCTGGCGCGCAATACACCTTCGACACGCGCGGAGACTGGCGCAGTTTCCACACCAGCGCGTGCTCGCGTCCGCCGCTGCCGATGACCAGGATCTTCATAGCTCGGGATAAACAAGGTTAGGGGGCGGCGGGGACGATGTCAAACCTAGGATTGCCGATTGAACAGCGCCGGGTTTCAAATTGGCAATTGGAAATCGGAAATTGGCAATTCCGACCTACCCAGCCAATTCCGGTTAACCATGCTTAATCTCACCGTATAATCCCCCTAAGATGATTACCGTCTCCAAAGAAGATTACCTGAAGGCCATCCTGGAAGCCGAGAGCGAAGGTGAGACCGTGATCTCCGCGACGCTGGCGCACTGGCTTTCGGTATCACCGCCGGCCGTCACCATGGCACTGCGCCGGCTGAAGAAGGATGGCCTGGTGCGCGTACGTGGCGACGGCCACGTTGGGCTCACCCCGACCGGGCGCAAGATCGCGCGCAAGCTTACCCTCCGCCATCACCTCATCGAGCGCATGCTGTCCGAGATGTTCGGCATGGAATGGTACAAAGTGCACGATGAGGCGGAGCGCCTGGAGCACGCCGTTTCACCCGATTTCGAGGCTAAGCTCCTGGCCAAACTCGGCCGCGGAGGCGCCTGCCCACACGGCAATCTGAGTGAGTTGGAGAGTCCGGGGAGCCGCCACAGGCGTGGCCTGATGCTGCTTTCCGAAGCGGAAGCGGGACAACGCTACCAGGTGAGCGGGATCTATGAGCGGGACCGGAACCTCCTCGAATTTCTCGAGGCACGCGGCATTCGGCCCGGAGCAGAACTCCGCCTGGTGGAGTGCAACTACGACAAGACGCTCTGTCTCCAGACAGCCTCGGGTGCCATGGTTTTAGGCCGATCCGCAGCCGACAAGATTTGGGTTTCCCCCCTGCCTTCACGCCCGGTATAATTAACCATAGTTAATTTCCAGCCGTATATGCCAGTTGACTTGTTCCTGTCCTGGAAGCACACAAGATGAGAAAGGAAGACGGGCAAATGAACACCGGCGGGTTGGGCGACTCCCGCGCGTCCGCCGCCGGCAGCACCGCCGATGCTCAACCTACCAACCACTTGTCTTTGGAGGGGGTGCACAGTTCCGTCGAGGTACCGCATCATGAAGCGGGATTTTGGGAACAATGGCGGGCCTTCGTGGGCCCGGCGATTCTCGTCAGCGTCGGCTACATGGACCCTGGCAACTGGGGGACGGACCTGCAAGGCGGCGCTCAGTTCAAGTACGGCCTCCTGTGGGTGGTCGGCCTGGCCAGCCTGATGGCCATCTTCATGCAGGTCATCTCTGCCCGCTTGGGCGTGGTAACCGGGAAAGACCTCGCCCAATGCTGCCGCGACTGGTATCCCACGTGGACCCGCTGGCCCAACTGGCTGCTGAGTGAGGTGGCCATTGGCGCCTGCGACTTGGCGGAGGTGCTGGGGAGCGCTGTCGCCCTCAACTTGCTGTTCCACATCCCGTTGCTGTGGGCGGTAATCATCACCGGTTTGGACGTTCTGCTGCTCCTGGCCTTGCAGCGCTTTGGCATGCGCACCATCGAGGCCATTGTTCTGCTGCTGATCGCCACCATCGGGGTGTGCTACTTCATCGAGATTTTCATATTGCCCCAGACCCAACCCAGCTTTCTGGAAATGGGACAGGCACTCATCACACCACACTTTCGTCAAGCGGGGATGTTGTACGTCGCGATCGGCATCATCGGCGCCACGGTGATGCCCCACAACCTGTACCTGCATTCTGCCCTGGTACAGAGCCGCAAGCTGCAAAAAGACGAGCCATCGATTCGCAGCGCACTTCGCTTCAACACCATCGACTCCATCGTGGCCCTGACCGTCGCCTTCTTCGTCAACGCGGCCATTCTGGTGCTTGCGGCGATGGTGTTCTTTGGAAAGCAAAGCATCATGGTGCCGGGTGGGAGGGTGGTCACGTTCGGCCCCGACAACGACTGGATCCGCGTCGCTTATTTGACCCTGGCGCCATTATTGGGCACCGCGGTTGCGAGCACACTGTTTGCAGTGGCGCTCCTGGCGAGCGGCCAGAGCAGCACCATCACTGGCACACTCGCCGGGCAAGTCGTAATGGAAGGCTTCATGCATTGGCGGATCAAGCCCTGGGTCCGGCGGCTCATTACCCGCTCGCTGGCCATCCTGCCGGCGGTTTTCATCATCGGTCTGCGAGGCGACAGCAGCGTGACCGACCTGCTGACCTTAAGCCAGGTGGTGCTGGCCCTGCAGCTGCCCTTCGCCATGTTCCCGCTCCTGCACTTCACCAGCTCCCACAAGCGAATGGGGGCTTGGAAGAACGGCCGGTTGCTGCTGGTGGCGGGTTGGGCCAGTGCTATTCTGATCACCGCCATGGACATCTACGGCCTGCCGGACTCGCTCAAAGCCGCGTGGCAGGTCATCGTCGGCGGGTGATGGACGGACGAAAGAAACAGGACCACCATGTACGAAACCATTCTCGTGACGTTGGACGGTACGCCCACCGACCGGGCGATCATCGAACACATCAAACAGCTCGCCAAACTCGCGCACAGCCGTCTGGTGCTGCTGCATGTGGCCGACGGCTGGGCAGCCAGGACTTACGGCCGGGACGCGGTGAGCCCTGAAATTGCCGAAGACACTGCCTATTTGGAAAAAGTTCGAGCCGAGTTCCAGGCTGTCGGCATCCCAGCCCAGGCCGAACTTGCCTACGGCGAACCGGCCGACGAAATCGTCAAATGGGTCAAGCAGAAGGGATGCGACCTGGTGGCCATGAGCACTCACGGTCACCGCTTCCTTGCCGATGTGTTTCTGGGCACGACCGCCACCCGGGTGCAGCACAGGATTAGCGCCCCCATGCTGCTGCTGCGGGCGAAGTGAACGTTGAACCATAACCCCTGTGGCTCAGTACCCCGATTGTCATCCTGAGGAAGCGGAGTCGTTTTCTTGCGAACGACTCTCAACGACGGTCGCAGCGAAACTAGATGCCCAGCGGCGGCGTTGCGCAAAAAGCGACGAAACATGAGGTGCCGGCCATGGCGCCTTTTTCGTCCGCGCTCTAGGTGACGTGACTACACTGGTGAGGGAGTGAAATCAATGGTTGATCCGACTAACCCAGAAGGTTCCGCGAAAGACACTGCGAAGGAGGAATGGGATCGGTGGCATCGAACCCAAGCGGAACAGGTGAAGAGCGACATCGACAGCAGCACGGACAGCTTCGATAAAAGCATGTTGACTCTTTCGAGCGGCGCACTTGGGGTCTCCTTAGCGTTCATCAAAGACATCGTTCCGCTCGGGCAAGCGGCTTGGATCTTTCTGCTTCTGGCTTCGTGGATTGCGTTCGCTCTGTGCATCGTGACTACGGTTGTGTCATTTCAGTTCAGCATCGCCGCTCTCAAGAAACAACGGGATTTTCTCGACGAGATCTGGTCCACGAGAAGTTCTGAGCTTTTAAACAAGAGGACCTTTCACTGGAAAGCACTGGCGGTCTGCACCTACGGTGCACTGGTACTTTTCCTTGTTGGCCTGGTCTGCACTGTGATATTTGTTGTAAAGAACGTGAGCAGTCTCCACACGGGCGACAGCGCGAAGACGCCGGATGCTGCGACAGTTAGTGTGAGGAACTTCTATATGAGTGACCACGACAAAACCGGCAAGCCGATCGAGAAAGTGGTAATTCCAGATGGTTTAAAGAGGGGACGGGAACCAGCCAAGATGATGCCCGCGCCCCCTGCACCTGCCACACCAGCAAAGTCAGAGGAGGCTGCACCAGTGGCACCCTGTCCAACGAAAGAGTAGAATAGTTCGGAAGCACGAAGGCGGAATCATGAGCAAAGGGAAGAAGACGGGTCTATATATTGAAGGCGTAAAGGGCGGCAGGGAGCCAATGAAGATGGCGCCCGCTCCGACCCAAAGAAGACCCGTGACGGATGGTAGAGAGCCAGCGAAGATGGTGCCAACCCCACTAGTTCCCGCCCCTACTCAAACAACTCCCGTGCAGGCTCCAGTGTCCCCTTCAACACCGAAAAAAACCTAGCCATAACCTCATCCCTCCTCTTCAACCATCTCGAACCGGTCGTAGGTGGCTCGCGCCTTGATGATCTTAACTTGACTTGTTAACGCACCTAGCGCCCGCGTGACCGCAGTATCTGGAAGCGCGCATCTCGCTCCGATGATGACCATGTATCGCGTTCTGTGCGAAACATGGGTAACTTCGTTATGCAAAGCAATACGCAACAGGAGTATCCTCAATAACAGTTATGGCCAAGCGAAGATCGTCGCGCAGCGTCAAGAGCCAGGACTTGCGCTTCAATATCGAGACTGAACGCGAGAATGATGGCCGCTGGATCGCCGAGATCGCGGACATTCCCGGCGTTCTCGCCTATGGCCGTACGGAGAATCAGGCCAAGGCGAATGCCTATGCTCTGGCTCTGCGGGTGATCGCCGACCGTGTCGAGAAGTCCAGGACCGTTCCAGAATCTATCAGTCTCATTTGCGCTTCGGCGTGAGCCGATGGCCCAGCGCGAAAGCCGGGAAAGTCTACAAGGCACTCCTGCGAATCGGCTGGTATCCCATTTTCGCAGAGCGGTTCACACGTTAAGCTGAGGCACCGTGACGCCAAGTTTCCCGACTATATTTGGGCGTTTGCATGACCGCGTTGAAATCGGCCCCAAAATGCTCGCTCGCATCGCAAAACATACGGGTCTGACTCCTGCGGACCTCTAGTTCGCAGCCCGGAAGACGAATCAGCAAAGCTACCCCTACGCAATCCCCAGGTAGAGGACTAAACTAAAAGTGATTTGGGCTGCGCTGTGGGCCCACAGCCGCGCTGGTGCTCGGAGCCAGTGTTCCGCATCTATACCCTCAGGAAGGCACTCTTCATATGAATAGCTTCAACAGCCGTTCTTCCCTTCGCGTTGGCAGCAAGGAATACGAAATCTTCCGCATTGATGCGCTCGACAAGCAGGGAATTTCCACCCGCCATCTTCCCTTTTCCTTGCGCATCCTGCTGGAGAACCTTCTGCGCACCGAAGACGGCCGCAACGTGACGCAGGACGAAATCCGCGCGCTGGCGGCCTGGAACAGCAAGTCGAAGCCCGACAAGGAAATCGCTTTCACACCCAGCCGCGTGCTGCTGCAGGACTTCACCGGCGTGCCTGCCGTGGTCGATCTGGCCGCCATGCGCGATGCCATGAAGCGCTTGTCTGGAGATCCCGTGTTGATCAATCCGCTGCAGCCGGCCGAACTGGTCATCGATCACTCGGTGCAGGTGGATGAGTTTGGTACGTCCAGTGCATTCGACATGAATGCCCTGCTCGAGTTCCAGCGCAACAAAGAGCGCTACCAGTTCCTGCGCTGGGGCCAGACGGCGTTTCGCAATCTGGCCATCGTGCCGCCGGACACCGGCATCGTGCACCAGGTGAACCTGGAATTCCTGGCGCGTGTGGTCTTCGTGCAAGAGCTGACCGGCAAACGCGTGGCCTACCCCGACACGCTCGTCGGCACCGACTCCCACACCACCATGATCAACGGCCTGGGTGTTCTCGGTTGGGGCGTAGGCGGAATCGAAGCCGAGGCCGCCATGCTGGGACAGCCGGTTTCCATGCTGATCCCGCAAGTCGTGGGCGTAAAGTTGACCGGCAAACTCCGCGAAGGCGCCACTGCGACTGATCTGGTGCTGACCATCACGGAGATGCTGCGCAAGCATGGAGTCGTCGGGAAATTCGTCGAGTATTTTGGTCCCGGCCTGCCGGAGTTGCCACTCGCTGACCGCGCCACCATCGGCAACATGTCGCCCGAGTACGGGGCGACCTGCGGCATCTTTCCCGTCGACAAAGAGACGCTCGCCTACCTGCGCCTGACCGGGCGCTCCGAGGAGCAGATCGCGCTGGTGGAGGCGTATTGCCGCGAGCAGGGCTTATTCCACGACACCAAGACTCCCGAAGCGGAATACTCCGAACTGCTGGCGTTGGATCTTGCCACAGTCGAGCCCAGCCTCGCCGGTCCCAAGCGTCCGCAGGACCGCGTGGCCCTATCCAAGGCCCGCGAATCGTTCGAGCAGGCGTTACCCTCGCTGGTCAAGCCGGGCAAAGCTGGCGCCAAGCTGGCCGCCGCTACGGGCAACGGCAACCTTCATCATGGAAGCGTCGTCATCGCTGCGATCACGAGCTGCACGAATACTTCGAACCCATCGGTGATGCTCGCTGCCGGCCTGCTGGCCAAGAAAGCCGTCGAGCGCGGGCTGGAAGTTCCCGCGTGGGTGAAGACTTCGCTGGCGCCGGGATCGAAGGTAGTGCGCGATTACCTGGAACGCGCCGGCCTGACGGCTTACCTCGAGAAGCTGAAGTTTCATATCGTCGGGTACGGCTGCACGACCTGCATCGGAAACTCCGGACCGCTACCCTCGGAAATCTCCAAGTCGATTGACGAAAAGGACCTCGTCGTAGCGTCGGTGCTCTCCGGGAACCGCAACTTTGAAGGCCGCATCAATCCCGACGTGCGCGCCAACTACCTGATGTCCCCGCCGCTGGTGGTGGCGTTCGCGCTGGCCGGACGCATTGATGTGGACCTGCGCAAAGATGCCATTGGCAAAGACAAGCAGGGCAAGCCGGTCTATCTGGCTGACGTCTGGCCGTCCCGGCGCGAAGTGGACGAGGCCATTCAGAAATCCATTTCCTCGGACATGTTCCGCAAGACCTACGGCGAGGTTTACGAGGGCGATGAACGCTGGCGCTCGCTGCCCGTGCCCAAGGGTGAAACCTATGCCTGGGAGAATGACTCCACCTACATCCGCAAGGCTCCGTACTTCGACGACATGAGGGTGAAACCCGCACCGGTCGGGGACATTCGCCAGGCTCGCGTGCTGGCGGTGCTCGGCGACAGCGTGACCACCGACCACATTTCCCCCGCGGGCTCGATCAAGAAGGACAGTCCCGCCGGCAAGTACCTGATCGAACACGGCGTCAAGCCCGCTGACTTCAACTCCTACGGATCACGGCGTGGCAACCACGAAGTCATGGTACGCGGCACCTTCGCCAACGTTCGCCTGCGCAACAAGATGGTGCCCAATCTGGAAGGTGGCTTTACTCGTCACCTGCCTGACGGCGCGGAGATGACCATCTTCGAAGCCTCGGAGAAATACATTGCCAAAGGCGTGCCGCTGGCGATTCTCGCCGGGAAAGAATACGGCTCCGGCTCCTCGCGCGACTGGGCGGCGAAAGGACCGCTGTTGTTGGGGGTGCGCGTCGTGATCGCGGAAAGCTACGAGCGCATTCACCGCTCGAACCTGGTGGGAATGGGCATTCTTCCGCTGCAGTTCAAGGCCGGGGAGAGTGCGCCGTCGCTGAAGCTGACCGGCGATGAGGTCTTCGAGATTGCCGGCATTCGCGAGCTAATCACAAACTTCGCACCCGGCCGGCAGGTGAAAGTCCGTGCCACCGCGAATGGCAAAACGACCGAGTTCAGCGCTCTGGTGCGCATTGATACGCCGCAGGAAGCGCAGTACTACGCCAACGGCGGGATCCTGCAGTTCGTGCTGCGCCAGTTACTGGCCGGCAAGCCGGAAGCAGTGCACGCGTAGGGGCAGGTGTCCTCACCTGCCCAGCCGGGCGACGCCCGGCTTGTTTTTCTCACAGCCATAGCGGTTTCCCGCTTCCAGCAGTCCCGCCGATCGGGATCGATCCAGAAGTCAGGTCGAAAACTAGAGCGAGGGTGCGGGGCTCTTTTCCTCAGCCGGCTTGGGCGGGCCCTGCATGCACTTGTTGCCGCCGCAGCAACCGCCGCCCTCCTTCATGTCTTTGCAGCACCCCATTCCGCCTTCCTTGCCGCCGTGCATGTCGCCATGCATCATCCCCATGCCTTCATGCCCGGACATCATGCTGACCATGCCTTCCATGTGCTTGACCATGCCTTCCCACAGGTCAACATCCAGCTGGCTCTGCTGTTTGAGGGCGGGATCTTTCACCTTGGCCAGGTTGGCTTTCATCTGCTCCAGGGTGGCGCGCATCTTCTCGACTTGCGCCTTCATCTCCTGCATGTGCTGGTCGCGCATGCCGCCCATCGCGTGCTCGTGATGATGCATGGGCGCGCCTGGTGCTGCCGCCGGGGCTTGCGGAGCCGGAGTTGCGGCTGGAGCAGCCTGCGCCCAGAGGGCAGCGGAAAGCAGAATTACGACGAGACAAACTACGGCAGATTTCATGAATCTCTCTCCTTCGCATGATTCGGAACAGGCTGCAGTATAGGGCAGCATCCGCACACCCGGCTGTGACATACGTCACCGGGGGCGAGTTCCCCAGCGACCTCCGTCCCGCTGCTATAATAAAGAATTAACCTCATGAGCCCGAAGCGCTTAGTCCGATCGACGACCGTTCTGTGCGTGCGCCGGAACGGCAATGTGGTCATGGCTGGGGATGGCCAGGTCACGCTAGGGGAAGCCATCATCAAGCATTCCGCCAAGAAGATCCGGCGGCTTTATCAGGACAAGATTCTGGCCGGATTCGCCGGCTCCACCGCCGATGCGTTTTCCCTGTTCAGCCGCTTCGAGGCCAAGCTGGAGCAGTATCACGGCAACATCGGGCGGGCTGCGGTCGAACTGGCCAAGGACTGGCGCACCGACAAGTTCCTGCGCCATCTCGAAGCATTGTTGCTGGTCTCCGACAAGGAGCAGACATTCTTGCTCAGCGGCCAGGGCGACGTAATCGAGCCCGACGGCGGCATTGCCGCGATCGGCAGCGGCGGACCCTATGCCCAGGCGGCGGCGGAGGCATTGGCTGAGCACACCCAGCTTTCCGCGCGCCAGATCGCCGAAGAAGCCATGAAGATTGCCGGCAAGATGTGCATCTATACCAATGACAAGGTGACAATCGAGGAACTGTAACCGGTCATTGGCCGATAGTCGTTGGTCGTTGGCCAAGACCCGAGCCTTACGATCAAGGCCTAACGACTGGCGACCAACGACTAGCGACTGACTTATGGCTATCTACTTACCCGGAAGTGTCGAAGAAGAACAAATTGCGCTGGACGAACTCACGCCGCGTGAGATCGTGACCGAACTGGACAAGCATGTGATCGGTCAGAACGCCGCCAAACGCGCGGTCGCCATCGCCCTGCGCAATCGCATGCGCCGCCAGAAGCTTACCCCCGACCTAGCCGAAGAAATCATCCCCAAGAACATCATCATGATCGGGCCCACCGGCGTGGGCAAGACCGAGATCGCCCGCCGCCTGGCCAAGCTGGCCAACTCGCCCTTCCTGAAGGTGGAAGCTTCCAAGTTCACCGAAGTCGGCTACGTGGGGCGCGATGTGGAGTCCATGATTCGCGACCTGGTCGAGATTGCCATCGACATGGTGCGCGAAGAGAAACTCGAAGACGTGTCCGACAAGGCCGAACTCAACGCCGAAGAGCGCCTGCTGGATATCCTACTGCCACCCACGCCGTCGCCGCGTCCGGTGGAGCCACAAGCCGGTTTCGTGCTCGAAGGAACAACTTCATCCGGTGAATCACACTCTCGCACCCGCGAAAAGCTGCGCCAGCAACTGCGCGAAGGCAAGCTCGACGAGCGCATCGTCGAGATTGACGTACGCGAACGGAATTTCCCCTCTTTCGAAATCATCTCCAACCAGGGCGTGGAGGAGATGGACGTCAACATCAAGGACATGCTGCCCAACATCTTCGGCCAGCGCACCAAGAAGCGGAAGATGAAGGTCAACGAAGCCTTCGAGTACCTGATCCAGGAAGAGGAGCAGCGCTTGATCGACATGGACCAGGTCACGCGGATCTCGATTGACCGGGTGGAAGACGCGGGCATCATCTTTCTCGACGAGATTGACAAGATCGCCGGCCGCGAAAGCGGCCACGGGCCCGACGTTTCCCGCGAAGGCGTGCAGCGCGACATCCTGCCCATCGTCGAAGGCACAACGGTCAACACGCGCTACGGCATGGTACGCACCGACCACATCCTGTTCATCGCAGCGGGGGCATTCCACGTCTCCAAGCCCAGCGACTTGATTCCCGAGCTGCAAGGCCGGTTCCCGATTCGCGTCGAACTGCAATCGTTGACCATGGACGACTTCATCCGCATTCTGACCGAACCCAAGTCGTCGCTGGTGAAGCAGTACACGGCGCTGCTGGAGACCGAGGGTGTGAAACTGGAGTTCACACGGGAAGCCCTGGAAGAAGTTGCCCGCTTCGCCTTCCGCGTGAACGAAGGCACGGAAAACATCGGCGCCCGCCGTCTGCACACCATCATGGAACGCGTGCTGGATGAGATCAGCTTTGAAGCCCCCGACAAGAAGGGCGAGCAGTTCAAAGTGGACGCCGACTACGTGCGCAAGATGTTGGCGGATATTGTGAAAGACCAGGATTTGTCGCGCTACATCCTCTGAACCTTGGAAGGTGCTGGCATTCTAGATAGAGAGCAATTAATATCTAATTAGAATGGCCAGGGAGAACCGTGTCGAATCGCGCCCCCTTTTGCTCCGCATCAGTCCTGCGATGGAGCAACTCCTTGAAGAGTTAGCAGAAAGGGGATTGTACGGTAGAAACAAGGCTGAAATCGCCTCATTCATACTCCGCGAATGGACGTGGAGCAACACCGGCAAGCTAAAGGATAATGGTGTTGCCGTCGATCATCTCGTGAAGGGAATTGGGAAGAGAACTGTCGAGACTGCCCGGAAGAAAGGGGCTTAGCCAGATGCTGGAGAAAGCAGTGGCTGTCAAGAGAACGCTGCCTGATTTCGAGAACCCGCCTGCCGTCGAAACCCTGATGGGATTCCACTTTTCCCCAATCGAGAAGTGGCAAGGGCCCTACTTCGGCTTGTTTTGGTCACGGATCAAGAAGGATTATCCCAGAGTCGAGCTACAGCCGCCGGTAGTCGCGGCGCCTACAGCGGAATTGGCTCTTGCGCAGTTTCAATCGCGAGTTGAATTGCCCGTACGTTGCTGGTTCTTTAACCAAGACGAGACACGACTGATCCAAGTGCAGAACAATCTGTTTCTACATAACTGGCGAAAAGTCGAACACACCGACAAGTATCTTCACTACGACGACCTCCGCCCGCTCTTCGAGAAGGAGTGGCAGGGTTTTCGTGACTTCTTGGAGGATGAAGGACTAGTGGTACCGGGGGTGCAGCTCTGCGAGGTTACCTATGTGAACCACATCGACCGCGGGAGCGGGTGGCAGAGTTTCGCGGATCTCTCTGACGTTTTTCCGAACTGGTCACCGCAAACCTCAGGAAACATCTTACCCACCCCAGAACTCGTCGCGATGAATGCGTCGTATCCGCTGAGGGACGTCGAAGGACGTTTGCAAATCACTGCGCAACCTGCCGTCCGGCAGACTGACGCCAAGGAAACAATTCAGCTTACTGTGACTGCTCGATGCAAACCTTCGTCCTCTTCAAACCAGGACATCTATCGCTGCCTCGATGAAGCGCGCAAATGGGTGGTCCTTGGTTTCACTGATTTCACGGGGCTGAAGATGCATGAAATGTGGGGGAGAAGAATATGATTCCTGCATCGGTTTGGGACAGACCAACTCCAACACTTCAGAGACCTGCCCAGAGCCAATGGAGCAAAGTAACTTCATTGGCCAACGCAGCTCCTTGGGTCCTTGAGGGGCTCGAGAGCATAGCCGCGCTGAGTGATCTGCCCCGCAATTGGGACGGGTACGGAAGCCCGCGCATCGATCGGCGAGCGATAGAGGCTGCGAGGCGATTTGTGGCGTCCGTCGCTTTCGATAGTCTACCGTTGCCTCATATTGCACCAGTCTTAGGAGGAAGCGTAGGGCTGCACTGGCGTTGCGGCGGTAGAGAGCTCGAGTTCACATTTCAACCGGATGGAGCTGTCGAATTTCTAAAGGTGTTAGGTCCTGACCTCGACCGCGAAGAAAGCATGGAAGAGGGGACTTTGCGGCAGGAAACGGAAACCGCCGGCTTGAAGCTTCTGCTTTGGATGGTCGGGGCCCGATAGCGCCATGAACGCCGTTTCCCATGTCCCCTCGACAGAATGACCCTGCGATCAGTGACGATACGGTTCTGTGGAGAGCCATCCCTAACTCTCAAGTCTGTCGCGGAGACGAAGGCGCCGAAAGACCAGAGTCTTGGGCATTCCTGAGCGACGATAATGAGGTTTCCGCCTGGATTGCCGCCGAAACAGACCTTCAGGCGTTGAAGGCGCGGTTTCCCAACTCGAGAATCGCCGAGTTCACTGTTGGCGAGGCGCGAGAATACGGAAACATAGCGGCGCGTGATCCCGTTGAAGGCGACGCATCCCACGTGGTCATTTGTCCCACACCCGGAAAGCCAGCCAAAAGAGTGAGAAAGGACGCGAGACGTCTCGCTTCCAAGGCGCGGTTGCTGCCACGAGAAGAGTGAACCACAGTCCGGGTGACCGGACGGGCGAGGACGGGCGTCCTCCACCGGCAATGAGTTGAGTTTGCCAATCCCGCGACCTCTCAAATAAGCTACCTCCACTCATGAAATCCATCGACCGTGCCCGCCTCAAATCCCTCATGGAACGCGAGCAGCAGCGCTTCGTGGACGATCGCCCTAAGTCCAAAGCGCTGTTTGATCGCGCCGGCAAGTCGTTGCTGGGCGGCGTGCCCATGAACTGGATGATGAAGTGGGCCGGGGCCTTTCCTCCCTTTGTTCGCGAGGCGCAGGGCGCGCACTTCTTCGATGTCGATGGCAATCGCTACGTTGACTTCTGCCTGGGCGACACCGGCGCCATGACCGGGCACTCCCCCTTCGCCACCGCAAAGGCAGCGGAAGAGCAGTTGAAGCGCGGCATCACGCTCATGCTGCCCAGCGAGGACGCCGTGTTCGTCGGGGAAGAACTGCAGAAGCGATTCGGCCTGCCCTACTGGCAGTTTGCCCTCACCGCCACCGACGCCAATCGTTTCTCTATCCGCTTAGCCCGCCAGATCACCAACCGTCCCAAGATCCTGGTCTTCAATTGGTGCTACCACGGCACCGTAGATGAGAGCTTCATCACGCTGAAAGACGGCGTTGCCCAGGCCCGGCGCGGCAACATTGGCCCGCCAGTCGATCCCGCGGTCACGACCAAGGTAGTCGAGTTCAATGATCTGCCGGCACTCGAGCAGGCGCTGGTGCCCGGTGATGTTGCCTGCGTGCTGGCTGAGCCGGTCATGACCAACGTCGGTATCGTGCATCCTGAACCCGGCTTCCATCCGGCGATGCGCGACCTCACCCGCAAGCACGGCACGCTGCTGATCATGGACGAGACCCATACCATTTGTGCCGGGCCCGGCGGCTACACCCGGGCGGAAAATCTGGAACCAGACCTCTTTGTTCTCGGCAAGGTGATTGGCGGAGGCATTCCCGGCGCAGCCTACGGATTCACGCAACAAGTGGCAAAATGCATTGCCGACCGCCACAGCCTGGAAGACTGCGATACGGGTGGCATTGGTGGGACGCTGGCCGGCAACGCGCTCTCCCTCGCTGCCATGCGGGCCACGCTGTCCAAGGTGCTGACCAAAGAAGCCTTCGACCACATGATTCCCTTAGCAGAGCGTTGGACGGCCGGGGTGGAAAAAACCATTACCGAGTTCAGCGTTCCGTGGCACGTCACGCGGCTGGGCTGCCGCGCCGAATACCTGTTTTCGCCGCACCGCCCGAAGAACGGCACTGAAGCGCACGATGCCATGGACTTCGACCTAGAGCGCCTGATGCATCTCTACGCCATGAACCGCGGAATCCTGCTGACGCCTTTTCACAATATGGCGCTCATGTCCCCGAGCACAACCAAAGACGACGTGGACCATCATTCCCGCGTATTCCGCGAAGGCGTGAAGGAACTGGTGGGCTAGGAACCCTGCGCCGATCCGTAGGAGCGTGATGCTGCACGCCAAGTCCTTCACCGGCTAACGCCGCTCAGGATGACGCCATCACAATCAATCAACAAGAGACTGTCATCCTGAACGGCCTAGGGCCGTGAAGGATCTTGCGCGCTCTGCCGCTGCCCTCAACTAGGGCAAGTCACCCGCTCATCGTGTTACGCTGATACTTCTTCATGCGATTCCGCCGACATCTCCCTTGGGTCATCTTTGTCCTCCTGGGTACCGCCACTCTTTGTGGCTGCGCCAAGGTCGGAGCTCCCGTGCCGCCGGAGTTGGAATTGCCGAAGCCGCCCAATGATCTGCGCGCCACCCGCAAGGGAGACAAGGTCTACCTTACCTGGAGCGTCCCGACCGCAACCACCGAGCGCGCCACCGTACGCCACCAGGGTGCAACCCAGATATGCCGCAGCCTGGAAGTTGCCATGAGCGCCTGCGGCACGCCGGTGGGAGAAGTCGCCGCCTCCCAATTCCCGGTCCCGGCCGGAAAGCATAAAGCCGCCAACCCGCCTCCAAAGGTTCAAGCCTCGTACACCGATACGCTTCCCCTGGACCTGCAACAGAAGAATCCAGTGGAACAGGTCACCTATGCGGTGTCGGTTCTGAACACAAGCAAGCGCAGCGCCGGATTGTCCAACCAGGTGAAGATGCCAGTGGCGCCCACGCTTCCCCCGCCCGACGATTTCAAGGCCCAGGTCACGCCCGGCGGGGTCGTCCTGAGTTGGACCGGCATTCTGCACGAGCACGAGGCTCCGGAACTGCGTCATATTTATCGCGTGTACCGGCGCCAGGAAGGCGGCAATACGGATACGGTGGCGGGAGAGGTGTCGCTGAGCACCTCTGCGCTCGGAGAACTTGTGGACCATAGTTTCGAGTGGGAGAAGACTTACGACTACCGGGCGACGGTCGTCACGCTCATCTCGCAACGGAGCGGACCCGAGCTCCAAGTCGAAGGAGATGACACCGCCCCGGTGAAAGTTTTCGTCCACGACGTTTATCCGCCCGCGGTTCCGTCCGGGCTCCAGGCGGTGTTCTCGGGAGTGGGACAAGCCCCGTTTGTAGATCTGATCTGGGCTCCGGTTACCGATGCCGATCTGGCCGGATACAACGTTTACCGCCACGAAGAGGGCGGATCACCGCTAAAGATCAACGCGGAGCTGGTGAAATCCCCAGCGTTTCGCGATGCGAATGTAGTTTCTGGACACAGTTATGTCTATTCCGTTTCCGCCGTGGACCTGCGCAACAACGAAAGCGCGAAGTCCGAGGAGGCGAGCGAAGCGGTACCATAAGGCAGCAATTAGCAGTTAGCACTTAGCATTTGGCCGCAATGCTGGTGGCCGTCCCGAGGCAAAAGATGTTCGGGGGCAAAGTGCTAATTGCTAAATGCTAATTGCTGAATTCTCATGAAATATTGTCGATTCCAACTCAACAGCCAATCCCACTACGGTCTGGTCGAATCCGTCGCCGGGCGGGAGGCGATCACGCGCCTGCTGCTCACTGCCCCGGAAGAGACCAGCGGGGACATGGAAGATCTGGCCACCAAACGCATGGACCACATTCCGCTGGCCGACGCTAGTCTCTTGGCGCCGGTCCGCCCTTCAAAAATCGTTTGTGTCGGACGCAACTACCGCGAGCATGCGGAGGAACTGGGCAACGAAGTCCCCGCCGAACCCTTGATCTTCTTCAAACCGCCCTCTTCGCTGCTTGCCCCTGGAGAGAACATCCGCCGTCCCCGGATCGCGCAGCGCACCGACTACGAGGGCGAACTGGGCCTGATCATCGCCAAGACCTGTTACCAGCCTGCAGCGGAGGAGGACCTCCGCCCCTACATCCTCGGCTACACCTGCGTGAACGACTTCACCGCCCGCGACCTGCAGAACAAGGACGGGCAATGGACCCGTGCCAAAGGCTTCGACACATTCTGTCCGGTGGGCCCGCTGGTCACCGACGAGATCGATCCTCGGGTCGGCGTGGGTGTGGAAACGCGCGTCAACGGCCAGCTCCGCCAGCAGGGCAACACCCGGGATTTCATCTTCCCTCTCGACGTCATCCTTCGCTACATCTCCCAAGCCATGACCCTTCTCCCCGGTGACTTGATCGCGACCGGAACCCCCAAAGGCGTCGGCCCGGTGGTGGCGGGAGACGTGGTGGAAGTCAGCGTCGAGGGCGTAGGAACGTTGCGCAATCCGGTGGTGGACGAATAAAGGAATTTGGTAATCAGGTAATTGTGTAACAGGATTATAGACTTGACAAAAGTACCACGTTGGCGCAGGGTGGACGTAGCCACCTGTCTGGCGGTGCCAATTGAGGATACCGCCAGAGACAGAACGGCTCCTAGGAAGCACTGGAGATAGGAGCATGACCTACATCGCGGCGTTCCACTGTAATGGCGGACTTGTTATGTGCGCCGACACGCTTGAAACATTCGGAGACTACAAGAACTATGTTGAGAAAATAGAGACCGCTGACCCATTCCCCTTAGCCATTGGCGGAGCCGGAGTCAGCGACATTATTGAACCCGT
Organism: Terriglobia bacterium; assembly: GCA_020073645.1. Classification (GTDB taxonomy): domain Bacteria; phylum Acidobacteriota; class Terriglobia; order Terriglobales; family Acidobacteriaceae; genus JAIQET01. Next base: position 18,955 of record JAIQET010000039.1, on the reverse strand, counting down.
GCTCCAAGAAGTCGTTGATCGTTTTAGAAGCGAAAAGCCCTCGACACGTGGAGACGTTAAGAAGTTAATACAGGCAGCCCTCAATGAAGTATTCAGCAAAGATGTCCCGCTACTTGTCCTGAAAAAGCAGCACCGAACTGCAGAATTCTTAATTGCCGCCAAACCCAAAGACGAGGGGTTCTGCATTTTTTGGGCGAAGGGTAGAAGGGTCTACAAGGAAGTACGCAAAGGTGTCATTGGGTATGGCACCCCATACAATAATGCATTATTAAATCGGCTACATAACGACTCCCTCCCAATGGCACAAGCGGTAATGTTGGCAACATATCTGGTATCACAATCAAAAGATATCGATGAAGGTGTCGGCGGAGAACCCAGAGTTGTGATCGTAACAAATACGATTTTTTATGACGATCCCACACACATAGGAAACGTAGAAGCGCGTGCTCGGGAATTCGTGCAACTCGCAGATGAAATGTTTTTATCGTGTGCAGACCTTAGCATCAGCACAGCGGCGCTTGTTGAGCAGTTGGATAATTTCCGCGCCAAGATTGTTGATTTACGGCAGAAACATCTCCAAGTGACGGCGGAGTGGGTTATCTCACATATTGATCGATACTCCGCGCCCTATGCATATCTTCCACCTGGCACCGTTCTGACATTAAGCAATTCAGGTGTTACGTATACGGAGGATGAGGCAGAGATCGAGAAGTTCCGCGAGAGCATCAGGAGGGCTGAAGATGAGTTGAAGAAGCTACGTGATGCTTTCATGCAGTCAACTTCTCGAAAGTCAGAACTGGAGCCGTAACCATATGGCGCAAGGTGTCCAAGAACAGCGCGGGAGACTTCCGGCGATTGAAGCGAAACGTCATTTCGTCCAAGTAGGCCGGGAGATGTTTTGCGCTGATCTTGTGCCAGCTTCCCACGATGCCGCGTTTGAGGAGCGAGAACGCCGATTCAACGGTGTTTGTGTGAACGTCGCCAATGGCATAAATGCCAGACTTGTGTTTGATCGTCTTGTGCTTTGCGGTGAATCCAGTTTTCTTCATCGCACCCGGATAAGAGGTAAATTCGTCGGTGACCATTACCTCAACATCTTGGCTGACGTTCTCTCGGATGTACTGCGCCAGCGTGCCGGACTTCGCATCAGAGGCATGGAAGAAGCGCAGATCGCCGCCGCGCTGCCGAATGCCGATTACGACTTCTTTCGGGGTGCCGCGTCCCGGCTTGCTACCGCGTGGAGGTCTGCCGCCGACATAGGTTTCATCCACTTCGACAGTGCCGTCCATCATGGGCCGATCTACTTCCTTCATGGCGGCACGAATACGGTGACAGAGATACCATGCAGTCTTGTAGCTGACGCCAACGGTTCTCTTGATCTGGTTAGCAGAGATCCCCTTGCGTGCTTCACAGAGCAGCAGCGTAACCATGAACCATTTATTCAAGGGAAGATGGGAGTCATGGAAGATGCTGCCAACGGTGACACTGAATTGATAGTCGCACTCGGGGCAGTAGAGCAGCTTCGCGCTGAGACGCGCGAGTTTCTGTCCCTTGCAGCGGGGGCACTCGGGGCCATTGGGCCAGCGGAGACGTTCGAGCAGTTCACGGCACTTTTCGTCGGTAGCAAACAGTTCTGTAATATCAGGGAGAGTCATTGTGCGCACCCCATCTGAGAGAGAGAAGAAAGAAGCACTCCAACGGGTGCCAACGCGGAAGTTGTTGGCGTCCATAAGACGAGATTTGCGGAAGCAGTTGCGGGCGACCGCTTCTGCTGCCAAACCCAAGAAGAAGTGAGACTTAACTTCATGGGTAGAATTATGAGGCTTCAGTGAACTTTTGTCAAGTAAATAATCATGTTGTGTAATTTGCAACCCGCAACCCGATTACCCAATTGCTAAATTTCCTTGCCTCTTCCGCGATTGGCGGTTAGGCCTTATCCTGTTTCTGGAAGCTGTGCACTACGCTGCGGTTCTCCGTCCTGCAAGTCATGATTCCATTTCGCCTCTATACTCTGGTGCTCGGCGGTTCGGGCGTGCTGCTGGCCGCCTATCTTCTGCTGCGGCGCAAGCCCAAGACCGCGGAAGATATAGAGCGCGAACGACGGGCATGGCTGGACCGCATTGGCCGCATCACGGACGGTACCGTGATTGACGTGCAGGAGATCCGCCATGACAACCGGGCCGCCACCATGCTCATCTACCAGTACGATGTGGCCGGTGTGTCCTATGAAGCCTCGCAGGACGTCACCTACCTTCGCCAGCGCATCAATCTCCATTCCTGCCGCCTCGGCTTGCCCACCTCGGTCCGCTACGATCCCCAGAACCCGGGAAACTCGATCGTCGTCTCAGAGCGGTGGATGGGACTGAGACAGTAGAAGGCAGACCTCGGACCTCGGACTTTAGAGGTGTTTGCAGCGGGGCGATTGTGTCCTGAGGTTGCGAGTGAAGTCGGAAAGTCGGAAAGCCGAGGTCTGAGGTCTGACGCCCGAGGTCTGCTCTTAGCTGCCGGCGGCGAATCCGCCGCTGTGCGCCAGGGTGATGCGCAGGTACTTGTGGGGATTGACTGGAGTGTCGTTGATGCGGACTTCGTAATGCAGATGAGGGCCTGTGCTGCGGCCGCTGAGGCCAACATACCCAATGGTGTCGCCGCGGTGCACATACTGTCCGGCCGCCACGGCAAAATTCGCCAAGTGCCCGTAGCGGGTGGTAATGCCATGGCCGTGGTCCATGACAATGGCCCTGCCGTAACCGCCCAGGAGGTCGGCGAAGACCACCACGCCATCGGCGGGTGCGATTACCGGCTGTCCGTAGGAAGAAGCAATGTCCACACCACTGTGGAACGCGCCTTCGCCGTTGAACGGATCAATACGTTCTCCGAAGGATCCAGTGATGGAGCCTTCCACCGGCCAAAGGTTGGGGGCCGAGTTGGCCCGCAGCCAGTCCGCCGTTGTGGCATTGCGGGTCAGACCCAGCGAAATGCCGGTCGCGGTCGCACCCGTCAGCGCGGAAGTCTTCAAAGCGTAAAACTGATCGAGGGAGGATGTTACTTGGGCGTCCTGAAAGTGTTCCGCAGACGCGGCAACCAGGATAGGCTCTGGCTTCAGGCCGTACAGCGAAGAAACTTCGCTGGCCAGCGACCCGAGCGATGCCACCTGGATGTCCTTTTCCTTTGCCACCTGCTCCAGCCTGGAATAACGGTTCGTAAGCTCGTCTTTCTGGGTCCGGAGCTCGTTAAAGCGGGAGACCTTGAGCAGCATTCGCATGTACGAGCTGGCAATCCCCGTCAGGCTCAGGGCCCCGATCGCCGCTCCCACCACAAATACGTACAGATAGTGGAGAGGAATAGGGATCTTGCGGAGCTGCCCGTCGTCACCGCGGGCGACAAAAAGGATGTAGAAGCGTTTGCGCAATATTTTCCTTCCGTTAGTATTCAGGACCGGACCACTCGCGGGCGGCTTGCGGTTACAAGACCCGCAGTTCCATCCTGAGCCCGGACTGCGCCCCCATCTGTCTGTGGATGGGCCCGACGCGCCCGTGTCCTACCGGAACCAGGCTAGGCCTGAAAACAACGCTAATGCTGCAATCCAAACCGAATGCAGCACTTAGCTCGGCCAAAGGTGTTGGAAACAGCTTCGCAACGGTAACAAAGGAGGTTCCCCCCTGTCAACGACACAGAGCACCCTTCTTTGTTACCAAGGGCGGTAATCGGCCCTCGTCCGACAGGACGGGTTACGGCTGGGTTACGGCGAGACCCCCGGCGGACCCCATGGTTCCAGCTCATAATGAGGTTCCGCCCTTGTATATTGATTCCGCTGTGCCCCTCGCTGAAAAAGCGCTGATTGCCCGTATCCGCCGGTTGGCGCCGAAAGGAGGCAGTGTTATGGCCGGCATCGGCGACGATTGCGCCGTGCTACGCCTTCCCCCCGGTCACGAAGCGCTGATCACTACCGACTTCACCCTCGAAGGCATTCACTTTCGCCGCGATTGGCACCCCGCCGAGTCGGTCGGCCATCGCTGCTTGACCCGCGGCCTCAGCGACATTGCCGCCATGGGCGGAGAACCGCTGGCTGCCCTCTTGTCGCTGGCACTGCCCCGCCACCTGCCCCAGAGCTGGGTGAATGCTTTCCAGCGCAGCCTGCTGACCCTCGCCGGCAAATTCGGGGTGACCCTCGCCGGAGGTGATACGTCCGAATCTCCGGATGGCGTTCTGGCCGATATCGTGGTGCTGGGCTCAGTGCCCAAAGGCAAGGCTATCCTGCGCTCGGGTGCGCGGCCCGGAGATCGCATCTACATCAGCGGGGAACTGGGAGGCTCGGCCGCCACCGTGCAGCGCATGATGAAGATCAAGCGCAAGCTGAAGCCGCGGGATTTTCCCCGGCACTTCTTTCCCGAACCCCGGCTGGAGTTGGGGCGCATCCTGCGGGAGAAAGGCCTGGCGTCCGCCATGATTGACACCAGCGACGGTCTCTCCACAGATATTACCCACATTTGCGAGGAAAGTGGCGTGGGCGCCGAGCTGCAGGCAGAAGCCATCCCTTCTGCGAGCATAGGCAGACCGGCCCGCGAGGTAGACCTGCACTTTGCCCTGCACGGCGGAGAAGACTACGAGCTCTTGTTCGCTGCGCCTCGGAGCAAGCGCGTTCCCGCCCGCCTCGCTGGGCTCCCCATCACCCAGATCGGCCATGTCACCCGCAACCGGAAAGTCTTCTTGAGGAACAAGGAGGGTGTGGGGTACGAGTTGGTGCCTCAAGGTTGGGAACACTTTCGCAGCCGCTGAAGACGGTTGTTCTTGGCGAGTCAATCGATCGGAGCACGGGCATCATTCAGCGCAGCACTTAGGTCCACGTTACCAACGTACCCATGGTGTCTCTACCCATTCCCGGCTATCGGGTCTAAAGTAGGCCTATGTCTTACCTGCGATTTGCTTCCGTGCTCGTAGTCCTGCTTGCGTCGTTGACCTTCACCGCCGCCGCGCAGCACACGGCCTCCCTGGCCGCGATCGACAACAGTTTCGTGCAGAAACAGTTCGGCGAAACCTGCACGCTATTCGCCGGCCCAAACGCATTCCGGGGCGATCTGAACGGCGACGGTATTGAGGATCTGGTGATCGCCGCCCGCTGCACCAACCCGTTGATGGATGCGGACGAACACAGTTTCGTGGTTATAGATCCGTATTTTGCTTTTTTTGGCTATGGCGACCCCAGGCTCTCGAGCGAGTTCGTCACCGATGATCCCGCGCGCCGCAGCATGGTGCTGCTCATTATTCATGGCGACGGGCCCGAAGCCTGGCGGTCCAACACGCCCAAAGCCAAATTCGTCGTCATCGATTTGCCCTACAAGCAGATCCAGGTGAAGAAACTGACGCTCAAGAAGAAGACTATGAACGCGATTTTCGCCGAAGAAGCCGGCGCCGATCAGATGACCTCGGTCCTTTTCTGGGACGGCAAGAAGTACCGATACGAGCCGATAGGTTCCAGCCTGGACTGAGGGGCAGGCGCTAGGCTTTAGGCTCTAGTTCACTCTACTGAGGCCTCCTGCCAACCTCCTAACCTGGTCCATACTCCACAAGCCTAGCGCCTAGGGTCCCTTTCCCATCCAACCCGCTATAATCTTCCGCCATGGACCTGGAACAGAAGCTGGAAGAGCTGAAGAAGCGCGACCACCTGGCTGAGGCGGGTGGCGGGCCGCAGCGCCAGGAGCGGCAGCATAAAGAAGGTAAGATGTCGGCCCGCGAGCGCATTGAGTTCCTGCTCGACGAAGGCACCTTCGAGGAGACCGACAAGCTGGTCACCCACCGCTGCAGCGACTTCGGCATGACCGAACAGAAGTACTACGGGGACGGCTTTATCACCGGATACGGCCGCGTCGAGGGCCGCCTGGTCTTCGTCTTCGCCCAGGATTTCACCGTGTTCGGCGGCTCTCTCTCTGAAACCAACGCCGCCAAGATCGTCAAGATCATGGATCTGGCCGCCAAGATGGGAGCGCCAGTGATCGGGCTGAACGATTCCGGAGGCGCGCGCATCCAGGAAGGCGTGATGTCGCTGGCTGGCTATGCTGATATTTTCCTGCGCAACACGCTTTACAGCGGTGTGGTGCCGCAGATTTCGGCCATCATGGGCCCCTGCGCCGGCGGCGCCGTGTACTCGCCCGCCATCACCGACTTCATCCTCATGGTGGATAAGACCTCGTACATGTTCATTACCGGGCCCGACGTGATCAAGACCGTCACCCACGAGGAGGTTACCAAGGACCAGCTCGGCGGCGCCATGACGCACAACGAGACCTCGGGCGTGGCCCACTTCATGGCGCACGACGACGCCGAATGTCTCTCCATGGTGCGTGAGCTGCTCAGCTTCATCCCGTCCAACAACCTGGATGACCCGCCGCGCAAGCCCTGTACCGATCCCGTAGACCGATCCGACACTGCGCTCGACAAAGTGGTGCCGGCGGAATCAAACATTCCCTACGACATCAAGGACGTGATCCACGGCGTGGTGGACGACGGCTATTTCTTCGAAGTCCAGGAGCATTACGCCAGGAACATCGTCGTCGGATTCGCCCGGCTCAACGGACGCTCGGTGGGGATCGTCGCCAACCAGCCGGCAGTCCTGGCCGGCACGCTCGACATCAATGCGTCCATCAAGGGCGCGCGCTTCGTGCGCTTCTGCGACTGCTTCAACATCCCCCTGGTGACCTTCGAAGACGTCCCTGGGTTCCTCCCCGGCACCAACCAGGAGTACGGCGGAATCATCAAGCACGGTGCCAAGCTGCTGTTCGCCTTTGCCGAAGCCACGGTTCCCAAGGTGACGGTAATTACGCGCAAGGCGTACGGCGGAGCCTATTGCGTCATGGCGTCCAAGCACATCCGCACCGACGTGAACTACGCCTGGCCAACAGCAGAAATAGCAGTGATGGGCCCCGAGGGCGCCGTAGACATAGTGTACAAGCGCGACCTGGAACACGCAGCAAACCGCGAAGAGATGCGCCGTCGCAAGATCGAAGAGTTCCGTGACCGCTTCGCTAACCCCTACGTGGCCGCCGACCGTGGCTACCTCGACGCCGTCATCCAACCCCGCGAGACCCGCAAGAAGCTGATCCAGGCGCTGGAGATGCTGGAGACCAAGCGGGACAAAAACCCGCCGAAGAAGCATGGGAATATACCGCTATAAGGATCAAAACGGGTCGCGAGCGACATTCTCCTTAACTACCTCGCCGCTGTGGCAACCTTGAAGCGGACTCGTTCCTTGCGCTGAAGATACTCGACAATCTCGAACAAGTTGCGCGCCTGCGGATTGCCGGACGGGCCCAGCATCCGCATCAGACTCTTGGGAGAGTGGTGCGTGACTTCCGCGAGTTCGGCAAAACCGGTGGTGGCGTTAATGAAATCGCGCAGTACAGCCTTGCCCGTCTCTACGTCTCCCAAGAGGAAGCTTTCGACACTTTCGCGCAAAAGCTCCTTGCGGAACGCGGCATCACGCCGTACGCGGGCTCGGATGGTTTCTTTGAAATCGCGGGTTAAGGGCATGGCTGATTTACTCGTGCAGCTTTCTCCTTTTGTAGTCCTGCCATCTGGCCATCGCGTCCTCAACGTCCTTCTGCTGCCGTTTCTTGGTTCCACCAGCGAGCAGGATGACCAGGCGCTCTCCGTCCTTGCCGAGATAAATCCGGAAGCCGGGCCCGAAATTGACTCGGCACTCGTAAACGCCGCCGCCAACGCCCTTCACATTGGAGAAGTTGCCCTGCGCCAGTCTCGTAATCGCTACCGCCACCTTGGCTGCGGCCTGCGCGCTCAGGCTTTCAAACCACTCGGCGTACGGGCTGCGGCCGTTCCAGTCGAGGTATTCGAGAATCTCAACTGGCCGCAATGGTAACATATATGATACCTTTGTCAAGGACCCACCGTGTGGCAACGCAGCCAGGCACAAGCGGTTCCTTAAGGTTCAGCCTCCAATCCTAATTCAGGCGTTAGAGATGTTGGAGACCAAGCGCGACAAGAACCCGCCGAAGAAGCATGGGAATATACCGCTGTGAGTGGAGCCATTCTGATCTGCGGGGAGCTACCCTCTAGCCGCCTTCTTGGGCCTTCCGCCCAGCCTGCCGTTCGCTCTGGACGCCGCCTTCTTGGCCTTGCTTCTGGATTGACCGCCAATCTGTCCGAGTCTGGCTGCCATCCATTTCTTTGAGCCCAGGAACCCCTCCAAGAGACCCGGCACGTAGAGGTCCGCATCCAGTCTGGGAAAATGAATTCCGAAGCCCGATGGACTGATTTCGATCTCCTCAAGCTGAGATGGATCGGCATTCTCTAGTCCTTGTGCATCGCGTGGTGAGAAACTCACAATCAGTCTTGAGCTAAGACGGATCACGATGTGCCCGTTGTTGCGGTCGTAATGGGCAGAGACGGCCTTCGGAATGGCCCCCTCCAGTGCCTTCGCACGCTGGTTTGCCAGCTCGAAATTGTCATGCAATGCCATGAATGCCCTCCCATGCCCGGCATAGCTCCTCCAAGTGCTCCGCCAAGACGGTTTGGATCTGCGTGATTCCCCGCCGTGAGAAGCCGTAGTTTTCCCGGAGCTCGACCGGTCCCGCCGGACAGTTCAGATTGAATACCGCCTCGCAGCCTCTTCCGATGACATGAACATGCGCTGGCGGTGATCGTTCGGATAGACCACCACCCGCAGTCCATCAAACCGGAGAACTGTCGGCATCTGCTTACATCCTACCACATTTCCTAAGCGATTGGGTTATGAAAAAGAGCGAAAACTTTAGCCGTTCCGGGAGGATAGCGGGAGCATGTATCCATGCCGAACGTGCAGTATGTAAACCGATTTATCGAGCACAACGAACAGAAAGCGATAAGTTCCGCGGTTACCCGAACCGAAAAACAGTTCGCGGATGGGCTCATCAAATGACGCGCTTTCGGGAGCAAGCGAACACCGCTCGGGGCGGCGGGCAAGGCTTTTGGCGCTTTGGCGCGCGCGCCGGATCCAGTCGCGCGCCGCAACGGGTGCCTGGCTGCGAATGTAGCGATAGGTTGTCCTGAGGTCGTTCTCGGCCTCCGGAGTGATGATGACGTGGTAAGCCATCTACCGGATCGAATCTTCCCGTTCCAGTTCGTCAAACACCTCGTCCGCTGGCCGCCCCGCGCCCTTACGGGCCTGAGCGAGACCTCGGCGGATGCTCGCCACCATGTCGAGTTGACCGGCCACTTCCTGATAGGTTGCGGCATCGAGGAGCACGGCCTCGGCTTTGCCCTTCACAGTGAGTACCAGCGGACGCCCGGTTTTCTTCATGCGCTTCATCAGGCCCGACGAGTTGCGCTTGAATGTGGTCAGCGAATGAATGTCCTGCGTCACATCGATCATGGTGCGATTATAGCATCATTGTAGCATCTAATATGATGTTGATACGAGCCGGTGGAGATGCTGGAGACCAAGCGGGACAAGAACCCGGCTAAGAAGCATGGGAATATACCGCTGTAGAGGAACGTGGTAGCCTGAGTTTCAAATGAGTCCGGAAGACAGGCATTTGCCCGTGGAAATTCATCCCAAGGACATCAAAGGCTCTTGGGATGCCGGGTATGTTCTTGACCTACATACGATATCGAGCACCCTAATCGGGTACAACGAATTCGGTCACCCCGAATTTGACACCCAACGGTCACCGCTGGGTGAGTTGGTATACCGGTTAAAATACAAAGGCGACAGGACTGCCATTTCGGCAATCGTTGACGCCGTCGCAGGATTTGTGAGGAACTGGGCGATCCAGCCCGATATGATCATTCCGATGCCGCCATCCAAGCAGCGTGCCGCGCAGCCTGTAGTTGAGATTGCCACGGAACTGGGCAAAGCGCTTCAGATTCCCGTTGATACCACCTCGCTCAAGAAGACGAGGGCCACTCCCCAAATGAAGGATGTCGGTGATTTTTCGGAGCGGGTTGCGGCGCTGGAGACGGCATTCGCTGTTGACAAGAACGTCGAAGGGAAACGGGTGCTCTTGATTGATGATTTGCTTCAGTCGGGCGCGACGATGAATGTTGTTGCCCAAGCCCTCAGGAAGCAAGGCAACGTGAAGGCCGTCTATGCGATCGCGCTAACGCGCACCAGGAGTTAGAGGATGACCCGTGTTTTTGTTGCCGGCTCGCGTGCTGTGTCGAGATTGAGTCCCCATGTTAGGGAGCGACTCGACAACATCATGAAGCAGAAGCTCACGGTGTTGGTCGGTGATGCAAACGGCGCTGACAAAGCGGTCCAAAGGTACCTTGCAAAGAGCCATTACCGGAACGTGGTGGTTTACAGCATGGACGTCTGCCGTAACAATGTCGGAGACTGGCCGACCCGGCCCCATACGGCTGAGCCAGGCGCGAAACGTGACCGCCACTACTACGGGGTCAAGGATTTGGCCATGGCTCGAGAGGCGGACTGTGGCCTCATGCTATGGGACGGGGTGAGCAAAGGGACACTGACAAACGTTGTCAACCTGCTGAGTGCCCGAAAAAAAACGCTGCTTTACCTCAGTCCGAAGAAGTGCTTCTTCAAAGTGCACACCTTTGAAGATCTTCAAGAAGCGTTGCGTGCGAATGGAATCGGTGACCTGCCTGAATTCCTTGCTTCCCTGGGAATCCGCGCTGCGGTTTCGCAGGACTTACCGTTGGCGATGCTTAGGTAGTTCCCAGCTCGAGCGGGCAAGGACCCGGCTAAGAAGCATGGGAACATATCGCTATAGGACTCGACCACGATGAGCGAGTTACTGGCTTGGCACTTGGAGGGCAATAGTTGCCGCGCTCACATACGACGGTCATACAATCTTGGATGTGAATGCGCTCGACTACAACACCGTCAATGTCGAGGCCGACGGCTTGACCTGTAACGACGTTGGGGTGTGGACTGAGGCGAAGCACAGGCTGGTCGCATACTATGCGGCGCTATTTTCCAAGGGTATGAAAGAGAAATGGAAACGAGTCTACATTGAGTTGTACGCCGGCGCTGGGTACAGCCACATTCGCGATACGGAGAGAGTTATCGCAGGGTCTCCAATTCAGGCGCTCAAACTCAAAGTCCCGTTTGACAAGTACATATTTTGCGAACAAGATCCAGAGAAACTGGAGGCGCTGCGCGCCCGCGTACGGTTGCACGCTCCCTCAGCGGACGTCACGTTCATTCCGGGAGATTGCGACGCTAATGTTGATAAGATCGCTGCAGCTATTCCGCGGTATTCGAAAACCAATAAAGTCCTTAGTCTGTGCTTCGTTGACCCCAATGACATCGGTATTAAGTTCGCTACACTCCAAGAGCTCGCAAAGAAATATGTTGATTTTATCGTGTTGCTAGCTTTGTACACGGACGCACTTCGCGCTGAAAAGCACTACATCAAGAACCCGTCCAAGATCGATCAGTTGCTTGGGACGTCGGCTTGGCATGATCGCTGGAAGACCGCAAAACAGGCAGGTTCAGAATTCCCGCGCTTCCTAGCTGAGGAGTTCACCGCCAGTATGGCGACGATGAAGTATATTCCTCCACCGTTCTATTCAATGCGCAAGGTCTTTTTCTACGAAAAGAACTTTCCGCTCTATGCGGTCGGATTGTTTTCGCGTCACGCGCTTGCCTACACGCTTTGGGATAAAGCTCTCAAGGGCAGCGACGATCAACTCGGCTTATTCTAAAGATCATGTCCCTCAATTCCCACATCGAATGGACCGACGCCACCTGGAACCCGGTCCGCGGCTGCATCAAGATCAGCCCCGGCTGCAAACACTGCTACGCCGAGACCTTTGCCGAGCGGTTTCGTGGGGTGAAGGGCCATCCTTACGAACAAGGATTTGATCTTCGGCTGGTACCGGAGAAACTGACCGAACCTTTTACATGGCGCTCACCCAAGCTCGTGTTCGTGAATTCCATGAGCGACCTCTTCCAAACTGGCGTGCCGGACGACTATGTCGAGGCTGTGTCGCAGGTCATGGCGACCGCGAACTGGCACACCTATCAGGTGCTGACGAAGCGGTCGGAGAGGCTGCGAGAGTTGCTGAGCGGCAAATTGGAATTTGCGGCGGAGCAGAGGAACATCTGGTGGGGTGTGAGCGTCGAAGACAAGAAATACGGTTTGCCCAGGGTAGATCATCTTCGGCAGGTCCCGGCCAAGGTCCGGTTTCTCTCGATTGAGCCGCTCCTGGAAGACCTCGGCGAGATCGATTTCTCCGGTATTAGCTGGGTCATCGTGGGCGGGGAAAGCGGGCCGGGAGCCCGGCCCATGAAGAAGGAATGGGTAGTTTCGATCCGCGAGCAGTGCCGGACCCAGAGGGTTCCCTTCTTCTTCAAGCAGTGGGGCGGGGTCAGGAAGGTAAAGAATGGCAGATTGCTGGACGGGCGTACCTATGACGAATATCCGCGAAGGATCAGGGCGGATGTTCCGGATCGGCTCAGTTGCTTGAGGTATGCGCAGGAATTTCTGGAGTCGCTGCAGACTGGGCTGCGAAAGCCGCTGGTGCAGTTGACCGCCTAGAGTTCTGCCGCCGTTTCGCGGCTGGACGGGCGGGGTCGCCCGTCCCCACACGAGCAATCCCGCAGAAAATAAGAATCCCGAGGTGATGTTGAACGCATTCCTCTCGGCCAGTAGCTCGCTTTAGACCCTTGCCGACCTGACCTCGTGGCTTCCCTTGCGGGGTGCTACGAGCGATCTAGGCTCGGGCTCCGGGCTTACCGCCAACCGGATAAACTTGTTCAACGCCTCGGGACTCTATCTTGCCTTCGACATTGTGCTCTTGTTCGCCTCGACCAGCGCTTTGCTATAGACCCTTGCTCGCCTTCTCTTCTCCACCTTGCGGTGCTAAGAGTGACTTCGCTCGAGCCCCGGACGCCGCACCAACCGGGAAAACTTAGAACGTGTCAAAGAACGATTGTGTTTTTACTCCTCCTATTTTCATAGTCAATCAAAAACACCCAGCTATATCTGCTTTGCCTGCAATCGAGTGCAGCCGCTCCACAAGCTCCTGACCGGATTTGGTGCAGTCCCCGCACTGTCATCTCTGCGCAAGTGGCGTCCCGCGCCGCATTTCGCGGCTTCAGTCTTTCTGGTCCAGACTGTGGGCACAAATTTCGGAGAGTGTGTTGATGTGGAAAATGCGGTGGAATCGGCGTCGGGCGCGGACTTGGAGCAAACTTCAGTGCTGCCGGTACAAACCTCGCTCCGCCCAGAGCCGGATCTCGTCCTCCACGCTGAATATGTTGGAAGGGAATTCGGCGAACTGGGCGTCCATACTGAAAGCCTGCACTTCCAGAGAAACCGCCAGGTACCTGCCGGCTCTGGCGAAGGCTCGTATATAAAGTTCCAGGTACGGCCGCGTTCCCAGCAGGGCAAATTGGGCGGCATGCACCAGCGCGTGAAACAGCCGCCGGTGGGTGACGGTCTCCTGGAAGACCACCACGTCCACCATGGTAAAAGAGGCCATGTGGGCAATCTCTGGAACTTCCATGTGCCTGCTCAAAATGTCTCGCACGGACTGGGGAGGGCCGGGCAATCGCTCGTGCTGAAGCTCAACCATCCTGACCCGGTCAAACAGGGTCGGGGAGAAGAAAGGTTCTAGAGGTCCCTTCTGCTGGAGATCGAGCGGTACGGCGGATGGGAAGTAGTGATTCCTCTGCTGCTCGACGTAGGCAGTAAATCCATCGACCAACTGTTTCAGTTCGCCTTCTGTCAGTGCTAACGCCATACGCCCCTACAGCGGGCGAACTGCGGGACAGCGACCTCGTCCCCTCACCCTGGATGAATACTAGCGCGAAAAGGAGACCGAGGGTACTAGGCTTTGAGATTGAATTGCGGAAACAAAAGTAAGGCCGCCAGTCCTCGCGGTGCCGGCGGCCAGAATCTACAAGAATGAACTTACTTCTGCTTCTCAGGCGGAATGGGAACCTGGCCTTCCAAGTCGTAGAACTTCCTTGGGCCATGATCCGAGTGAGCACCGGGTACGGGTTGCTCGCCCGCCGAACTGAAGGTCGGCCCGTTCTCTTCCGTACTCAGGCCCGTAGCCGGGGTGAACATCTCCTCGTTGAAGATTCCACCTGTGGGCGCGACCGCCTTGGCGAACACGCCGAACGCTTTCCCGTTTACGTAGGACGTAGAGATGTAATCGCCGACCATGCGACCCTGGGTCGTGTTCGCGATCCAACTGGTTTTCATCGGTCCTGCCACCTTGGTGGCCCGGCTCCAGGTCTTGCCCCCATCCTGCGAGGAGATGAAGCCGACCCCCAGCTTGCAGGTTGCGCTGGTGCAATTGGCCAACGGGTAGAAGTAATAAGTAAGGCCCAGGTGCGCGGTGCTCCCGGAAGTCGTGGGATCCACGGCAATTCCGGGGATGAAGTGATCTACGGTGCTGGTCGTCGGATCGATCGGAATCCGGCTCACTGCGGACCAGGTTTTGCCATCGCTGGAAGTGCTCATCACAATGTCGTTGGACTTGCACCCGGTACGGAAGCGGCAGTCCTGCCACACCACGTACACCGTGCCCGCCGCGTCAATTTCGGCAGAAGGCAGGGCCGAGGTACGAAGTCCGCCCGCCACCCCGTGATCGGTGGTGGGGGAAACCGTCACTGGCCTGGTCCAACTCACACCCCCGTTGGTTGAGGTGAAGGCCTGAACGCCTTCGAACGGTACGACCACGGTTCCGTTGGGCTGTACCACCGGCTGTCCACCCAGCCCGAACGCTCCCGAAGACGTGTTAGCCGCTCCCCATGTCTGGCCGCCATCGGTCGAGACGCTCATCTTGATCTGGTCGCCGTTGCCGGCATCGTCCCACTCCACGTAGCAGTGGCCAAAGAATGGGCTGCTGGCGCTGTTGTCACAGGCAATCCAGTCTTTGTCCGCAAATCCGTTCTTGTTGTTTACGGTGACGGGGTTACTCCAATTGATGCCGTCGCTGGAAAGACTCACCAGGACCGCCTCTCCAACCGCATTCGTGATGGCCAGCGAAGCAATCATCCACACTCCGTGAGCCGAGTCAAAGGCGACCGACGGATCGCTCACCGCCGTGAAGTTTCCGCCCTGGAAGAAAGTGGTGATTCCCGGCAGGAAGCCGTTACTCCAGGTCGCCCCGCCATTGGTCGAGGTAGCGAACCCGATGTCGGCGGACCCCCCGTCCAGGATGCGGCCGGTTTGAAAAGCGGTGACAATCATGGAACCGAACGAAAAGGTGTCCGGCTCAACTTCCGTCATGTGCTGACTGGTAGGGTTAGTAAACGTGTCGGTACTGAGCTGGATCAGTGCCACGCTGAGCGCCAGCATGGCGAGTAAGAGCGCGGAGACACCAACAACACGGGTCATCAGGATTTTCCTTTGAGCTGAGATTCAGACGTCCGGTGAATTGCTGCGGCCGTGGGGGAAGCAAACCGGGCCACCAGCAAGGCGCGGCACGTGGCCTGGGCGTGCTCGGACTATATTCTGGGCAATCTGGCACTGTCAATGTGAACAATTTTGCATATTTACGCAGGGAGAAAGCCGCCGATCAGCTGGCTGACCGGCGACTCTCGAGTCCCCTTTACTTCTTAAGGTGTTTCTTGGGCGGTGGAATCGGGAACCGCCATTCGTCGTCGTAGTACTTTCTCACGAAGTCCGACTTCGCGTTCGGCACCGGCTTGTCACCCCTGGAACTGAACCGGGGCTCGTCCGCGGAAGCCAGAAGCGGAGTGGTGGTGGTGAATGCTGCCTGATTGAGGACGCCCCCGGAAGGTGCGCGGGCCACCACGAAGACCCCAAACGGGTTTCCGTTGACGTAGGAGGTGGACAGGTAATCGGCAACCATCAACCCGGAAAAGGTGTTGGGCAGCCAGCTCAATTGCATCGGCCCGGCCAGTTGTTTCCCGGCCGTCCACGTGTTGCCGCCATCGTCGGAAAGGACAAAACCCACGTCCAACTGGCAGGAATTACCGCACTGGGAAACCGGATAGTAGTAGTAGGTCAGAGCGAGATGGGCGGTGGTGCCTGCTGTATTCGGGTCCACGCCCAGCCCGGGGATGAAGTGATCGACCGTGCTCGTGGTGGGGTCGATCGGAATGCGCGAGGGCGCGGTCCAGGTCGTACCATCCGTGGAAGTGCTCAGCACCAGATCATTGGTACTGCAGCCGCTACGAAAACGACAGTCCGACCACACCACGTAGATCTTCCCGGTGGCATCGATTTCAGCGGAAGGCAAGCCTGCGCTTCGAAGGCCACCCGACTCCCCGTGCTCAATGACGTTCGAGATCGTCGTGGTGCGGCCCCAGGTGGCGCCTCCGTCGGTCGAAGTGAAGGCGATGAGGCCGGTACCACCGGCGATGGGCACGACCACGGTGCCATTCGGTTGCACCAGGGGTTGGCCGCCGACACCGATCGCGTGGTCCGCGGTCGATTTCGCCGGGCCCCAGGTCAGCCCCCCGTCCGTGGAGGTGCTCATGAAGGTGGTGGGCGTGTCCCACTCGCTGTAACAGTTACCGAAGAACGGGCTGGTCGCTGTGTTATCGCACACAATCCAGTTCTTGTCGTCCCCGCCGCTGCGGTCGACCGCGATCGGCCTTCCCCAGTGGATGCCGTCGGGGGAGCGGCTCACGCTCACGTCGGCCACGCCACTCAGGGGAAGCGCCGAAATCAGCCACTGACCGTGCTTGGCGTCGTAAGCTACGGACGCATCGCTGGCTGCCGAGAAAGCTCCACCCTTGTAGTTCACGGTAAGTCCCGGGAGATATCCATGGACCCAAGTGTTGCCTCCGTCGGTCGACGTAGCAAAACCAATGTCCGCACCGCCCCCGCTGAAAATGCGTGCGACCTGAAAAGCGCTCACGATGGTCGAGCCAAACGCGAAGGTGTCAGGTTCCACCTCGCTCTTGTGCTGGCTGCTGGTGTTGGTGAAGGTGTCAACGCTGATCTTGCGCAAGGTAAATTGCGCCTGAGCGCCCGGCGCGAGAAATGCGAGCACCAGCACGGCCGCAAGAAAGATGAAGCTCCTGCGTTGCGGGGAACTGAGGATCAGTCCGTTCATGAGATTTCCTTCTACGCCCAGAGTAAGACCTTCGCAGCATAGGTCCCTGCCCCAGGGGTGTCAATGTGAAGCATTTTGCACTGCCAAACCGTGTTCGGCCGCAAGCCGCAATCCAAAAAAATCCCTGTCGCATGTAAGACGAACCAGCGACCCCAATCCATAACAAATCAGCAGGTTCGTTGGGCTTAGAAAAGGGGAGGTCAGTGCGCCGCAGGTGCATCGTCACTTAGAATGCCCAAGTCCAGCTACTACATTTTCGGCGGGGAGGAAACTTTATGCCTATGTTCAATGAAGGCCATGGCCGAGTGATTGACGCCAACGGGGGTTTCGGGTTACGGCTATTGGGTCTGGCCGTGGCCGCGGTCTTGATCGTGATTCTGCTGTTCTCGGCGGTGGCCCGGGTGGAGTCCGGCCACGTGGGAGTGCTCACCCTGTTCGGGCGCGTGACCGGCGAGGTCCTGCCCGAAGGCATGCACCTGGTGAACCCTTTCAAGACCAACAACGAGATGTCCATCCGTACCCAGGAAATCAAGGAATCGGCCAGCGTACCTTCCGCCGAAGGCCTGGTCATGAATCTCGACACTTCGCTCATCTACCACGTGGATCCAGCGAAGGCCGCCGACGTCTACCAGAAGATCGGACCCGGCTATGAGAACGTTCTGATCGAGCCCAACCTGCGGGCCGCCATCCGCGAGTCCACCGCTTCGCACTCAGCCAATGCCCTCTACACCGGCGAACGCGAAATGGTGGCCAAACAAATCTATGACCAGCTCGCCGAACGGCTCGGGGGACGGGGCTTCATCGTCGAAAGCATTCTGCTACGCGATATCCAACTGCCCGCCACTCTGAAAGCCTCCATCGAGTCCAAACAGCAGGCCGAGCAGGAAGCTTTGGCCATGAACTTCCGCCTGCAGAAAGAGAAGCAGGAAGCCGAGCGCAAGCGCATCGAGGCTGGCGGCATTCGCGATTTCCAGCAGATCGTCGCACAAGGCATAAGCCCACAGCTTCTGGAGTGGAAAGGCATCGAGGCCACAGAAAACCTGGCCAAGAGTGCCAACTCCAAAGTGGTGGTCATCGGAAACAGCAAGAATGGCCTGCCGCTGATTCTGGGGCAGTAACTGTGTGGGACTAGCTGTGTTGTGTGGGACCGGGTCTCTGACCCGGTCCGGCGGGGCAAGCTCTCGGCTCCGATCAGCCAAGGCGCCTGCTAGGATAATTTCGTTGGCCAATCTCTTGCTCGACGTCCGCAATTTGATAATCGAATTCCCCACTGGCACCCACGCTGGAGCCGGCGCCATGCATCTGTCCGCCGTTCGCGACCTCAGCTTCACCATCACGAAGGGTGAGGTTCTCGGCCTGGTCGGCGAATCCGGCTCCGGAAAATCCGTTACCGCACTCGCATTGATGCGCCTGTTGCCACCACAAGCGCGCGCCTCCGGCGAGATCGTCTTCAGCAATGGAAGCGGCTCGCACGACCTGTTGCAAATCCCCGGCGAATCCATGCGCCATCTTCGCGGATCACAACTCGCCATGATCTTCCAAGAGCCCATGACGGCGCTCAACCCGGTGATGCGCGTCGGCGACCAGATCGCCGAGGCTCTCCTCGCGCATAGCAAGGTCTCGAACCAAGAGGCCCGGAACCGCGCCGTGGAGGCGATGAGCGACGTCGCGATTCCCGATCCCGCTCAGCGCGCCCGCGACTATCCGCACCAACTTTCCGGCGGCATGCGCCAGCGGGTGATGATTGCCATGGCCATCGTCAACCGGCCGCAGTTGCTCATTGCCGATGAACCCACCACCGCGCTCGACGTCACCATTCAGGCGCAGATTCTCGAACTGCTGGCCGAATTGCGCGGAAAGTTTGGCCTGACCATGCTCTTCATCTCGCATGACCTGGCTGTGGTCTCGCAAGTTGCGGATCGCGTGGCCGTGATGTATGCCGGTAGCCTGGTGGAAG
>JAIQET010000038.1 GCA_020073645.1 Terriglobia bacterium | reverse complement strand
GGTTAGGCCGAATCGATGGTTGGTGGAACGTAAGTCCACCGCACAGTGATTCCCAGTGAGATTTCCAGAGTCTTGGTCCTCAACCTCCTCTGGCGAGACTGCGGTGCTTGACGCACCGCCCAGGAGAACTATGCCCTTGACAGCGCCTTCGCTCTTATCGAGGGGCACCCCGAATTCTAGAATCAAAGGGTTAGGCCGGGCCAGCCCCCCACTGGCGCCTTCATCGGCCGCCACGAAGACGCCCTGTTTCTAGGCCCACCCGGCACCGGCAAGAGTCACTTGGCGCAAGCCATCGGCCAGGCTGCCATCCAACAGGGATACCGCGTGCTCTACCGCGAAACCCACACCTTGCTCGATGACCTGGCCGAGGCCACGCTCGACGGCACACGCAAGGAGCATATGGAGTTCCTGGTAACCGTGCCCTTGCTCATCATCGACGATCTGGGCATGCGCAAGCTGCCGCTCACCGCCGCCGAAGAACTGCTGGAGATCATCATGCGCCGCTACGAGCGCGCCAGCACCATGCTGACCTCCAATCGCCCCGTGGAAGACTGGGGCAAGCTACTGGGCGATGCCGCTGCTGTGAGTGCCATGCTCGACCGCCTGCTCCACCACGGGCATGTGCTCAAGTGCGGTCCGCGAAGTTGGAGAACCAAAACGGAAGCGCCGGAACACTGAATCTCACTTCCGAATGCGCCCGTCACTTGGGTGCGGATAGCAGGGTTTCGAGTGAGACCGGATTGTGGGTTGGTGTTCGCTAGTCGTGCGCACGCAGTCCTTCTCGGGCGATTGGTTCGCCATTGAGAAAGACGGTCTCTATAGAGTCATAGGCTGAGACATTCGTGAGCGGATTCTCCTTGAGTAGGAGCAAGTCAGCTCGCTTGCCGGCCTCGATGGAGCCCAATTCGTGCGACAGTCCCAAAGCGATTGCATTGTCGAGCGTCGCGGCCCGCAGGATCAAAGGCAATGGAACACCGGTGTCGGCCCAGTTCTGCAGCTCAAGCCGTCCATTCAGCCCCGGAGGATTGCCGAAGCCCTCGGCCGCAGGCGTGTCGCTCCCGAAAATGAGAGGAACATGCTCCTGCAACATGATCTTGAACGTGGCTCGGATTCTTTCAATCGTTGCCTTGAGCAATGGCTCGAAGCCCGGTGGTGGGGAGGCCTTCCGATAGTTGTCTAGCAGCGCATTGCGGGCCTTCACGCCTTCAGCCGACCGCAAATAAGATATCACCCCCGGCGGCAGCGCCATGGTGAGCCTGGGATCATCGAGCAGGGCTGGATCAACCATCGCGCGCTCCCCGGCCACTGTCTGCATTGTCGGTTGCACACGCGTTTTGAGGCGCGACGCGGCGGCAATCACATTGCTTGCTGCTGGGGGCGGCGCGGAATTCCCGAAATCGCCCGGCCAAACCCACAGACCGTGCGCGATGATATCAGCATGGGCATCAAGCGCCGACTGCCAACTATCAACGCTGTTGGCGTGGACGATGAGCACCAACTTGCGCTCCTTAGCGACGGCTTGGATCTTTTGCAGCGTCTCGGTGTGCAGATAGGGCCAGTTGAACATGCCGAATCCAGACTCCACGAAGGCTTTCACACAAATGGCGCCAGCATCTGCAGCCCGTGATACCGCGCGTTCGGGCGTGTAGTCGCTAGGCTTCAGCGATTTGGGCCAGTGGTCCGCTTCTTTCGGTTCGTAAACCAAGTTGGGAAAGTTCGGCGACGAGGGCGGTGGAACATTGAATGCCATATATCCGGTGGCGACCTTTATTCCTCCGCCGCACGAATAGAAGTGGGGATGCAACCGCGTACCTTCAAACCATGCTTGGTCGGTTGGCGTTATGTCGAGGTCAACGACGGAGGTAAAGCCGAACGCAAGATAGGCGCGTGGAACCTGCGCGCGATAGGCAGCCCAAAGCTCCGGGTGGGCATCGATTGCGTCGTCATCCAGGGCCGCGGAGTGGCCCACATGCACGTGCGAATCGATCAGTCCCGGTATGAGAAATCGCCCGCTCCCGTCTATTCGCCGTGCGTGCGGACTGGCAACAAGATTCGTGCCGACTTCAACGATCCGGCCATCGTGAATAACGACATCTGCATGAAGCAACGGGGTGGCGCGTTCCGGCGAGATCAGAGTGACATTTTCGATCACTATGCCCTGATCAACAACGCGTTGCGCGTGAGCGGCGTACCCAACATTGAGAACGATCAGCGCAGTCAGTGCCCTGACAAACAATCGATTGTTCAAGAGGCCCCTCCCTGTCCAGATATCTGTTGTGACATGAAAACTATACGAACCTTCCGACCCCAAAGTTCCGTCCGTAGCTGACGCTCTGGCCAGACCCATTAAAGATCAGGCTTGGGGGCTGGCCCAGCCTAACGCCTGGATTCTACCCTTCGGGGTGCCCCATCCGAGCCGGGTTTGCTCGGGTGGGGATTTCCTGTTCACCCGTCACTGCTCTCGACGACCAACCGGCATAGTCTTCACCTATGCCTTGGGGATTGAAACGGTATCAGCAGGCTCGCCAGCTCCATTTTGTGACCTTTAGTTGCTATCGCCGTGAACCCCTCCTGGCCTCTGCGCGGGCTATGAATCTGTTTGAGCGTGCTCTGGAACGAACCCGCCGGGGCTATGGGTTTTATGTTACCGGCTATGTGGTCATGCCCGAGCACGTACATCTGCTGATCAGCGAGCCGGAACGCGAAACCCTGGCGAGAGCGCTGCAAGCGATGAAGCAGTCAGTAGCTCGGAGACTGATCGGTGACGGACAGCACTTTTGGCAGGCGCGTTATTACGACTTCAACGTGTGGAGCGAGAAGAAGCGCGTGGAGAAGCTGCGCTATATGCATCGCAACCCAGTGATTCGTGGACTGGTAGAGCGTCCGGAGGATTGGGCCTGGAGTAGTTTCCGTCATTACTCGACGGGTGAGGAGGGTGCGGTGGAAATCGAGTCCGAGTGGACGGCACGGCGAAGAGAGCGAATGGGCATCTTTCTCCGCGTTGGACAGACTGAAATCCCCACCCGAGCAAACCCGGCTCGGGTGGGGCACCCCGAATTCTAGAATCAAAGGGTTAGGCCGGGCCAGCCCCCAGGTGGTTGACCGGGCCTTACCAGACGGGGTGGCCGTCCTTGTCGCGGAACACGTAGGTGTCGTTGCCGTGCTTCACCTGGCGGGCAAAGATGGTGTCCACGCCTTCAAACTTCACCTTGACGCCGGTGACCTCGATCTCATCGCCTTTGTTGAGGACCAGGTCGTAGATCTTCACGAACTTGGTGGTGGCCAGGTGCACTTCGATGGTGCTGCCATCTCCCAGCTTGAGCAGGACGTGCGATCCCATGCTGCCGCTGACCGGGCATTGCCGGTCGGTGACTGCCTCTACCGTGCCCTTGAACACGGCTTCGGTCGTGGGATCGTACTTGGGTACCCCCGGGGCGGTTTTCTGGGCTGCGAACGCGGGCGCCATCGCTACCGCCAACGCAACAATCAGGAACACGACGGACCAGGTTTTCATGGTCGTCCTCCTTCCCGAGTCCGGTACATCCGGGCCCTGGCCTTCCACTCTAATTATGACTCCATTCCTCTCATCGGCCAGTGATAGCAGTCACTTGCCGGGGTGACCGCTAACCGCTGCTACAATGCCTTGCAACCATGCGGAATGCGCGCCTTTGGCGGCTCATTGCCGGCGCCCTGAGCTCGCCCTGGACCCTGTTCACTGTGGCCTTCCTGGTACGGGTCATCGTGGCCGGGCAGTTGCTGCCGGCCCATGCCGCCCGCGGATTCTATGAGCAGAACGAGCCGGCGCGCATCGCCTGGAACGTGGTTTCGGGCAAAGGTTTCAGTTCGCCGTGGCCCCACACCCCGCTCGCCCCGACCGCCCAGCAGCCCCCGGTTTACCCCTACCTGCTAGCCGGCATCTTCAAGCTGACCGGACCTTATACCTACACCTCGCTCTGCCTGGCCGTGGCGCTCAACGCCATCTTCTCCGCCCTCACCGCGGTCCTGATTCTGAAACTGGGGAAACGCTGGTTCGGTCCGTTCGTAGCGGTGGTGGCCGCCTGGATCTGGGCGCTCTGGCTGTACGAGGTCGTGGTCTCCATCCGCCTGTGGGAGAGCGCACTCTCCGGGCTGCTGCTGGTGTTGGGCCTGTGGCTGCTGGGGAAATTGTCCGATGCGGCAGCAATGCCGCACTGGCTGCTTTTCGGAGGCCTCGCCGGAGTCGCTGCTCTCACCAACACCACTCTGCTGCCCGTGTTCGCCTGTTGCTGGGTCTGGCTCTGGATCGTGCAGCGCGGCGCATCCCGCAAACCCTGGCTGGCGTCGGTCGCGATCTGCCTGCTCGTGCTCGCGCCCTGGACCCTCCGAAACTACGCGACCTTCCACCGCTTGATTCCGGTGCGCGACAACTTCGGCCTGGAACTCTGGATCGGCAACCACGAAGGCGTGACCCATCTCTACGATTTCCGCGGAGGCTTCCCGCTGGTCGATCCCACCGAATACAACCAGCTGGGCGAGATCCGCTTCATGGAAAGCAAGCGGGCGGTCGCGATGGAATTCATCCGGCAGCACCCGGGGGAGTTCGTGCGCCTGTGTGGCCAGCGGCTGGTTAGTTTCTGGACAGCACCCAACGCTTTCGTGTGGCTGCCGATCAGCCTGCTGGCTGGGCTTGGGGCGATGCTGGCGTTATGGCGCAAGGGAATCGGGGTGGCTCCTTATGCCATCGGGCTGGGTATCTTTCCGCTGGTTTACTACGTGACCCATCCGTGGAGCACTTATCGACATCCTATTGAGCCGGTCATGATCCTCCTGGCGGTGTATGCAGTGAGCGAGGTCGGGAATGTGCTGAGGGTGAGGAAAAGCCTTTAACCGCAAAGCACGCGAAGGGTGCGCGAAGGACACAAAGGAGTGCTATGGATTCTTGCGAGGGCTCGTATCGGTCCCGGACGGCGAACCTTCTGAGCCAGGGTAGGGCGTAAGCGTTGGTGGCGGGTAGTCCACTGGCTGGTTGCCCACCACCAGCAGCCAGATATGCCGATCATGGAAGTACTGCACCAGTTCTTCGTTCACTTTCTCTCCCATATCGCGCGCCCAAGCCACCTTCGCGGCATCGATATCAGGCCCGTTGTACACCCACTCCTTGTCGATATTGACCGGCCCTTGCCGCACGATGACCAAGTGCTTCCCCGGTGTGCCTTCGAGTTGCTTCTCAATCGTGGCCCGCTCCAGGTTGCCCCGTGGCCAGCGCGGTTCGATGGGGGTGTGGGACGCGATCGCCGTCACCCGCACAATCATCATGACCAGGCAGATGACCGGCACGGCCCGCACCAGCGACTGCCCGGTGTTGTTCCCGTGCCAGCGCCACAGGCGCAGATGCCGCATGCACTGCACCAGCACCAGGTAAAACAGGCCGGTCGCCGGGGTGACATAGTGGGCGTAGGTCCAGGTCTGCGGAATCAGCATCAGCAGAAAGAACCCGCTGGCCCACAACACAAACCTCATTTTGCGGTCGCGCAGGATGCAGGGAAACGCCAGCAGCGGAAGGGTCAGCGCCGGCCCCAGATAGAACTTCCAAAGTTCTGCCACCTTGTTCAGAGTGCGGACCGTGAGCCCGCCCAGCGACTGCGTCTCGAGAAACTCCTTGCGCTCCCAGTTGGTGTAGAAGTCCTGCATCACCGCGTGGTTGTAATGCGGCTCAGGCCGCAGCTTCTGCCAGATGAAATATGGCGCCATTGCGTAAGTCTCGCGGTTCACCTGGTATGGCATGCGGAACGGATTCCCGGTGACCCGCCAGAAGTAGTACCCCATGGCGCCGTGGGCGACCACCAGAATCAGAAGAATCGGCAGTACCACGCGCGCCGCGACTGGCAAGGGCGGTCGCTTGCCGCCGGTCAGCCAGATCAGCAAAGCCACCGCCACCGGCAGGCTGAGGATGAATCCCTCATAGGGACGACTATTGGCCAGAATCGCCAGCCCCACCGCCATGAGGACTGCATCCCGCGCGCGCGCATGCTTTTTCAAGCGGGGAAGCGCTCCCAGCACCAGCGCTCCCCCCAAAGCCCCGATGGACGTTCCCCAGTAACTGTTCATCCAGTAGCTGAGGATGCCCACGCGCATCACCGCCAGCAGTCCCCCGAACAGGGCCCAGCCCGGAGGCACCCAACCCTGCAGCATCCAGGTGAGCGCGGCGCACGCGAGCGCCGTCACCAGCCAAACACCCCACCACGCATTTCCGCCTAACAGAATGCCGAGTGCCAGCACCATGCCCTGCGCCGGCGCGTACATGGACTGATACGTCGGCTTCTGAATAATGTGGAAGCTTTCAAAGTGCACCCACATGGGATGAGTGGGATTGGTCAGCCGGCCGGAAGCGAAGGTTTGTCCCGCGAGCAGGTAGCTGTACTCATCGTCCCAGCGCGGCGTGGGAATCCCCAGCAGGGGAATCAATGCCGCCCGCAGGGTAAGCACCAGCAGGGCGACCACCACCAGCGACAGTATTTTTCGCCGAGCCAGCCGGGAAAATGCACATTCCACCCAATAGAGCCCGGAAGCTGGGTGGGACCTGCGGCCCGGTTTCCGTTGCGCGATGAAGATCATCGCCACGGCCGCCAGCACCGGGAGCAACTCGATGATCTGCAGAAGAGACGGAGCCAGGTGGGTGAACAGATCCATGCTCAGCGGATTCTTGATTGGCAACGGCCCATTGTCAACGCAATGAAGACTATTTCTCCACCGGCTCTTTTTCCTTTTCCCGAGTCAGCTTGTCGAGGATGCCATAAGCCACGTCAATCAATTCCTGATCGACGGTGCGGTTCTTGGCGATGGCATCAAGCAGTGGGACGGAGATGATCTTGTTGCCGCGCAGCGCCGCCATGCAGCCGAATTCTCCGCGATGCACCATGTCAATGGCGCCGATACCGTAGCGGGTGGCCAGCACACGATCAAACGCGCTGGGGGAGCCGCCACGCTGGATGTGTCCCAGGACCACGCTGCGGGTCTCGAACCCGGTGCGCTTTTCGATTTCGCGCGCCAAGACGTTGCCGATGCCGCCCAGGCGCACGTGGCCAAATTCGTCCCTCCCCAGGTCCTGCACGACGGCTTCGCCACGCTGCGTGTCGACATCGGTGGCGAACTTTGCCCCTTCCGCGGCCACCACGATGCTGAAGTAACGCCCGCGGGCGTGCCGCAGGCGGATCGTCTCGGCGACCTTCTCGATGTCGAAGGGCGTCTCGGGAATCAAGATGACGTCGGCGCCGCCGGCGATGCCGCTGTAGATGGCGATCCAGCCGGAATCGCGGCCCATGACTTCCACGACCATCACGCGGTTGTGGGCCTCGGCAGTGGTATGCACGCGGTCGATGGCGCTGGTGGCCACGTTGACCGCGGTATCGAAGCCGAAACAGTAGTCGGTGCCGGCCAGGTCGTTGTCGATGGTCTTGGGCACGCCCACGACCTTGACCTTTCTCTCGTGAAGCTTCTGTGCCACTGAGAGGGTGTCATCGCCGCCGATCGCGATCAGGGCGTCAAGTTCATATTTCTTGATGGCGGCTACGCACTTGTCCAGGCCATCCCCATGCTTGGCGGGGTTGGTGCGCGAGGTGCGCAAGATGGTTCCGCCGCGCGGCAGGATGCCGCCGACACTGGAGAGGTCCAGCGGCATGGTCTTGTCTTCCAGCAGGCCGCGCCAGCCCTCGAGGAATCCCACAAACTGGTCCTGATAATGAAAACAACCTTTGCGTACGATGGCGCGAATGACTGCGTTCAGTCCGGGACAATCGCCTCCGCCGGTCAGCATGCCGACTCTCATGGCCTGCTCCTTCTAGTAAGCATGAATGTGGTTCCGGTCAGCGGTTCCGGTGAAGGGAAACACTTCCGGCCATTTTTTCCTACGAGACGGAACAGTAAGATTACCATTAAAGGCGGTCTACTCGTGTGACGCAGAGCATACTATGCTGTGCGTGTCGTAAAATTGGCTGCCTTGCCGGTTCCGTCTGCATGCAACGGTCTCTGCGTTGTGCTGGTGGCTACGCGCAACCCTCTGAACATCGGCTCGGCCGCCCGTGCCATGAGCAACTTCGGCTTCCTTCACTTGCGAGTGGTCAACCCCTATGAGATTGCCTTTCGCGAGGCGCGCTCGGCGGTGGGCGCGTCGGCGCTGCTGGCGAGTGCGGAAGAGTACAAGAATGTGGCCGACGCCGTGGCCGACTGCACCCTGGTGGTTGGAACTACGGCGGTTGGTCATCGGGAACTGCGGCATCCTCTGAGACGGTTGGAGTACGGGGCGCGCCTGATCCGCAAGGAAGCGGCATCGAGCCGAGTGGCCCTGTTGTTCGGCTCGGAAAAGGTTGGGCTCTCGAACCAGGACCTCAGCCACTGCCACTGGCTGATGCGCATCCCGACGCGGGAAGCGCACAGCTCGATGAACCTGGGCCAGGCGGTCGCGGTCTGCCTCTACGAACTGGTGCGCGATGCGAAGGCCAGGGGGCAGCAGGAGAGACCGAAGCGGGCCGCGGCAGGCGAGGTCGAACGGATGACCGCACTGCTAAATGAGGCTCTGCGGCTCAGTGGCTACTTCAAATCCGGCGCGCCGGCCTCGACGGAGGACAAGGTGCGCCGCCTGGTCCGCCACCTCAACGTGCCTGCCGGTGACGCGGAACTCTGGCTCGGCCTGCTGCGGCAGATTGTGTGGAAGCTGCGGTCGGGGGAGAAACTGGCGGGATGAGGAGTTGAACGGATGATAGGATGGCCCATGCCCAAAACACTGATGCAGTCTGTAGTCGGTCAACTCCAGAAGGAACGCATGCGGTTGGAAGGTGAACTCCACCGCGTAACCGCCGCTCTAACTGCGTTCGGGAAAGTCTACATGCAGGGGAGCAAACCCAAACGTGCAGCAATCCGCAAGAAGCGAACCATCTCGGCTGCCGGACGCAAGAGAATCGCCGCAGCGCAGAAGGCACGATGGGCAAAGATCAAGGCAGGCCAGAAGAAATGATGAGCAGGCCAGACTTCCGTGCCGATCATGAGTGCAATGGGAGTTGTTCGCCAACAACCCAGGGCGTGCCCACCTCTACGATCAGCTGACCGGCCACTGGAGCAGGGATTACAGCGGCGGAGCCGCAACGGCGGGAGCAATCCACTCGCTCACGGGATGCAGTTCACCACAGTCCAAACACTTCGTCACTGGAAACTGGGCCGCGCAGTAGGGACAGACAGCCTGGGTTTGGAACGTGTCGAATGCGTTCTTGCACTCTCCGCAAACCCAAAGGTCTCCCACAGGTGGCGCTGTTTTGCACCATGGGCAGGCAAACCCGTCGCGACGCGGCAGCTTTGCCAGGCGTGACAGCACTTGCGCGTGTCGCAGTCCGCCCCAGCAATTCAGCAGCATGAAGACGGAGAGAACGCCAAACCAGACGGAATGTATCCACAAGGCAAGCAGGATGAACCCCGCCACGCCGACGAAGCCGATGATAGTGGCCGCCATGAGGCTGCGGGCGCGCCCAACCACAAACCAGAGCAGGGACCGCAGAATCTGACCGCCATCCAGCGGATAGATTGGCAGCATGTTGAAAACCAGCAATAAAAAGTTGATGAACGCGACTGCCCGCAGTAACGCATAGGCGTTGGGCATCACCGTGGCCCACCCCAACGATCGGCTCAAGAAGCCGAGCACCAACAGGATCGGAAGGAGCACCACATTCACCAGCGGCCCCGCCGCGATGCTCCAAAGCGTAGCGCCTGGGCGTGGTGGCGGGTTCACAAAGGCCACCCCACCGAGAGGCCACAGCACGATCTGATCCGCTTTTCCTCCAACTTGTCGGCAGGCCAGCGCGTGACCGTACTCATGAAGCATCACAATAAAAAACAGCGCCAGATACTCCAATACGTTCCAGGTAAGAGAGGAATAGCTTTTCGACCGGCCGTTGATTTCAAACGCCGCCACCAGAAACCAGGACCAATGCAGGAACAAATCAACTCCGGCGAGCCGGAACAGATGGATCGACCCCTGGCGAGCAGTAGGCATGTGCGAGATTTATAACACGGCGCGATTCAGCAACAAGCTCCGATAGCAGAGGTGGTGGTTGCGCGGATGCGTGAGATTCGCCACAATACGAACGCCGTTTGCGCCGGCAGCTTGCCCTGAGGGAAGGAAAGGGGGCTCGCCGGTGTCTTGCCATCACTCTTCACGGGAACCATGCCCAAACCCGTCCGCATCCTAATCTGGCTGGCCGTCGCGGTTTTGGGCGCGCTGGCGGTCGCCACTATCGCGCTGCACCGTGGCGAGCAGATCAACGCCATGTGGCTGGTGGTGGCCGCGGTCTGCAGCTATGCGCTCGGGTACCGCTTCTACAGCAAGTTCGTAGCTGCCAGAGTTCTCGCACTCGACGCCCAGCGCGCTACTCCTGCGGAACGCCTCGACAACGGCCGCGATTTCGTCCCCACCAACAAGTGGGTGGTGTTCGGACACCACTTCGCGGCCATCGCGGGTCCGGGGCCGCTGGTCGGACCGGTGCTCGCGGCCCAATTCGGCTATCTTCCCGGGACGCTCTGGATTCTGGCGGGCGCGGTGTTTGGCGGATGCGTGCAGGATTTCGTCATCCTCTTGTTCTCGGTTCGTCGTGACGGCAAGTCACTGACCGAGATGGCGCGCGAAGAGATCGGGCGCGTGGGCGGGTTCGTCGCCTACGTCGCTGTCATCAGCATCATTGTGATCCTGCTCGGGGTCGCCGCGCTGATCGTGGTCAATGCGCTGAAGTCGAGCCCCTGGGGCACATTCACCATCGCCATGACCATCCCCATCGCGCTGCTGATGGGGGTGTACTTGCGCCGCTTGCGGCCCGGCAAGGTGTTGGAGGCGTCGATTCTGGGGTTCATTTTGGTGATGCTGGCCATCTGGGGCGGGCAGTGGGCGTCGCAAACTCCATCCGTTGCCCGCATGTTTACACTTGCCGCGCCCACCCTGGCGATGCTCATCATTATTTATGGGTTTGCGGCTTCGGCGCTCCCGGTCTGGCTGCTGCTCGCGCCGCGCGACTACCTCAGCACCTTCGTGAAGCTGGGGACCATCGCCCTGCTCGCGGTGGGGATCATCGTGCTGCGCCCCACGCTGCACATGCCGCCGCTGACTCGCTTCATTGACGGTTCCGGGCCGGTCTTTGCCGGGAAAATCTTTCCCTTCGCCTTTATCACCATCGCCTGCGGCGCCATCAGTGGTTTTCACGCGCTGATTTCCAGCGGCACCACGCCGAAGCTCATACGCCGTGAGCCTGAAGCGCGCATGGTGGGATACGGCGCGATGATGGCCGAGTCCATGGTGGCGATCATGGCGACCATCGCCGCCTGCGTGCTGCAGCCGGGAACGTATTTCGCTATCAACAGTCCGGCGGGAGTGGTGGGACAGGCGCCGGAAACCGCGGCGGCTACCATCAGCAGTTGGGGATTTCCTATTACCGCGGCCGAGATGCATTCGCTCGCCCAGGCCGTGGGCGAGCAAACCCTCTACAACCGCACGGGAGGCGCGCCGGCGTTTGCCGTCGGCATGGCGCACATTTTCTCCCGCAGCCTGGGTGGGCAAGCCGTGATGGCGCTGTGGTACCACTTCGCCATCATGTTCGAGGCGCTGTTCATCCTTACGATTCTGGATGCCGGCACGCGCGTCGGCCGCTTCATGGTGCAGGACGCTCTCGGCCACGTCTGGCGTCCACTGGGCCGCACCAGTTGGTATCCCTCGATTCTCGCCACCAGTGCCATCATCGTCGGCGCCTGGGGATATTTCCTGTGGCAAGGGGTGAAAGATCCCCTGGGTGGGATTAATTCACTTTGGCCGCTGTTCGGAATCTCCAACCAGTTGCTGGCGACGGTTGCACTGTGCGTGGCCACCACCATCATCATCAAGATGGGCAAAGCCCGGTACACCGCGGTCACGCTCGTCCCGCTGGCATGGCTGGTTTCCGTGACGTTCACCGGTTCGTGGCACAAGATGCTCGATCCCAATCCGCGGATTGGTTTTCTGGCCCACGCTCAACAACTGGCGGCGGCACCGCCAACTCCCGAACTTTCGCGCCTGATTTTCAACGATCGTCTCGACGCCGTGGTGACAGGAATTCTGGTCGTCATGGTCGCGCTGATCCTGCTGGAGTCGACGATGGAATGGGCCCGCATCCTCTCCGGGCGCAAACAAGCCCGGGTGAAAGAGGCCCCGTTCGTTCCTACCCGCTTCGCCGCGGAGGAGCAGGCATGAACCCTCGCGGCGAGTACGTGAAGGTAGCCACCAAGCGCCGATGGAGGCCGGGCGTCCTCGCCCGGCAGGCAAGGGAGGTGGCGTCCGTATTCCTCTCGACACTCCGCGAAATCTTTGACGAGTCCGCCTACGCCCGTTTCCTGGCGCGCCACCGCACGACTTCTTCCCGAGCTGCCTACGCAGCATTCCTGCGAGAGCATGCCGTCGCCAAAGCGCGCCGACCAAAGTGTTGTTGAAGCATTCAGTATTCAGCCAAGCCAATTCCTGACGTCATCCTGAACCCGGCTTCAGCCGGGTGAAGGACCCCGCGCGCACCACCTCACCGCCCGGGCTGAATGCTGAATGCCAACAACGAATCCGCCAAGCTGCGTTACACTGCCTGCAATGCGCGTCCTGGGCATTGATTGCGGCACCGAGTACACCGGCTACGGCGTTGTCGAACTCTGCCACGATGGCAAGCTTGTGTGCGTCACCTGCGGTGCCATCAAGCTTTCTCCGCGGGAACCGATGCCGGCGCGCCTGGCTACGATCTTTGACCGTCTCGCCGCTATCATCGAAGAGCATCACCCCGACAACGTGGCCATCGAAGACGTCTTCTACGCTCTCAACGTAAAATCGGCGCTCAAGCTGGGACAAGTTCGGGGCGTCGCCATGCTGGCCGCATCGTCGGTGGGACTGGAAGTCGCCGAGTACGCGCCGCTTTCGATCAAGTCAGCCGTGGTGGGGTATGGCAAGGCCGAGAAGCAGCAGGTGCAGCACATGGTCACGCGGCTGCTGAACCTGGCCGCGCCGCCGGAGTCCGCCGACGCCGCCGATGCGCTCGCCATCGCCATCTGCCACCTGCACACCGCAGCCACGCTCGAGCGCCAACGTGCCGTGGGGAAGTAGCGCCGGCGTCCCGCCGGCCACCACGCACGGAGGGATACCGGCCGGGCTGAATTGTGACGCTGCGGACCAGGTGCCGTCCCTGAAGGGACTCCTCCCATTTCCCACTTCTACCCCCGGACTTACGTCCGGGGCTAGTATCTGAGACAGGCGCCTTCGGATGGCCCAACAACCCAGTGCGCTTCATTTTTTGGCATAATTCCCTGTACATGTCCCTGGGCAAGTGTCGCAGACTGCAGTCGCGCGGTGCCGTCTCGCTCCTGATGTTTGGGCTGGTCTTGTGTTTTCTTGCCGCGGCGCAGGAGTCCGTCATCCCTACGGTGGGGTTCAATCTTGTTTTTCCCGGATCCCAGCCTGATAAGTACGCTATCTTCGTTCCGGCCACCGGCAACGCTACCTACTACTCCGACGGCAAGCTGACTCCCAATTCTGAAAGCGACGCCTTCCGTGTGGACTTCACAATTTCGGAGGCTACTCGCGCCCGCATTTTCGACTTGGCTAAACGCACGCACTATTTTGAAGGGGACGTCGATTCCAGGAAAAAGGGCCTCGCCTCTACCGGGGTCAAGACCCTGATGTACCGGGACGCACAGAAGAACACGAAGGCCACCTACAACTATTCCACCATTCCCGCTGTTCAGGATCTGACACAACTGTTTCAGGGACTGTCCACCACCCTGGAATTCGGACGCCGGCTGGAGTACTACCATCGCTACCAGAAGCTGGCGCTCGACGATGAGCTTAAGCGTATGGAGGAGATGGCGAAGCAAGACAACCTGCCAGAGCTCGCCGCCGTCGCGCCGGTGCTGGAACAGATCACCGCCGACCAGTCGGTCATCAACCCGGTTCGCGCCCGAGCGCAGCGTCTGCTGGAACGCGCCGGTGTCACTCGGTAGGCAAAGACCCTACGCGAAAAGGCACAAGCCGTCCTCGTCAAATTGTCATAGATGGCAAGCCATGTGAAATCAATGTATTAGACTGACTACCTCAGCGTGAGACTTGCATTTTTCATGCCTCGGCGTGCCCGCGCAGGCCGTCCAGGGCCAACGACCAACGACCAACGACCACCGGCCCACCCGTAACCGGCGCTAGATAGAGGAGGGGCAACTAACGCAACCCTTTCGTGTTCTAATGAGATAGGGGAAAAAGTCCCAGGAGACATTTATGTCTATCCGTAAGCTGGGCACGACGCTGGCAGGCTTGGCGTGCTTGCTGCTGGCGATTCCGTCGTTTGCCGATTCGCAGGCGCGAATCGTGCGTCTGAGCGACGTCGAAGGCAATGTGCAAATCGACCGCAACACCGGGCAAGGCTACGAGAAGGCAATCCTCAACATGCCGATCACCCAGGGCACCAAGCTTCAGACCAAGGCGGACGCGCGTGCCGAGGTCGAGTTTGAGGATGGCAGCGCGTTGCGCATTACTCCGAATACTCTGATCGAATTTCCGCAGCTCTCGCTGCGCGATGCTGGCGGCAGGGCTTCGACTGTAACCCTGCAAGAGGGCACCGCGTATGTCAACTTCAAGGGGAGCAAGAGCGATGAGCTCACGCTCAACTTTGGCCACGAGAAGCTGACGCTGGCGCAGCCCGCGCATCTACGGGTGGAGATGGGTGACACCCAGGCGACGGTGGCGGTGTTCACGGGCGACGTGAACGTCGAAGGCCCGTCGGGCACGCTGGCGGTGGGAAAGAAGCAGTCGGCCACGTTTGATCTGGCGGACAGCGATAAGTACAAGCTGGCGAAAAGCCTCGAGTCCGATCCCTTCGACTCCTGGGACAAGCAGCAGGCGCAGTATCACGATCGCTACATGAGCAGCGACTCCTCCGACTATAGCTCGCCCTACGGCTATGGCATGAGCGACCTCAATTACTACGGCAGCTACTCCAATATCCCCGGCTACGGAATGATGTGGCAGCCTTACTTCGCGGGCGCAGGCTGGGACCCGTTCATGAACGGTGCCTGGGTTTACTATCCCGGTTTCGGCTACACCTGGGTTTCTGGCTATCCGTGGGGATGGATGCCGTACTACTACGGTTCCTGGTATTACATGCCCACTTACGGCTGGATGTGGCAGCAGCCAAGCACCCCCGGCTCCTGGGGCGGATGGAACGGCACGCCGCGGGTCGTCAATCCGCCGCCGCGCTTTACCCAGCCGCAGCCTCCGACAACTCCGGACCATAAGACGGTGTTCGTGGGACGCGGAACGAACCCGGCGCTGGGAGTGTCCCAGAACCGGATTACCGTCCGCAAGGATTCCGCCGGGCTGGGAATTCCGCGCGGCAGCATTCGCAATCTGGGGAAAATCTCAGAGACCGTGAAGCAGCGGGGTGCGATTACGACAACCATACACACTGCGCCGGCTGCGCCAGCGATGGGAGCGCCTCCGGCCTCCACTCCACGGACGGTTACGCCGGCTCCGCGCGCCACTCCGCATATGAGCGCTCCGGCACCGCACACGGCGACACCGCACGCGGCTCCGCCGCACAACTGAGTCATTCTTCTTAAAGAGGCAGAAACGGACGGCCCGAAGAGGGTCGTCCGGTTTGTCTGCGGCGGACATTGAAATCGGCACGAAGTGTGCGTCCCGGAAACAAATGTTATCGGTCGGTACGGCACATACGGCTTACGTTTGCGAGCCAATCGGTACGTTCCGCTATTTCACGGTGCTATGGTCCCCTTTGCATTCGACATCGGTTGGCTGTGATTGGAATGTGGGGTCCGTTTGGTCGAGGATCAGCCGGACTTCAATCGAAGCGTTCGGACAGTCCCGAACCAGCCGCAAGTCATCCTGGATAAATTCAGTAGGCAGCAAAGATCGATTCGCGTTTATGTACTTGGTCGGATAGCTGAAGTCAAAGACTGCTCCTTCGGGCAATTCCCATGCGCCTTGAAGCCGATCGGCAATCTCCGGCTTGGCGGAGATTCTTAATTTACCCATGCGGTACTGCGGGCCTTCCATGACGTTCAATGTCAGAATGACGGTTGCGTTGGAAAGATTCTGGGTCTCGGGTATGAAGATTAGATCTCGGAACCCGCGCGCTAGGTAGAGCTCCCGAACGCCCCCCAAGCCGCTAGCTATTGTGTCCCTCTTGAATACTTCGCCCGGTTTGAGGGTGAATGCGCCGCGAAGCGTTGACGCGGTGAAGGCATGGTTTCCAACGAACTTAATTTCTGCGAGCTTGTATATCGCCCCCTCCGTTATATCCGCCTCTAACATTACATGTCTTGGCACCGCCAGTGGATCGATCGTTTTGATGTCAAGGCTGTTGATTTTGGCCGTGAAATATCCGCGGTCCGCGAACAAGGCTCGTACAAGCTGTTCCAGATTGTCACTCTCCTCATCGACACAGGCACCGATGAGTTTGCCCCTAATCGTTGCGAGCTCGGTTGAACCAATGCTGGTTGTCCCATTGACGACAAAGTCCGCGACATATAGCCCAGAATTCTTCTCAGAACGGTGGTCCGGAGCGCACTCAGCCCACAGGACTGCCTGAAGGAAGATGCAGCCCAGGATGATCGCGAGTGAGCGAGTCGTCACGGCAGACAACCAGGAATTTTAGCACCGGTTGCAAGAGGCCCTCGCGGATTCGTCACCCGGCATGGCGAGACGACCCAACTGCGCACGGCGAAAACGTACGGCTTGCAGCACGACCCCCTTCTTAATAGACAGCCTCGCGGCCAGCGGGGTATAGTGCCGGACGCGGATTGCCAGATGCCGCGTCTTGCGACGGCTGGCTTCTCCGCGATGATTCCGAGCAGGCTCAACCTCATTTAAGGACAATCGGATGGATCGAACATTCCCGAGCAAGACTTTCGCGTTTGTGGCGGTGGCACTGGCGTTGGCCACTTCGCCGGTACTGGTCATCCCGGCCCGCGCACAGAATCCTCTAGTAAAGATCAGCATCGACAAGTTCACCAACTCCGATAGCGTGCACAAAACCGAGGTGGAACCGGACACATTTTCCTGGGGATCGACCATTGTGAGCGCCTTCCACGTTGCCCGGCGGCCGGGAACCATCGGATGGGGCAGCGCCGACGTCGGTTTTGCCACTTCCATCGATGGCGGCGCCCACTGGACCTGGGGCTACCTGCCGGCCTTGACGGTGAACTACAAGAATGGACCTTATTATGGCGCTGCCGATCCCTCGGTGGCCTACGACGCCAAACACGGCGTGTGGATGATCTCGACCCTGCCGTTGATAAACCCCATCGGGGACGTAGCCGTGAGCCGCTCGCGCGATGGCATCCACTGGGGAAAGCCGATCGTCATTGACAAGACCCATGCCGACGACAAGAACTGGACGGTGTGCGACAACACCTCCAGCAGTCCGTTTTACGGCAATTGCTATACGGAATGGGACGCGGCGGCCAGTACCGGCCAGGTGTTGATGAGCACCTCCAGCGACGGCGGAGTGACTTGGGGCCCGGGCAAGCCCTCCGCGGACCATGCCGGCGGCCTCGGCGGTGAGCCCCTGGTGCAGCCCAACGGGACCGTGGTGGTGCCCTTCCAGGGCTCTGGCATCAACGCCTTTCGGTCCACCGACGGTGGGCAAACCTGGGGACGAAGCATGACTATCGCCGGTATCAACGAACACTTGGTGGCCGGTGGCCTGCGCGATTTCGATTTGCCCTCCGCGGAAATTGACGGAGCAGGAAACGTCTTCGTGGTCTGGGCGGATTGCCGTTTTCGCACCGGATGCAGCTCGAACGATATTGTGATGAGCACTTCCGCCGATGGGCAGACGTGGACTGCGCCGAGCCGCATTCCAATTGACCCGACCACCAGCACCGTGGACCACTTTATTCCGGGGATCGGAGTGGATCACGACACTTCCGGCGACACCGCTCACCTGACCCTGGTGTATTACTACTATCCGGTCGCCAAGTGCACGTCTTCTACTTGCCAATTGGACGTTGGCTTTGTGACTTCGGAAGACGGTGGTAAGACCTGGACCGGGGGAAGCCAACTGGCCGGGCCGATGCAATTGAGCTGGCTGCCGCTTTCGGACCTGGGACCGATGGTGGCGGATTACATCAGCGTGTCGTACACCAATGGAAATCCGTTCGGGGTGTTCGCAGTGGCCAAAGCACCGTCGGGCAGCGTGCTCGACGAAGCCATGTACACCACCAAGAATCCGCTGGCAGCGGCAGCCGACGCCCCCCGCTTCAGCTCGCAAGGGGAGAAGCCGGTGCCGGGTGCGAAGTCAGATTACGAGCGGAAGTTGTACTACGACGATGAGGGAAGATACCCGGTCCGGAAAAAGTAGGCGGGTGCGGGTAAAGACTTTATGAGTTGGGCATGTCCGCGGTGTAATCGGACCTTTCGGCAGGTCAACCAACGTCACGCGTGCGGGGTCGGCAGCGCTGCTACCTTGCTCAAAAGTAGGCCACCGGCACTTACCGATCTCTACCGGAAACTCGAGACCACCGTAAGGGGCTTTGGCGACGTGGAGGTAGTCACACGTAACCGGTACGCGCTGTTCCGCACGACACGCATCTTTGCGGACCTGACGGTCATGCGGGATGCACTGCGCGTGGTGATTCACCTCGGTCGCAAGGCCGCCGCGCCGTGCTTCATCAAAATCGGGCAGAGCGGCAACCGCGTCTCACACGTCGCCCTTGTCCGGACCGCCGCGGACCTGCGCACGATCATTCCGTTTTTGCGTGAAGCGTTCGATCTCGCCGTGAGTGAAGAGTCATAAAACTTAATCCTCTATTCCCACGTGGGCGGGGGTGTTCATCCGTCACAGACCCCGATGGGTTGCGAGGATAACTTTCCCTCATGCCTTGGGGACTGAAGCGCTTTCAGGAATCTAGTCAGCTTCACTTCCTCACGTTCAGTTGTTATCGCCGACGGCGGGTGGCCCTGGGCAACGGCGCCCAATCTAACTTTTGAGGGACCGGTGGCCCACTCAAGCCCGGTTTTGGCTTGAGTGGGGCAGTTCTACCGCTGGACAAAGTCTTCCCGCCGCTCGTTCGCGTTTTCTTGCCGTCCATTCTGACTCGATCTCAACCCGCCCCTCACACCCAGTTGCGTAGTGGCGAAAACTGCTACACTCCCAATCCTCCGGACGTTCGCACAACCCAGCCTTCACCGGATTGCGATGAAGGTAGCGCAGCTTCTCCACAAACTGCGGGTAATTTCGAATGTTGAAATCGTAGTATCTCTTTTGCCAGAAATGCCCGGGTGCCCCTCGGGTGATTATTTCTGGCCGGCGGCTTTGGCGGCTGACCCCTCCCCCATGGCGGGAGCGATGTAGATGGCGGGCACGCTCTCCTTCTGCATCATGTCATTGAGCGCGACCAGATCGGTGGACATGATCTGCTTCCACTGGGCAATCAGCGGGTTCGCCTGACCGCTCAACGCCTCCACGGCGGCGTACTGCTGCTGGGTGGGGGCGGCGTCGGCCAGGTCCACGCTGAAGAACAAGCCGTGCAGTTGCTCGTCGATCAAGACCGGATAGTTCAGGCTGGCTTCCGAGGACTTGATCTTCACCTGCAGCAACTGCTCCTCGACCGGAGTCATTTTCTTGTCGAGGGCGTCGGCGCTGGCCAGGATGTTCTTGAAGCGCGGGTCGCCGCTCAGCCGGCTTTGCAGTCCGTGGAACTGCACCCGCGTGGTGCGGATGTCGTTCACCGTCTGGTGCAGATCGCTGAGCCGTTCGCGAATCTTCATCTCCAGGTCGAACTGCTTCTGCAAGTCGGCCAGGGAAACGTTGATGCGCGGATCCGGCTTGATCTCCAGCGGCGCGGTGAATGACTTGCCGTTGGCGGTCAGGCGGACCTGGTAGTTGCCGGGCAGAGCCTCGGGGCCGCGATCACGGAATTCAGCGCCCACTTCGCCGGGCAGCTTGCGCGCGGATTCGTAGCGCAGGTTCCAGGCAAAGCGGTTGATGCCGGCTTCGACGGGAAGCTTCTCCTGCGGCGGCTCCAGGTCGGGCCACTCGGGAGGCGTCTCCGCGCCCTTCTTCTCGACACTGGAATAGCTGCGCACCACCTTGCCTTGGGCGTCGAGAATGTCGAGAGTGACTTCGTCTTTGGGAGCGGACTTGAAGTAGTAAGAAACGACCGCGCCCGTGGGCGGATTGGGCGCGACTGGCTGGCGGTGCTCAAAGAACTCCGGCCAGCGCAGACGGTAAGTGCTGCTTGGTTGATAGAGGACCACTTCGTCGTTGGCGTGGGCGCTGAGCTGGCGCAACGGGGACAGGTCGTCGAGGATCCAGAACGAGCGGCCGTGCGTGGCTACGGCGAGGTCGTCGTTCTTCACGATGAGGTCGTGAATCGGCGAAGTCGGAAGATTGCCCTGCAATGACTGCCAGTGGGCGCCGTCGTCGAAGGAGACGAACACGCCGGTTTCGGTGCCGGCGTAGAGCATGCCCTTCTGCTTGGGATCTTCGCGCACGGCGTGAACGTAAGCGCCATCGGGAATGCCGGCGGTGATCTTCGTCCAGGACTTGCCGAAGTCGGAGGTCTTGAAGATGTAGGGCCGGTAGTCATCGAGCTTGTGGGCGTCGACGGCCGCGTAGGCAGTTCCCGCATCGTGGGGAGAGGCTTCAATCAGGCTGACCATGCTCCATTCGGGAATGCCTTTGGGCGTGACGTTGATCCAGTGCTGGCCGCCATCGCGGGTGAGTTGGATCAAGCCATCGTCGGTGCCCGCCCAGATCAGGTCCTTCTGCACCGGCGATTCGGCGATGGTGAATACGGTGTCGTAATACTCGACGGTGGTGTTGTCCTTGGTGATGGGACCGCCGGAGCTTTCCTGCTTGCTCTTGTCGTTGCGGGTCAGGTCGGGGCTGATGGTGGTCCAGCTCAGACCGTGGTCGGTGGTCTTGAAGATGACCTCTGCCGCGGTGTAGAGGACGTCGGGATTTTGCGGAGACATGGCGATGGGATCGGTCCAGGCCTGGCGATAGCGGTTGTCCTTGGCGCCGTGGCCGCTGCTGTCCACCGGCCAGACGGTAATGTCCTGCTCCTGTTCGGTGCGCTTGTCGAAGCGAGTAAGCGCGCCGCCGCCGGAGCCGGCGTAGACAATGTTGGCGTCACGGGGATCGGGGATGATGTAGCCGCTTTCACCGCCGCCCACGTCATACCAGTGCTGGCGGCCGATGTAGCCGTCGTCGCTGCGGCTGGCGATTCCCACGGTGCTGTTGTCCTGCTGGGCGCCGTAGAGGTAGTAGAGGAAACGATTGTCGGCGGCCACGTGATAGAACTGCGCGGTGGGCTGATTGTATTCCGTGCTCCAGGTCTTGCCGCCGTCCACGCTGATGGTAGCGCCGCCATCGTTGCCATTGATCATGCGCTGCGGGTTGACGGGATCGATCCACAAGCCGTGATGGTCGCCGTGGGGCGCGGGCAGCAGGTTGATGCTGCGGCCGCCGTCGGTCGAGCGGAACATGCCGGTGTTGAGCATGTAGACGGTGTCCACGCTGCGCGGGTCGGCGAAGATGTGAGTGAAGTACCAGGCGCGCTGGGTGAGGCGCTGGTCGTCGTTGACCTTGGACCAGGTGTCGCCGCCGTCGTCGGTGCGGAACAGGCCGCCTTCCTTGGCTTCGATGAGCGCGTAGATGCGGTTGGAATCCGCGCCCGATACCGACACGCCGATTCGGCCCATGATGCCGGAGGGCAGACCCTTCCCTT
Source organism: Terriglobia bacterium (assembly GCA_020073645.1). Classification (GTDB taxonomy): domain Bacteria; phylum Acidobacteriota; class Terriglobia; order Terriglobales; family Acidobacteriaceae; genus JAIQET01. The sequence goes on along the minus strand of JAIQET010000038.1, from coordinate 20,132 downwards.
CCAGACGCTTCCAGGTTGCGCCGGCATCCACGGAGCGATAGAGGCCGCTGCCCGGGCCGCCGCTTTCCAGGCTCCAGGGGGTGCGCTGCACCTGGTAGAGAGCAGCGAACATCACGTTGGGATTGTGGGGATCGAAGGCGAGATCAATGGCGCCGGTCTTGTCGTCCTTGTAGAGAACTTTGTCCCAGGTCTTGCCGCCGTCGGCGGAGCGGTAGACGCCGCGGTCGGGATTGGGGCCGTAGGCATGGCCCAGCGCGGCCACGTAGACGATGTCGGGGTTGTGCGGGTTCACCAACACGCGGGCGATGTGTTGGGTGTCCTTCAGACCGATGTAGCTCCAGCTCTTGCCGCCGTCGGTGGACTTGTACACGCCGTTGCCGTAGGAAATATTGCCGCGGATGCAAGATTCGCCGGTGCCGACGTAGATCACGCTGGGATTGGACTCAGCCACGGCGATAGCGCCGATCGAGGCGAAGGGTTCTTTATCGGTGAGCGGCGTCCAGGTGATGCCGCCGTCGGTGGTGCGCCAGACGCCTCCGGCGACGCCGCCAAAGTAGAAGGTGTAGGGATTGCCGGGAATGCCGGTGACCGCGAGCACACGTCCGCCGCGGAAAGGCCCGACCAGGCGCCACTTCATGCCTTTCATCAGGGCGTCGTTGAACTGTTGAGCGGGGGCGAAGGTGGCGAAGAGAATCAGACAAAGGACAGCCAAAGTAAGGCACAGATTTTTGCGAGTCATGGAGACGGCCTCCTGGGAGGGAAAAGAGAGAAAACATCTTACTCACGGAGAAGGGGCGGGCGCAAGCGGGGAGGTACTGGACAAGATTATCTCGCAGTTAGGAATTGTCATGCTGAGTGTGAGCCAGGCGATGGGGAAGCATCCTCCACCGCCGTTCGTGACGAGGGTAGGGATTCCTCGCTTCGCTCGGAATGACAGCTTTTGTCAGCGGTTTACGGTGCGAAGAGGAAGGTCAGCGCTTCCGGGAACCGTTTGGCCCACTCCCGCTCGCTGTGGATCGCGCCTTCGTCGATCATCACCCGCAAGCGGTCGTCGCGCAGACCTTCGCGGCGCAGGATGCGTTCCAGTTCGCGGACGTCTTCGACTACCTGTTTGTCTTTGTCTTCGCGGCCAGCTTCTTTGGTTCCCATGGCCAGAAACATTCTCTCTGGCCATTGGCGGAAAGCGTGGCTGTATTTCAGCATCCGGCGGTTGCAGACGAACAGCGAGGGGCTCTCCAGCAGCAGGCGTCCGAATATGCCCGGGCGGTCGATCACCGTGTACAGCGACACGATGGCGCCCAGCGACGATCCGCCGAGGCCGGTGTTCTCCGGGCCGCGGGCGATGCGGTAACGGTGATACAGAAACGGCATGACCTCGTTCAAGAGAAATTCCGGATAGCGCTTGCCCTGCGGGCGCAGCACTGGCGGATTCATGGTGCGGTAGGCGAGGAATTCGCGGATGCGATCTTTTTGCGCATGGTCGATGCCGACGATGATCAGCGGCGGAATTTTGTTTTCGCGGATGAGGCGGTCGGCGGTCTCGTCCACTTGCCATTCGACCCCGCCGAAGGCGGTGCCGCGATCGAACAGGTTCTGGCCGTCGTTGAGATAGAACACGGGATAGTGGCGATCTTTGTTTTCCGGGGCGTCGTAGGCTGGCGGCAGCCAGACACGGAGCAGGCGCTGGTTGTTGAAGATCCGGCTCTGGAATTCGTGCAGGCGCAGGTCGCCGACCACGGAGGGATTGGGGACGGATTGGGCTGCTTCGGCAGTCATCTTTCCCTAGGGTGTGGGGGCGAGACGCCCCCACGACAGCCGGCGAGACGCCGGCGCTACAGGGTTCAAACCTTTCGCATGAACTGGGCTACCAATACCGACGACAAGACAGTGATCAAAAGAATCAAAACCAACGACGACAGGCACAAGATGCACCATGCCCCCAGCACAAACGCTTCGATGTAGGTCAGGTAGAACGTAAAGCCCAGGCCCAGGGTCGAAGCGATGAGCAGCAGGGCGGGAGTCCTGGCCTGGGCGCGGTACAGGGTGGCCAGCGCCAGCAGCGCCACGTAGCCGGCAATGCCAATGAGCGCGACCGGAATCCCGAACACCGAGGAATACACGCTGCGGTTGACGATGTCGCAGTTGAAGTTTTCGCCAAAGTCGCAGAACGAGGTCTGCGAGGTGCCGTAGTGGTGATAGAGCGACACTGAGGAGACGATGGCACCTGCGACGGCGAGGATGGCGATAGCCAGATGAATTCGGCGGGTTGCTGAGTTCATGGCAGAGGGCATCCGGTCTTGCTGCCCAGGAATTCGAAGGACTGTTTGCCCTCGACGCGCGATCGGTCGGCAAATTCCCAAGTGGGGTAGTGCTTGACTTCCGCCTGCTTGCAGGCTTCGGATTGGGCATGTACGTCGCCCTTCACGCCGCATTCGACGTAGTTGACGTACTGGAAAGCCGAGCCGAATGCATCCTCCTGCTCGGCACAGTGCGGACACCAGTAGGCGCCATACATCCGGGCGCCTCTGGCTTTGGTGCATTGGGCGAAGGCGTCGTAACGGCTGGTGCGCTTGCGCAGGCCGAGGTAGAACGCGGCCGCAAAGGCCGCGGCGATCACAACGGCGATGATGATCTTGCGGCTCAGGCTGGTTGTTGGTTGCTCCTGCTTTTGCCGCTTCTCCTGTTTTTTTCTGCGCTCTTGAGACATGGAGGAAATTGGGTAATTTGGTAATCGGGTAATTGGGTAATTTGGAAGACCTGGGCTCAGCGAAACCAAATTACGCAATTACCCGATTACGCAATTACCAAATGATTTCTTATACCACGACGTTGAGCGCGGAGGGCAGCACGTCGAGCGTCTGACATTGCAAAGTGAGTACCTCGCCGTCGATCATGACATCCACCGGGGCGTCGAGGTGGAAATCGATGCGTTTAGCGGCGCGGCGTTCGGCCAAGGGATGACTGATGTGGGTGCCGTCGTAGAGTGTCGGAAGGTTGCGGATCAGGCCCACGCGCCCGATTGGACCCCAACGCACGTATTCGATCAGGCCATCGTTGACTTCGGCTTTGGGGGCAATCATCATCGTGCCGCCGGTGAATTTGCTGTTGTTGAAGGTCAGAAAAAGGCAGGGACGGCGGTCGATCTGCTCTTCCCCGTCCACTCGCAAAGGAAACGGGCGGCGGCGGAAGCGGGCCAGGCAGATGAAGATGGAAGACTGGTAGCCGAGTTCTCCCCAGCCGCTGAAACGGCGGGCACGCATGGTGGCCACGTCGGCGGCGAATCCCATGCTCAGGAGATTGATGTAGTGGAGGACGCCGTCTTTGTGGGTGAGCCGCAAGACATCGCAAGGCTGTGAACGTCTGGCCAACAAGGCTTCCATGGCGTACTCCACGCCGCGGTCGCTGAAGTCGCGTAGAAAGGAGTTGCCGGTACCGAGGGGCAGAAATGCGAGCGTGGGCCGATCAGCATTCTGCGCCTCGGGAAAAAGCCCGTTGACAATTTCGTAGGAGGTGCCGTCGCCGCCGACGGCGATGAAGCGGCGATAGCCTCGGACGTAGGCATCGCGGGCGAGTTCGGCGGCCTGGCCGGGAGCGGTGGTTTCGACCACGTCGAGCTTGATGCCGCCACTGCGCAGGCGGTCGAGGGCAGGCCCAACCAGCTTGCGGCAGCGTCCTCCGCCTGCGGCGGGATTCACCACGGCAAGGAATTTGCCGGCCGGACTCACAATTCAACCACAGCCGCGCGATCGGTTCGCTTGCCGATCTCCTCGGCGAGAACTGTGCGCTTGATTTTCATAGAGGCGGTGCGGGGAAAATCCCGGTCCCAGATGAGGTATCCGCTGACGCGCTTGAAATCGGGCAGGCGGCGGTTGCGGGCGTTGATCTCCTCTTTCAGTGTTTCGGTAAACTCCTGTCCCTGTTCCAAGCGAAGCACCAGAATCAGCTTCTCACCGCCAAGATTCTTCGCGGGCCAGACGTAGTTCGCGGCGAAGACGCTGAATTCCTTGACCGGCAGACTGTCGAAGATGGCCTCGATATCCTCGGGATAGATGTTCTTGCCGCCTTCGGTGATGATCATGTTCTTCTTGCGGCCGAAGAGTTGCAGATGGCCGTTGCCGTCGAAGCGGCCCAGATCGCCGGTGAGCAACCAGCCGTCGACGATAGTCTCAGCCGTCAGTTCCGGATCGTCGAGATACTGCGCCATCACGGTCTTGCTCTGCACCGCGACTTCGCCAATACCGTCGGCGTCGGGATTGAGGACGCGCAGCTGAACTCCAGGCAGAGGCTTGCCCACGGTGTCGGGGCGGAAAGGCTTCAGATCGTTGACCGTGAGTGCGGTGCAGGCTTCGGTAAGGCCGTAGCCGTTAGCGACCGGGATGCCGAGGTCGTAGAAGAATTGCAGAGTGGAGGGTTCCATGAATGCGCCGCCCACAATGATGGTCAGCAGTTGTCCGCCGAAGGCGCGATGCACTTGCGGCAGCAGCGTCCGGCTGAGGCGGAGATTGGGATGCAAACGAGTGAAGGCCTTGTTCACGCTTATCAGGCGGTTCAGCAAGAAACGCTTCGGGGCTGGCAAGGCGTCGAACTTGGCCTTGAGTCCGCGCTCCAGGTTCTTGAGCACCATGGGGACGAGGCTGACGTAGGTGATCTTGTAGCGCACGAAGGCATCGCGCACAAATTCCGGGCGCAGGGTGCGCAGATGCACCACGCAGGCTCCGCAGACAAACGGGCCGATGAAGCCGACCATGAAATCGATGGCGTGGTTGGTGGGCAGAATGCTCAGGTAACGCACGCCCGGCCAGAAGGGATACCAGGCGGTGAGCGACTTGCATTGCTCGAGATAATTCTCGTGGGTGAGGACGCAGCCCTTGGGGCGGCCGGCGGTGCCCGAGGAATACACGATGCAGGCGACGTCCTCGCGCTGGCGCGGCACAAAGGTGGGATCGCCCTTGCGCCGGAAATTCTCCCAACGGAAGGCGCCGGCAAGATCGCCGCTGGGCGGAGCCTCGGTCACCAGAACGGTTTGCAGCTTGTGGTTCTTGAACTCGGGGCTCTGCGTGATGGCGCGCCACAAATGGTATTCAACGATCAGAACCCTCGCCTTGCAGTGCGCCAGCAGTTGCAGGTGTTCGGCGGCGGTGAGCTTGTAGTCGAGAGGGACCAGCACGCCTCCGCCATGCAAGATGGCATAGGCGGAGATGAGCCACTTCGACTGGTTGGTCATGATGATGGCGACGCGGTCGTCGGGCTTGAGGTCGGCGTCTTCGAGCGAGCGGGCCAACGGCAGCGCCAGCTCCTTGAAGTCGGAGTAGGTGAGACGCGTCTTCTCCTTGTTGCGGTCCGACTCGATCAGGCAGGTTTCATTGGGCCAGCGGTCGAGGGCGTCGCGCAGGGCGGCGCCGAGACTGGCGTATTGGTCGAGATCAAGCATCAAGAAAGATTGTCAATTGCCAATTTCCGATTGCCAATTGGCAAACCAGTTCCCAAGCAATTGGAAATTGGCAATTGGCAATTGTAAATGCTACAGCCGGGCCTGGATGCGGCTGGCCAAGGTGCGAAAGTCAGTGACTCCCTGCAGCTCGTAGTCCGGCAGCTCGACGTGGAAATGGGTTTCGAGCCGGGTGAGCAGGTCGAGCGCCTGCAGGCTGTCGATGCCGAGCGTCTTGAAGAAGTCATCGTCGGGAGTGAGTTTCTCGCGCGGGACCTTGAAGTGGGTGGCGGCGAGGGCAAGGATCTCGTCGAGGGTGTGGTCGAGAGTGTGCATAGTCTGACTCATTGGATTATAAGGTCGCCTTTCGCGAATCACGGCAAGTACGGTTGTGCATCCGTGCTCTCCACGAACTTGCGCAGGCCGGCTTCGACTGCGGGTTGGGTGAACAGCTCGCAGAAGATGTCGATCTCGCGGCGCAACTCTTCGTAGGGAATCGGCTTGATGAACTGTTTGGCTGCGATGGCGGTGCGGCGGTCGAACTTCCCGAGCTGCGCGGCGGTGGCGCGGGCGATGCGCAGTGCTTCGCCTTCGGCCACGACCTGGCTGACCAGACCGACCTGATGGGCTTTGGTGGCGTTGAAGCTGCGTCCGGTGAGCAGCAGGTCGCGGACGACGGCGTTGCCCAAGTCGCGCTTCAGGCGCGGAATGCCCCCGAAGCCGGGGATCAGGCCAAGACGCAGCTCGGGAAATGCGAAGCGGGCCATCTTGTCGGCGATGATGAGGTCGCAGACCAGAGCGAGTTCGAAGCCTCCGCCGAAGGTCACGCCATGCACGGCGGCGATGGTGGTCAGGGGCGAGGCGTCGAGCGTGTTCATCACGTGGTGAATGCGCTCAAGATAATTGCGGACTCCTTTGAGGGCGGCGGCACGGTCCATCTCCTGCGAGCGGTGATACAGCTCGCGGAGGTCGGCGCCGGCGCAGAAGCCGGAGGCAAGGGAGCTGTAGATGATCAGGGCGTGGGCGCTTTGTTCCAAGCTCGGCAGAGCTGCGGCAAGTTTCTCCAGTTCCTCGAGGGTTAGGGAGCCAATTTCGTTGCAGGGAGCGCGATGGAGGGCGACCTCGACGACGCCGTCCTTTAGTTCCCAGGAGAGGGATTGGCCGTGAAAATCATTCATTTGCGGTGCCCCACACTCCCTCGTGGCCGGCGGGACGCCGGCGCTACGGCTAAACCGCTTGCTTGACCTGGTACATCTCTTCTACTTCGACCCTCATGCGGGCTGCGATTGCGTCGCGTTTCAACTTGCCATTCGCGGTCAGCAAGTCATTTTCAATTGAGAACGGCTCCTTGTGCAGGTGAAAGGCGCGCACCTGCTTGTAATGCGGCAGCTGCGAATTGACTTCGTCCAAGGCTGCTTGGGCCTTCTCGCGGGCGACATCGCCGGTAATGATTGCCGAAAGATAGCTGCGCCCGTTGCCCATCAGCACCACCTGCTGCGCGCCGGGTACGCGCTGCAGTATCTCATCTTCGATCGGCTCGGGGGCGACGTTGTGGCCCGAGCCGAGGATGATCAGGTTCTTGATGCGTCCGATGATACGCCAGTTCCCTGCCTGGTTGACCTCGCCCTGGTCTCCGGTATGGAACCAGCCGTCGCGCAGCGCCTTGGCGGTTTCCTGGGGACGGTTCCAATAGCCGGGGAAAATGTTGGGCCCGCGCACGATGATTTCGTCGCTCTCGCCCAGCTTCATCTCTACGCCGCTGATGGCCGGGCCGACACGCCCGGGTTCGACGCGGCGCGGGTCGTCCATGGTGCAGATGGCGGTGGTCTCGGTCAGACCGTAGACCTGGAGCACGGGGATGCCCAGCATCATGAAGAAGAGTTGCGTGTCCAGATTGAGCGGGGCGGAACCGCAGATGAGGGCTTTGAGGTTGGCCCCGATCATCTTCTCGCGGATGGTTGGGAAGATGAGCGTGTTGGCAAGGACGAGCCAGATGGCGTCGGAGAATTTTGCCTGTTTCTCCTGCTTGCGGACCCAGGCGCCTTTGGCGCGGCGGTAGATGGCAAGCACGATGCCGCCGTTCTTCCAAAGTTGTTCGTCAACGGCTTTGCGCATGCGTTCGAGCAACTGCGGGACATTCAAGAAATAGTCTGGGGCGGCGGCGCGCATTTCGCCCGACAGTTTGGTCAGATCGGAGTTCAGCGTCAGGCGACTGCGGCGCAGGAGGCAGGTGAGCAGCATAATCCAGGAACCTGCGAAGCAGAATGGGAGGTAGTGGAAGACGCGGTCCTGGCCTTGGCGGTTGTTCATGAGAAGGTCGAGCCGGCCCGACGTGCAGGTCAGCATGTGGGCGATGTTGCCGGCGGTGAGAACCACGCCTTTGGCTTTGCCGGAAGTGCCCGACGTATAAATAATGGTGACGGGGTCGGAGTCGGCGAGGAGCGGTTTTTCATCGGCGCTCCTCTCAGGCCCGGAGAAAACCTCGTCGAACAGGAGCTGTGGAGGCGCTTCCGGCCAGTTCTGGACGATTCCATCACGCAGCGCGGCGTCTCCGCAGCAGATCAGCGCGGGCGAGCAGTCCTTCATCATGGCAACCAGTTCTGCGGGGGCCTGGCGGGCGTACAGCGGGACGACGATCAGGCCCTCGGCCATGATGGCGAGGTCCATGGCGACCCATTCGATGTTGTTGTGGGCGAGCAGCGCGCAGCGGTCGCCCTTGTTCAAACCTTTTGACGACAAGAAGGCGCGGGCTTGGCCGACCTGAGACCGTAGTTCCCTTCCGGTTACGGCAACGGTTTGGCCGTCGCGGAGCTGTTGCAGGATGGGGGCGTCGGTGTCGAGCTGAGCGAAGATGGTCTCCAGAAACATTGGGAAAGGTCAGTTTCAGCCGCCCCTACGGGACTTCTCTCATTTTTCCGCCGGGTACCCGCTGAAGTGGCGGGCTACTATCGGTCGCCCCTACGGGGCTGCATCTGCCAAACGCATCGACCTGTTTCAGTCCACTACGGGGCTGCGGCACGCGTGAAGGCAGTCAAACAGTTGCCGCGGCACAAACCGCCGCGGCCTGGACGGGTCAGAGACCCGTCCCCACACAACCCCCGTTCCTACACAACCCCTGCCTGATACATCGCGTCTTTCCGCTTCTCTAGCCGTAGGCTTCGATCAAGCTGTGCAGGGCTGGGCTCATGGGCGGCAGGTAATCTTCCCAGTTCCACTCGCCCTTGCGGGTGGGAAAGTCGGGATAGCGGCGCTGCACTTCTTCTTCGAAGTACACACCCATGCGAGCCATTACTTTCAGATTGCGCACAACGGTGCGGGCGATGCCGTCGGCGATCGCTTCGCGGTCTTTGCACAGTTTGTCCATGGCGACCAGCAGTCTCGGCTCGAGATCGGGATCGTCCACGTTCATCAGGAGGTCCTGGTGGCCGCGCTCGCGCATCAGGTTGCGAATGCGCTCGTCCATGGTGATTCCGGCAGAGGCTACAAGCCCCGGCATGGAAGTGACGATGCCGTGATAGCGCGACGAAACCATCATGTGGCAGGCGCGCAGGATGCTGACCATTTCGTACATGTTGTATTCGTCGGAGGTGAACACAGGTACGCCACCGAGCTTTTTCGCGATGCGCTGGGCAGGACGCCTGTCCAGGCGCTCGGTGCCCACCAGGATGACGAATACGTTGCGCTGCTTGCGGAAGGCATCCACTGCATTGGTGATGGCGTTGAGATAGTGGTCGAGAGCCCGATCCGCCTGCGGCCCGGAGTGGTGGAAGTACACGGAGCGGTAGTGGCTGTCTTTGTAGGCGCCGGTCAGGCCGTGCAGCGCGAACTTGGCCACCGAAGCCTTGACTGGCCATTCAAAGGGATTGATCGGGCAAACGGCCATCACCGGCGTGCGGCCATCCCAGCCCGCTTCGCGCAGCGTCTTCTGGCCGTATTCGGCGGGATGGGGCTCGAAGGTCCAGCCGGTGTCGGTGCCCAACTCCGTAGGCACGCCCAGTTCGCGGAGCAGAGTTCGAGACTCCTCGTTGCGGGTAATCACCAGCGAATTGCGGCAATAGCGGGCGCACATTTTGGCGATCAGCGGGTCCATGTATCCGGCTTCGGCGCCGTAACCCACCGAGAGCTTGTCCTGCGCCGCGGCAATTCCCAAAGAGCCGATCATCATGGTGGCCAGGGCGTTGGCGAACTTGCTCTTGAACATCGAGCCCTCGCAGGCAACCACGCCGTGGTGCTTGGGAACTTCGTCATAGAGGAAGGGCGGGAAAATATCGGGCAGGTGCACTTGCGCGGTGTCCTCGAAGTATCCCTGCGAAAGCCGGGGGACGTGCGTCATCACGGTGAAGGCAACCCGGTCGGCGCCGAGGATGCGGCGAATCTGGCGCAGCATTTCCTCGACGCGCACGTCCGAACCCATGTTCCGGTTGCCGTTGTAGCCGGCGAAGAGCAGCTTCAGCTTTTCTCCGGGCTGCCAGGCCTGGTGCTTGCCCAGCATCCATCCCACCTTGGAGGTTTCGATGAGACCGCTGACCCAGGTCTCGAGGATTAGGTCCATCATGCGGCAGAACCTCCCGCCGTGGCCGGCCAGTCCTGATACTTGTAGGCGAAGTTGGCCTCACGGCTGAACTTCAGCAGCGGATAACTGTACTGCGAGAACGGCACGGGTCTGCGGCCGAGTTCGGTCGTGACCCGGGTGTTGTCGAATACCGTGTTCCATACCAGGTAGGGCATGAAAACTTTCATCAGCGAAGCGCCGTAGCCGATGGAGCCCTTGCGGTTGGCCAACGTATTCACGGTGCCGTCGAAGGGCTTCTCCAAGAACGGCACAAAGACAGGCCTGCGTTTCTGCTGCGCGATCGCCAAGGCGCCGGTCAGCTGGCGGAAAGTCTGCGAGCCGGTGCCGGAAGAAAGATGGTACGTATCGTACTGCGGATCTTCTTTCTGGTGCAGGGTCGCGACGGCATCGGCGACGAAATCCACGTTGACGATGTCAATCTTGTCGGTCGGGCGGAATGGCAGCACCGGCAGCCCGGCGAGGAACACAAACGCCTTTACCATGTCGAATTGCGTGGTCTCAGGATAACGGCTGTCGCCCAGCACGATGCTGGGACGGAAGATGGTCCGTGGGACCTCGGGCAGAAGCTGGCGGATCATGTGCTCGCAAAATTTCTTGGTGCGGGCGTAGGGATCGTAATCGGAACGTTCCCAATCGATGGAATTATCTTCCGTCACCACCTCATTCTTGCGTTTGCCGGCCACCGCGACCGTGCTCACGTGACTGAAGCGGCGCAGGCCGTGATAGTAGTTCGACTTCATGGCCAGTTGCACCACTTCAAGTGTGCCCCGCAGGTTCACGTTCAGGCAGCTCTTTTCCGACTTGCGATTCAACGACGCGGCGCAGTGCACCACGGAATCAGTGGTGTGGATCAAGCGGTCGTACTCGTCGTCGGACAGGCCGAAGTGCGGCGCAGTCAGGTCACCACGAAAAATCCGGATGCGCGTCTGCAGGTGTTCATAGAAGCGCGGAAAATTCAGATGCAGTTGCAGAGCGCGCCACAGGCGCACTTCGGCCTGGTGCGGGTCGCGGGCGCGCACCAGGAGGTTCAGCGCAGCACCGTGCCCTTCCAGAAGATTGGCGGCGACATGAGCGCCGATGTATCCGGTCGATCCGGTCAGGAATATCGCCACGTTGCTCCGTTGGTGCCGGTGCGGATGCCGGCGCCGTTCTCTTGCGCGGCAAGCTGGAAGTTGCGAGATGGACGCGCCTCCAGCGGACGCCCTTCAATCAGCGGGTAGGTCCAGCGGCGCAGCGCCGGAATGTGGACGTTGATCCAGTAGTCCCACCAGTCGATGGAACGCGTGTCATACCCGAAAATCGGCTTCTCTTCGGGCACCAGCGCCTGCGAGAGCTTCTCCACATTATCGGCGACAAAATCATGCTCGTTGTGCAGGATGAACGGCTCGAACAGCTCAATCAGCTTTTCCACTCTTTCCAGGCTGCGCTCGGCGCGGGCGAGCGGCGGCTTCTTCAGCGGCAGCGGCGACATGATGCGCTGGATGGACTTGATGATGGCCTTCTGCGCCGGCGCCGACATGCGGTTGTAGCGTTCTTTGGAAACGGAGATGGCGTCGAAGCGCAGCCGGAGCCAGTATTCCAGGCCTTCCTGAGCGCGGTAGTGCTTGCGGTGGGCCAGCGAGGTGAGCTCAATAGAGCGTCCCATGTCGCAGGGGTTGGTGACCGAGGTGGCGAGCTGGTACATGCGTTCGTTGCGGCGCGCGATGATGGCCGCGGCCACCAGGGTCATGCCGCGGCAGACGGAGTCCACCGGAATGATGTCCAGGCGCTTGCGTTCGTTCGAGGGCAGCTGGCGGAAATAGGTCCCCAAAAGGTAAGACAGCGAAGCTGAGGTGTTGATGCCCTCATTCCACCCAAGAAACGGCTGCTGGAGCGAGGTTTCGACGATCGCCGGTCGCACAACTGCAATCGGCAGGCCGGCGCCATACTTGTAGATCAGCGACTCGGCCAAGCTCTTGCTGAGGGTATAGGTATTGGGCCAGCCGAGTTCGTTGGCGCGTTTCGTTCCCGCCTCGATCAGGTAATCGCGCAACCAGCGAATACGGTTCTTGCGGATCTGATTATCCAGCGCGGTGCCGTGCAGGTCTTTGGCAGCGTGTTCCTTGGCTAAGGCCTGCCGGCGGAGCTCTTCGGTGACTTCCGCGCTCTCGGCCTTCTCGTCAGCACGCTTCACCAAGTCGTGCAGCGCGCGCCACTCGCGTTCCGCCTCGAAATCTGCCGGACCCTCCGGCGCGTAATTTGGACACAGGGTTTCGCTGACCCGCCCATCGCTGGTCCCGGCCACGTAGCAGGTGGAAAGATGGAGCAGACCAGCGTGATCGGACTTGCGGACGAAATCCACGACATGGATCGCAGCGTCCACGTTGGTGGTCAGCGCGTCCCGCAGGTCGGGATTGAAGTCGGTGAGTCCCGAACTGTTAATAACTAAATCCAGGTTCTTGCTCAGCCGCTCGTGATCCTGAGGAGCGAGACCTAGTCCGGGCTGGGTGACGTCGCCTTCCACTACCTCGACGCGCTGGCTGAGGAATTGAGACAAGCCGTCGCCGTGGCTCTCGAACAGCGGATCGAACACCGGCGACTCTTCCACCAGCTTCTCGAACCGCAGCAGCGCCGAGCTGGTCTTCTGGCGGCGGATGAGCAGGTAAACGCGGCCGATTTCCGGCACGTCCATCAAGGTGTTGACCAGCCATACCTTGCCGATGAAGCCGGTCACCCCAATCAGCATGACCTGCTTGCCGGCGAGGGCAGAGCGAACCGAGAGCGGCCCCACTTGGCGGCGGGCATCAAAATGAACGATGGGCCGATCCAGCAGGGGGAGTTGGCGTTCGGCGGGGACGACCGCCGATTCGAGGACTTCTGCGTTGGGCAGGTCCAGTTCACGAACCAGGCGTTCCGGCGCACGAGTTCCATCCGGCCCCACGCCGGTGATGCGGGCAAACAGTCCGCGGGGACGGATGACCGGCTCCAGCAAGCGTCCGGTAGCCATGCGGTCGCGAAAGTCCAGGCGGTTGGCGACCAGCCATCTCACGCCCAGATGCTGCGCCAGGGGGCGCATCACATGATCCAGGCTCTGGCTCACCAGCACCACGTTGGCACCGGAATCAACCAACACCCTAAGCTGCTCGACTCCGTCGGGCTTCAAGTGCGGCTTCAACTTGTACTTGAAGTATTCCTCCCCCAGCAGATCCAGCCGGTCGCGACTCACCCCCCGCAGCACCGCGTGCACTACGCGGGTGGCAAACACCCGGTTGGCGGCATAGAGGAACGGACGCAGCACCGCCATCAGGAAAACCAGGCCACGGCGCACCCAGCGGGCCAGGAAGGTCTGCGAATTCCAGGTGAAAAACGCCACTGGCCGGACGGTAGTCAGATCGAGCAGACTGCCCTCCACCCGCCAGTACACAGGGGTGGACGGGCCAGGGCGGCCGGGTTGGGGGCTGGGCTGTTCCAAAGTCGTTTTCGTCCCTAGACGCAGGGGCCGATAGCTCGCGGGAGCCATGGGAAACCAAGGTATCTATTGTAAACAATGCAGGCAAATCGGCGAAGGGAGGACCTGGCGGTAGTGTCCTAAAGGATACTACCGGCAAAGCCGAAATTTCCCGGACTTGGCAGCCAGGCGAAATTCCCCAAACTGACCCTGGACGGCTCACTTTTCCAAATGCCAACAGTCGAAACCAAACTGCACAACCGACCAAGCACAACGTGGAGAGGCAACCACAGGGAACCATGATCAAGCTTGTCTACTGTGTCACGAAGAAGCCGGGCCTGACGGATGAGGAATTCTTCCATTACTGGCAGAATATGCACGGCCCTCTGGGTGCGCGTATTCCGGGCCTCCGCAGATTAGTCCAAAGTCACCGACTGACCGTTCCCGCCGACAAATACCGGCCTGATTACGACGGGATGGCCGAACTCTGGTTTGACAGCATTGAGGATATGCTGGCGGCTCGTCAGTCGGCCGAATGGAAAGCTTCGAGCGAAGATGAAGCCAATTTCATCGATCCCGACAGGGTTGCGTACTTTGTCTCTGAGGAGCACGTGATTTTGGAACGATCCTAAGCAAGATCGACAGGAGGTTGCCACCGCGCGCTTCTCAGTTAGGTGGCTTCCGTACCAGCTGGTCTAGATCTCTTTCTCCTACCCGGCGATTCCCAGCATCTCATTCAGGAACCCGACCAGGTGTTTCCACACCAGGTAATAGATGATGGGGACGGCCGGAAAAATCAGTGCCAGACGCGAGTAGTCGATGGTGATGGTTTGGAACCAGACCAGCCCGTGCCCGGTGGCCACCAGAAAGCCCAGAGACGTGGCAATCAGGAAACCGATGGGCGCAATAATAAAAGGAAGAATGGCGCCATGAATTCCCAGGGGCAGATAGCAGTGGCGGTGCAGCGCCACGAACAACATGTTCCAGGCGCCGAAGGCGTTGGGGATCAAAGCGAGCGGAAAAACAATGGCTCGCTCGATGGGCACCGGCACCTGGCAGACAAAGCGGGCAATGCAGAACACCGTAAACACAACCAGCATGAAGCAGGTGGGGACGGCGATCCCCGCCAGGTAGGCGCGCAAATAAGGATGCTGGTTCATAAGACCTCCTCGCTCACAAGTGGTAGAACAGCACCGGAATAAATTTGGGGAAGGCGACGAGCAGTCCCACCAGAACTGCGGCCATGGCCCAGTCATACCAAGGCGTGGCGGCCCCGCGCTCGCCCAGCCTGCGCAGTACAGCAGGCCACAGGTCCCGCCTGGGCGCCGGATCGACGGGCGGGAACGCCTTCTTCAGCATGAAGCGAATCTTTTCTTGATCATCGTTTTTCATGGATGCACACCCATCTGGTTTAATTGTTTTCGCAGTCTGCGGACGGCGCGAAACACGCGGAGTTTGACGGCACCCACCGAGGTTCCGAGCGCGTCTGCAATTTCCTGGTATGGCCTTTCCTCAACCAGCGCCAGCACCGCCGCCACCCGCAGCTTTGCCGGCAAGCGGCAAAACGCTCGTTGAATCTGCTCTCGCATCTCGCGTTGCAGGGCCGCGTCCGGGGACGGCCCTTGCGGGGCGGATCTTTAAGCAGCTCGCTCTCTGGGCGCCGGGCTCGCAAGTGGTCCAGCGCGGCGTTGGTCGCGATGCGTCGCGCCCAGGCGCCAATCGGCCTTCCTGGGTCGAACCGGGCGCGCGCCCGGTACATGCGCCAGAAGGTTTCGACCGTCAGGTCTTCGGCTTGACCCGGATCGCGGACGATGCGCACGATCCACCCATAGACCTCGCCCTGGAGCTGGCAAAACAGCGCCTCGAAGGCTTCGACGTCGCCCTGCGCGAATCGCTCGAGTAGCTCCATTCTGCTTCTCTACTATGTCTTACTCGTTCCGGAGAGGAAGGGTTACAGGTTTTTTTGGCCGGGGAATCGCAGCGGGGAGAGTGGATCGTGGGCGGAAAAGCACCAGGCAGCGTTCTCAGAAGCCAGGGTTCGACGGCGGCAGAGGGTTGCAGTCTTTCATCTGCAACCGTCTGCCGCAGTCTGTTTGTTCTTCAAGCTGGCCGCAGCTACGGGATCAGGCTGCCGCCAAACATGTCTTCGTTCAGCGCACCGGGTTTGCGGGAATCCGTCCAGGAGAAGTGGAAACCGCCTTGCGCATCCGCGGCGATTCCCTGGTAGTCGCCGTACTGGTTGCCGTCGACCCCGGCGCCGGTTTCGTTCGACATGGCATTGGTGTACCGCTTGTTCGGTTTCCAGGTCATGCCGCCGTCGCCGGAGATGGCGATGAAGCGATCGGTTTTCTTGGACGTCGGGTCGCGACGGGTATCGTAGAAGCAAACTCCCACCCGGCCACCGGAGACCACGATCTGGTGGTGGAAGTGATAGGCATTGACGGTGTCGTCGTTGACCTTGGTCTCAGCCGACCACGTGGTACCGCCATCATCCGAAAAGCGGACATAGATATTGGTATTGTTGCCCACCGGGTCCTTGTCGGCGTAGCTCACAAAGTAGCGCCCGGCGTGGGGACCCTTGATCGCGGCGGTTGTCATGGGGTAGGGGAGGATACCCCGGATGTTCTGGGGTGGAATGGAAATGAAGAACGTGGTGGTGTTCAAGCGATAGCTGGTGACGGTATGGGTGGTTCCCCAGGTGGCACCGCCATCGGTTGACTTTGCGGTCAGGAGTTTCTTGCCGCTGTAGTCTTCCCAGGCCGCGTACACCGTGCCATCCGGCCCGGTGGCTACGTTTACTCCAATGGTGGGATTGCCGTTAGCGATCTGCGCGCTGCGGGTCCAGTTAGTCTTGCCGTCGCGTGAAAACAAGACAAACGGTGCATTGTTGCTGCCATTGTCGTCGTATCCGATATAGACGCTGCCGAAGAAGGGGCTGGTGGGCGAGTTATCAACCGTCACCATGTCGCGATCCGGAAAACCGCCGGCATTGGTGAGCTTGGTCGCAGTCCAGGTGGACTGGCCTGCCAGTTTGAAAGCGATGCGCTGATCGGAGCACTCGAAGGAAACGAAAGCATCGCCGTTGGCGTTGAAAGCGTCCCAGGTGTCGTAGCAGAAGGCCCCGTTGGTAGGAAGGTTGCTATTGGCCCAGGTCGCGCCTCCATCGAAAGACTCGTACACGGTGGCGGTATTGACCAGGTCGTTCACGCTTTCCAGCATGTGCATCGAGTTAGTGGGGTCCACGGCGATGCTGGTCTCGCTTTGTGCCCCACTCTTGTTGGTAATGTTGACATTCGGCCCGATCGTGATCGAGAACGATTCTTCCGAGATGGAGGGTTGCGAGCTTCTCAGCGGAACGGTGCTGAAAGCCCGAGGCTGAACATCCTGCGCACTGGCGCCTGTGCTGGTGGCGCTGACGAACAATAATCCAGCAGCCAGCGCCACTACGATCGTAGGTAGTAGAGCTAAAGCAGGGATACGTCTCATTTGGATTGGCCTCCTCGCTGATCTGGTTTCTGGCGGTACGACGAGTTGAGAAGCGACCTACGCTGACGGGCGTGCTACTTCAGGAACATCAACACCCCGAGCTGCCGAGTTCCCACAAAAGTCGCGGCACTATATGTCAAGCTCCAGCCAGAGTCAAGGTGCAGAACTTTGCATGCTGGCGCGATGTGCGGATTGGCGGCGGGTTGGCCGGCTTGACAGCCCTACTCGCGCGGAGTACCATTGGCGAACAAAAGGCGAATACAGCGATGGCTTCCCTGCCCCTGCTCCCCGGTCTTGAAGAATCCCAGCTGGTGGGTATCGCGCGCCTGGCGGCGCAGGGTGAGTCGCTGCGGGAAGGGCACAACGTCGAATACTTCAAGCTGGGGGTCCGCTCCCTGTTGAACCGCTGTACCGGTTCGCGGATGCCGTTTACCTGGACCATCAATCCTTATCGCGGGTGCGAGTTCGCCTGCAAGTACTGCTACGCGCGCTACACCCACGAGTTCATGGAGATGCGCGACGGAGTGGACTTCGAGCAGAAGATCTACGTCAAGCAGCACGCGGCCAGCCTGCTGCGCCAGGAATTGCGGCAGGTGAAGGCAGGGGAGGAGATTGCGATCGGGACCGCGACTGATCCTTACCAGCCGGCGGAGCGGCGGTTTGAGGTGACGCGGGCGGTTTTGGAGGAACTGGCGCGGCATCAGGGGCTGGAAGTGGGGATTGTTACCAAGTCGAACCTGGTGGTGCGAGATGTGGACGTGCTGCGCACGATCGGGGAGAACAACCAGTTGTTCGTGAATCTGACGATTACAACTTTGAATGTGGAACTGGCGCGGATTTTGGAACCGCGGGCGCCGCGTCCGGACTTGCGGCTGGAGGCAATGCGCACGCTGAACCAGGCCGGGGTGAAGGCGGGCGTGATCTGCGCGCCGGTGCTTCCTGGGATCACTGACTCTCCGCGCGATTTGGAAGCTCTGGTGCGGGCCGTGGCGGAAGCGGGGGGCAAGTACATTTTCGCGAACCCGCTGTTTCTGAAGCCTTGCTCGGCGGCGGTTTTCCTGCCCTTCCTGGAGAAAGAATTTCCGCAGTTGGTGAACGCGTACCGCCAGCGATTCCGCGACCGGGCGTTTCTGCCGAAGAGCTATCGCCAGCGGATTTCGCAGCTCATGGGGCGGCTGCGGGAGAAGTACGGGATTCGCAGGGATTACGACCGGTACAGCAAGCGGACGCATCCGGCGGTGCAGGCGGATAGGCAACTGGCGCTGTTTTGAAATTGTTCGCCCGGAAAACCTTAGTCGGCGAGAACGGCCGCGGAGAACGCGGAGAAGACCACAGCGCGTTCGCTAAGAAATGGGATCGGCTGATGCGGGCGGAAGAAGTTTTCCGGGTGAACCTCTATAATCGGTGCTTCTGATTCCTGTGACTGCCGCCACCCCCCAAGCCGCACCGCCTCTCCCGCCCCCACCCAGTCCTGCTCATCATGCGGGCATCTCCGGCCAACTCAAGCAATTCTGGAACCGGGTGACCGAAGGCCTCGAACTCAATCAGCTCTGGTCGCAGTTCCGTGCCGACGCCCGTGCCAGCTACCGCCTCTATTCCCGGGACTACCGGGCCCGGGCGGCGCAAGAAACACGGAAGCGCGGCGGTTTTCAAACCTTCCTGGAGTTTCTGTGGGCCATCCTGGAGAAGCTGAGTCCCGCGCGTCGCGTGCTGTTGCTGATCGCGGTGCTGCTGTTGCTGTTTGGCGGCGGCCAGTACAACTGGCAAGATAAAGCGGGCCGCATCGAGGTGATCACCTTGCCTCTGCAGTTCTACGGTGGGGCTCTGCTGTTCATCCTGCTGATGCTCGAAGTGGCGGACCGGGTGGTGATGAAGCGCGACCTGGAGATTGCGCGCGATATCCAGAGTTGGCTGCTGCCGGCGACTCCGCCGCCAGTGCACGGCCTGGCGATCACGTTCGCGACGCGTCCGGCGAATACGGTGGCCGGCGACTACTACGATGTATTTGCCCGGCCGGTGAAAGCGACCGGCGAAATTCATTTCCTGCTGGCGGTAGCGGACGTTGCCGGAAAAAGCATCCCGGCGGCCCTGCTGATGGCAACTTTCCAGGCGAGCCTGAAGACTTTGTCGGAGACGTCGTGCTCTCTAGCAGAGCTGGTAGCGGGGATGAACCAGTACGCCTGCACCAACAGCCAGAGCGGGCTGCGCTTCACCACGGCGTTTCTAGCGGAGTTTGATCCCGCGAGCCGAAGGCTCATTTACATCAACGCCGGTCATAACGCGCCGGTGCTGCGACGGAGTTCCGGCGCGGTGGAACGTCTGACGAATGGCGGCCTGCCGCTGGGGATCCAGGTGGACGCGCGTTACGAGTCGGGCGGCGTTGTCTTGCAAACGGGGGATTGGCTGGTGATCTTCACCGATGGATTGGTGGAAGCGGTGAACGAGCACGATGAAGAATATGGCGAAGAGCGGATGCTGAATGTGTTGCAGGCTGGCGCGACACTGGCGCCCACCGAACTGCTACAGCAAATGATGCGGGATGTGGATGGGTTCGTGGGAACGACGCCGCAGCACGATGACATCACGGCGCTGCTGGTGAAGGTGGGGTAGGAATTGTTAATTGTTGATTGTTGATTGTTGATTGTTGATTGTTGATTTCCGATTGCCGATTTGTGATTCCTCGGCGATCTCGGCCCCGGCGGCTAGATGTTTTCGCCGTTCATTGTCGCCGCATACATCCGGTGAAAGGCGTGAACTCCCTTTTCCTGCTTGATGCTGTAGCGGCCGCGCTGGTAACTACGGGACCTCAGATTTTTCTGCACGGTCTCGCAGATGGCGACGTCTTCGATCTGGATCTGGTCACTGAAGTTCACTGAATCTTTGGCCGCCTGGCTGCCGAGACTCTCTTGCGGCAGGTACCACTCAAAAATGGCCAGCGAGCGCTCGGCGTCTATTGGCAGAACGATGTTGAGCGAGACGTTGTCGGGATAGCAGTTGAACATCCAGTTGGGATAGATCCAGAAATAGTCGGTGGTGAGATCTTCGCGAGCCTCCTGGTAACGGCGCGGAGTGGCGTCTCCGGGCTGGGCGCCGCGGATGGGGCTGAACTGGCGCACGTGGCGGGCGTAGGGTTCAACGATGTAGGCGTTGTAATCCAGTTCGCGGTTTAGGCCGGGATGCACGCTGGGCAGGTGGTAGCCTTCGAGATAGTTGTCCAC
>JAIQET010000037.1 GCA_020073645.1 Terriglobia bacterium | reverse complement strand
GTTGGGCTTCGCTCTGATGCCGGAACGGGGCGGGGAATGGGACTTCACGGTCCGCATTCCCAGTTGGCGCCTGGACGTGGAGCGCGAGATTGACCTGATTGAAGAAATTGCGCGCCTGCACGGCTACGACAAGTTCGCCAACACCCTGCCGGCCTACGTGGGTTCCGTGGTCGAACTGCCCCAGGCGGAAAAAGATCAGAAGCTGCGGTCGTCGCTGCTGGCGCTGGGTTACAACGAGGCGGTTTCGCTGACTTTCATTTCGCACGAAGAGGCGAAACAGTTCTCTCCCATGCCCGCAATTCAACTGGCCAACCCGCTTAGTGAAGAATCGTCGGTCATGCGCAGTTCGATGGTGCCGGGCATGCTCAACATGCTGGCCTACAACCTGAACCGGGGCAGCGACGCTGTGCGGCTGTTCGAGGCGGGGAATGTATTCGAGGCTTCCGGCGCGAAGTCGGTGGAACTGAAACGCATCGCTCTGGGGGCAACGGGTAGCGCGGTTACTCCGAGTGTGAATCAGCCCGCGCGTCCGCTCTCATTCTTCGATCTCAAAGGGGATATTGAGGAACTGCTGCATCCGTTCCGGCATGATGCGTTGTACTACGATGCGCATGCGGCGGAGTACTACCACCCTGGGCGTTCAGCGCGAGCGGTGATGGATGGCGCGACCGTAGCCCAGTTCGGGCAGATTCATCCCGATGTGGCCAGCGCCCGCAAGTTGCGCGGGGACGTTTTCGTTGCCGAACTGTATCTTGATCGCCTGTACGCCCGCGGCCTGCGCGAGGTCCGTTACCAGGCTTTGCCGCGGTATCCGGCGGTGGAACGCGATTTCTCTTTCATCTTTGCCGACGCGGTGGGGTTCGAGAAGATTCACCAGGCCGTGGCCGGGCTGGGCTTGGGCGAATTATGCGAGTTCGTCCCGGTCGAGATCTTTCGCGGTGGGGCCATTCCGGCGGGCAAGTATTCCCTGCTGCTGCGGGCCACGTTCCAATCCAAGGAGCGGACCTTGCGCGAGGATGAAGTGGCGCAGTGGTCGGGGAAGATCGTTAAGGCGCTGGAAGGGCTCGGCGGGACGCTAAGAGCCTCATAAGGCCGGGGCGCCGCCGTCCCCACGCCTACCCGGAGTTCATCGTGGCCGGCGGGACGCCGGCGCTACAGCCTAGCGACCACTCTGAGTTCATCGTGGCCGGCGGGACGCCGGCGCTACGGCTTTGTGCTACCCTGACCGAACCATGGCCGAGGCGGCATTCCGACACAAGCATCATCTGAGCGACCGGGTCGCGCACTTCACCGAGTCGGTGATCCGCGAGATGACTCGCCAGGCCATGCTCTATGGCGCCATTAACCTGGCCCAGGGCTTCCCCGACTTCGCTGCTCCCGTCGAGATCAAGCGTGCCGCGCAAGAGGCCATTGCGGCCGACGTCAATCAGTACTCCATAACCTGGGGGGCCAAGAATCTGCGGCAAGCCATCGCCCGGCAGATGCAGGAATGGCAGGGCATTCACGTCGACCCGGAGACGCACGTCACCGTCTGTTGCGGCTCGACTGAGGCGATGATTTCTACGCTGCTGGCTATCTGCAACCCAGGGGACGAAGTCGTGGTCTTCGAGCCGTTCTACGAAAACTACGGCCCGGATGCGATCCTGTCCGGGGCCAAGCCGCGTTTCGTGAAGTTGCGGCCGCCGAGCACACCCGATGGCGAGTGGACTTTCGATGAGCGTGAGCTGCGCGCAGCGTTTCACAATCACACCAAGGCGATCATCCTGAACACGCCGAACAATCCTACCGGCAAGGTGTTCACCCATGCCGAACTGGATTTGATTCGCAACCTGTGCGTGGAATTCAACGTGGTCGCGGTCGCTGATGAGATCTACGAACACATCCTTTACGACGACACGCAGCACATCTCGATCGCGCGTCTTCCCGGCATGGGCGAGCGTACCGTGACCATCAACGGGCTGTCTAAAAGCTACAGCGTGACCGGGTGGCGCGTGGGCTGGGCGGTGGCGCCGCCTGCCATCACCAACGCTATCCGCAAAGTCCACGACTTCATGACGGTTGGAGCCCCGGCCCCTCTGCAGGAGGCGGGCGCGATCGCGCTCAGCCTGCCCGCCAGCTACTACCACGCGTTGGCCAACGGATACCGCGCGCGCCGCGACCATCTGATGCCCGCGCTGGCCGAGGCCGGTTTTGGCTGCTTTCGTCCGCGCGGCGCCTACTACGTGATGACCGACATCAGCGCGTTCGGCTTTCCTGACGACGTCACGTTTACCCGCCACCTGGTCAAGGAGATCGGCGTGGCCGCGGTTCCCGGTTCGAGCTTCTACAATGATCCGCGCGACGGCGCGCAGCAGGTCCGGTTCGCCTTCTGCAAGCGCGAGGACACGCTGGACGAGGCGGCGCGGCGGCTGAAAAAACTGCGTGTGGGATGAAGCGACCGGCCGCGAACGGATCTTGCGGTTTGCAGGCTTGCGTTGGAGACTGGGGCGGGCGAGACTCGCTGCCGGGCAGACCCACATCTTAATACCCTGGGCACGACTGAGGCGCAATCCACAGCTTTCTGCGGTATACTTCGCCCAACGAGGTCCAAATTTCTCGGGGAAGAAGTGCCATCATGGCTGTGAAGTTGGCTGAAGAGGTGTCTGCCCAGGTTCCCGCCGACGATTTTCAGGCGCTGGAAGAGAAGGTGTATCGCACCATTGAGCTGTACAAGGCGGCGCGCGAGGCCCGGGCCAGCGCCGAACGCGACGTGCAGCGCCTGCGCGAGCAACTGGAGGAGCGCGAGGAGGAAGTGGAGACCCTGCGCCGCGAGATGGTGCAACTCCGCCGGGAGCGGGAAGAGATCCGCGGCCGCGTGGAAAAGATGCTACAGCGGATCGAGTCACTGGCGGAGGAGCAGGCGGCTAGCTGAGCAACGAGTAGCGAGTAGCGAGTTCCTGGTTTTCGGCAGCCCAGCCGGATCATCGCTCACTCGTTTGGTGGGAGCAGAAATTTATGGCAACTGCCACGAAACAAACTCCGGTAAAAGACGCCAGCAATAACAGCGTGCGCGTGGAGATCTTCGACCAGGCTTATAACCTGCGGGGCTCCGACCCCGAATACATCCTGAAGCTGGCTGAGTACGTGGACTCCAAGATGCGGGCAGTCTCGGAACAGACCCACACCGTGGACACGGCCCGTCTTGCGGTGTTGGCCGCACTCAACATCGCCGATGAGTACCATCTGCTCAAGCGCAAATCGGAAAACGGGGGCTCCGAATACCGGCAGCGGGCGCAGCATCTGGCGCACGCGCTGGATGAGGTGCTGGAGGATAAGCGGCGGGCGGGGTAGGTTCACCCTTGCCGAGCTTCGCTCGGTCGGACGGCCGAGGCGGCCGTCCCCACACGGTTCTCCCACACTAAAGTCGCTGGCAAACGGACTGCCAACTTTTTGCGTTGCCCCTCTTGCCAATCCCGCCAGATTTCCCTAGCATCCAACTTGAGAGCCGGCCTGCAAGGTTGGTGATGGTGGTAACCGATTTTTGAACCAACACCGAATGAACGGGGACTCGACTCGAACTTTGATCCGGTGAGCAATGTTCCGCCATGCGGAAATGCCTAATGGGTCTCGGCGGGTTCCCACCGTCTACGACGGGTTCATTCTCGGCCTACCACACGGCAGAGCGGGTCGGCTTGCTTCTTAGTCGTTGGCCGTTTGCCGGTGGTCGTTGGTCGCTCGTCGTTGGTCGTTGGCCAAGACCAGTCCTGGAAGCGATCCTTCCTGTTAAACTGTGTCCAGCATTTCCGATTCAGTTTGCATCTAATTGACCAGTGTTTCCACGACTCTTTCATATCGGCACCTTTAACCTGCCCACGTACGGACTGCTGGTCTCGGTGGGGGTGCTGGTCGGCCTGTGGATCAGCGTGCGCAACTCCGCGAAGCAAGGCGTTGATCCGGAAAATGCCTGGAATTTCGGGATTCTGTTGGTGCTTAGCGGCATTGTGGGCGCAAAGATCCTGTACATCGTCAACGACTGGAGCACCTACGTTGCCCATCCGAGTGAGATCTTCAGCCTGAGTACATTGCAAGCTGGAGGGGTTTTCTCCGGCGGGTTGATTGGCGCCTTCATCGCCGCGGTCTGGTTTATCCGCAAACACCACATGCCGGCGCTGGCCACCTGCGATGCGTTCGCACCCGGGCTGGCCCTGGGCCATGCGATTGGCCGAGTCGGATGTTTCGCCGCCGGGTGTTGCTACGGCAAACCCACGACTCACTTCTGGGGAGTGACGTTTACCAATCCCCTGGCCAGTGCGCTGGTGGGAACACCTCTGGGAGTGCCGCTTGAGCCCACGCAGTTGTTTGAATCGGCCGTAGAACTGACGAACTTTTTCATTCTGATGTGGATGTTCAAGCGCAAGAAGTTCGATGGGCAAGTGTTCGCAGCCTACCTGTTCCTCTATGGCGTGGCACGGTACTTCCTGGAATTTATCCGGGACGACCCGGGACGCGGCTCCGTGTTCGGGGGAATCATGACCGGCACCCAGTTGATTTCCATCTGCTTAGTCATTCTGGGCGGGTTCATCTGGTGGCTGCGCAGCGGGGTGCCGAAGGCGGTGCCGGCGCAGGCCACGCGATAAATCAAGCACTCAGCATTCAGCGCTCAGCATTCCAGCCCTTCGGAGATCGAATCCTTAGCAAGGGTCACGCCACTGCCCAGCAAGAAGCTACTATGATGGACATTGTTTGCATGCACATGTGCGTCGCGGCGCCTCCTGGCTGAATGCTGAGTGCTGACTGCTGAGTGCTCCATGTCCGAACAGTTTCCCATTTCGATTTCCGTGGCTCAGGAAGACGGGGGCAAGCGCCTCGACCAGTTCTTGACCGCTCAGCTTCCAGAGACCAGCCGGGCACGGGTGCAGCAACTTATCGAACAACAGAAGGTGCTCGTCAATGAGGTTGCCGCCAAGGCTTCCTTGCGGCTGCGCGGAGGGGAGCGGATCGCGGTGCTCGGCGATGTGCAAGCGCCGCCGCTGCGCGCCATCGCGGAGGAGATCCCGCTCGACATTGTGTACGAAGATGACGACCTGGCGGTCATCAACAAGGCCGCCGGCATGATGGTGCACGCCGGGGCTGGAGCGACGGAAGCTGAGCGCAATCGCGGAACGCTGGTGAATGCGCTGCTGCATCGCTTCGGCAAACTTTCCGGGGTGGGCGGCGAGCTGCGGCCCGGCATTGTGCACCGGCTGGACAAGGCCACCAGCGGGTTGATTGTGGTCGCCAAGAACGATGAAGCCCACCGCCGGCTGGCAGCGCAGTTCGTCCGCCGTAAAGTCAAGAAAACCTATGTCGCGCTGGTGCACGGGTGGCTGAAGCAGGAGCGCGGCACCATCAGCAGCAGCATCAGCCGCGACCGCGTGCGGCGGACGCGCATGACGACGCGCCGGAGTGGCGGACGCGAAGCCATCACTCACTACAGAGTGCAGCGGCGGATCGACTCACCGTATGGCAAGTTCTCGCTTCTGGAATTGCAGATCGATACCGGCCGCACCCACCAGATTCGCGTCCACCTGGCTTCTCTCGGTCATCCGGTGGTGGGTGATACGCTGTATGGCGCGCCGCGCGAGCTGCAAGGAAAGGAAAGGCGCGTTTCCCTGCCCCGGAATTTTCTGCACGCCGCGACT
This sequence comes from Terriglobia bacterium, assembly GCA_020073645.1. Taxonomy (GTDB): domain Bacteria; phylum Acidobacteriota; class Terriglobia; order Terriglobales; family Acidobacteriaceae; genus JAIQET01. The sequence goes on along the minus strand of JAIQET010000037.1, from coordinate 47,059 downwards.
CTACAGTTCCAGCATCCGCGCAGCGGTGTGGCACTGAGTTTTTCGCGGCCCCTGCCGGAGGAGTTGGAGCAGTTTCTGCAACAGACCGGAGCCTGAGACAATTGCGGCTATAATGAGAGCAAAGATGAGGGTCCTCAGTTTCATCCTATTCTTGGCCTGCAGCGCTCTGCTGCTGCCAACCGTTGACGCGCAGAACTCCGGACAAGAACTGCCGTCCGCACCCTCCGCCACGCTACAGCAGAACAAGCCGCAGCCGGCGCCGCCGGCACCGCCGCAGCCAGCACCGCAGCAGCCGACACCGCCGCCGGCGCAGCAACCGAAGCCGCAGACCGAGACTCCGACGGATTCAGCCCAGCCGCAACCCGCAACGCCGCCCCCGCAGCCGGCGGCCGAAGCAGCGACGGTGGAATCCCGCAAGACCGATACACCCTCGACCGCCGCGAAGCCCACGCCTACGCCGGATGAAAGCGCCACCACCATCCGCACCTTCGTCAACGAGGTCAACGTGGTCTTCACGGTGACCGACAAGCATGGGCGCTACGTAAAGGACCTCAAGAAAGACGATTTCCGGGTGTTGGACGACAGCCGGCCGGCCAACGAAATTCGCAGCTTCCATAGTGAAAACGATTTGCCACTGCAAGTCGGCTTGCTGGTGGACGCCAGCAATTCCGTGCGCGATCGCTTCAAGTTCGAGCAGGAGGCAGCGATTGAGTTTCTCAACCAGACGGTGCGGCCGAAATACGACAAGGCTTTCGTGGTCGGTTTCGATGTTACCCCCGAGGTCACGCAGGACTTCACCGACAATACCGAGGCGCTCTCCCATGGAGTGCGGGAACTGCGTCCCGGCGGCGGCACCGCGATGTACGATGCCCTCTACTTCGCCTGCCGCGACAAGCTGCTCAAGCAAAACCAGAGCGGGCCGGTGCGCAAGGCCATCATCCTGCTCAGCGACGGGGAAGATAACCAGAGCCACGTAACCCGCGAGGAATCGATTGAAATGGCGCAGCGCGCCGAGGTCATCGTTTACACCATCAGCACCAACATCACGGGCACGCGGCGGACGGGTGACAAGGTCCTGGAGCGTATTGCCGATGCCACCGGGGGCCGCGCCTTCTTTCCTTTCCAGCTCAACGACGTCGCCAACGCGTTCACCGAGATCCAGGACGAACTGCGCAGCCAGTACGCTCTCTCCTACAAGCCCGCCGACTTCCGGGCCGACGGCCGTTTTCACACCATCGAGATCCTGGCGTTTAACAAGAAGGGTTTGAAGGTGCGCAGCCGTCACGGATACTACGCGCCCGCGCAATAGCTCCATGCCAGGATATTCCGGCACTCCGCTCCCACAAAAACTCGGGATCAAGGAGCAGTTTCGCGTTGCCCTGGTGGACGCGCCTGCGGACGTGAAGTCAGAATTGAAGCGAGCTCTGGCCGGCTGTGAGATTGCCAAGGACGGATGCGGCCCGCTCGACTTCGCCATGATCTTCGTCAAGTCGCAGGCGGAACTGAAAAATCAGTTTGCCCGCGTCTCCAAGCAACTGGCGCCCGCCGGCATGCTGTGGGTCAGTTGGCCGAAGAAGAGTTCGGGTGTGCCTACCGATCTGGACGAGAATGTGGTGCGCAAGATCGGGCTGGAAGGCGGCCTAGTGGATGTAAAAGTCTGTGCCGTGACTGAGGTGTGGTCAGGATTGAAGTTCGTGATCCGAACCAAGGACCGTCCGGGCCGGGATTGATGTCCCGTCTCAATAACCGCGAACGCTGACGTTTCGCGGTGGCGTAGTTCCTAATAGGCACCGGGCGAGGGGTCCGTCTGCGCCTCTCCCACAGCGTAGCCGCTGCACGCAAGATTCCCCATTTGGCTGAACTGCGCTGGGTTTCGGGAAGACGTGTCTGGGACGGTTTGGCAAAGGCCACGTGGCCACTTGGCAATGTGCACTTAAACAGTGTACACTGTGCTCGTATGAAGAACATCACCCTCAGTGCGGAGGAAAGCCTGATCGAGCAAGCCCGCCTGGTTGCCCGATCCCGCCACAAGACGCTGAATGTGGCCTTTCGGGAATGGCTGGAGCAATACGCCGCACAAGCCGGAGGCGGGGCAGCCGTGGATGCGCTGATGCGCCGTCTCCGGCACGTGCGTTCGGCGGGTCCTTACACCCGGGACGAGATGAATGAGCGGTAGATTCTTCCTCGACACCAACATCTTCGCGTATACGTTCGACGGGCACGCCCCGGCGAAGGCGAAGATGGCGGCGCGGCTCATTCGACAGGCTGCGGATAGCGGGGAGGGGATTGTCAGCTATCAGGTGGTGCAAGAATTCTTCAATGTTGCGTTTCGCCGCTTTGCGCAACCCATGAGTATGGCCGAGGCCGAACAATACCTGATCACAGTTTTTCGTCCTCTACTGGCGGTGCATTCCTCGCCCGCCCTGTACGTCGAGGCTTTGCGGATCGCGGGTAAACACCGTTTGGCCTGGTACGATTCGTTGATCGTCGCCGCCGCGCTGGAGGGCGGGTGCGACAGGCTTTACAGCGAGGACTTCCAGCATGGACGGGACATCGAAGGTCTGCGGATCGAGAATCCGTTCGTGTGAAGTCCCCGTCGCCGGGACTTCTGGGCTGGCTTACAAGAACAACTCGGCTGAAGATTTGTGGCTAAGGAAGGGCGCGGCAATCCAGCATGTGGCGCCGGGCCGGTGCGGCATTCATGCTGGCTCATCTCCCTGGCAGGCGGCGGGGTGGCCGGCGGGACCCTTCGACTACGCTCAGGGCAGGCAGCCGGCGCTACGGCGCATCGTTACTGCTGATGGGCGATGGCGTAGTAGCCGCTGCGTGCCTGGATCTTGTACCCCTCCTTGGAGCGGATTTCCACCTTGCGGAAGGTACCGTCTTTGGCTTTGTTGGCGGGCGTATAGCCAATGTTGTACTGGCTGCGCAGTTCGCGGGAGATCTGGTCGAAGGCTTCTTTCAGCTTCTGGAACTTGTTGCCGACGTCAATGACCCGCCCTCCCGTCTCCGAAGCAAGCTTCTTCATCGCGCCCTCTCCGAAGCCATTCCACATGCCCCCACGATCAGCGATCAGCAGCACATAGCAGATCGAGTCAGACTTCTGGGCAGCCTCGATGGCATCTTGGATCTTTAGCTTGCTGCCTTCGTCTTCGCCGTCGGTCAGAAGAATCATCGCTTTGCGTCCGACCTGCTGTGCTAGTTCGTCGTGGGAGGCCAAGTACACCGCATCGTAAAGCATCGTGCAACATCCTTGGCTCATGGTCGGAACTGGCCCCCCGCCCATCCCCGGAATTCCACTCCCGCTTCCGCTACCTCCGTTAATGCGAGTGCCGTTCAGTGCCTGCCTCAGCAGCCGGTTGGAACTGGTGAAATCCTGCAGAAGCTCGACGTTGACGTCAAAACTGAGCACGAACGCCAAGTCCTTTTCGCGCACAATGTCGTTCAAGAACGAAGCGCCGACTTCCTTCTCCATGTCTAGAACACGGGTTTGGCTGGGGCTGGTGTCGATCAGGATTCCCAGCGTGAGGGGCAGGTTGGACTCGGCGGCAAAATACTTGATGGTCTGGGGCTTACCGTCCTCGAACACGTCAAAGTCAGTCTTGGTCAGGTTGGGGATCAACGCCCCCTTCCTGTCCTTGACGTTGAAAAACAACTGGACGACGTCCACGTTTACCCTGAGGGTTTCGAGCGACTGGTCCTGGGATTGGCCCTGGTCTTTGTCCTGGCCGGCGAGCGTGGGAAGTTGCTGGGCGCCGGCAACGTGAGCAGCCCCAGCCAGCAGAAACAGGCACAGCACCGAACTTAAGACCTGGCGAATACGGACTTTGGGCATGAAGGTAATCTCTCGCTCTTTTTGTTAGTCTATTCCTAGAAGTTTAGATGCACCAAATCCGTGATCTTAGCATCCGATGAAACAGATGCGCCGCGAGGCGGAGAGGGTATCCGGTGCGCGAATTAACCTGGAAACGACGGACGGCGGATTGGCTGGCGATATTGCTCTTTTGCCTGGCATCGATCGCGGTAGGGGCGCAAACCCAGCCAGAGCAGCAGCCCAAGCAGGATATTCCGGATGCGCCCTCGGCGTCGCGGCCGCCGCAGCCGTTTCCTTCGACGCCCCCTGCGGTCCAACCCTCGCCGGCGGCCTCCGGCGAAGCCAGTCCCAAGCCCAAACCGGCCCAGGCCCCGGAAGAAGAGACGCCGGCCCCCAGACCTCCGCTGAACATCAAGACGGTTCCTGAGGGCGGAGCTACGCCCGCGGCCGGGAGTCCCCAGGAAGAGTTGTACAAGATCACCACCAATGTGAACCAGGTGATGGTGCCGGTGATGGTGAAGGACGACAGTGGTCGGCTGACCAGCGGATTGCTGCCGAAGGACTTCTCGGTGTTCGAGGACGGCGTCAAGCAGAAGTTGAACTTCTTCACCAGCGATCCGTTTGCCTTGTCGGCGGCGGTGGTTTTCGACCTGGGCATGCCCGACAGCGCGGTACAGAAGGTGAATCAGACCTTTCCGGCGCTGGAAGGCGCGTTCAGCCAGTTTGACGAGGTCTCGATCTACACTTACAGCAGTACTTTTTCGAAAGTGAGCGACTTCACGGCCGCTGGCCAGCAGGTGACGGCTACGCTCAACGCTCTGAAGACCGTATCCGGGCGCAACAACGGACCCCCAGTAACCAGCGGCCCCCTGAGCTCCCAGGGACCCATCGTCAACGGGGTTCCGGTAGATTCGCCGGTGGTGCCGGTGGTCACGCCAGCCAAGGAAGCGCATGTGCTCAACGATGCCATTCTGGCGGCGGCCCTGGACCTGAGCAAGCGCGATCGCACCCGCCGCAAGATCATTTTCATCATCAGCGACGGCCGCGAGTTCGGGAGCAAGGCCAGCTACGGCGACGTGTTGAAGGTCCTGCTCACCCACGGCATCATCGTTTACGGCATAGCCACGGAAGGGTCCCTCCCCAAGTACAGCAATGCGACGGGAGGGTGGCTGTACACCGAGTTCTCCCGGTCCGCGATCGAGGACACATACGCCCGCGCCCTGGGCGATGCCCGCAACCAGTACACCCTGGGCTATTTGACCCGCGCCACGCCCAGCACCGCCTACCGCCAGATCGAGGTCCGGGTGGACCGTCCGAGCTGTGAAGCGTCGGAACGCCCTTGCGTCAGCGTCTACTCCAAGGACGGCTATTACCCGGTGCCGCCGAGCCGCTGAAGCATTCCGGGGTGCGGCTGGCAACCCGATGGGGTCTTCCGGCTAGTAACCGGGGTAACCTGCCGGTAACGCGTAGCCCTGTGGTATAAAACCAGCAGCACCAGCAAAATCATCAAGGCGGGGGTACGCCAGGGCAAGGGGTGTCCCCGCTGGTTTGAGGAAACTCTTGAGTTTCATTAACTTTGCAGCCCGCGAGATCAATTGCAAGATCGTCTACTACGGCGCCGGGCTGGGTGGAAAAACCACCAATTTGCAGTTCATTTACCAGAAAACCGCCGAACAGCAGAAGGGCAAGATGATCTCGCTGGCGACGGAGACCGAGCGTACCCTGTTCTTCGACTTCCTGCCGCTCGATCTGGGCTCGGTGCGCGGCTTCAAGACCCGCATTCACCTCTATACCGTTCCCGGCCAGGTGTTTTATGACGCCAGCCGCAAGCTGATCCTGCGCGGAGTGGATGGCATCGTGTTTGTGGCCGACTCGCAGTCGGAGCGCATGGACGCCAACGTCGAAGCTCTCGACAACCTCATGGCCAACCTCAAAGAGCACGGGTACGACTTCCACAAGATTCCCTACGTGCTGCAACTCAACAAGCGCGATCTGCCCAACGTGATGCCGGTGGAAGCCCTTTCCAAAGAGCTGCAACGGAAAAACGAACCGGTCATCGAAGCCATCGCGTTTCAGGGTCAGGGCGTGTTTGACACTCTCAAAGAGATCGCCAAGCAGGTTCTGACGGAGTTGAAGCAGGGGGGGTAGGAGCAGACTCGGACCTCAAGTCAACCCTAAGCCGTAGCGCCGCCGTCCCGGCGGCTACCATACTCCGGACAACCGCCTCGTCCACCCACGCTCACGGAGCGAGGCAGTGCAGCTCCGCACAACCCGCAGTTCCTCGTGGCCGGCGGGACGCCGGCGCTACGGCCTAACGAATCCTCCCTCTGCTCGTCTACAATGGCAGGCGCATATCGCGCACAAAGGAAAGGCCTGCCATGCGAACTCTTAGAACTTTGCTATTGATTCTGCTGTCTTCTCCGCTGCTGTTCAGCCAAACCGCTTCGCTCCACGGCATCGACGTCAGCGATCTCGACCGCAAGGCGGATCCCTGCAACGATTTTTATCAGTTCGCCAATGGCACCTGGCGGGCCAACAATCCCATCCCGGCTTCCATGACGCGCTGGAGCAAGCGCTGGGCGGCGGGGGAAACCAGCAAGGACAAGCTGAAGCTGGTGGCGGAGGAGGCGGCGAAGGACCAAAGCGCGCCCAAGGGCAGCACCGACCAGATCATCGGCGACTACTACGGCGCGTGCATCAACGTGGCGCAGATTGACGCCCGCGGCCTCAAGCCGCTCCAGCCCTGGCTCGACGACATTGACAACGCCAAGGACATTGCCAGCCTGCAGAAGGTGATATTCCGCCTGCATGATGTGGCGGTGACCGTGCCGTTCGTCATGTATGGTGGGCAGGACCCGCATAATCCCACCCAGGTCCTGGCCGACATCGCCGCCAGCGGGCTGGGCCTGCCCGAGCGCGATTACTACCTGAAACCAGAACCCCGCTTCGCCGAGGCCCGCGACAAGTACAAAGAGCACGTCGCCAACATGCTCAAGCTCGCCGGATGGGACCAGGCCGCCGCCACTGCGGGGGCGCAGACCGTCTTCGCCATGGAGACCAAGCTGGCCGAAGCTTCGCTGGACCAGGTCACGCTGCGCGATCCCTCGGCCACCGATCACAACACGACATTCGCGCAGTTGCAGGCCATGGCTCCGCATTTCGACTGGGCCGAGTATTTCCAGCACAAACAGTTGCCGCAAAATGTGGACATGAACGTGGATCAGCCCAAGTTCATGCAGGAAGTGGACCGGCAGATGCAGCAGACCTCGCTGGCGGACTGGAAAATCTATTTGAAGGCCCACCTGCTGGACGCCGCCGCCGGAGCCTTGCCCACGCCATTTGTGGACGAGAGTTTCGCCTTCTACGGCAAGTACCTGGGCGGCGCCACCGAGAACAAGCCGCGCTGGAAACAATGTGTAGAGTCCGCTGACCAGTTTCTGGGAGAAGCGCTGGGCAAGAAATATGTGGAGAAATACTTCCCGCCCGATGCCAAGGCGCGGATGCAGGACATGGTGAAAAACCTGCTCGCGGCGATGAAGGATGACATCTCCACTCGGCCCTGGATGAGCGATGAAACCAAGCAGAAGGCGCTGGCCAAGATCGCTACGTTCCATCCCAAAATCGGGTATCCGGACAAGTGGAAGGACTACAGCAAGGTGGACATCCGGCGCGACAACTACTTCGAGGATGTGGTGGCCGCTACCAAGTTCGTGGTGGAGGATGACCGCCAGACCATCGGCAAGCCGGTGGACCGCGAGCGCTGGGGCATGACGCCTCCGACGTCGGACGCCTACTACAATCCGCTGCTGAACGAGATTGTTTTCCCGGCGGGAATTCTGCAGCCGCCGGCGTTTTATCTGGATGCAGTGGATGCGGTGAACTATGGCGCCATCGGAGTGGTGATCGGACATGAGATCTCGCACGGCTTTGACGACCAGGGCGCGCAATATGACGAGCAGGGCCGACTGAAGAACTGGTGGACAGAGGCTGACCTGAAGAAGTTTCAGGAGCGCGGGGCTTGCGTGGTGGACCAGTTCGACCACTATTTCATTGAACCCGGCGTACACCACAACGGCAAGCTGGTGCTGGGCGAGAGCATCGGAGACCTGGGCGGGGCCAAGATCGCTTTCATGGCCTATCAGAAATCGCTCGAAGGCAAACCGCGGCCGGCGGATATTGATGGCTTCACGCCGGAGCAGCAGTTCTTCATCGCCTGGGGACAGTTTCGCGGGGATGAGATGCGTATTGAGCAGCAGCGCGTCATGATCCAGGCCGACCCGCACCCGATGGCCAAATACCGTGTCAACGGGCCGCTGTCAAACTTGCCGGAGTTTCAAAAGGCGTTCAGCTGCAAGGCGGATGCGGCGATGGTACGGGGCGACAAGAGTTGTGAGGTGTGGTAGGAACAGACGTCGGACGTCGGACCTCAGGAGAGGTCGCAAGTCCGAGGTCTGACGTCCGATGTCTGAGGTCCGACTACCGCACTTTCAGCGTCCGTAGTATTTGCTCAAACGTTGGCCGCAGCGAGCCAAAATCCTTCTCCGGGGCGATGAAGACCAGGTACAGCAGGTTGCCGTCGCTTCGCTCCAGGGTGACCAGCCAATCCCGCTCCTGGGCGGGCCGGCCATTCTGATCCCGCACGGGCGAAGTTCCAATCAAGTCCACTGACCGTCCCGGAACTCCGCTCACCCGGATGCTTTCGTCGTTGCCGATCTGGCGCAGATCAGGGTTCGATTGCCGCAGCGAACTCAGCAGCGCGTGAGTGTCCTGGTCCAGGCTGGCGCTTGGATCCTCCAGTTGGTAGACGTTGATCATGACGCCGTAGGCAACCGCGTCCTGCGAGACCCCGCTCTGCGGCGCAATGGTCACGGCTGAGGTGCGGTCTCCGAACACCTGCCAGTTCTCGGGATACGAGATCTGAAAGTAGTCGTGGTTCAAGCTGCGCATGTTGCCGCTGGGCGTGACGTCCGCGCCCGGCAAACCGACCGTGCCGCCTTGCTTCTGCCCGGCTGCAATCTGCTGTGCGGTGAGCGGCTTCATGCCCGCCACTTCCTGCTTGATCTGGCGGAACTCATCGCTGTCAGAGCGGTACTGCTGCTTACGCGGCAGCGTGTCCACTTCCGCTGACACGTACTCCACACGGTTTCCGGGATCGGGGTGATCGCTGAAAAATTGCGGGGCGCGGGAACCACCTTGCGACTGTATCTTCTCGAAAAATTGCGCCATGGCCTGCGGATTGAAGCCGGTGTCATACATGATGTCAGCGCCGAGCAGGTCTGCTTCTTTTTCCGATTGGCGCGAATTCTTCAGAAAATACGAGCCCACCCCGAAGGAAAGCCCGAGTTGCGCCATCTGGGAGAGTGCACCCCGGCCCATGATTCCTCCCAGAATGGCCAGCGGCAGTTGTGCGGCCATCTGCTTGCTGGCGGCGCGGGTTCCGTGACGTTGCACCACGTGCGAAATCTCGTGCGCGATCACTCCCGCCAGTTCGGCTTCGTTGTCGGCCGCCTGGATGGTGCCCAGGTTCACGTAAACCGGGCCGCCCGGAAGAGCGAAGGCGTTGATGTCCTTCTGGTTCACGACATGGAAGCTGTACGGCCACTGCTCACCGGGCGCGTGCGCGGCCAACTCGTGCCCCAGGTGCTGGACATACTGCGTGATGGGGCTGGAGTCCGGCAGCAGGGGGAGTTGCTTAGGAATTTGCGCGGCGGCTTGTTGCCCGGCCTGGACCTCTTCCTGGGCCGAAAACAGATCGAAGCCATGCGTGGGCGTGACGCGTGCGTCGAGCAACTGGGGGGTTGCCAGGCAAACTGCCAGCACGACGGCCCAACAGCGAACCGTGCAAGAACTAGCTTTCATGGCTCCTCCGCAGTGGGGGCGGGACGCCCCCACGACAGCCGGCGAGACGCCGGCGCTACTTTCTTAGATGCGGGTGTCTCCGATCTGACTGCCATGCGCAACTTGTATCACGAAGACTGCGGAGAAAACAAAAGGCGTCGCCGGGCGACGCCTGAGAAGAACGGCTTGAGTTTGCAGCAGGTTACTTGTCCAGCGTTCCGGTAGCGCCGAACTCGCGGCGCACGGCAACCGTGCGGGCGGCGCGCGTTGCCGGGGGCACACCGGCGGCGGCGCCGTAACGTTCCAGCAGCATCGGCACCATGGCGCCCTCGGCTTCCTTCACAAAGGTGAGACGGCCTTCCGGGTTCAGATCAACGCGGATGAAATCGCCCAGCTTCACCTGTCCGGTAGCCACCAGGTTGGCCATCGGAAACACAATGTGGCGTTCAATCGCGCGTTTCAAGTGGCGCGCGCCGTACTTCGGGTCGGTGCCCTCGTGCAGCAGGAAGTTCTTCACCTTGGGGGTGCAATTAAAGACGAACTGGTTGGCGGCCGAGGCCATCAGGATGCGCTGCTGCACCATGCCCAGTTCGATTTCCAGAATCTGTTCCAGGTGCTCGGAGCGCAGCGTCTTGAACACCACCGCCTTGTCGATGCGGTTCATGAACTCGGGTGTGAACTTGCGCCGCGCCGCATCCACTGCGGTGCGGTCGATCTTCTCATCCAGCGTCGCATCCACCTGTGTAGGTTTCTGCGCGAAGCCCAGCCCACCTTCGACCAGGTTGCTCATCTCGCCTGTCCCCAGGTTCGAAGTCATGATGATGATGCATTGCGAGAGGTCCACGCGGCGGTTGTCGCCCAGCGTCAGCGTGGCCTTGTCGAGGATGCCCAGCAGCAACTGCCAGAGCGCGTCGGACGCCTTCTCGATTTCGTCAAACAGCAGGATCGACAGCTTGAGCTTCTCGGTATGCCACTGGTTGAGGGCTTCCTGAGTGAGCAGCGGATGGGTCTCGCGATGGCCCAGGTAGCCGGGAGGCGAGCCGATCAGCTTGGCAATCTCGTGCGAGTGCTGGAACTCGGCGCAGTCAATCTTGATGCAGGCCCGGGCATCGCCGAACAACGCCTCGGCCATGGCCTCCACCACTCGGGTTTTCCCCGACCCCGTGGGTCCCAAGAACAGTAGATTTCCCACCGGGCGACCCGGAGGATTCAGCCCCGCCAGGAACATCTGGTAGATCTCCACCACCTTGTCCACGGCCTGGTCCTGGCCGACAATCCGGCGGCGCAGGGCATGGTCAAACTCGCGGGCATCATGGCTACGACGGGTCGGGTCCAGCACGGTGCTGAGGACGGTTTTCATAGGGTCGGGTCCCTATTCCTTTCCTGGGCCGGTCTTACCGCTGGGAAAGCAGGTCAATCGGTTGCAATAGAAGCGACAAATTTTGTCACTTCCCAAGGTTGCCGCATCGTGGTTACTGCAAATGACTCGCCATCCTCGGGCCGCGTGCCCACTTCTGCCTTCCTATAAGCCTTAGATGCCGATAGAGTAAAAAGGGAGACACTTACCTCTCCCGGCGCGATCCTGTAAAGAGAAATAGTTTGCGCATGAGGCGGGAAGTTTCTTGGCGCATCTAAAAAGGCGCCGGCCAACCACGTGGCTCTGACCCGACGTAACTGGCACGCGAAGTGGCCCCCCATTAGCATCCATGGGAGAGCGCTTTCCACGGAGAAAAACTTGCGTCGTCTCGGCCTGTTGTCCATCACGATCGTGCTTTGTCTGGCTTGTGGCCTGGGTTTGTGGCGGATTTTGTCCGCCATCCCTGCCGCCGCGCAGTCGGTGCAGCACCCGGAGCTAGTGCGAACCTCGAACCCGCCCGTGCCCGGGGGCCCGAAAGCTCCTGACGGCTCAGCGCTGGCTGTGAACCTGCCGCCGGGGAGCACACTGTATACCGCCAAACGCGGAGACAGTATTGCTTCGGTCGCGCATCACTACCTGTCGCAGACGTCGTTCCTGACCTCGACGGAACTGGCCGACGCTATCCGCAAAGCCAACGGAGATCCGCACAGCAACTTTCTGAAGGCGGGCCAGTCGGTCGTGATTCCCGGAATCCTGGACGCGCCCATCGTGGAGAAGTCGGTTCCCTTGGCGCGCGATTTTGAAGTACGCGCGGTGTATTTGACCGGAGTGATGGCGGGCAGCGATCGTGGCCTGCGGATTATTCGGCGCTGGCGCGAGGTGGGTGGCAATGCAGTGGTTTTTGATGTTAAGGACAGCGACGGAATTGTCAACATTGCCTTCAACCATCCCCTGGCGGGTGGGCACAGCTACATCCGCGACCTGCCGAAGCTTACGCACTTTGTGCACTCGCAGGGCATGCACGCCATTGCCCGCATCGCCATTTTCCGCGACGAACGCCTGGTGGTGGCTCATCCGGAGTTGGCAGTGAAATCGCACCGCACCGGACAGGCCTGGCGGGAGAACGGCAAGCTGGTTTGGACCGATCCGTCGCAGCCCAAAGTCGAGGAATATGACATCGCGCTGGCCAAGAAGGCGGCGGAATCCGGAGTGGATGAAATCCAGTTTGATTACGTGCGCTTCCCTGCCGAGGGCGACCAGAAAGACGCCAACTTCTTCTTTCAGAAGGACCATCCCGACTGGCATCGCAGTGACGTGATTGCCGACTTCCTCAAGCACGCCTATGCCGAGCTGCACCCGACGGGTGTTTTGTTGTCCCTGGATGTTTTCGGGGTGATGGCCTGGCAGCGGCCAGTGGATTTGAATCACACCGGCCAGGACATTGTGCAAATGGCGAAATATTGTGACGTGCTTTCGCCAATGATCTACCCGTCGCACTTCTTCGGCATGGATGGGATTGCCCGCCCCGGTGACGCTCCCGAGCACTTCATCGGCGAGTCCATGGACCGCTTTCAGCTGATCACCAAAGGCAGCGGGGTGGTGATTCGCCCCTGGCTACAGGCTTTTCACTGGCGCACGAAGACGTATTCGCCCGAATACATCAAAGTGCAAGTGCTGACCGCGAAAAACAAGGGCGGGATCGGCTTCCTGTTCTGGAATGCCAACAACGACTACAGCAAGCCCTACGCGGCCATGCCGGAGATGCGGGCCAGCAAGGGGCAGTATTTCAGGGGGGATGAACTGGCCACCCAGGCCAGTTTGAAGCCGGGGTCGAGTGCGCCGCCGGCGGCGGCAGCCGACAGTCGGTAGCTCCCAATCGCCTCGTCCCTAGGGGTTGGTTATCTTCGAGTTGTTACTGGCTATTACGCAGGTGTCGGCGGACAAGGGTGCGGGCCTTGACACCAAGGTCCTGTAAACCCCGTCTCCACGGCCGCGGGAAAACTCCCTTGGCACCGCCCCAACCTCGGTTATAATGCGGAGAATTTAGCTGCTGCGCTGCGCCCAGATTGGCCGCGCCGCCTGCTGCCCCTGTGGCAGGTGGATCCACCCGCGGAGGGACCTGGCAAGAAAAAGCGCATCCCTCGGTTGCGTTGCTGAATCATCTCAAGGCAAGGAGCGTCCATGGCGATTCAGAAGACGGAGAAAATCTGGCACAACGGCAAGCTCATCCCATGGGATGAGGCGCAGATTCATGTGATGTCCCACGTAGTGAACTACGGTTCCTCGGTATTTGAAGGTGTCCGCTGTTACGCGCTCCCCAGCGGACCATGCATCTTCCGTGCTAATGAACATGTCCAGCGACTGCTGGATTCGGCCAGAATCTACCGTATTGACGTGGACTACACCCGCGAGGAAATCGTCTCCGGCTTGCTCGAGGTAGTGAAGAACAACGGGGTATGGCCATGCTACATCCGGCCCATCGTGCTGCGCGGCTACGGCGAGGCAGGCGTCAACCCGTTCAACTCGCCGACCGAGGTTTATATCTGCAACTATCCCTGGGGCAAATACCTGGGCACCGACGCCGAGCAGGGCGTGGACGTGTGCGTGTCGTCGTGGACGCGGATTGCACCTAACACTTTGCCCGCGATCGCCAAGTCGGGCGCCAACTACATGAACTCGCAGCTCATCAAGATGGAAGCCATCCTCAACGGCTACGTCGAAGGCATCGCGCTGGATGTTAACGGCTTCGTCAGCGAGGGCTCGGGGGAGAACATCTTCGTGGTGCGTAATGGTTCGCTGCTGACCGCGCCGCTGGGTAACTCGGTTCTGCCGGGCATCACCCGTGACTCGGTGTTGCGCATCGCTAAGGAGCTGGGCATTCCAATGGTCGAGCAGATGATTCCGCGGGAGATGCTCTACATCGCCGATGAAGTCTTCTTCAGCGGCACGGCGGCGGAGATCACGCCGGTGCGCTCGGTGGACAAGATCAGCGTGGGCAAAGGCGTGGCCGGACCGATCACCAAGGCGATTCAGAAGGAGTTCTACGGGATCATCCGCGGAGAAAAGCCTGACAGGTTCGGATGGTTAACGCCGGTTGGGGTGCGCAACAAGCAACCGGTCAGCGTGTAAGACAGGTTCGTCGTGCTCACACTTGAAGGGGCGCTTCAAGCGCCCCTTCTGACTTTTTACTCAGGAAATACATAACAGCATACACAGGAGGATCTATGGCAGCACCGAGCAGGGAGTTTGCCGTCGCGTATCGCGACATGATGTTAGACGGACTCATGCACGAAATGCAGACCACCAAGAAAGTGATCGCGGCAATTCCGGATGGCCGGCGTGACTACAAGCCTGATCCCAAAGCCCGCACGGCGTGGGACTTGGCCTGGCACATAGTCACGGTGGATGTCCAGTTCCTGGAGGAGATCGCCGAAGGGAAGTTCAACATGGAGCCACGCTACAAGGACCAGCCGAAAACCGTGGCGGAGATGGTGGCGTGGTACGACAAGAACTTCACCCGCAGCATGGAGAAGGTCCGCGCCGTAGCTCCAGAGAAGCTGGTCATTCCGATCGACTTCATGGGCGCCTTCAACCTGCCCGCTGTGTTCTATCTGGGATTCGTGAACAACCACAGCATTCACCACCGGGGTGAACTGGCCACGTATCTGCGGCCGATGGGCTCGAAAGTGCCGTCCATCTATGGTCCCAGCGCGGATGAGGAGTGGAAGGCAGCGTAAGAACGGTCGTTGGTCGTTAGTCGTTGGCCGTTGGCTTAAAGAGCCGCCCCGCGGGGCGGCTTTTTCATCGCCACGTATTCCCGAAAGCCACTGGCCAGGCGGCCAAACGGCCATTACTTCAGTCATCTTGGGCCGGGTGACGATTCGGTTCATGATACGGAATGGTCATTGGGGGACGTGTCGAATGAACATTGATGATCTGCTGCGCATCGCCATGGAGCGGCGGGCCTCGGACTTGCACTTGAAGGTAGGCAACTACCCTCACCTGCGTATCGACGGCGAACTGATTCCGCTCACCGACCAGCCCCGGGTCAGCGCCGAAGACATGCTGACCATGGCTTTCAGCATGATGTCGGCACGCCAGAAGCAGAAGTTCAAAGAGACCACGGAAATTGATATGGCCTACGGCGTGGCCGGACTGGGCCGCTTCCGTGTGAACGTGTTCCAGCAGCGCGGCAACGTGGGACTGGTGCTGCGCGTCATTCCCACCAAGATCCGGGCGCTTGATGAACTCTATCTACCCAAGGTGGTGGAACAGGTTTGCGACATGCCGCGCGGGCTGGTGCTGGTCACGGGCGTGACCGGTTCCGGCAAGTCAACCACGCTGGCGGCCATGGTGGACCGCATCAACTCCACCCGGGCGGAACACATCATCACGATCGAAGACCCAATCGAATTCCTGCATCGCGACAAGAAAGGCTACGTTAACCAGCGCGAAGTGGAAGTGGATACGCCGTCGTTCGGGGCGGCCCTACGCGCTTCACTGCGTCAGGATCCCGACGTGATCCTGGTCGGCGAAATGCGCGACCTGGAAACCATCGCCACCGCACTGCACGCCGCCGAAACCGGACATATGGTGTTCTCCACGTTGCACACCCTGGACGCGGTGGAAACCATCAACCGTATCATCGCCATCTTCCCGCCGCCGGAACAGAAGCAGATTCGTCTGCAGCTGGCCGCGGTGATGCGCGCGGTCATCAGCCAGCGCCTGGTGAAACGCTGCGACGGCGAAGGGCGCGTGCCCGCGGTGGAAGTGATGATCAACACCGCCTACATCCGGGAATGCGTGCTGGTGCCGGAAAAGACCCGCGCCATCCGCGACGCCATCTCCGCCGGCACTTCGCAATACGGCATGCAGACTTTCGACCAGTCGCTCTGGGACCTGTTCCAGGCCGGACTGATCAACTACGAAACCGCTCTCGAAAACGCCTCCAACGCCGACGACTTCAAGCTGCGTATGCAGGGGATTTCGTCTGCCAGCGACATCTCCCGCAACGCCATGCAGTCGGCGGGTTTTGGCGGCCGCTGAGTTTACCCTCCTGAACCCTTGGGCGCGCGCAAGCGCGCCCTTTTTTTCGGACCTCGGACCTCGGGCGTCAGACCTCAGATGGCGGGAATCACCCTGGGTTGCCGGGATGGATTACAGAAGATGGCCCCTGGGAGGCCGGGCTTAGTAGCCGGCTGCGTACTTGGACTCCTCGTGACCGGTGGCGCTCAACACCAGCAACGCATCGTGTAGCGAGGAAATCTCGAACACATGGTTCAACCCCGTGCGTTCCAGGACCTCATTCACGAAATGCGATGGATTCACCAGCTTGAGCTGGATGCCACGATTGCGGGTCCAATGATGCAACGACACCAGCGCGGTCAGTCCGCCGGCATCGATCGTCTCCACCTCCGATAGATCAAGCACGACGATCCGGGTATTGCCCTCCGACACAACCGCAGTCCGCAGCGTGCGAATGGCTTCGCCACGCACAATGCGCCCGGTGCACCGCACCACCGCTACATCCCCTGTTTTTTCGACATCGATGGTCAGCATGACTGGCTTCCTCACCGCAGCTATCTACTTAGACGACAAGCCCCGCCGGAAGTTACCGAACCTGGCATGAAAATCCAGGCGGACGGTAAAGCCTTTCTCCTCAAACACGTCCCCTTACGATAATGTTACGTAGAATGGCCTTCTCAGGTTCCCGGAAGTTTCAAACCGAAGACGAGATCTACCAGTACGCGGTGGGCGCGTTGGGGCGGCAAATGCGCACCGTGGCAGAACTTAAACGCCTGCTGCGCCGGCGTGTGGAAGCCGACGAGTACGGCGACACGCTGATGGAACTGGTGATCCGCCGCCTGAAAGATCAGGGCTATCTCAACGACGCCAAGTACGCCGCTGCCTATTCGTCCTTTCGCCGCGACAACGAGAAATTCGGACGCATGCGGGTCATTACCGATCTCAAGGCCAAGGGAGTGCATGGCGAGGTGATCGACAAGGCGATTGCTTCCGCCTACGAGGATGTGAACGAGGAAAGGCAGGCACGGGCGTATTTGAAGCGCAAGCGTCTGCAAAAGCCCAAGGATCAGAAGCAGGCGGCGCGCATCTTCCGGCAGCTCATGCGGGCGGGGTTTGGCAGCAGAACGATTTTCGCGATCTTGAAAAAGTGGGATGTGGATGAGGAGACGTTGAGTGCGTTGGAGGAGGAAGCGCCGGAATGAAAACTCCGTCGTCCAAGCGGTGGGCGTCCCGTGGGGACGATTGATAGTAGCCCGCCACTTCAGTGGCGGGTGGGCGACCGGTCAGAAACCCGTCCCGGAGGGACAGCTGATAGTAGCCCGGCGTTTCAACGCCGGGTGCGGGTGCGCGAACTGACCGCGTCCCGTAGGGACGCATGAACCCCTACCCCCAAACGTACTTCGGATCGTAGTCGATCCCGTGCTTTTTCAGGATCGCAAGGAATTCCTGCTGGAAATCATGCTTGCGATGATGTTCGGTCTGTCCCTGGATATATGCGATGGTGTCCGCTTTCTGTGAGATCCCGAGGGTGAATGCTCCGTAGCCCTCCTGCCAGGCGAAATCTTTGGTGTGCTTCTCGTTCATCCATCGGGAAGAGGTGCCTTTCAACAATTGCAAAGCTTTGGCGAGTGGCAGAGAGGCGGGCAGCGAAAGCAGTACATGCACGTGATCCTCGGTTCCGCCGACGACCAGAGCTTTGAAACCGTTCTTGCGGGCAATTCCGCCGAGGAAAGACCACAACTCGGACTGAATCTCCCGCGGGATTAGCTTGCGGCGTCCTTTGGTTGAGAACACGCAATGGATGAGATCGGAAACGTAGGTGTGGGCCATGGCCGGCCTCCGTGTGGAGTTTCAGGCGTCCCTACGGGACGCGGTCCTGTTAGCACCCTACCCGGCGTTGAAACGCCGGGCTACTATCAATCGTCCCTCCGGGACGCGGCCCTTCGCACGTCCTGCCCGGCGAAACGTAAAGCTGCTTTCCACCGTCCCTCATGGAACCGTGGGCTTTGGTCCCGTAGGGACCGATGATAGTAGCCCGCCAGTTCACTGGCGGGTGGCCGTGGCACGGCGAACCCGTCCCGCAGGGACGGGTGAAATCTACAATCCACAATCCCCCCTGTCTGTGACCGCTGAACATCGGGGCGCGAGTCGTTCGCCATGTCAGGCCGGATGCTAGAATCATGGTTTGTAACAACAATTCCTGCAGATCATGCTTACCGGCTCTCAAATCCGCCGCAAGTTCCTGGACTATTTCGTCCAGCACGGGCACAAAGAGGTCCATTCGTCTTCCCTGGTCCCGGCTAACGATCCCACGCTGCTGTTCACCAATGCCGGGATGAACCAGTTCAAGGACGTGTTCCTGGGGCTGGAAAAGCGCGACTACAACCGCGCTACCACGTCGCAGAAGTGCGTGCGTGCGGGGGGCAAGCACAATGATCTCGAGAACGTCGGCTTTACCAACCGGCATCACACGTTTTTTGAGATGCTGGGGAATTTTTCGTTCGGCGATTATTTCAAGAAAGATGCGATTGCGTACGCCTGGGAACTGATTACTTCGCCCGCGTGGTTTGGCATTGCGAAGGACAAGCTGTTCGTGACCATCTTCAAGGGTGAGGGCGGAGTCCCGCGCGATGAGGAAGCCTACAACTTGTGGCTGGGGCAAGGCGTTCCGAAAGATCGGGTTTACGAATTTGGGACTAAAGACAATTTCTGGCAGATGGGCGACACCGGGCCCTGTGGCCCTTGCAGCGAGATTCATTACGACATGGGCGCGATTGCGTCTGACCAGGGACATACGGATTGCGCGTTTGGGTGCGATTGCGGGCGTTATGTCGAGATCTGGAACCTGGTGTTCATGCAGTTCGACCGTGATGCCAGCGGGAAGTTGAACCCGTTACCCAAGCCATCGATTGACACGGGGGCGGGATTGGAACGGCTGACGGCTGTGCTGCAGGGGCAGATTTCGAACTACGCGACCGATTTGTTCAATCCCCTGATCGAGCATGCGGCAAAGTTGACCGGGCTGACGGGAACCTCTTTTCTGGCAGAGGTTGCACGGGAGGTTCACACCAAGTCATCCGCGGCCTCGCTGCGCGTCGTCGCGGACCACGCACGTGCCTGTACCTTCTTGATCAGCGACGGAGTCATTCCCTCTAATGAAGGACGCGGTTATGTTCTAAAGAAGATTCTGAGACGAGCAATCAGACACTACAAGAAGCTCGGAGCGAAGCCTGGCGTGCATGTCATGAGTCAAATGGTCTTCGAAGTTGCGAGGTTGATGCAGGATGCGTACCCGGAGCTTACCGAGACGACCGGTCGTGTGGCGAAGGTGGTCGCGCACGAAGAAGAACGGTTCTGGCACACGCTCGAGGTAGGCCTAGCAAGACTCGAAGAAGATCTGGCTACCGTCAACGTGACGGAGACTTCCGGGGGAGAGATAGGGACTGACGTACGTGATGTGATGCAAATGCGGGACAGGATGGATAAGGCTATCTACCCCGGCGATAAAGCCTTTAAGCTTTACGACACCTTCGGCCTGCCGCTCGACTTCATTGAAGATGTCGTAAGAGATCAAGGTTTAACGCTTGACCACACTGCCTTTGACCGTGCAATGGCGGAGCAGCGTGAGAAGGCGCGTGCATCATGGAAAGGCGCGGGCAAACAGTCTGCCAACCCTCTCTATAAACAAATACCACCCACAATCCGAAGCATGGCGGTATTGAATTTCGTAGAGGCTACTGTAGATGATCAACTCTTGGGCCTTGTGATCGACATGCACACAAAAGGCTCCATAACGACTTCAGAGTTCAGAGAGCTGCTGAAAACGATCAAAACGCGCGCACAAGCGGGGCAACAACTTGCGGGCCTAATGCGGGGAATTGGCAACGCCATCAAGAATGACGCGGCACGACAAGCCTTGACTGAGGCATTGCAAGCTCATATTCCCAGCCCCGAGATCGAAAGCACGATAGTTGCGATTATAGTTAACGGTGGGTACGTCGAATCTCTGCAGAATGGGGAACGAGGAGAGGTGTTTCTAGATCGAACGCCTTTCTACGCTGAGTCCGGGGGACAAGTCGGAGATCAGGGTTGGCTCTTGGATCCCGCCACAGAAGAGATACGAGCAGATGTAGAAGATTGCTACTACCCGATTCAGGGTGTGAGGGCTCACAAAACCCTTGCCAAGGCTCCCATAAGAGTAGGCGACAAGGTTCTGCCAAGAATTGACGACGTCCGACGCCAATCCACCATGCGCAACCACACGGCGACGCACCTGCTTCATGCCGGGTTGCGCGAGGTGCTTGGCAAGCATGTGAAGCAGGCAGGCTCGCTGGTCGCGCCCAATCATCTGCGCTTCGACTTCTCGCACTTTACCGGGGTGGAGGACGAGGAACTTCAGGACATTGAAGACATCATCAACAAAGAAGTGCTGCGCAATGAGAAGGTCGAGATCATCCCCGACGTCCCGATTGACGTCGCCGTCAGCGAATACAAGGCGATGGCGCTCTTCGGCGAGAAGTATGGCGACAAGGTGCGAGTCATCCGCATCGGCGACTTCTCCACGGAGCTGTGTGGGGGTACGCACACTGCTGCCACCGGCGAGATTGGCCTGATCAAGATTCTGAAAGAAGGCAGCGTGTCTTCGGGCGTGCGGCGCATTGAGGCGGTCACCGGCGAGGGCTCGCTGCACCATTTTCAGAAAGATCATGAACTCGAGGGAGTGGTCGCGGCGCTGGCCAGCCGTACCGAAGCTGCGTCTCCCGCTGAGGCGCTCAAGATTGAACTCGACAAGCGCGACGCCGAGATCAAGCGCCTGACTCGCGAACTCGACCAGGCGCGCATGAAGTCGGCGTCATCGTCGGTCGCCTCGGTCAGCGAGCACATCAAAGACGTTCGCGGGGTCAAAGTCCTGGCGCACCGGGTGGACAACCTGGAGCGTCCGCAGATGCGCACGCTGGTGGACCAACTCCGCGACAAGCTGGGCTCCGGCGTGGTGGTGCTGGGGTCCGCCAGCAACGGCAACGTGGCGCTCATCGTGGGTGTGACCAAGGACCTCACCAGCCGCATTCAGGCTGGCAAGGTGGTCGGCGCGGTGGCGCAGAAGGTCGGCGGCAAGGGTGGCGGGCGTCCCGACCTGGCCGAGGCCGGCGGCAAGAATCCCGAGGCACTGGACGCGGCGCTTGCCGAGGTGTATACCGTCGTGGATTCGTTATTGAGGGGATAGCGGGTGGCTTGGGAGTCCCCATGGAAGAACGCATACGCTTCATTACCTACAAGAACAAGCAGATCCTCCTCGCGGACTGCTCCCACTGCACGGCTGCAGAAGTGGAAAAGCTCTCCCGGCTTTTGCCTTCCTATGTGACCGCCGAGCCGCTGGAATCGGTTCTGCTGCTCGCCGACTTCACCGGAGCGGATATCAAACGCGACACCGTTACGGAAATCAAGAAGGATGCGGTGTTCAACCGTCCTCATTTGAAGCGCTCGGCCTGGGTGGGAACCGAGGCCATTCCCCGGGTGTTCTATGAGCACATCAAGGTCTTTTCGCAGCGTGATCTGCCGGCGTTTAAGACTCGCGAAGAAGCGATGGACTGGCTGGTCAGCGACTAGTACCCGGTACCCAGTTGCCAGTAGTCAGTCTCATCGCGTCACTGGTTACTAGCTTCTCCACTTCAGCGTCAGCGGCCCCGGCATGGGGTGGCGCATCTCTCCGCCGTTGCGGCGGGCCTCCAGATAGGCGGACTTGAGTTGGAAGTACCACTTGGCGGGACGGTCGGCGTCGTCAATCAGCATGAGGTGCGGGTTGTGCTTCAGCCCCTCGGATTGCCACTCCATAGTCTGCCGGTCCTGCTCCACGAACTTGGCGAAGACATACTTCAGCAGCTCTGGGCCGAAGGGCAGCCAGCGGAAGATGTTCCACGCCGCCACCACGTCGATCCGGCAGTTGCTGCGGGTGATGGGCGTAACCGTGGTCAGGCTGGCGAACCAGTACTTCCCGGCTTGAATGATCTCCGAGCGGAGGTTGGGTAGAACAAAGTCAATGGTGGTGGTAATCGCCTCCGCCTTGGCATACAACCGCAGCAGCTTGTAGGGCGCGCTGTTCGAACTGGGGGTGTGCGCGCTCATGCGGAAGCCGTTGGGGATGGGCTCAAAATTCTTCTGCTTTTCGTGGATGCTTGCCCGTGAGCGCCACCACCACGCCTGGTGGACGAAGGGCCCGTGTGCCGGATCCATCAGGCCGATGATGCCGTGGTCCACGCTGCAAGGCAGGTCGGCGCTCAAGTAGGCCAGCTTGTATTTGTCGCTGAAGGTCGGGACGCGCGGGGCGGGGACGGGAGGTTCGTCGCGCCTGGTGAAACCTGCGCCGGTGGGGCTGGGTTCGGGGATGAACACCCAGATGAAATCGTCGTGCTCCCGGCAGGCGAAACTGCCGGCGTAGATGCGGTCAATCTTCAAAGCCTGATCGGCAGTCAGGGAGGGAATGAGCTGGCACTGGCCGGAGTGGGCGTCGAACTTCCAGCCATGGTAGCTGCACTCCAGTTGCTGACCATCGAACCAACCGCAGGAAAGCGGCATGCCGCGGTGCGGACAGGCATCGCGCAAGGCGAAGGGACGGCCCTGGCGGTCGCGGCCGATGACCAGCGGGGTTTCCAGCAGCATCCTCTTTTTCAGGCGGTTGCGGCTGATCTGGTCGCTGGGCAATGCGCGGTACCAGAAGCCGAACAGCATGAGGGAGTCCGGCGTCTGGCGCTGTGGGGAATCGAGTTCGGGCATGGGGTCAGTGCGAGGGTACTACAGGGGCACGGAGGGGGGAAGGATTTCAGGCGTCCCTACGGGACGCGGTCTTTTCGGCCCACCCTACTACCCGGCGTTGAAACGCCGGGCTATTATCAGGCGTCCCTACGGGACTGGGACCGTCCCTGACGTGATTGCATCGTGCTTGTTCCGGCTCCTAGTTACTCCGTTACTAAAAACCTATTTTTCAATAACTTATGCGGATTACTTCGGTGGTTCTATGTCCTTCGGAGAGATTGCCCCCCTCCCCCGGCCAGTCTATAATTGCTGCACTCTGGTAAGAATTCTCCGTCAGGTTCCCGGGTAGGTAGCCACGGGGGTTTTTGTGCCCTCCGTGTCGAACGTTGATACCCGGCTATGCGAAAGTACCTGCAACTCGCCCTGATGGCTAGTTCCGTAATCGCGACCTTCCTTTCTCTCACGACTACTACGCCATACGTGCAGGCACAGACGGGTGCCGCTACGGCAATCACGGCCTCGACCGATGACAACGGCCGCAAGGTTTATGTCAACGAAGAGGCACCCGCCGCCTCGACGCGGCGGTCGCAGGCTCCGGCCGCCCGGCAAAGTTCGCTGGTCTACTGGAGTGCGACGGCGCATCGCTGGAAACCGGTTCCCTCCGCCAACATCCGGGCGGCTCGCTCGGCAGCGGCCGAGGTGAACCAGTACCTGGACCAGGGCTCAAGTTCAAACGCTCCGGCCAACTTCAGTCGTGGCAAAGCGTTTACCCAGGAGCAGATTGATGCCGCGATCGATCAGGCGGCGGCCCGGCACAACGTGGATCCCAGCCTGGTGCGCGCCGTGATCAAGGTGGAGTCCAACTTCAATCCCAACGCCGTTTCCCGCAAGGGTGCGATGGGGCTGATGCAACTGATGCCGCAGACCGCGCGGCAACTGAACGTCTCCAACCCCTTCGACCCGGAGCAGAACGTGGACGCCGGGGTTCGCCACCTCAAGAAGCTGATGGAGAGCTACGGTGGCGACCTCAAGCTCAGCCTGGCAGCCTACAACGCGGGCGCGGGGGCGGTGGCACGCAGCGCGGGAATACCGCGCATTGCGGAGACCCGCAATTACGTCAGACGGATCACTCAGTTGTATCTGGGCGAGTCTGATTCGGACTCGCACATCCTGGGCGGTCCGGTACATGATCCGGTGCGGGTACAACGCGATGCCAAGGGTGTTCTGTACATCAGCAACACCGACTGAGGGTAAGCGCATCTGTCAGTAGGCGGGTAATAGAACGATCGCGATTACGGACTGGAAACATTGAAGAACCTCCTCCGAAGCCGACGCGCGCTGCGTCTGGGTGCAGCTTTGTTGATGCTGCTGCTCCCCGCGCTTCCAGCTCGCGCCGGCGGGCACAAATCGGAGGCCTGGGCGCGAACGCAATTCGCCGCCGCCGAGCGCATGCGGGAGGCGCTGAACGGCCGCCCTGCCAGTGAGCGCACGCGCCGCGAATATTCGCGCGTCATTAACGCCTATCGCCGGATTTACTACGGCTCTCCGACCTCCACTAAGGCCGATCCCAGCGTGGTTGCAGTCGCCGAGTTGCAGGTGGAGATGGGCCGCCGCTTTGACGACAACGACATCCTGCGCGCGGCCATCGCGCAATATCAGTTTCTGCGCCGCGAATATCCTGGCAGCAAGTATCGCTTTGATGCGCTGTTCACCATCGGTGAGATCTACAAGGACGACCTGAACGATTCCGCCCGTGCCCGCGCTACGTTCGAGGAATTTCTGCACCGCTATCCTCGCAACCACCTGGCCGAGGAAGCGCGCCAGGCGCTCGCGGAACCGGTGCAGCAGGCGAGCCTGCGATCCAAGGACACGCGGAGCGCGAAGCCTTCCGACGATGGAAACGGGACCGACGACGCAGACCAGAGCGCGAGCAACGACTCCCACGCCACCGCCGACGCCAAGAGCAGCAAACCGGCGCGCGTCACCGGCATCCGCCACTGGTCTACGCCCGACTACACGCGGGTGGCTATTGACCTCGAACAAGATGTTAAGTACGAGTCGCAACGCATCGATCATCCCGATCGCATCTTCTTCGACCTGCTCGATACCAAGCTGGCTTCCACGCTCGTAGGTAAAACCTTCGACGTGGACGATGGCTTCCTCAAGAAGATCCGGGTGGCGCAGTTCCAGCCGGGGAAGACGCGCGTGGTGCTGGAGGTGGATGACCTCTCCGACTACGAGGCCTTCCTGCTGCCCAATCCCTCGCGCCTGATCATTGATATTCATGGCCGTCAGGCGGCGAAGGCAGCGCCCAGCAAGGAATCTTCGCCTGCCACCGCGACGGCCATTCCGGAATCCAAGCCGGAAGCCACGAGAACACCGGTCACCCCGGCGGCAGCCAAGCCGGATGCATCCGCAGGTCCGCCCCAACCCGAACCCACAGTAGAGGCGAAAGCAGGGCCCAAGAAGGTGTCTACCGCGGTCACCACCACCGGCACGAAGAAGAAGATCGTTGAAGCCGACGACGAGGACGACGTTACCGTCACCAAGCTGGATCCACCGGAGATCAAGCCAGAGACCAAAGCGGTACCTGCACCGGCGCCGCCCGCCAGCAAGCGCCGCAACGCAAAGAGTAAGCGCAAGACTACCGCGCCGGAACTCGAAGTTCATGAAGCCCAACCCACCGCGAGCGGCGACCGGTCCTTGATTCGCGCCCTGGGCTTGAAGATCGGCAAGATCGTGATTGATCCCGGCCACGGCGGCCATGATACGGGCACGATCGGGCCCAATGGTCTGCTGGAAAAGGACCTGGTGCTCGACGTCGCCAAACGCCTGGGCAAGCAACTGGAACGGCTGGGCGCCGAGGTGGTGTACACGCGCACGGACGACACCTTCATTCCGCTGGAGACCCGCACCGCGATTGCCAACCAGGAGCAGGCGGACCTGTTCGTGTCCATCCACGCCAACTCCAGCGACGACCCCGATGCCCGCGGGGTGGAAACCTATTACCTGAACTTCTCCTCATCTCCCGATGCGCTGGAAGTTGCGGCTCGTGAGAATGCAGTTTCGGAGAAATCCATCCATGAGTTGCAGGACCTGGTGAAAAAGATCGCTCTCAAGGAAAAGATTGATGAGTCGCGCGAGTTCGCTGCGGACGTGCAGCACGCCCTGCACAGCGGGCTGGCGGCGAAGAGCCCGGGCATCCGCGACCGTGGGGTCAAGAAGGCGCCCTTTATCGTGCTCATCGGCGCCAATATGCCGTCCATCCTGGCCGAGATCTCCTTCGTGAGCAACCCCGGCGACGAGCGCCGCCTGGAAACCCCGGAATACCGGCAGAAGATCGCAGAATCACTGTACCGCGGGATTTCCAAGTACGTCAGCGGCCTCAGCGGGGTCAAGGTCGCCAGCAAGATTGATAAGGGCGAAGGACAATAACAGCACCGAGTTGCGCTACCTCAAGCTTGAGCCCCATTCTGGAAACTTTCCCTTCGAGTCTGTAGTCTAATTGTTAGGGATGGACCGTCTGGCACCCGTTTTCATGAAGTTCCCCAAGATCATCTCCGCCTTCGCCGTCGGTGTGCTGCTGGCTGGGGCTGCCTTTGCCGCCGGCGTGCCGCCGGCCCCCATTCTTCCCAAGGAATTTGGCGGATGGCAGCTCTCCGGCGCCGCGCACACCAGCCAGGATCCCACTGTGGCCGACTCGGTGAATGCCGCTCTGCTCAAGGAATACGGGTTCACCGATTTTGCCTCGGCTACTTATACCCGCGACGACGGACGCAAGCTCACCCTCAAGGCAGCGCGGTTCACCGATGCCAGCGGCGCCTACGGCGCCTTTACCTACTACAAGATGCCGCAAATGTTGACCGAGAAGATTGGCGACGGCGCCGCCTCGCTCAACGAGCGCGTGCTCTTCTATCGCGGCGACGTTCTGGTGGATGCAGTGTTCGCCAGGCTGAACGCGATGTCCGCCGCCGAACTCCGTGAACTGGCGGGCGTTTTGCCCCTGCCGTCCGACAGCGCGCAGAAGCTGCCTGGGTTACCGACCTATCTTCCCCGCGAGTCGTACGTCAAGAACAGCACCAAGTACGTGGTGGGTCCGGTTGCCCTGGAGAAAGTCAGCGCGCCCCTTCCCGCGTCACTGGTGGACTTCAACGCGGGAGCGGAAGTGGTCCTGGGGAATTACCAGAGCTCCGGCGGCGAAGCCACGTTGATGTTGATCTCTTATCCCACGCCGCAGATCGCAGCCGAGCATCTGCGACGCATCGAGGCCGCAGCGCATGCTCCGAGCACACCGCAGCCGGCGGGATCTCCTGCGTTCGGCGACGTGGGCCCGATTTTCGATAAGCGCACTGGCCCGATCGTCGTAGTCGCCGCCGGTCCGCTCTCGCAAAGTGAAGCTCAGTCGTTGCTGGCAGCGGTGAACTACGACGCCGACGTCACCTGGAACCAGAACACCTACGCCACCAAGAAAGACAATCTGGCCAATCTGCTGGTGAACGTCATCGTCTTGTGCGCCATCATTCTGGGCTTCATGCTGGTGGCGGGCCTCGCCTTTGGCGGCTTTCGCATCGCCATCAAGCGCCTGTTGCCCGAGCGCGTTTTCGACCGCCCCGGAGAGATGGAATTCATCTCCCTGCACCTGTCCGAGGGGCCCCCCGAGCCGGATGTTTCGCCGGTAAGTTCATCAATAAAGGCGGTTTACGGCCGAAAGAACGGTCACTAATCTCAGCCTGAGACATTTGCACCGGCTGTTAACCCATTTCCTAAGCTATTGAAAATAAAGATATTTATTTCCCAGAAATTTCTTGACACCTCGCTTTTTCGGCTCATAAGATTTCGCCAGAAAGTTTTGACGGTTTAACCTCCGTTGGAACTATTCTCCCTTGAAGAAAAGGTCGCCTTTTGCCGGGCGGCCTTTTCGTTTGCGGGCTGCATTTTCCATCTTCGAAGTCGGCGCACGCTCGTGGCGCACCGCATTTCAGGAACTCGAGACGCCATCCGGACGTATCCTATGCTAGACACACTTAACTGTCGTCATGGAGGATCCGATGTTTTGCGACGGATGCGGAGCCGCCTTGCAAACCGATCAGACTTTCTGCAGTCGCTGCGGGAAGCAGTTGATGCGCGCGCCCTTCGGTTATCCGCGAAGAGATCGCGTGCAGGAACACGTTCGCTTGCTGGGAATCTTCTGGCTGGCGCTTTCTGCGCTCAACGTGCTGGGAGGAGCAGTCTTGATCATTCTGGCCAACACCCTGTTTGTTCACCTGGCGGGGCAGGGCGCGCCGATGTTCTTGCAGCCGCTGCTGAGTTTCGTCGGCATTTTCATTCTGGTGAAAGCGTGCGCCGGCTTCCTCGGCGGATGGGGACTGTTGCAGCATGAACCCTGGGCGCGAATTCTGACCTTGATCCTCGCGTTCCTCGCGCTGTTCAACATTCCGTTTGGTACCGCCCTGGGCGTGTACACGTTGTGGGTGCTGCTCCCCGCCGAATCGGAGGAGCAGTACGAAGCTTTGGCTCGGGTAGCCTGAGTCCGCGGGGCGAGCATCCACACCCGTAGCCTTTGAGGCGTTTCTCCAAACTGAGGTAACGGCCTGCAGGCGGTCCACGACGCTCGCACTCTTTACGCTTCCCGCATGCGCATTTAGAATCGAAGCGAAGCCGACGTAGCTCAGTTGGTAGAGCAGCCGATTCGTAATCGGCAGGTCAACGGTTCAAGTCCGTTCGTCGGCTCCATTCCCGTTTGAATCAGCGCTCACCTCAATGTGGATGGAACTCATCCTGCCCCCCAGTTTGCAGGATCTCTGCTGGTTCAATTTTTTGAGCCCGGCTGAGCTCACCAGTTGCCCGGACCCTGCGCGACCTCAGAACATGGCACATCGCGGCAACTGTACTGGTGCAACTCTTGCATGGTTTGACTGAAGTGATTGCCCAGGTAGTCCTGGGCCAAGACAACTCCACAAGAGGCTGCCAACGCAACCAGGACGATCACCGTGCAGACGACAATGGCGATCGTCTTATCAATGGCTGCAGGCTCTCTCAAGGGCTTCTCTGCCCGTCGCATGCCCACAAGCGTTATGGTCAGACTGGCAACGGGTGTGTGGCTCGGCGGGCATCCCCTTATCCCGCTGCTGAGCAGCTCGCCGACTTCCTCGAATATGCGGCGTTTCATATTCACCCTCCAAGGTATGGTGCAAGACCCTGCCTTTGCCCGTTCGGGCTACGGCTCGACCTTGTACAGAGAGACCATGCCGGCCATCATGTGATCGTCGATGTGACAGTGGTACATCCAGATGCCCGGGTCGTCAGGAACCATGTCGGCGGTGATCATCTCCGCTGGCGAGATGCTGAGGACGTCGGTGCGGCGCCCCTTGGCAAGCACTACGTTCCCGTGCCAATGGGGATTGTGCCCGTTAACGATTCCGCCAAGGGTGATCAGATACCAGCGCACGCGTTCGCCCTTCTTCATCGTCATCATCGGGCCGTTGCCATACATGTAGCCGTTAACGCTCGAGCGGAAGTTCTCGGCGGTGAAACCGGTTCCAATCAGCGAGAAGAGGCCGTCACTATCGACGGGCTTGCCGTCCAGCTTGTTCACTCCCTTGGGGTCTGTGGTGTAGGTCTGGATATTGTGGTCGAGGTACCAGCTCACGTTCTCGTCGAAAATCATGAAGAGACTGACGAACTCGCGATCGACATCTTTGGGACGGCCGTCAGGACTGGCCATGCCTCGGGCCGTAATAATGATGGGCCCGATCAGCCCACTGTTGACGTCGCGCTGCTCGTTGACGTGGGAATGGTAGAGCCAAATGACAGAGCTGCCGTCGGCGGGTCCGGGACCGGCGCGTTCGGGAATTTGCCAGATGTAGGTATGGGTCTCTCCGGGCGGGACAACGCTGTTTGCTTTGTCGGCGGTGGAAGAACCGTCGTCATAAACCGAGCCTTCCGAGCCCTTGTCATAAAACACGCCATGCGGATGCATGCTGTAAGGCTTGGTGGCATTGTTCCTGAAGACGACGCGGATGGTGTCTCCGACTTCGGCTCGCAGCACCGGCCCCAGAATCCCTAGGTGCTGCCACTCCGGAGAGCGGGGCTTAAGTTTGGTGAATGAGGCATCGGTGTACTCGCGATAGACGGCCTTGCGATACACCTTGCCAATGCTGTGCGGACCGCTGTTCATGAACGTCGCGGCATAGCCGTCGAACTTCATGCCCATCATTTTGTTGACGCCGTCGGGAGCGTAGTCCCAGTCGACTTCGTCGGCGGCTACAAAGTAGGTGTGGACCTTGCCGGTTACACTGGACCCGGTTTGCTTGCGTGCCAACGCAAGGGGAGCCAGCACGGCAACGCACAACAGTTCGATCGCGATAGTTCTGAGCATGTTTTCTCTCCTAGACAGTTCGGTCAGAATCCCGTCGGAGACGAGAAGGGCACCCCTCCCAGGCGCCCTTCCGTTTCCGTTCCGCTGCAGCGACTGGCGGATTTCAGACGACAGCCGCAGATAGCCGGAGGAGCGGCCCCTGCCAGCCGTTTGCTCTTTGCCAACCTCGCGCCCGAATGTGCAGGCAAAGCCGCCCACATGCAATCCAACTCTGCGCAAATTGTGGACTAACCGCTAACCCATGCTTTTTGAATGACTTGGCTGAACAAGCTAACTGCCTTATTCGGGCCGTGAGCGGGACGTGCTAGACTCGACCGCGCAAGTTCTTCGGCCTTCTTCTGGCCATGGAAGCCGCTCCAGACAAGTCCGCCGGGCCGAAAGTCACGTATCGCTTCGGCCTTTTCGCGCTTGATCCAGCCACGGGCTCGTTGACCCGCAACGGCGTCCGCGTCAAACTGCAGGATCAACCCTTTCAACTCCTGGTTCTGCTGCTGGAACAATCCGGACAGATCGTTTCGCGGGAAGAGATTCAGCGCCGGCTGTGGCCGGGAAACACTTTTGTCGAGTTCGACAAGAGCCTGGGTGTAGCCGTTCTTAAGGTTCGAGAAGCACTCGCCGATGAGGCCGGCAATCCCCGATTTGTCGAGACGATCCCCCGCCGAGGCTACCGGTTCATTGCCCCGGTGTCGGTACAGGATTCGAACGAGCCGGCCGTGCCCGGAAAGCCAGACCAAGATGGAGCGAAGAGTCCGGTGGCGATGGCGGCGCAACCGGCGACAGCCGTGAGAGCCTCGCCCTGGCGTGGCTGGTACTGGATCTTGCCCATGGCACTATTCGTGATTGGATTTGTGGCCTACAAGTTTCGCGCGGGCCAACCACCTGTGCCACCGGGAAACAGCACGTTACCGAAAGTACGAGTGCGCCGCTCCGTCGCCGTGCTCGGCTTCCGCAACCTGCCGGGGCGTCCGGAAGACAGCTGGCTTTCGGCCGCTTTCACCGAAATGCTGAACACCGAACTGGCGGCCGGAGGCGAGCTACGCCTGGTTTCGGGCGAAGATGTGGCCCGGGCCAAGAGCGAGCTTCCCCTGACCGCCGAAGACACCTTGGCCAAATCCACTTTGCAGCGCCTACATACTGATCCTGGTGCGGACGTGGTCGTGCTCGGCTCTTACACTCCGCTCCCGGGCAAAGCGGGAAATCATATCCGCCTCGATCTCCGCCTGCAGGACACCGCGTCGGGCGATACGATTGCCGAAGAGTCCGTCACGGGTAATGAAGAGTATCTGTTCGACCTGGTTTCGCAAGCCAGCGTTCGCCTGCGCCAGAGTTTGGGGTTAAGCGCTCTTTCTTCCGAGACCACGGAAGCGGCCCGCGCCTCGCTGCCTTCCAACCAGCAGGCGGTCCGGCTCTATGCGGAAGGTCGCGCCCGCTCCTGGGCATTCGACTTTGTGGGCGCTCGCGATTTGTTGCTCAAAGCGGTAGCCGCTGACCCAACCTATCCCTTGGCTCATGCTGCCTTGGCTGAGGCTTGGGATCACTTAGGCTATGCCGGCAAAGCAAGAGCCGAGGCCCAGCGCGCACTGCAGTTGTCGGAGCATCTTTCGCAGGAAGAACGTCTGCTCATTGAAGGACAGTACCGGGACACGATCAAGGACTATCCCAAGGCCATCGAAGCCTATCAAGCACTCTTCCATTTCTTCCCGGATAGTCTCGAGTACGGACTGCGCCTGGCGTCGGCCCAACGCTGGGTGAAGCCGGCGGATTCCTTGCGGACCCTGGATATGCTTCGTCATCTTCCTGCCCCCGCCGGCGAAGATCCGCGCATCGACATGACCGAGGCATCCGCCTGGATCGATCACGACTTCGAAAAGGCGCATGCCGCCGCTGAACGCGCGATCGCGAAGGGTAGTGCTCAGGGTTCGCATCTCCTGGTGGCTCGCGCTTATGGAATCCTGTGCCAACAAGGCTTCAGCATCGGTACGTCCACTGCGGATGCCATCGCTGCCTGCGAAAACGCTCGGCAGAGCTATGCCGCGGCAGGGGACCGCAACAATGAAGCTCGAACCCTGAATGACTTTGCCGGCCTCTACTTTAATCGGGGTGACCTGACCCGGGCCGAAGCGATGTGGCGCGAAGCGATCCCAGTGTTTCGCCAGGTGGGGGACAAGGAGGGCCTGGCGGCCACCTCCAACAACCTGGGTGATGTATTTCTTCTGCGCGGAAGTCTGGACGAAGCCAAGAAATTTCTGCAGCAGGCGATCCCGGATTATCAGGCTATCGAAGACAAGGAGGGTGTAGCTCTCGCCCTGAACGATCTAGGCGATATATCGCGTCAGAAGGGTGATCTGGAGGCAGCACTGACCACTTTTCGGCAGGCGAAGGCAACCGGCGAGGAG
The DNA here is from genome assembly GCA_020073645.1 of Terriglobia bacterium. Taxonomy (GTDB): domain Bacteria; phylum Acidobacteriota; class Terriglobia; order Terriglobales; family Acidobacteriaceae; genus JAIQET01. Next base: position 14,501 of record JAIQET010000037.1, on the reverse strand, counting down.
ATCGATAGCAAGAACGCGATTGCTTATGTGCTGACTGGACAGGGAGATGTATTCGTGGATCAGGGCGATCTTGCGGCGGCCAGGAAAGCCTATGAGGAATCGCTGGCGTTGAGAAACCAGGCTGGGGAAAAACAAGCTGCGGCCGAAACCCAAGTCGCCTTGGCTCAACTCGCCATCGAGGAGGGTCACGCAGCCGATGCCGAGGCGCCCGCGCGCGATTGCAAAGAACAGTTCCATCGAGAACAACAGGCCGATGATGAACTGGCTGCCAGTGTGGTTCTAATTCAGTCCTTGCTCACGCAAAGCAAGCACGCCGACGCGCAGAAGGAAATGGAAGACACCCAACCCCTAGCGGCGAAGAGCCAGAACCGCTTTGTCCGTCTCCAGTATGCTTTGGCATCGGCGCGGGTGATGCTCATGTCGGATCATCCCGAATTATCTCGGCGGTCGTTGGATCAAATTGTCCAAGAAGCGCGCGGGCATGGATACGTAGGTGTCGAATTTGAAGCTCAGCTGGCGCTGGCGGAGCTGTCAAGAAAGACAGGACATTACGGCGCCGCACAAACACAACTGGCTGCCTTGGAGAAAGCTGCGCGAGCCAAGGGGTTCGGCTTGATAGCTCGCAAGGCGTCCGCCGCACGCGGTTGAGCGCGTAGTCAGGTCAGCGAGACCCCGTCTGAGAACATTTCGTGCCTTGCGAATATTTGCTGCCGAGGTCTGGTGCCGGATGCCTCCGGTTTTTCCACCGTGGTTGCACACTCCGCGCTGCAAGTTGCCGCTAAAGATTCCCTTAGAGACTACTTTCTCCTTGCCAAGCGGGAGCAAGCTTCCGGATAATACGCGCTGAGAGCCCTATACAACCGTGTACCGATACGACCGAGCGGACTTGCTTCGCATTCTTCGGCTCACGGCGCGTCAGTTGACAGCTTGGGAAAAGGCCGGACTGGTAGCCGCCGCTGCCGACACCTATTCCTTTTTTGACCTCCTGCAAATCAAGAAAGTTCGCGACCTGTGCGCCCGCAAGGTGCGTCCGGCGGTCATCCGGCAATCGCTGGAGGCCATGCAGAAGCAAGTGGCGGGAATGGAAAATCCCCTGCTCGAGGCCGGCGCCCTTACCACCCGACATCACCGCATCGCCTTCCGCCACCAGGGAAAGCTGCTCGAACCGATTGCCGGGCAGTTCATGTTCGACTTCTCTCCCCGGGAAAAGGTCGTGACCAGCGCTCCCATCCCAATGAGCAGGCCGGAGGCGATCCCGGTCGATGCCGCTGAACTCTTCGCCCGCGGCATCGCGCTCGAGGAGGATCCCAACAACCAACTGGAAGCCATCGCGACGTATCACCGGGTGCTGGAACTCGATCCCGATCACGCCGCCGCCCACATCAATGTAGGCACACTTTACTACAACCGGCAGGAGTTTGCGCTGGCGGAGAAACACTACCGCCGCGCCATCACGATTGACCCACGCTACGCTCTGGCTTACTTCGATCTGGGCAATGTGCTCGACGAAACCAGCCGGGTGAGCGAAGCCATCCAGACCTACAGCGCCGCCCTGCAACTGGCGCCCACTTACGCCGACGCGCACTACAATCTCGCGCTCGCCTACGAGAAAATCAGAGAGCCGCGCAAGGCGTTGAAGCACTGGCGCGCCTACGTGAAGCTCGACACCACCGGCCCCTGGGCGGTCCACGCCCGCAACCAGATTCAGCGCATCCTGCAAGCCGATGGTCTGAAGCTGGTGCACAGCGCCAAGCGGGACTGAGCCGGATCGAGGCCAGTTCACGGCGGGCCTACTCGCAGGCGGCGATCATCTCAGCGAGATTCATCCCGATTGGTCATGATCTCCGCCACGAAGCCAAGGCTAGAGATTCACGCGACGCAGCAAATCCTGAAAGCGTGGCTCACCCCGCAGAGAATTCCAATCCAAATCCACTCCGAGATGAAGCATGGCGGGGAGGCGCTCCTCGTAGGACTTCTCCAGCCATTGCAGGGCATGGTCTTTGTCGCCGGCGTGAGCGTAGAGGCGCGCGATCTGCGTGGGCTGAACGTAGCCCCGCTGGGAACGCTCGGCCAGCGTCTCCGCCGCCAGGCGCATCGCCTCCAGGTAGCCGGAGGCGGTGTAGCCGCGCTCCAGCGCTTGCACAACTTCGTTGTCTCCCAACACCTCAAAAAACATCTTGGCTTCTGCCACTGCTTCTTTGTGCATTCCCTTTTCGCAGAAGGCGCCCCAGAGCCGCAAATGCGCCGGCGGAAAATTCGGCTCCGTTCTAAGAGTCTTGCGGAGCTCGGCAATCGCCTCGTCATACCGGCGCAGGTAGAGCAGGTGCCAACCGAAGAAGCACTGAAAGAAGAAATTGAGCGGGTCCAATTCCAGGGCGCGTTCAATGTGTAGCTTCCATTCGTCGGAACGTCGCCGCGAGATCGATAAATCCGACAAGAAGAAGTGTGCCTCAGCAGAGTTGGGCGTGAGTTCGATGGCCCGCCGGTACTCCTTCACCGCTCCGTCCCAGTCCCATCCGCAACCTCTGACCATAGCCAGGCTTATGTGCGCTTCGGCGAGCGAGTCATCCAGCTCAATCGCCTTCAGGGCAGCCGCCTCTGCCTTGGGAAATGCCTCACGGGGTGGTACGAGTCCGCAATCCCCGCGGGAAAGCCACACTGCCGCAATGCCCGCATACGCTAACGGGTCGCTGGGATCTTTTTCCAAGCCGACCTGGAAGTACTCCAGCGCGGTATCCAGATGCTCGCGCGAAAGCTTGTACCAATGAAAGCGCCCCTTGAGATAGGCCTCATAGGCATCCGCGTTCACCCGCCGCGCCCGGCTCAATCGTCTGGCTTCCTCCGGCGTTACAGCCACCTGGATCTCCCGGGCAATGGCGCGCGCTATCTCGCTTTGTACCAGAAGCACATCCTCGAGCTCGCGCTCGTAGCTCTCCGCCCACAGGTGCGTGTCGCTGGCCGCGTGGATGAGCTGGGCGGTAATGCGCACGCGCGGACCGGCTCGCATTACCGAGCCTTCCACCACCGCGTCCACCCCCAGTTCCTCGGCGATCTGCGACAGCGGCGTCTCTTTTCCTTTGTAGCGCATCACCGAGGTGCGGGAGGTGATTTTCACTGCCCGGAGCTTGGCCAGATCGCAGATCAAGGCCTCCGTCATCCCATCGGCAAAGTACTCCTGCTCGGGATCGCGGGAAAAATTGCTGAGCGGCAGCACGGCGACTGACCGGATGCGTTTCGCACCCGTTCGCTTGCGCCTGGCCGCAACCGCCACGCTTCCCGTAGCGGTGGACGACGTGAGCCGCCGCAGGTCCACCTGAAGCTCCTTGGCGGACTGGTACCGGTTCTCTGGCTCTTTCTCCAGGCATTTCAGAATGAGGTCCACCAGGCGCAAGGAAACCCGCGTCTGCAAATCCCGCGTAACCTCGATCTCGGCATGAAGAATCTGGTCCACCACCGCGGCGGGCGTCTTCCCCCCGAACGGCCTCTGGCCGGTCACCATCTCGTAGAGCACCACGCCCGCGGCCCAGATGTCGCTGCGGGGGTCCACGGTCTCGCCTTTCAGTTGCTCCGGCGCCATGTATGGCGGCGTGCCCGCCGCAGAGCGCGTGTCGGTCAGACTCTCAGTCTCGACCTCCCCACATACGGGCTGCACCAGCCTGGCCAGCCCGAAGTCGAGAATCTTCAACCGCCCGTCGGGCGTGAGCCGCAAGTTTCCGGGTTTCAGATCACGGTGAATGAGGCCTTGCTCATGCGCTGCGGCCAGCCCTTCGGCCAGCTGCACGCCCAGGCGAGCTGCTTCTGTCTCCGGCAGCGGCCCTGCCGCCAGCTTCTCGCTTAATGTCACTCCTGTGATGTATTCCATCACCAGGAAGTCGATTTCCTGCTGCGTGTCGAAATCGTAGATGGTGGCGATGTTGGGATGGTTCAGCCGGGAGAGAGCCAGGGCTTCCTGGCGGAAATGTTTGCGAGCGGAGTCGTCGGTGAATGTCCTGGGGGGCAGGACCTTGATGGCGACGTCGCGGTCGAGGTGCTCATCGTGGGCGCGGAAAACCTCACCCATTCCCCCCGCGCCGATCTTCTCGACGACGAGGTAATGGCCGAGTTCGAGCCCTACCAGAGAATCCCGGTCCAGCGCCCGGCTCACCATGGGGAAGTGCTCCTTCCCCTCACCCTCTCTAGAAAATCGTAGGACCGCCCTGAGACCAAGTCAATCACAACCCAAGATCACGGGGTGTGCACTATCCCGAAACGATCTCTCAGCCCAGCCCTGCCAAAGTGCTAGAATCTGGGGTTCGCCATCCTACTTCTGAAGGTTCCCTATGCCCGAAATCATGCTGCAGACTACCGCTCCCGCTCCTCTTACCACTCTCACCGAAGACGAAGTTCTCTTCCGTGACAATATCCACCAGTTCGCCGAGGAAAAGGTCCGCCCGCTCTCCAAAGAGATGGACGAGAAGGGTGTGTTTGATAAAGACCTCATCCACGAATTCTTCCAGCTCGGTCTGATGGGCATTGAGATCCCGGAGCAGTACGGTGGTGGTGGTGGCAAGTTTTTCGAAGCCATCCTGGCAGTCGAAGAACTGTCGCGGGTGGACGCGTCAGCCGGCGTCGTGGTGGACGTGCAAAACACGCTGGTGAATAACGCCCTGCTACGCTGGGCGACCGAAGAGCAGAAGAAGCGCTACCTTCCCCGCATGGCCGCCGAAACCTGCGGCGCCTACGCGCTGAGCGAAGCCGGTTCCGGTTCCGACGCATTCGCTCTCCAGACCAAGGCTGAACTCAAGGGCAGCGATTATGTCCTCAACGGCCGCAAACTGTGGATCACCAACGGCAAGGAGGCCGGTATCTTCATCCTCTTCGCCACCATTGATCCCAGCGCGGGATACAAGGGCATTACTGCTTTTATTGTCGAGAAGGAATTCCCCGGCTTCACCGTGGGCAAGAAGGAAGACAAACTCGGCATCCGCGCTTCTTCCACCTGCGAGCTGATCCTGGAGGACTGCCGTGTGCCCAAGAACAACGTGCTGGGTGAGGTGGGCAAAGGCTACAAGATCGCCATCGAGACGCTAAATGAAGGCCGCATCGGCATCGGCGCACAAATGGCCGGCGTCGCACGTGGAGCCTGGGAGTATGCCTGCAAATACGCACAGGAGCGCAAGCAGTTCGGCAAACCCATCGCCGACTTCCAGGGCATTCAGTTCCAGATCGCGCAGATGGCCACCGAGATTGAAGCCGCCCGCCTCATGGTGTACAACTCAGCCCGCATGAAAGACGCCGGCATTCCCTTCGTAAAAGAGGCCGCCATGACCAAGCTGTTCTGCTCCCAGGTGGCTGAGCGCGTGACCTCGCTGGCGATCGAAGTTTACGGCGGGTACGGCTTCACCAAGGATTATCCCGTCGAGAAGTATTGGCGCGATTCGAAAATCGGCAAGATTTACGAAGGCACGTCCAACATGCAGTTGGCCACGATTGCCAAGCTGGTCTTAGGTGGAAAGTAGGCGAGCCCGGGTGGAGAGGGTACGGCGTGGCGCGGCGGTTGAGGTTGCTGGTTCACCGGAACCCCAGCCTGCCCCAAAACCCGCGCCCCTAGCGGCTTTCCGCCTTTCAAGTCACGCCCGTAACACATCCTGGTTACTTAATGTGCAGCAACTTGCACGTCGGAGCCCGGCAACAGCCTCTTCGATTCGGTGTAAGTCCCTACCCTGTAACAGCTTAGAACTCCCTCGGCCGTTGGCGTCCAAGCTGCATTTATGAGTGTGCCCGCTACTCCGGGGCACAGATCGGGGTGCCGCTTGCTGAACTGGACGTCGGATCAATCAACCCTCATGCCGAAGCCGAAGCACACACTGCTTCCGCTTCTCACCGTACTTTTCCTGGTTTCCTACGGCCTTATGGCGCTGCTGGTGGTGGAGCAGGGACGCACCATTGACTCCCAGCGCAACCTGATCCGGCAGTTGTTCAGCGACAGTAGCCAGTTGTCCTCGATGAAGGGCAAAGCCTTCCAGAAACAGCGCGCCGAGGCTCAAGCCCAAGCCCAGGCTGAAGCTCAGGCAAATTCAAAAGCTCAGACACAAACTTCCCCGTCCCCGGTGATCCCGCGAGCTAACCCGAAGAGCGAACGCAATGCGGGCAAGCTCCGCAGGCAGCTTCCGCCAAGGCCACCCAGAGACGCGTCGGAAACGTCCGATGAACGCAGGATTCTGTTTTCTATCTAACTCCCAGGAGGCCAGATCGTGAAAGCTCTGGCATCTTTGCTTTTGCTGTTTTCTCTGCCCGGTCCTCGAGTCGCTCCGCCACCGCGCACGCCGGTGGAGCACGCGATACCGCAGCACGCTCGGAAAGGCGGCCGCTGGTATCTGGCCGAATCCGGCCATGCCGTCTATTGCTACGGCCCGGTGATGATGCTCGCCGACGCCCAGGGCGGCCTGCAGCGAGTCGCCACGTTTTGTCAGGGCGAGAAGACCATGGTTCAGCTGAAGGACTAGCGGGCACGCGGAAAGGAACAGAGGGACCTCAGGTCTTTTCCAACTCCTCTGATCCTCACTGTTGAGTTCACGATCCGGTTTGACTGGTGCGACAATCCCGCCTAAGATGACACACCCGTGTTACTTCGGCGCCCGCGTCCATGATCGGCCAAACCATCTCCCACTACCGGATCATTGAGCAACTGGGCGGCGGGGGCATGGGTGTGGTTTACAAGGCCGAGGACACCAAGCTCGGCCGCTTTGTCGCTCTCAAATTTCTTCCGGAAGAAGTCGCCCGCGATCACCAGGCCCTGGAGCGCTTCCAGCGGGAAGCGCGCGCCGCTTCCGCTCTCAACCATCCTCATATCTGCACCATCCACGAGATTGACGAGCAGGGCGGCAAGGCCTTCATCGTCATGGAGTATCTGGAAGGGCAGACGCTGAAGCACCGCATTGCAGGCCGCCCCATGGATACGGAGACCCTGCTCAGCCTGGGTATCGAGATTGCCGACGCCCTGGATGCCGCCCACGGCAAGGGAATCATCCATCGCGATATCAAGCCGGCGAATATTTTCATCACCAAGCGGGGGCAGGCGAAACTGCTCGATTTCGGTCTGGCCAAGCTGGGCTCGGGACGCCTCGGCGCGGCGGATTCGGCGTCTTCCGCGATGCCGACGGCGCCGGTGGAGCACTTGCTGACCAGCCCCGGTTCGACCCTGGGAACGGTGGCCTACATGTCGCCGGAACAGGTGCGCGCCGAAGAGATTGACGCGCGCACCGACCTCTTTGCCTTCGGCGCTGTGCTGTACGAAATGGCCACCGGCAACCTGGCGTTCTCGGGCAGCAGCCAGGGCGTCATCTTCGAAGCCATCCTGAACCGCACGCCAGCGCCGCCACAGAGCCTGAATGCGGCACTTCCGGCAAAACTCGAGCAGGTGATTGTCAAGTCCCTCGAAAAGGAGCGCGAACTTCGCTATCAGACGGCCGCGGAGATGCGGGGTGACTTGAAGCGCCTCAAGCGCGAGGTGGAATCGGCGCGCGCGATGGGGGCGACCCATCCGGCGGCGACTGCCGGCATGACAGAGCCCGGAACCCGGGAGACCACGAAGGACGCGGTTCCCGCGCGTCGCCCCACGTGGCACGTGGCGGCAGGTGTGCTGATGGTGCTGGCCCTGTTAACCGGCACGTTCTTCCTGGCTCAATACCTGAGCAAGACAACACCGCCTCTCTATCACTTGCTGACCTACCGCCGGGGCACGATTCGCCTCGCCAGACTGGCACCCGATGGCAAGGCGGTCATTTACAGCGCGGCCTGGGAGGGCGGACCGGTCGATGTTTTCACCACTCGTCCGGAGAGCCCCGAATCGCGATCACTGGGGCTTTCGGGCGCGGAAGTGCTTGCCGTTTCATCCACCGGAGAGATGGCCGTATTGCTCCACAGCCATCAGGCCAAGTCGTACTCCAACAGTGGAACGCTGGCCCGCGTGCCGCTGGTGGGTGGCGCGCCGCGCGAGGTTCTGGAGAACGTGCAATGGGCCGACTGGTCTCCGGATGGGACAAACCTCGCCGTGGTGCGGGATGTCTCCGGGCGAAACCGGCTGGAATACCCGATGGGCAAAGTGCTCTATGACACAGGCGGTTGGCTCAGCCATCCACGGATTTCGCCGAAGGGCGATCTGATCGCTTTTATTGACCATCCTTTCCCGGGAGACAGCATTGGCGCAGTCGCGGTGGTTGATCTCGCGGGAAACAAGAAGACACTTTCCAGCGTGCAGACGGGCGGGGCGCTGGGTCTGGCTTGGTCACCGAGCGCTGATGAGGTTTGGTTTACAGCCACCAAAGTCGGAATTGATCGCGCGCTGTTCGCGGTGAGTCTTTCGGGAAGGGAGCGTCTGGTCGCGCGCGTGCCTGCGGACTTGACGCTGCAGGACGCCTGGCGTGATGGGCGTGTCCTGCTGACCCGCGACAACTGGCGGCGCGGAGTAGCCGTGCGTGCTCCAGGCGATGCCTCGGAACGCGACTTGACCTGGCTTGACTGGTCTTATCCGCTGACCCTCTCCCCGGACGGCAAGACTCTTCTGTTCCGCGAGGAGGGAGAAGCCGGTGGGCCCAGCTACGCGGTGTACTTGCGAACCACGGATGGAGCGCCCGCAGTCCGGCTGGGGGAGGGCGCATCGATGGCGTTGTCCCCGGACGGCAAATGGGCGTTGTGCACCCGGCCGGATGAGCCGTCACAACTCTTTCTTCTACCCACAAAGGCGGGTGAGGCGAAATCCGTGTCGCACGGCGCCGTCAGCCAGATCAACTCTACTCACGCCGTCTGGTTTGCTGACGGAAAGCGATTCGTGTTCTCGGGGACCGAAGCCAACCGCAGCGCGCGGCTGTATGTACAGGACGTGGAGGGAGGAAAGCCGGAGGCGGTCACTCCGGAAGGCACGAATGTCACTGATTTCGCGGTGTCTCCCGATGGCAAAGTGGTGGCGGCAGTGGGTCCCGACGGCGTGGGGTATCTTTACCCGGTGGCGGGAGGCGAGCCACGCCCGATTCCAGGGCTAGAAGCGGGAGAAATCCCCATCTTGTGGGACGACACTGGACGGTCGCTGTATGTCTACCGGCCTAGCGAATTGCCAGCGCGGGTCTATCTGCTCGATACCGGCAGCGGAAAACGAACGCTGTGGAAACAACTGATGCCTCCTGATCCCGCAGGGGTTGAGTACGTTGGCCCCGTTTTGCCCACGCCGGATGGGAAAACTTACGTCTACGGCTACCGCCGGCTGCTGTCCGACCTTTACTTGGTCGAAGGTCTGAAGTAATCACGACCCGCCGCTTTGGTTCCCACCGCCACCCGGAATCCTGTACATTCTCCTCATGCCCAAGTTCGAGAAGCATATCTTTGTGTGCGGCAACCAGCGGCCTCCCGGGCATCCGCGTGGCTGTTGCGATCCCAACGCAAAAGCGGAGCTGCAGAAGCTGTTCAAGGAGAAGCTGAGGGAACGCGGGCTGAAGGGCAAGGTACGCGCGAATCAATCCGGCTGTCTCGACCAGTGCGAACACGGTCCCAACCTGGTCGTGTATCCGGATGGGGTGTGGTACGGCGGGGTCACGGCGGCCGATGTGGACGAGATCATCGATTCCCACATCATCGGCGGCAAGCCGGTCAAGCGGCTCATGCTAGCTGACTCCTGCATCAATACGGCCACCTGTGAGCACAAACCGCGCAAGGCAACACTTAGTCATGATCTGCGACCTGGCCCGGACACCGCTTCAAAACCTGCTCCTGCGGACTGAGAACAGGAAAGCGAGCACAGGAAACTCTTGAGTGCTTACATCGCCTCGGCGTATGCGTCCAGCGCTGGATGCGCCCTCTCCGGTGTTAGACTTACCGCCCCTATGCGCTTCCGCCGGGTCCATCCACTCGTCCTGCTTGTGGTTCTCACTTCGCTGTTCGCCGTTGCCGCTCCTGGCAACGTTGTTCTGATCACCCTCGACACCACCCGTACCGACCGCATGGGATTTCTGGGCTCAAAGCAGGGGCTCACGCCCTCTCTCGACGCCCTGGCTGCTCAGAGCGTGGTCTTCACGCGTGCCTACTCCCAGGTTCCGCTGACCACGGCCTCCCACGCTACTATCTTGACTGGCACCTATCCCCAGTTTCACAAAGTCAATGATGTCGGGGTTCCGCTGGCGAAGGACCTTCCTTATCTTCCCGCGATCCTGGCGGCACACGGGTACAAAACAGCGGCGTTCGTTGGCGCGGTAATCCTCGATCCCGTGTTTGGCGGCGCGCCGGGCTTCGATCGTGGATTCGGCGCTTACGATGCCGGCTTTCGCACCCGCCATAAGGGAGAGAACCGCTACCAGACTCTGGAGCGCCGCGGCGGCGAAGTCGCTTCACGCGCTGTGACCTGGTTGGGCAAACATCCGGCTGGCCCGTTCTTCCTCTGGCTTCACCTCTACGATCCTCACGCTCCTTACGATCCGCCGCAACCGTTCAAGAGCCGCTATGCTTCGGACTTGTATGACGGTGAGATTGCCTATACCGACTCAGCGGTGGGCAAGTTTCTCGAGCAATTGCGAGTGCGGCACCTTTATGACGACACGCTCATCGTGGTGATGTCCGATCATGGTGAGGCCCTGGGAGAACACGGCGAGCGCGGCCACGGCGTTTTTCTCTACGACCCGACCATCCACGTACCGCTGCTTTTCAAGCTGCCTCGCGATCGTTTCAAAGGAAAGAGAATTGACTCCCGTGCCGGGCTGGTAGACGTTGCACCAACGATCCTGGAGTTGCTTGGTCTTCCCGTGCCTGGGACGATGCAAGGCCGGTCGCTGCTTGCAAGGATGGATCCGGCAACAGGCGCGGCAGTAGGGGATCACGACGCCACTGCGGACCGCCCCGCCTACTCGGAGACGGATTATCCCCATCAGGCTTTCGGCTGGAGCGCGCTCCGTTCGCTGCGCACCGGCAAGTATCTGCTCATCGAAGCGCCACGCAGAGAGCTGTATGACCAGTCGTCCGATCCTGGCGACGACCACAATCTTTCCTCCCCTTCCTCGGCGGTCGCGGATACTCTGACCACCCAGCTGGAAAACTTTCGCCGCGACACTGTGGGCGCGCGAACCGCCAGAGCATCTCTTGACCCACAACAGGAATCCAGGCTGAACGCGCTCGGTTACGTCGCGTCGAGCGAATCCGCCGCCCCGGGCACGGAGCTTGCCGGGGCCGACCCCAAGGACAAGATTGCCATCGCCAATCAGATCTCCGAGGCGCTCCTGCAGTTGGAGAATGACGACTACCGCGAGGCGATTGCGCAACTGCAAGACGCGCTGGCCAAGGATCCAAACATGTCGTCGGTCTACGCCTCATTAGGCACGGCTTATACCACGGTCGGAGATTACTCGAAAGCAATTCCGGTGTTGCGCAAGGCCATCGCACTGCGGCCCAACTCGATCACCGGGCATTACGACTTAGGCCTGGCGCTGTTCAACACTGGGGACCTGAAGTCCGCCGCGCAGGAGTTTGAAACTGCGGTTGCTCTGAGTCCCCGCTCCGCCGAAATGCGCTATTCCCTGGCCAGTGTCTATGTGCGCATCAACCGCATGGACGACGCCAGAAAACAGCTCCAGCAAAGCCTCCAGCTCAAGCCCAATGACTACGACTCGAACCTGATGTTGGGACAGGTCTACATCGTCCAGAAGAATGCGGCGGCGGCCCTGCCCTACCTGCAAAAAGCCGCCAAGATTCAGCCCGGCGCCGGGCAAGTCCACGAGGTGCTGGCGACCGCCTATGCCCAGCTAGGGCAGGAGGAAAAGGCGCGCCGCGAACGCGCGCTGGCCCAGCAGCACTGAGCCCAAGGTGGGAGCTGAGAACTCCGCGTGCAGATCTCGCCAAGCCAAGATCAGAAAAAAGCCCACCGGCCGAGACCAGTGGGCTGATTCTTGCAGGGTCTATGCTGAGCTATTTTAAACGCACTCCGCCAAACTCGTCCTGGCAGTTGGTGCCGGTTGCAGTAGTGTCCATCCAGACGGCGTCGACGACGAAGCCGTTCCAGACGTGGGTGCGGTAATCGCCCATAAAACTGCCGCCCTCACCGTCATTCGCCGGATTCGACTTGGCGGTGGAGAGAGCGTGCGCCTTGCCAAAGCTGGTGCCGCCATTGGTGGAGAGCGCGAAGAACGGCTGGTACAGTTTGTTATTGGTATCGTTGCGACGGTCCAGCCAGGTGACTGCGATTCCCTTGCCGTTGGAGGTAAGGTTCACCCACTGGAAGAACTGGTCCCCCTTGGGGATGGCGGAGACAAGCACCGGGGCGCCCCAAGTCGTTCCGCCGTTGTTGGAGGTCACCAGCTCCGCTTGCATCTGGGTCCCGGTCCAGTTGTAAACGGAGACATACACCTTGGCAGTGGCCCCACTGCCGGTGGCGGCGTTCGCAGGGATATTGCTGACGCGCTCCGAGGTGAAGTTGGGGAGGGTACCGTAAAAGCCAGCGGCGGTGGGAGCGGGTACAAGGGTAACCGTCGCCGCAGCTATCGGTGTGCTCCACGTGTTTCCCCCATCGGTGGATTTGGTGAACATGATCTTGCTCACCTGGCCCTCGCATTCCCCGTTACTGCTGGTCGCTGGACAGCGCAGCCAGTTCACATAGACTGTGCCATCAGTACCAACCGCGATGTCGCTGAACTGATCGACTTCACTGGGGAAGATTTGCTTGGTGTCTATCACCTTGGTCGTCCAGGTGGTGCCGCCATCGGTGGAGTGCGAAACCGAGATTTCGCTGTTGCTGCTGGAGTCAAACTGAGTGGCGGAGACGTAGAGAGTGTTCTTAAAGGCGCTGCTGGGATTGGTATCCACCTCGAGCCAGGGCTTGTCGGCGGTATAGCCGAGGAGCGCCCCAACGACGGTCTTGGGGCTGCCAAAGGTCATGCCGCCGTTGGTGGACGAGGCAAGTTTAATGCTGCCGCTTTGAATGCCGCCCGCATAGGCAGTGCCGTTGGTGTCAAAGCCGACAATGGGATCGCCTTCGCCGCCGCTGCCGGACAGGCAAGTGTGCGACCAGGTGGTGCCGCCATCGCTGCTGGAATAAAATCCCTGGATGTTCGCGCAAGAGAAGTCATTAGCCCCGCTCAACAGGTTCATGGAATTGGCGGTGTTGGCGGCGATGGGATCTTCGTTCGCGATGCTGGTTTTCGGCGATGCCGTGACCGGCGTAAAGACGCAGGGTGCGGGACTGCAGGTAACATCGGGATTCACTTGACTTGCCGTCGCAGTTGAAGTCCCGGGCCTTTGCATGCGACCCGCTTTGATCGCGCGATATACGAGTACGTCCCCGGAATACGGGAGCCTTTCAAGCTTTATCTGGGCATTCAACACTGGCGTCAGCAGCAACGCTGTAAATACCGCAGCAAAGCCCCAAGCGAAACGCAAAGTTCTGCTCAAGTTGGCCTCCATCGCTAGTTGATTTTTCCTGGGGAGTCAGATAGAGTAATACGATGATGAGAGAACCGATCAGGCCCCACTCTTCTCCTAGAACGGAGAAGATGAAGTCCGTCTGCTGCTCTGGCAGAAAACCCAGTTTGCATTGAGTACCTTGCATAAAACCCTTGCCAGTGATTCCGCCTGATCCCACAGCAATCTTGGATTGAATAAGATGATAGCCAGCGCCCAGCGGATCCAGATCCGGATTGAAGAAGGTGATGATCCGCCTCTTCTGATATTCCTTAAGAAAACGCCAAACGAGGGGGAGGATGGAGGCCCCCACCAGGAAGAGGGCGAGCAGAGAGGACCAGCGAATTTTGACAAAAAGAAGGACGGAGAAGAAGACCAAGAAAAGGATGATGGCCGTTCCCAGGTCAGGTTGTTTAAGAATCAAAACCATGGGTAGAAGAAGGAGAAGAAAAGGAAAGATAAGATTCCTTAAGGAATACCCCTCTGGGACTGGAGGCCGGTGGAAAAACTTGGCCAATGCTAAGATGAGGGAGATCTTGATAAATTCAGAAGGTTGGAAGGAGATAGGGCCAATCTTGACCCATCTTTGAGCACCCGAGGTGATGATGCCATAGCCCAATACGGCCACCAGAAGGACCAATGCAATGGTATAGACGATGTAAGCGAAGTCCGAGTAAAAACGGTATTCGATAAAGGCAATGGTGATCATCAGCACTAAGCCGATGAGCAGCCAAAAGATCTGTTTGAGATAGGCCGGGGTGCCCAACACCTCCCCATGAGCCGTCGTGCCATAGAGATTGATGATTCCAATGGAGGCAATGAGAAGGACGATCCCCAATAGGGTCCAGTCAAAGTGGATGAAGAGACGCCGGTCAATCATAAGAGTTCACACGGTTCATCGAGTTTGTTGAGTTCATCGGGTTTCTTGAGTTTATCAAGTTGAACGGACCTCAAACCGTCATTCCTTTCCTTCTGTGCCCCGGGTTGGATTCCCGGACTCCCCCTCTTTCTTTGCCACTTTTGAAGGAGATACAGACTCAAGGCTAAGATACTGTTCGATGACCTTCTTGGCGATCGGGGCCGCGGCTGCA
>JAIQET010000036.1 GCA_020073645.1 Terriglobia bacterium | reverse complement strand
CAGGCCGGCCAGCAGTTTTCGGTTCAGGACAGGCTTCCCCTCGCCAGGCGGGCCTCGAAGATCTCGCGCTCGACGTCGGTGGCGACCACGATGAATACGTTGGCGGGATACTCCGCGTTCCACCGGTGCTCCTCGAGGGCCGCCAGGAGCTTGCGCGCCCGCTCCACCCGTGCCGAGTGGGTGAACACCACCAGGCCGTCATCGGCGGGCAGGCAGCAGGAGGCTTGCAGCGTCGTCTTCCTCCCGTTCGAGACTTCAACCAGGCACAGGCGGCAGGCGCCATAGGGCTGGAGGGCGTCTTCATGGCACAGGGTAGGAATCGGGATCCCCAGGAAGCGCGCTGCTTCCAGTACCGTCATCCCGTGCTCGACTTCGACTTCGATGCCGTTGATCTTCAGCGTTGGCACGGCATTCTCCTTTGGGTACTCTCGCGTGCTTTTCTTTGCGCACTTTGCGAAGCCTTTGCGCACTTTGCGAAGCCTTTGCGCACTTTGCGGTAAAGCTTTTAACCGCAAAGGCCGCTAAGAAAACGCCGCAAAGTTCGCCAAGAAAAGCCGCTCCGTTCAAACCTTCCTATTTCTCACTCACAGCCACTTCTCAAATTTCTAATGCACCAGCACTGCCTTCGGCTGGCACACTTCGATGCACGCGCCGCACTTGATGCACTTGCCGGACTCAATTTCGTGCGGCTTGTCCTTCTCGCCGAGAATGGCTTCGGAGGCGCACACCCGCACGCAGGCATGGCAGCCATCGCAAATCGTCTCGTCAATTTCGTAAACAATCAGTTCACGGCAAACCTTCGCCGGACACTTCTTGTCGCGGATATGTGCCTCGTACTCGTCGCGGAAGTAGCGCAGGGTCGACAGCACCGGATTCGGCGCGGTCTGGCCCAGGCCGCACAGCGAGGTTTCCTTGATCATCCAGCCGGCATCGTCCAGCAACTCCAGGTCTTCTTCCGTTCCCTTGCCCTGTGAGATGCGGTTGAGGATGTCTTTCAGCCGCTGGGTGCCTTCGCGGCAGGGGAAGCACTTGCCGCAGGACTCTTCTTCCAGGAACTCCATGAAGTAACGGGCCAGGTCCACCATGCAGGTGTCTTCGTCCATCACCACCATGCCGCCCGAACCCATCATGGAACCGGCCTGGGTGAGGGCTTCGTAGTCGATGGGCAGGTCGATCATGCTGGCAGGAATGCATCCGCCCGAAGGTCCACCAATCTGGATGGCCTTGAGCTTCTTGCCCTTGGGAATGCCGCCGCCGATCTCGTAGATCATCTCCCGCAGGGTGATGCCCATGGGCACTTCCACCAGTCCGGTGTTGTTGATCTTGCCCACGAGCGAGAACACCATAGTGCCCTTGCTGCGCTCGGTGCCGATGGAGGCATACCAGTCCGCGCCTTTATTGATGATGACCGGCACGCTAGCCCACGTCTTGACGTTGTTGATGACGGTGGGCTTGCCCCACAGACCTTTTTGCACCGGGTAGGGCGGACGCGGATTGGGTTCGCCGACCTTGCCTTCGATCGAGGCCAGCAGCGCGGTTTCCTCGCCGCACACAAACGCGCCCGCACCCTGTACCAGGTGAATACGGAAACTCATTTTCGTGCCGAGGATGTTGTCCCCCAGGAGCCCGGCTTTCTCGGCCTGCTGAATGGCAACGCTCAGGTGCTCGACCGCCAGGGGATACTCAGCACGGACATAGACGTAGGCTTCTTTCGCTTCCAGCGCGTAGCCACCGATGATGATGCCCTCGATCACGCTGTGCGGATTGCCTTCCAGCAAGCTGCGATCCATAAACGCGCCGGGATCGCCTTCGTCCGCATTGCACACGATGTAGCGAGGACGAACCGCGCTCTTGCGAAGCGCCTCCCACTTCACTCCTGTGGGGAAGCCAGCTCCACCACGACCACGCAAGCCGGAACGCTTCACGCTCTCCACCACCTGCTCCGGGGTGAAGTCCGTGAGCACGTGTCCCAGCGCGTGATATCCGCCAACCTTGATGTAGTCGCGGATGTCTTTGGGATCGAGCTTGCCGTTGTTGCCGAACAGGATGCGCTGCTGACGCGCGTAGAAGGGGACATCGTGCTCATGCAGCACACGCTCGCCGGTGTTTGGGTCCTTATAAAGGAGTTTCTCCACCGGCTTGTGCCCGTTCATGACGCTGGCCACGATGTCTTTGGCGTCGCTCTGGCTCACCCCGTTGTAGAAGACCTTCTCCGGCCACACGATCATGACCGGCCCCTTCTCGCAGAAGCCGTGGCAACCGGTGCTCTTCAGATCAATGGTGCCCGCCAGGTTGCGCTTTTCCAGTTCCTTGCGCAGCGAGGCGATGACGTTATCGGCTCCGGAGGCTTTGCAACCGCTGCCGGCGCACACCGAGATACACGGCCGGGTGGTTTCGCTGGCTTCCAGGCACAGCTGCAGTTCTTTGATTTCGTGGGGCGACTTAAGCTTTAGCATGGCTCGCCTCGTCCGGCTTGGCTGCCTTCGGCGCCTCGGCCTTTTCTTGATATTTCTTGAGCAGCCCACCCACCTTGGCCTGCGTCAGATGGGGATGGGTGTTGGCGTTGTCCACGCGCGCTACCGGGGCCAGGCCGCAGCAGCCGATGCAGCGCACCGTCTCCACGGTGAACTGCAGGTCTTCGGTCGTGCCCGCGTGGGGCAGCTTGAGGTCGCGCAGGATGCGGTCCAGGACCCGTGGCGCTCCGCGAACGTGGCAGGCGGTGCCCAGGCAGACCTGGATCACATGCTTGCCCCGCGGCACCAGGCTGAAGCAGCGGTAGAAGGTCGCCACCTGGTACACCTCGGTCAGCGGCACGCGCAGCTTCTTGGAAATCCGGCGCAACACCAGCTCGGGCAAGTAACGGTAGGTCTCCTGGACGTCCTGCAGAATGGGTATGAGGTTGAGGCGTTGGTCTTCGTACTGCTCCAGCAGCGGTTCCACTTTTTCCATATCAACTTGCGGCATAGTGGCAGCCTTTATCCGAGTTATGAATTCGTGTCCAAGACGGGGTTTACTCCTTCGGGCTTCTCCGCCATATCGGCAGTTGCGGGTTCCAACTGTGAACCTCTTTCTGGAAGTCCCGCGCCCCGCTCCCGTTGATTCCCACCTCCGCCAATGTGTCTTCGGGGGAGGTGATTTCGGCCAGATACTTTTCGATCTTTTCCCGCAAATTTCGGTCGGTGAGCGCACCGATCAGGTCCGCCCGGCTGATCTGGGCATGTCCCTGGCAGAGGGGGCACTTAAGCATGTCGTCACTCGCCATAACCCGCTCCTGGCAAGAGGTTTGCTGGCCCACACTGGCCTTGGCGCAACTCCGGCCAACATTCGATTAAAGCCTCTTGAGGGGCACATGGGCAGTGACTCTAACCACGCGTCATAGTGAGGTGCCTCACATGACCCTGTGCGCTAGCTACGGAGGGAAACAACAAGGTGGGGATTTTGGCCGCGGGAAACCCTGGTGGGTGAATCGGTATGCAAGCGGAGCGGGGCTCCTCTCTTGCCGCTACCCATCAGGGTCTCGGCCGGGGTACTACTGCACCGGGGTGGCGAGAAGCGTCCTCTCGTGGCGCACTAACCTAGAGACGTCCGTCTCTTGACACTGCAATCGGCATCGCCTACTCTCGTTGCCAGTGGCAAGTGTGGGTTCCATGAACCGCTGGAAGTGGGCGCTCCTCATCTTCGAACTGGCGCTGTTTGCGCTGATCCTGATCCTGCCGCAGGTGGACCTGCCCGACTTTACGTTTCACAGCGGGACCGCCCCCGTGGCTGCCAAGGCGCGCGTGTCTTCGGTGCCAGCCCGCTCCGCCATGGTTGTGGCTGCTGCGGAGACGTCGCTTCCCGGTCCGGCCGCAGAGGCACAGCTTGAGAGTTGCATTGTGCCCACCCTCGCGGCTTCCAACTCCCGGCTTTCCCTGCTCTGTACTCTGCTCTGCTAGTAGTCGTCCCTGTTTTTCCTGATTCCCGTTACTCACCCTGATAATTCCAAGTTTGCTCCGCGCGGGCGTGCCTGCTGCTTATTTGCGGGTGCGCGGGGCCTCGGGGCAGCCGCACCGGTTGTTTTCTGGTACTGGGTTTTTGAGCAGAGGACCCGGTCTCAGCAACTGTTGAGCGGTTGCCCCGATTTTGCAGAGACAGCACTTAGCACTTGGCACTTAGCTTTCCAGATGTACTGCAAGCGAATGACGTTACCCTTTTTGGGGCTAAGTGCCAAATGCTAGGTGCCAAGTGCCGCTCTACCGCACCCGCGCCAGAACCAGGGTGACGTCGTCCGGCTGTTCGTTGGCCCCGATCCAGTCATCCACCGCGGCGGTCACCAGTTCGCTGATCCGGGCCAGCGGCAAATCGCGGTTCTCGCGCACCAGTTCGATCAGGCGGCGCTCCCCGAATTCGCCGAAATCGTTTTCTGGCTCCGTTACGCCGTCGCTGTAGGCCAGGAAAACCTCGCCACGATGCAGTTGGATGGAGCCCTCTTCGTAGTGCCGGTCATCAAACAGACCCACTACTGTCCCGCCCGCCTCCAGCCTGCGGATCGACCCGTCCTCGCTCATGACGATGGGGGGAAGGTGGCCGCCGTTGCTGTAGGTCAGCATGCGTTCGCGCCCGTCGTAGATACCCAGAAACAGGGTGGCGTACTTTTCCGCCGGTGTGCTCTCGTAGAGTTGGTGATTGAGCAGCGCCAGCAGCGTGCCTGGAGACGCTTCCGCTCCATGAAGGCTGGAAGCCAGCATCATGCCAGCCCCGGCTGCCGCTCCGACCGCGGCCGGCTCACGCATTACCGGCATCCCCTCCAAACTGTAGGCCCGCACCGCGGAGTGGATGGTCGCCATCATCAGGGCCGCGGAAATTCCCTTGCCGCTGATATCGCCGACTGCCAGCAGAAGTTTGTCGGAATCCACAGTGAGAAAGTCATAGTAGTCGCCGCTCACAGTGCGCGCCGGCCGGCAGAAGCCGTGCACCTCCAGTGACGCCAGTTGCGTAATCTGCTTGGGAAAAAGCTGGGCCTGGACCTCCTGCGCGATGGCCAGTTCGTTCTCCAGTCGCTGCTTTTCCTTCTGCTCTTCGATCAACCTCTCGATCGAAGCCGTCATGGAGTTGAACGAGTTCGCCAGGGTCGCCAACTGGTCGCTGGACTTGACCGGAATGCGGTGGCTGAAATCGCCGCGGTTGATGTGCTTGGTCGCGTCGTAGAGCTGGGCCACGGCACTCGTGACCGTACGCGTCAGGCGCACCCCAATCAGCAGCGCCAGGGGCAGGAGAACCACCCCCAGAATGATGGCCAGGGCCAGCAGAATGACCTCCACCCCCTTGGCGAAATCGCCCAGCGCCGCAAACAGCCGAGCGTAGAGTATGGAAGGTCGCGTTTGCACCCGCAGCAGCGCTCCTGCATTTTTTTGTTCGCCACTCGCCCAATCCACGACCGGCAGGGGTGTACCAAAGGTGATCTCGCGGTCGAAGCCGCCAGTGGCTGCGGGCAGCGCACCTGCGGTAAAGCTGGGGCGAAGGGTTTCAGTGCCGCTCTCCATGACCATGCCCTGTTGGCCCTGGCGTATGACCAGTCCGTTGTTCTTGGATGGACCCGCGGCAACCAGCGGCTTCGAGGTGTCCGCCGGCTTGCTCCCCGTTCCTCCTTGCTCGGGCGACTCAAACCCAGAGGCGTAGAGGGTAATCTCCCCCAAATCCTTGGCAATCTTTTCAACCAGGTCCTTGTCCAAGGGCTCGCTGGAGATGACCGTCAACTTCTGTCCCTGTACCGGCAACGTGGTCGCGGCACGCAGATAAAGGTTGCCCCGGTCGCGAGTGATCTCGTGGAACTGGGGAGGCAATGAAGCCAGCAGGGGGAATGGAGGCGTGCTGCCGCACACGGGGACTACCTTGCCGTCCAGCCAGGCGCAGACCTGGTGGTGGGTCCAAGCGGGGTCGCGGCGACGCAGTCCCTCCAGCGACTCGGCTACAGGCGGCTCTCCCCGTTCCAACCGCGCCGCCAGTTCGTTCGCGACCGCCGCATTGACCGCCTGCATGCTGCGGAGTTGGGAGTCGAGTTCCGAGGTCACCACAAAGTTGGCAAACTGTCCGGAAAACAGATAAAGCGAAGCCCCCGCCATGGCGATCATCAGCATCGCCGGGATCACGCCGATGAACACATAGGTGACGATCAGCCGGTTGCGCAGCCGCCACAGTAACTTCACTTTCAGCCAGCGGTAGACCAAGATGAGAAACAGAAAACTCACGACAAAGCTGAGAAAGCTGACCCATCCGCCCAGACCCTGCCCAAATGAAACCTTGAACAGCCCCAGCAGCTTCTTCAGCACGAACAGAAACACATCCACTGCCAGCAGGTACCAGGCGCTCCGCGCCACGCGGCTCTTGGGCAGCAGGCCGTGGACTTCGAGCCAGATTCGCAGGTTACGGTAGGAAAGCTGCATGAGGGCCAGACCTGATTATAGAGGACGGACCTCAGGCGTCAGACGTCGGACCTTAGACCTTAGACCTCGGGTTTCGGGCTTCTCAAATATGTTGCCCGAGCCTAAGGTCTGAGGTCCGACGCCCGAGGTCTGAAGTCAGATTTCCGGATAAAAATCGAAGAACGCGTCCAGGCTGGTCTTCAACTGTTTCTCGATATCTTCCTTGCTGCCTTCCAGCAGGTGCATGGTGACCCGCGCCTCACGCCCATTTCTCAGCTTCAGCGTCGCGTCTCCGACTTCCGCCACTTCATCCGAGGGCAGCAGCCGCATGCCGTAGATCAGCGTCAGGTTTGCCATGAAGCAATTCTACTGGTCGCAGGCGTCAGGTCACAGGTCTCAGCAACACAACCATCCGGGACCGGAGACCCGACACCTGCGACCTGCCGCCTGATAAAATCCCTCCGTGCTCCGAAGCATCCTGGCAGTCTTGATCAGCCTCGGCCTCCTGCCGCTGGCGAGCGCGCAAGAACCTGCAAAGCCGCAGGTCAAAGTCAACGTGTTGAATGTCTGCACGCCCTCGCCGGAAGAGAAGCAGGAAATCGCCTCCGCCCTGGCGAAGGTTCCCAAGCAGCCGCTTTTCAGCCCTGACTTTGAAATTGCCCGTGGACGCTCCACTCTGGAGCAGAGCCCCGACTTTCTGCAGCCTGCCGGAAGCAAGCCAGCCTCTTCCGATTCGGCCACTGCGGACTGGGTGCGCATGCGCCGCGAATTCTCGGTGCAGGCCCTGTTCTCCACCGTGCAGTATTCCTTCAGCGTCGATACCAAGAATATGGTGGAGACGCTGGTGCTCCGGGTGCGCGATCCCAAGGACCTGCTGCAGGTTTCCATCGAAGACAGCGCGTCGTCGGTGACCACGGCCGCCGCCATGCTGGCCACCAACACACCCGCTAGCCGCATCAAGTTGGAGCGCTTCGGGAAGTCTTCGGTGGTGCTGGCCCGTTGTTTCGCCACCGCAGAAGGCCCGGCGCCGGACCAGAGCGCTTACGAGCCGCTCTTCCAGAGCGCATCTGCCATTGTCGCGAACTACCGTGGCCTGCTGGGCGCGCAGCACACGGTTCCCGACGAGTTGGCGCGGATCGCCGGTACAGCGAAGAGCAAGCCCAAGCCAGCGGCCAAGAAGAAGTAGCGCCGGCGATGTTGTGAAACCAAATCTGAAATCGGCCATCTAAAATCTGCACTGTCTAAACTTATGGATAACATCCGCAACGTCGTCATCATAGGCTCGGGCTGCGCCGGCCATACCGCCGCGCTCTACACTGCGCGGGCTAACCTCAAACCGCTAGTGCTCGAAGGCCACGAACCCGGAGGCCAGCTCTCCCTCACCACGCTGGTAGAAAACTTTCCCGGCTTTCCCGAAGGCATCCAGGGACCGGAGCTGATCGAAAACATGCGCAAGCAGGCGGCGCGGTTTGGCGCTGAGTACCAGCACGGCCACGTGGTCCGCGCTGATCTCAGCCAGCGTCCCTTCACCCTGAACCTTGGCAGGGAGACCGTGCAGACCCGAACGCTCATCATCGCCAGCGGAGCCTCGGCGCGCTGGCTGGGACTGCCCAATGAACAGGCGCTGATCGGACACGGCGTATCGTCTTGCGCCACTTGTGACGGCTTCTTTTTCTCCGGCAAGGAGATCACGGTGATTGGTGGCGGCGATTCCGCCATGGAGGAAGCCCTCTTCCTCACCCGCTTCGCTACCAAGGTCACGCTCATTCACCGCCGCGACCAGTTCCGCGCCTCTAAGATTATGCTCGACCGCGCCCGCCATAACGACAAGATCCATTTCCTCACGGACACGGTGGTGGACGACGTTTTCGACGCGTCGAAGAAGGAAGTTACCGCGCTCATGCTGCGCAATGTGAAGACGGGAAAAATCTGGGACCTGCCCGCCAGCGCCATGTTCCTCGGCATCGGGCATATTCCGAACGCCAAGATGTTCGAAGGCCAACTCGACACCGACCAGGACGGCTACTTGAAGACAAAGGACTACGTCTTCACTCGCGTGCCCGGTGTCTACGCCTGTGGAGATGTGCAGGACCGCCGCTACCGCCAGGCCGTCACCGCCGCGGGTACGGGGTGTATGGCTGCGTTGGAGGTGGAGAAATTTTTGGAAGGGGAAGGACGCTAGTTTTGAGTTGCGGGTACCGAGCACCGAGCAGAAACCTCAACCTGCCCACTTCCACCCTTTGTACTGCTCCCGCAGCGCGCTCTTGAGGTCAAACTGGCCTTAAAGTCACTGGCTGCGCCGCTTGCGCACCGGGCTATGAAAGGCCTTAAACTAGCTCACCTGGAGGTGACCTATGGCTCAAGCATTGGCAACCTGCCCTCACGTGAAACAAGTCCGTGACGTGACCCCCAGCGGCAAGGGCTGCAAGGAATGCCTGGAAATTGGTGATACCTGGGTCCACCTGCGAGAATGCCTGATCTGCGGCCACGTCGGCTGCTGCGATTCCTCGAAGAACAAGCATGCCCGCGCGCATTTCCATCACACCAAGCACCCCATCATCCAGTCGTTCGAGCCCGGCGAGAGCTGGCGCTGGTGTTACGTGGACGACACGTATGTGGCCTAGCGTCGTCGCGCAGGGCGTAGAGACGCAGCTTGCTGCGTCTACCCCTGGAGAGTTACCTTGGTGATCTTCAGTGAAACTCACATCACCGCTAGGCTGAAGTGGATAGGTGCTCTCCTTTGCGGCGCTGGACTGCAATCGCGGTGCTGGCATCCTGCTGGGTGACTCTGCTCAGCCCCACCGTCTCCCTTGCTCAGCAGGAACAACCTGAAACCAAACGTAAAGTGATAAACCGGGTGGTGCCCTTGTACCCCGAAATGGCCCGCACCATGAATCTGAGGGGGAACGTGAAAGTGGAGGCCCTGGTGGCCACCAATGGCACGGTAAAGTCGGTCGAGATCAAAGGCGGGCATCCCTTGCTGGTGCAGGCGGCCGAGAATGCCATCCGCAAGTGGAAGTGGGAGCCTGCCGGGCACGAGACCCGGGAACCGATCGAAGTGAAATTCGACCCCCACTAAGCCGTTCAGCCCCAACCCCACTTCACCGCCCCCTGTGACGGTAGTCCTACTTCCAATCCCCTGCGGTTGTGATACAAATTTCTGTGAACTTCATGCATCCGCAAGGCATTCATACAGCCATCCTATGTAGTGCTGCGGGCATTCCGTGCTGAGGGCGCTCTTCATCTACCTCTCGGAGAGCCGCCACCTGCGCGCGGTAGCCGAGCGCTCGGCGATCGGCCAGCGCATGTCTTCCCGCTTTGTGGCCGGCACCCAGCCGGAAGACGTTCTGCGTGCCGCCCTGGCCGTCAACCACTCGGGCATGGGCGTCTCCATCGACAATCTGGGAGAGAACGTCACCAACGCCGATGAGGCCCGCGCCAGCGCCCAGTTGTATCACCACCTGCTGGATGAGATCGCGGTCCGTGAACTGGACGCCAATATTTCTCTCAAGCTCACCCACATGGGCCTGGATGTGGATCCCAGCCTCGCTACCGAGCAGGTCACGAATCTCGTCGCGAAAGCCGCCGCCATGACCCCGCGTAACTTCATCCGCGTGGACATGGAAGGCTCGCCCTACACCCAGCGCACCCTCGACTTTGTCCACCAACTGCACAAAGTGCCCGGGAACCGGGGCTGCGTGGGAGCAGTCATCCAGTCCTACATGCGACGGGCGGAAGACGACATCGAGAAGCTCCTGGCCGACGGCATCCGCGTCCGCCTGTGCAAAGGCGCCTATAAAGAGCCGCCGGAAATTGCCTTCCAGAAGAAGTCCGAGGTCGACGCCAACTACGTCAAGTTGATGAAGACGCTGCTGAAGAGCGACGTCTATCACGGCCTGGCCACGCACGACGAGAACATCATCAAAGAAGCCAAAGCCTTCGCCACGCGGGAAAGCATCCCCCGTGACCACTTCGAATTCCAGATGTTGCACGGCATCCGGCGCGACCTGCAGCAGAGCCTGGTCCGCGAGGGCTGGCGCATGCGGGTCTATATCCCCTTCGGCACCGAGTGGTATCCCTATCTGATGCGACGGCTGGCCGAGCGTCCCGCCAACGTATTCTTTATTGCCAGGAACCTGGTGCGGCGATGACTGCTTTGCGGGGTTGAAGAGGGTGGCCGCCAGCAGGGCTGGCAAGCCTGCACTGAGGTCTGGCTGCTTCCGTTTCCGGATTCACCTACGGGATAAGGCTTCCCCCCGCGAGTTTAGGGCTCGTCCGGCGCGGCGTCGTTCTGCCCGTTCTCGGCAGGGGCAAGGGGAAGTTGCGAGATGCCGTTCAGCAGGCCGCGTTCCTCGGGGGAGAACTGGCTCTTGAACCTCTGTGAGTCGATCACCTGCTGACGCTGGGTGGGTGGCATGGCGCGCAGGTCCTCGATGGCCGTCTGCAGCTTCTGGCGGCGCTCCGGGGGAAGCTGTTGGAGCTGCTGGAACAATCCTCGTGCCTGCTGTTTCTGATCGGGAGTGAGGTGCTCCCAGGTCTCCATCCGGTTCAGGATGCGTTGCTGCTTCTCCGGCGGCAGGCTGCTGAAGCGCTGCAACCGCTCGCGCAACTGCTGTTGCCGCTCCGGCGGAAGATTCTTGAACTGGGGATCATTCTCCAGCGCTTTCTGCTGCTGGTCGGGAGGCAGGTCTCTGTAGCGGCGCAGCCAGTCTCCGGCATGGCCGCGGCCTTCGCGGCGCGCCTCGGCACGCTGCTGCTGGCGCTCGTTGCGACGGTTTTGTTGCGCCCAACCCGGTGCGGCCGCGAACACCAGCGCCAGGCTGGTCATCGCCAACCACACCGTCATGCACTTCAGCCGCGACACCTTTCCCCCCATCCTCCCCGTTGCCTGCCCGATTACATTGCTCCCGCGGGCTGAAGCCCGCTCGGAGTCACCAAACGTGTCCTTCCCAAACCGTTACGGATTCGCGTTCACATCCTGCTGCACTTGCAGATCATCGAGCTCATCAAAGTCGGAGTACAAGTCGTGGTTCTTGTCCAACGCCTGCAAATCGTACACCGCGGTGCCCGGCTCGGCGACCGCCATGGGGCCGGGCGCGGGAGGATTCACCGTGCCGTTGCGGAACAGGGTCACGCTCGCCACCATCAGTACCGCCAACGATACTGCCAGCGCCGGCTTACGGAACCATTGCAGCCAGCCCGCCGGCTGCTTGGCCATCTCTTCCCGCAGGCGGGCCTGCAGCCGCACGTCAAAGTACGGCGACGGCTCGGGAGCCTGCCACTCATCCAGGAGTGCCATGGTCTGGCGGAACTCCTGCAGCGTGCCCGCGCACCCGGCACAGGCGCGGAGGTGTTCACTGACGTCCGGCGTGAGCGTGCTCAGTCCGGCGGCCAGGTCCGGCATCCGTTCGCGAATCTCATTGCAGTTCATAACCGTTCCCTTCACATAAACTCTTGCAGCTGCGTTCGCAGCGTCTCGTAGGCTCGAAACAGCAGCGACTTGGTGGCGGACTCGCTCAGCTTCAGGACTTCGGCAATTTGCCGGTAATCCATCTGCTGGTACTTATGCATGATCACGGCCATCCTCTGCCGCTCCGGCAACCCCTGCACGCGCTGGCGAATGGCGGCCATGCGCTCCCGCCGCATCATGGTCTCTTCCACCGTGAGCGACGCATCGGGGACGTCGACCGTCAGCCCGGTATTTTCATCCGGCTCGTCCAGGCTGACCATGTTCTCCGCGCGCTCGTGGCGCGTATCCCGGATGTAGTTCACCGCCAAGTTGGTCGCGATGCGATACAACCAGGTGGTGAACTTGGCGCTCGCTTCGTAACTCTGGCGCGAGCGGTACACCCGCAGGAAGACTTCCTGCGCCAGATCCTCCGCTACCGCCGTATTACGCGCCGTGCGGTACATGAAA
The DNA here is from genome assembly GCA_020073645.1 of Terriglobia bacterium. Lineage (GTDB taxonomy): Bacteria > Acidobacteriota > Terriglobia > Terriglobales > Acidobacteriaceae > JAIQET01. The sequence goes on along the minus strand of JAIQET010000036.1, from coordinate 30,345 downwards.
TTCACCATCGGCCGGCGATACTTCTGCGCCAGATAGGAGAAGGCAGAGTCGTCCCCGGCCTTCACCTGCAGCATGATCTCGGCATCGCTCAGCCCATTGCTGGGCACAGCGGCATCCGCCTCCAGCGGCGCAGGAGTCACGCCCGTCATCGCGAGCAACCCGCGATCCATGGCCACGCTGCTCACACTGGAGTGAACCCCTGCCGGGGGTGAAAGTTGCGCTGCTTCAGGTTGGCTGGGGGGCCCGGAAGTGCCCTCCCGCGAGGAGGGTACGGGCATCTTGACGGCTCTGCGTTCGGTCGGCATCCGCGGCCTTGGAGCAAGTCCGGAGGGCGCGATCGCCCGCCTCCCCGGAAACTGCGGAAGCTAGGCTATCATGCGGGGCGCGTCAGCGGGAAACTGGTTCGTTTGCTACAATATACGAACCGCAGCCCGTGGGCGCTTAACTCAGCGGTAGAGTGCCATCTTCACACGGTGGAAGTCACAGGTTCGAATCCTGTAGCGCCCACCAGCATGACCGCGACTGCACCACCTCCATTACCTTTGGTGATGGGGTCCTTCGCCTCGCTCAGGATTTCGCCTGCGGGCTCCCGCTTCGCTCACGCCCGCAAACCGGCTCAAGTTCGAATCCTGTAGCGCCCACCAGCATGACCCCGGGCTGCACCACCTCCATTACCTTGGTGATGGGGTCCTTTACTTTGGTGATGGGGTTCTTCGCTTCGCTCAGGATTTCGCCTGCCCCACCGGCCGATCGGCGCATTTCGGTCATGGCGCAATACATCGTGAAGGACGATGGCGAATAGCGTGGCTTCCCGCCTGGATTCTGGCCGGCTAAACTCTTGGGCGAGACCTGCCGATTAGAAAGGGGTGAACGCTCCTGTCTCTGCCCGAGGATCCGACAAGCTCAGGCCCGACCCTGGGTTGCGCTTCGTGGCCCGTCAACCCATCCTCACCGCCGACGAAAAGGTCTTTGGTTACGAATTGCTGTTTCGCGATGGCATCGAAAACTACTTCCGCAGCAATGATAGCGATGCCGCTTCGCGCAGCACGCTGGACAGTTCCTTGTTGCTCGGACTGGACGTCCTCTGCGACAAACACTACGCCTTCGTCAACTGCACCCGCGATGTGCTGGTGAAGGACTATGCCGTCCTGCTGCCCCCGCGGCAGACCGTCATCGAGGTACTGGAGACCGTGCAGCCGGATGAAATCGTGGTCTCGGCCTGCCAGCGACTCAAACAGGCTGGATACCTGATCGCGCTGGATGACTTCATAGCCGACGGCCCGCGGGAGTCCCTGACCGGGATAGCTGACATCATCAAGGTGGATCTGAGGTCCACCGCCCCCGAGCAGCAGAACGCAATCGTGCGCCGCTATGGGAGTCGCCATCGCCTGCTGGCCGAAAAAGTCGAGACCCGCGAGGAATTCCGCGCGGCCCGCAACCGGGGTTTTCTGTACTTCCAGGGCTACTTCTTTCGCCGGCCGGAAGTGCTGACGGCGCGCGACATTCCCCGCAACCTGGCCAACTACCTGCGCATGCTGCAGGAAGTCTCGCGTCCGGAGCTGGACCTGCGCGTGATCGAAAAACTGGTGAAGAGTGAAGTTTCGCTGTGCTACCGCCTGCTGCGCTACCTGAACTCGGCGCGGTTCTGCTTTGGCAACGAAATCCACTCCGTGCGGCACGCGCTGACCATGCTGGGGCAGCGCGAAATTCGCCGCTGGGTGCAACTGGTCGCCACCCTGGGCGCGGGCCAAACCAAGTCCAGCGAGTTGGTGCTCTCCGCCCTGGTCCGCGCCCGCTTCTGCGACCTGCTCTCTCCCAAGGTAGCGCAGGTTGGCTCCGACCTGTTCCTCATGGGACTGATGTCGCTGATGGATGCCGTCCTGGAAATGCCCATGTCCGAAGTGCTGGAGAGAGTCCCCGTCGACCAAGCCATCAAGAATGTCATTCTCGGCGGCCCCAGCCACCTGCGCACTGTCTTTCGCCTCATGCTGGCCCAGGAATCCGGCGAGTGGCCCGCTGTCACCGAGTTGGCGCGCCTGCTTCAAGTGCCCAGGAACGACGTGGCCGATGCCTATTGGCAAGCTTTGCAATGGGCACGACAGGTGCGCGGGAAAGGCTAGAAAGCCGGGCAGGTTACTCCTGTGCAAAATTACACTGAGTTTGCACTTGCGCAGAATCCGCCGAGGGCGGTACCATCGTCTTGTTCCCAGCGGCCATGCTCCCTAGCTGGCCCTCCGCGCCCTCTGATCCAGGCGCCAAGACGGACATAAAGATCATTCAAGTGAGTTCCAACCGCATGGGGTTTCTACGCACGCTGCACCAACGTGCGCGACGCGAAGTGCCACCCAGAAAGCGGTAGTAACCAGGGCACCAAAACAGAGTCCTTTCGAACGGACCTAATGCAGACCTGCAAAACGAGACAACTATGAATGTAGGACCCGGACATCCCTCCGCTGGCGGGGGAGGGAGAAACAGACGGCGGCGCGGGCGTCGTCCCCCCAATCGGGGCGGACAGCCTGGCCGCGATCGCCAGCAACACGGCGGAATTTACACCGCCCCCATGGACCACAGTTACCGCGCCGCGCAAGGCGGCAACGGGCCTCGTTCCGGACGCATGCGCCCCGGCTTTGCCCCGTCGTACGCACCTGTGGAACCCGAACCGCTTCCTCAGCGCGAGGATGCCACCCCACGCATCTTCGCCTTTGTGGACGACCTCTTTTTCCTGGCCAAGATCCAGGAGACAGCGCGCAAGCTCAATGTCAAAGTTGAGTTCGTCAAGACTGAGAAGGATCTGCTCGATCACATCAAGCAGAACGGGGAAGAAAAGCCCTCACTGATCATCTTCGACCTGAACAACGCCAACGCCAAGCCGCTCGTCCTGATTCCAAAACTCAAGACCAAGCTCAAGAAGGGGACCTCGATCATTGGTTTCCTCTCCCACGTGCAAGGGGATTTGAAACAGAAGGCGCACGAGGTGGGATGCGACATGGTGCTGCCGCGCTCAGCGTTCTCCCAGAACCTGCCGCAACTGCTGCGACGGCATGGGGCTCCGGAAGACGAAGCGGCGGTTTAGTCTCGATCAGACCTGCAAGAAAGCCCTTGTGTGGGGCTTCGTGGGTTTTCTCTGCGCACTTTGCGGCCGTTCTTTGCGATCTTTGCGGTTAAGTCTTTGAACCCGCCGCCAGATATTTCCTCAAGAACGCCAGCGTGCGCAGCCCGGCGTCGCGCCAGACCTCTCCACTAAAGCCGTGCCCTGCACCCGGATAAATCTGCATCTCGTAAGGAATCTGCTTCTTTTCCAGCACCGCCTGCAAGTGATAAGCCTCCTGGACTGGAACCGTGGGGTCGGCTTCGCCGTGCAAAATGAGCACCGGGCACAGCCGTCGCATGAAGAGCTTCATCTCCTTGGGCAGGCCGCCGAAAAATTCAACCACCGCCTGCACGCGTTTGTCGATGGCCGCGTTGGAGAGTGACAGGTAGGCTCCCAGCGAAAACCCCAGCAGGGCGATGCGTTCTGCGTCCACGTGTGGCTGCCGTTCCACGTGGCTGATGGCGTCCCACAGGGTTTTCATCCACAGCGGAAAATTGCGGAAGATGGTTTCTTTGTCCGCTGCACTCGTGCCGGTGCGATCGAAGTAATGCAGCACGTAAACTGCGAAACCCTGTGCCGCAAGAAGACTGGCGGGTTCTACCATGGTGGCGTGTCCGCCGCCGGAGCCATGTAATCCGATCACCGTCGGCAAGCGTTGGCCGTCGGCATTCGGCAGGAAGCAGTCAAGGCGGATGAGTTTGCCGCCACTCTCGAAGGAGATCTCGGATTGGGTAACGGGGTACATGAAAAGAAGCAGTCAGCAATTAGCATTTGCAGCTGAGGTTTCTCTGAACTGGGGAAGCAGCTTGTTAGCTTCTCCGCAGATATTCAGCAGTCCCTACGGGACTTTGTATCATGATAGCTGTTTCCCAACACCGAGCGCCGAGCTATTAGCGGACATCCCTCCGGGATTTATGTGGTTCAGAATCTCGGATCTTTAGAATTCGAGGCTCCGCCGGGCTGGGGAATGAACATCGGCGTGTTGTAGTCCGAACTTAGTAGAGCTTTCGAGAATCGGCCTTGTTAGGACACGACTTTTAGCTGTGCCGCTTAGGATCGTGAAAGACTGCGGCTCTAAACCAATGAGGGACTCTTTCTCGGGACGTAAGGACGTCGACTAGCTTCTCATTGACAATCTTTGTGTTGTGATCTATATCACAGAAGAAGCATTGGGGGGACGTTACCATATCCGGCGAGATGAGTTCCGTTTCTAGCTTGGGACTCTCGTGAAAGGAGCCTCGGCTATGAATAGCCTCAGGTGCTTTCTGTGCATTGCAATTCTGTCCGGTCTCTCTTTAGGACAACAAAAATCCGGCAAACCTTTGCCAACCATCATTCGAACCAGTTTCGCACGTCAGGAGGAGGCTCCGGTCCGTATCGTGAGCATGACGAAGACCGTTGATAACCAAACGAGGGCAATTGTTGTGCGGAACGTTTCACAACGACAGATTACTTCTTTCCAGCTTGCTTGGGTGACGGTCGTGCCCGAAGGCTGCCCCGGCACTCCGACCGAGCCGCTGGTGCACGAGCAAGCAGCTGAAAACCATCCTTTAGCCCCAGGGCAAGAGGCGACCCTCGACTGGTATCGCCTGCCCACCGAGCAACTGCTGAATTTTGCTAAGCTGCAAGAGGCCAAGGTCCTGCTGACGCAGGTTGGAGTGATAAGGGCGGATTTCGCTGACGGCAATTCCTGGAAGTTCGACTTACCTGCAGCGGGCATCTTTGATGTCGAGGAGATGCACTACGTGTCAAAGACCTGCGCTCGTGACGTCAGAGGTTTCTTGTGTACAAAGCTGAAGGGGAACGCGTCAGCCTCTCTTTCCCCCGAATTAAGGTGTTATTACGGGTGTGTTACTGCTGTGACGCACCAGTATTGCTCGGTTGGCGGTGAAGATTCCTGCACCAACCACGTCTGCAAGAACCCCGATGCATGCCCCGACCAAATGTGCCAGCTAGTTTGCATTAACCCTAACTGACTTGGGATGGGACGCTTGCTTGTACTCGCTTAGTAAACTGGCTGGCTATGAGCAGGCGCCCCTCCGGGAGTCATCCCGCCAATGCATCCACCAGGCGAACTGATGGTGCATTAGGCAAGTAAACCAAGGTGATAACGAGTAAGTAGGCCAGGAGGCACAAGCATCCCGGCACAAACGTGCTGCTCGAGAAAGAAGAGTCCCCGCACTCAGCTTCACGTCATGGGAGTGGATCATCTGTGTTTCCGGTTGAGGCGCTGGGCTACTATCGGTCGACCCTGCGGGGCTGGTGCCGTCTAGTCGAGGGCCAAAAGCCAACGACCCACGACCATCGACAGCGTCTCCGACCAACGACCAACGGTGCACTCCGACCAACGACTAACTACCAACGACCGTCGTCTCCCCCGCCAACTTTCGCAGCGCCTCCTCATAAGGCGCACGCGCAATGCCGCGCTCGGTCACAATCGCGGTCACATACTTCGCGGGAGTCACGTCGAAGGCTGGATTCTCCACTTGGACTCCCTCCGGGACCATTTGTTTGCCGCCAATGTGGGTGACTTCCCGCGGGTTGCGCTGCTCGATGGGAATCTTGCTGCCGTCGGGCGTTTCCAGGTCAATGGTCGAGAACGGGGCCGCAACATAGAACGGGATGCCGTGCTCTTTGGCCAGCACCGCGACCGTGTAGGTGCCAATCTTGTTCGCCACATCGCCATTGGCGGCAATGCAGTCTGCTCCGACGACGATGGCGCCAATCTTGCCCTGTCTCATTATGGCTCCGGCCATGTTGTCGGAAATGACGGTGGTGGGAATGCCGTCCTTCATCAGTTCCCAGGCAGTCAGCCGTGATCCTTGCAGGAAGGGGCGAGTCTCATCGGCATAGACGTGGATCTTCTTTCCCTGCTCGACCGCCGCGCGGATCACGCCCAGCGCGGTTCCGTAACCACAGGTCGCCAGCGCGCCTGCGTTGCAATGTGTGAGCACTCCGCCACTCTGCGGCATGAGAGTGGCGCCGTGCCGTCCCATGGCCTGGTTGGCGGCGATGTCTTCAGCGTGCATGCGCTGGGACTCTTCGATCAACGCCTGCTTGATCTGGGCCAGCGGACGCATGCGGAGGTATTCGAACTTCTCCCGCATGCGGCGGATCGCCCAAAAGAGATTAACCGCGGTGGGCCGGGTCTTCCCGATCACGTCGCAAATCTGATCGAAGTCTTTCTTGAGTTCCGCGCCGTTCTCGGCCTTGGAGTTCTTCATGCCAAGCGCAATGCCCATAGCAGCAGCCACACCAATTGCCGGCGCGCCCCGCACCACCATGTTGCGGATCACATCCGCGACCTGCTCATGGGTCTTGCAGGTCACGTAAGTTTCTTCGGTCGGCAGCTTCGTCTGGTCAATGAAGCGTATGCCGGAGTCGGTCCATTCGAGAGTTTGGATCATGAGCCAGTCGTTGGTCGTTCGTCGTTGGTCGTTAGCCAGCCCGCCCCACGGAGCTTTTGTCTACCCTGCACATTCTGCAGCGAATTGGGATCGCCGTGCGCTTGCCCGTTCTTACCCACCCACCGCCGGCATCCCCGGAGACGTCTCGTCATTTTGTCGCAGATGTTCCAGGCGAACGTCGTCGGCCGTATAAATCGCCACAAAGGGCGCGGGCGCGGCCGCTTTCTCCACGTTCGCCCGCCCGCCCGCTTCCGGACGCTCCACCAGGCACATCACCCCGACCACATTGAAGCCAAACTCGCGCGCCGCCTCGATCGCCTGGATCGTAGACGCCCCGGTGGTACACACGTCGTCTACGATCACGACCCGCGCGCCTTGCTTGCGAAAGCCCTCGATGCGCTGCCCGGTACCATGCTGCTTTTCCGCTTTGCGCACCAGGAACCCATCCATCTGGCCGACCACGGCCACGGCCACCACAATGGGATCAGCCCCCATGGTCAGCCCGCCAATGGCCTGCGGCTGCCAACCACGGGCTCGAATTTCGTCCAGAAAGACTTGCCCTGTGAGGCGCGCTCCCTTGGCGTCCAGCGTGGTGGTTCGGCAATCCACGTAGTAGTCGCTCCTGGCGCCGGAAGACAGCTTGAACTCGCCCAGCCGAAACGACTTGGCAGCCAGCAGACGCAATAGTTCCTGACGGGCGGAATGCATGGAAATCTACGATAGCATGAAGTACTCAGGAGTCGGGAATCGGGAGTCAGCGCTGACTCCTGACTACCGACTCCCGACTACTGGTTCAGTTTCTCCAAATGCCGGAACCCGTCCGTGGCGACGTACATCAGAATCGAGAGGGTTCCGTTGTAGGCGATGTGGATCAGCAGGCTGGCAGCCACCGACTTGGTTCGGGCCCGCACCACGGTCAGGGCCAACCCCACCATGAAGATGATCAGCACTGGTCCCCAGGAATACATGAGCTGTGCGCCGTGGATGGCGGCGAAACCGAGCGCGGTCAAAAAAACCGCCACTCCCATCCCCAGCCGCCGGGCCAGCACTGGATAGAGAAAACCACGGAAGAACAGTTCTTCCAGCAGCGGAGCAAAGGTCACTCCGAAGATGGAAAGCAGGTAGGCTTCCCGCGCGGTACGGAAGAACTGGTCAATCGGCAGGCTCTTGGGAATCGGCAACAGATGCGCGAAGGCCTGCAGCGAAAACGAGAGCACGATGCCCAGCAACAGGTAGACCCCTGGATTGCGCGGCCAATTCCAGCGGATAGCCTGCCAGAAATCTGCCCGATCGCGCCGCACGATGGAGTACATGAACCCGAGAATCACTACATAGGAGAGTAGCTGCGAAAGCACGATGAGGCCGGGATACCGCACAATCTCGGTCAGCGGAACCTGCGGATAGAGCACCTGGTGCGCCGCCAGGGTCACCAGCAGCGGAAAAAGCAACATGGCCAGGAAAACGGTAACGACCCCGAGGGCCAGCACCTCCCAGCCCGTCCAGACCGGGTCTTCTATCGGAGGCCGCTTCTCTGCGAGCGGCGGCAACGGACCCGCGGGCGGCGTTTCAAAACCCGGAGGCGCATTGGCATCGAAAATCGGATTGGGCGGCGAAGACAAGCGAGTTGAAAATCCTGAGCTGCTGAGTTGAATCTACACGAAAGCCACACCCACTGCCGGACCCGTCAGCCCACGAACCGTCAGGCAGTGGAGAGTCTACTTTGCAAGGTTCCCCGTCCGTTCCCGGCGAAGAAATGCGCCAGCGCCTGCCCGGTATACGACCTCTTGTTCCGCGCTACTTGCTCTGGCGTGCCCTGGGCTACCACCCTACCGCCCTCTTCCCCGCCCTCCGGGCCCAGATCAATGATCCAATCGGCGTTGCGGATCACATCCAGATTGTGTTCGATGATAATCACCGAATTCCCCAGGTCGGTCAGCCGGTGCAGCACGTCCAGCAATTTCTTGACATCGTCAAAGTGTAGCCCGGTCGTGGGTTCGTCGAGCAGATACAGAGTCTTCCCCGTCTGCCGCTTGCTCAACTCGCGCGCCAGTTTGATGCGCTGCGCCTCACCCCCGGAAAGCGTCACTGCGGACTGGCCCAGATGAATGTAGCCCAGCCCCACGTCCACCAGGGTTTGCAGCTTCTGGCGCACCTGGGGAATATTCTCCAGGATCGGCAACGCGTCCGATACCGGCGTTTCCAGCAGGTCAGCGATGGAGCAGTCCTTGTACTTCACGGCCAGGGTTTCGTGGTTATAGCGCCTGCCGCCGCACACCTCGCAGAGCACGTACACATCCGGCAGAAAGTTCATCTCAATCCGGCGCTGGCCTTCGCCCTGGCAGGCTTCACAGCGCCCGCCCGACACGTTGAACGAGAACCGTCCCGGCTTGTAGCCGCGCTCGCGCGACTCCGGCAACATGGCGTAGAGATCGCGGATTTGCGCGAACACCCCGGTATAGGTCGCCGGGTTCGACCGCGGGGTGCGCCCGATGGGCGACTGGTCAATGCGGATGACCTTGTCAATATTTTCCGCACCCGAAATCATCTTGTGGGCGCCCGGTTCCTCACGCGAGCGATAAAGCTTCTTCGCCAGCGCCCGGTACAGAATGTCGTTCACCAGCGTGGATTTTCCCGACCCCGACACCCCGGTCACCACCGTCATCACGCCCAGGGGGAAGGTGACATCGAGGTTCTTCAGATTGTTTTCCCTTGCGCCCAGGATGCTGATCCCCGCACCGTTGGGCTGCCGCCGCTCCGCCCGCATTTCGATCTGCGTCCGGCCCGAGATGTAGGCGCCGGTGAGCGATTCCGGCACGTTCATGATCTCCTCGGGCGTGCCGTGGGCCACCAGCTCGCCACCGTGGCGCCCTGCCCCGGGGCCAAGGTCAATCACGTAATCAGCGCGGCGGATAGTCTCCTCATCGTGCTCCACTACCAGCACGGTATTACCCAGGTCGCGCAGTTCTTCCAGCGATTTCAGCAGCCGGTTATTGTCGCGGTGATGCAATCCGATGGAAGGCTCGTCAAGCACATACAACACGCCGCGCAGCTTGGAGCCGATCTGCGTAGCCAGCCGGATGCGCTGCCCCTCGCCGCCGGAAAGCGTCGCCGCCGAGCGATCCAACGAGATGTACCCCAGCCCGACAGCGTTCAGAAACTGCAAGCGTTCCACAATTTCGTGCACAACCCGGCCCGCGATGGCTTTCTCGCGCCCCCCGAGCTTGATCTTGCTTGCCACATCGAGCGCGCGCGACACCGGCATCGCCGTGAATTCAGCGATCGACATGCCGTTGACCTTCACTGCCAGGCTCTCCGGCCGCAACCGTCGGCCCCCGCACGCCGGACATTCCGTCGCCGACATATAGTCGAGCAGATACTCGCGGTAGGTGTCCGACGTGGATTCCTCCACCATCTGCTTCAGGTACCCCAGAACTCCCAGAAATCCGGTCTTGCCCTTGCCCGACTCGCCGTACAGCAGCAGGTTCTGGATCTTCTCCGGAAACTTGTCGAATGGAGTGGCCAGGTCGAAACCATGCGCCGCGGCGGTGATGTGCAGCATGTGCTGCAGATTCGACGATCCCGAACCCGGTCCGAGGCCGCCGTCCAGTAGCGGCTTCGACCAATCCACGATGATCTTGGCGGGATCGAAGTCGTAGCGGCTGCCCAGACCGTGGCACTCCGGGCATGCTCCATAAGCGCTGTTGAACGAAAACGACCGCGGCTCCAACTGCGGCACGTTGATGCCACAATCCGGACACGCCAGCCGCGCCGAGTAAAGCTGTTCTTCTCCGCCCACCACCGCCACTTGCACTAGTCCGCCAGCCAGCTTCATGGCCAGCCCCACCGATAGTTCCAGCCGGTGTTCAATCCCCGGCTTCACCAGCAGCCGGTCAATCACCACTTCGATGGTGTGGTTCTTGCGCTTGTCCAGACGCAGGTCGTCTTCCAGGTTGACCAACTCGCCGTCCACACGAGCGCGGGTGAAGCCATGCTGGACCAGCTTCTCCATCTCTTTTTTGAACTCGCCTTTGCGCCCGCGCACGATGGGCGCCAGCAGCATCACCCGGTCCTCCGGGGTCAGGGCCATCACCCGCTGCACGATCTGCTCCGCCGACTGCCGCGCGATGGCGCGCCCGCACTTGGGACAATGCGGCACTCCAATTGTGGCGAACAGAAGTCGAAGATAGTCATAAATCTCTGTAATCGTTCCCACCGTGGAGCGCGGACTCCGGCTGGTGGTTTTCTGCTCGATTGAGATCGCCGGGCTCAGCCCATCAATGGCGTCCACATCGGGGCGTTCCATCTGGTCGAGAAACTGGCGGGCGTAGGCCGAAAGCGTCTCCACATAGCGCCGCTGGCCCTCGGCATAAATGGTGTCAAAGGCCAGGGACGACTTGCCCGAACCGCTCAGCCCGGTAATCACGGTGAGGGTGTTACGGGGGATTTCCACGTCTATATTCTTGAGGTTATGCTGGCGCGCCCCGCGCACCGAAATCTTGGTAATAGCCATGGAGTCCGAAAGTAATGCCCTTCCGTAATATGGACGGGGCCCCTGAAATGTTGGAGAGTGGGGGTGCGCAACTCTACTCACGTATCTTATTTGCTAACAGCAGCGAGCGTCAACGCGGGTAGATTGATGGGTTCGCGCCGCGTGGTCCCCTCGGATGCGCGAGAGAACCTCACGGATTTGCGGCTGCGGCATTTCACGGGAAGGGCAGGCTGAGCTTGGGTAGTCTCTGGGTAGCGTTCGTTCTCTGTTCTACGGTGATTCTGGTGGTGACTGCTGGCATCCTGGCCGCCTACGGCGCCGTCACTACCATCCTCTACGCCTTTGCTCACCAAACCCGGCAGCCGGCCGTCGGTACCCCAGTCCTGGTCGAAACTCACGCCAGCGGCGACTGAAAGCGGACGTCGGACTTCAGACCTCGGACTGCGGGGTTGCCTCTGGAAATTCCAACTGTTTTCCGTTTGGGCAGACTGGTCTCCGAGTACTGAGAGGCTAAAGCCTAACGTCCGAGGCCCGGTTTACTGTGGCGGCTGCGGCTGTGGCTGCTGGCCGGGAGGCACCGGGAAGCCAGTCGGCGGCTGTCCCTGAGGTTGGGTCCCCTGCTGTTGTTGCAGCAATTGGCGCTGCTGCAATTCCCGCAGCAGTTGCTCCGGACTCCTTATTCCCGGCTGGCCGTTGGGGAATCCTTGCTGCTGCTGTTGCTGCTGGTCGGGCTGCTGCTGACTGGCGTCCTGGTTCTGGTCGGGTTGCGCTTCGTCCCCGGGCTGTTCCGCCAGTTGGTCATCGGAGAAATCTTCGTCTCCGTTGCCGTCCTGCGCGTCCTCCTGGGGCTCAACCGAGGGCCGGGTCGGCGCCACCGGCTGGCTGGCAAGCTGGGCCACAGACGAGGCCTCGACACCGCCCGCCTTCGAGGTCAGGATCACACGCTCCAACCCGTCCGGGTTGGCCGCCGAACCCAGCATCACGTAATTGAAATGCGATCCGTTCAGCAGCGCGGCCAGCACTTCCCGCGCCGGCCCCGGACCAAAGCGACCGACCACACGCTCGGTCGCATTGCCGGGAACATCCATCGCCGCCCCGGTCTGTGCATGCACGCCGCGCAGGATGTCGCCCAGCGTCGAGTTGTGCGCCGTGATGGTCAACTGGCCACCCTGATAACTGATCCGCGGCGGAGACGCAGGCTGCTGCTCCAGCGTAAGCGGCGCGGGCGGCGGCACGACCTCGACGACAGTCGCGGCTGGCTCTGGTTTGGTCGCGCGCTTGGACGCAGCACGCCGCTGCGTAGCGTAGGCCGGCACTGCGATCCCGAGACACAGGAAAGCTGCCAACAAGATGACTACGATTTTCTTTCGCGTCCCGGCCATGAGGAACCCCGTATGCGGCGTGTTTTGCGGCACTCGGTGGGGATGAACGCCGCTCGTCTTCTCCCGAAATTGTAGCACTAGTGCGGTCTGCGGGCGCATAAGCTTTGCCTCCCGGCGGCAGCTATTTGCAAGCGGATGAAGCGGTTCTCCCACCGGTTGGCTCGCCAGCTCGGAGCCAAAAGGCTCTATCGCGGCTCATGGCTTGACATTTGCTTCTCAGGCCGGCTGCCGTCAGGCTTCCAGGGAACCTGCACCGCAAGCTCAGAGTCCCACACCTAGAGAGACGTATGAACTCGCTTCGCCTTGCAGCCTAAATTTTGTCGCTTGCCGGCACCGGCTTCGCCCAGGTGAGCGTAACTGCCGCTGACGGCGTACGGTCTGCTGGGCACAAGTCAAGGCTCGGGGAGTGCAGCACACGCCGGGTCAGGCAGTGGTTCGTATCGTATCGCGATAAGTCTGAACCTCCGTTCTTCTGGTTGTCATCCAAAGCAATAATCCAATCATTGGAAGGAGGGATTATGAAACCACGCCTGAACTATTACACCGTCTCGCCGGGAGGCGGCAAGGCAATGCTGGGCCTGGAGGAATACCTGCACGGCTGCGGCCTGGAAGAAAAGCTGATTCATTTGGTCAAGCTGCGGGTTTCGCAGATCAACGGCTGCGCCTACTGCATCGACATGCACTGGAAAGACCTGCGGGCACTGGGGGAAACCGAGCAGCGGCTGTACGGGCTGGATGCCTGGGAAGAGTCGCCCTATTACAGCGAGCGCGAGCGCGCGGCGCTGGAGTGGGCAGAGTCGGTAACGCATGTCACCCAGGGACATGTGCCCGACGAGGTGTTCGAGCGCGTGCGCCAGCACTTCAGCGAGAAAGAGCTAGCCGACCTTACTCTGGCGGTGACCACCATCAATGCCTGGAACCGTCTGAGCATCGCGTTCCGCGCGACACCGGGGCACTACCAGCCGAAGAAAGTGGCGTAGGAACTGAAAAAGGGAGCTTGAAGAATGGGCACCGCTACTGCCGGGGCGCGTAGTAGCCCCTGCGGGCGCGGACCTGGAGGTCCTTCTTCAAGGCGGTAATCTGGATGGAGCGGTAGCGGCCGTCGGCATCGAAATTCGCCGGCCGGTAGGAGACGATGTACTGACTGCGCAGTTCGTCTTCAATCGAGTTGAACGAGTTCTTGATGTCCTTCATCTTGAAGGGGAAGAAAGCGCGGCCGCCAGTGGCGTCGGCGAGTTGCTCGAGAACCTTGTCGCCACGCAGAATCAAGCCGCTGTCGTCGGTGGAAATCGCGTAGATGATGACTTCGGCACGTTGCGCCATTTCGATCGCCTGCGCCCGGCTGACCTCGCTCTGGTTGTCCTCGCCGTCGCTCACCACGATGATGGCGCGGCGTGACGGGTGATCAGACTGGCCCTTGATCAGCTTGTCGTGACAGGCCCGGTAAATGGCGTCGTACAGCGCCGTCCCGCCACCGTCGTGCAAACTCCGTACGCCCACGGAGAGCAACTCGACGTTGTCGGTGAAGTCCTGTGTCACCTGGTTGTGGCTGCTGAAGCCCATCACGAAGGCTTTGTCGAAGTTGTGGCGCAAGGTGTGCTGCAGGAAGTCAACCGCGGCCTGCTGTTCGAAGTCGAAGCGGCTGCGCACCGAGCCGCTGGTATCCACCAGCAGTCCGAGTTCCAGCGGCAAGTCAGTCTCACGCCGGAAATCCACGATAGCTTGCGGCGGCTGGTGGTCGTCCAGAATGGCGAAATCGTTCTGGTTCAGGTTGCGGACAAACTTGCCGTGCCGATCCGTGGCAATAAAAAGGACGTTGACCTCGTCCACTCGCTTCTTGATGGTCAGGACGGAATCGGGCTGATCGGAGTCAGCTGCCGAGGCCACGGCGACAGCGGGACTAGAGGAATCGAGAAAAGAAGAGCTTTGTGCCACGCACGGGAGCTGCGCCGCAGCCACGACCAGCGCTCCGAGACAGAAGAACCTTGTGTACTTCATTCCCAACCAGTCCAAAATTTTCACCACAACCTACGGCCAGAGGCTTCCTGAGGATATAGATGCACGCGAAGGGCCGAAAGCTACCGTGGGGAGCGGTTCTTGCCTTTCTGACTCTAGGGGAGGCTCGTGGCAGTGCCAAGTTACAAAAGGAGCACACGTTTGGTCATGGGAACAACCCGCGCTACATCGGCTGCTTGACGGGGCCGCCCGATGTACTTCCCGCTAGGGTCAAAACCCTTTCCCTGGTTTAAGATAAGGTCTTAATCCAAATGGAGGATTCATGAAAACCCTGTTGGCTCTACTCCTCGCGTGTGCCTTTCTGCCCCCGGCTCTTGCCGCCGACAGCGAGAAGGAAGAAGACCGTGTGAAGGATTCCGGCGAGGTTCTGAAAGAGATCCTGGACATCCCGGACGACATTCCCCAGGACCTGCTGGACAAGGCGGAGTGCGTGATCGTTCTGCCTTCGGTCAAGAAAGGCGCGTTCGGAATCGGCGGCAGCTATGGTCGTGGCGTCATGATCTGCCGCAGCGGCCAGCACTACACCGGACTTTGGGGAGCGCCTGCTCTGTATGCGCTGGAAGGGGTCAACATCGGTTTCCAGCTGGGTGGGCAGGCCACGGACTTCGTGTTGCTGGTGATGAATCCGAAGGGAGCACGTTCGTTGCTGAGCAGCAAAGTAAAGTTGGGCGCAAACGCCTCCGCGGCCGCCGGCCCCAAGGGGCGCTCAGCTGAGGGCGCAACCGACATCGTGATGAGCGCCGAGATTCTGTCGTATTCCCGGTCCAAGGGATTGTTTGCCGGAATCTCTCTGGAAGGCTCCACCCTGCGCTCGGATGGCAGCGCGAACGAAAAGCTGTATGGGCAAAAGCTGAGCGCGAAACAGATCATCCGGGAAAACAAAGTAAAGATCCCGCCTTCTGCGCAGGAACTGGTAGCGCTCTTGAACAAGAAGACGCCCAAGAACCTCTCCGATCCCAAGTCGCTGCAATAGCGCGGTAGCGCCGGCAGCCTGGTTGAGCGAAGTCGAAGGGCGGAGCGTCTTGCCCGTAGCGCCGGCGTCCCGCCGGCTGTCGCGGGGGCGTCCCGCCCGCGCACGATCCAGGGCCTACTTGCTTTCCAATGATCAAGAAAACAGAACCTGCACCTCTCGTTCGCTGCTCCTGGGCGCGCAACCCACTCGCTATCCGCTATCACGATGAAGAATGGGGCGTGCCCCAGCACGATGACCAACACCTCTTCGAATTCCTCGTGCTGGAAGGCGCCCAGGCCGGCTTGAGCTGGGACACCATTCTGCGCAAGCGGGAGAACTACCGCGCCGCCTTCGACCAATTCGATCCCCAGCGGGTTACCACCTACGACCGCCGCAAGATTCAGGGTCTGTTGCGGGATGAGGGAATCGTGCGCAACCGGTTGAAGATCGCCTCCGCCGTGCAGAATGCAAGAGCGTTCCTGCTTGTACGGGACGAGTTCGGTTCTTTCGACCGCTACATCTGGCAGTTCGTGGGCGGAAAGCCGAAGGTGAATGCCTGGAACTCCACCAGGAAGGTTCCAGCCCGCACACCGGAGTCCGATGCCATGAGCAAGGATCTGAAGAAACGCGGATTCAATTTCGTCGGTTCAACCATCTGCTACGCCTTCATGCAGGCGGTGGGCATGGCGAACGATCATTTGGTGGAGTGCTTCCGGTATTCCCAGGTGGACAGCGACCGGCACCGCTGAAGTCCAAAACCGCGCCGCCCCTAGCACTGGGGTGCTCCTCCGGTACGCCAAACACGGCCTTTTCGTATGGAGTGTCAAAGATTGACATCCGCGGTCCTTGCGGGTAGCTTGGGGAGGAAGAGCATGGAACGCAAGGGGCTGGGTCATGGATCAGATGAATGTATCGATTACGGATCGCCTTGCAGGCTACGTTCGTAAGAAGGTTAAGAGTGGCCGGTACAACAACGCGAGTGAGGTGGTGCGCGAAGCCTTGCGGCGCATGGAGGATGAAGACTCCCGCGCAGTTCGGCTGGCCAAGCCCACTGCGGAGGATATCCTCGCGGACTTGAACCAGCAGCAACTCGATGGCATCCGCCAGCGTGTCCGGGCCGGCATCGAAGCCATCGATGCGGGTGAATATACGGAATACGAAGGGCGCAAGGGGTTAAAGAAGCTGGCCGACGGAGTGAAGGCGAGGGGGCGGAAACGCCTTGCCCAGGAAGTCTCTGGCCAGTAATGCGCTATCGGGTCACCAGGGACGCAGAGCAAGACCTCGACGAAATTCATCTTTATTGGGCAAAGCGGGCGGGTCTAGAGGCTGCAGACCGCCTCATCGACAGCCTCGTTGACCGCTTCTGGCTGCTCGGCGAGTATCCGGATGCCGGCCGACCTTCGGAGGACATTGCAGCCGGGGTGAGGTGCTTTCCGGCAGGAACATACCTCATTTACTATCGCGTTACGCGCCGGAGAACCGACATTCTCCACGTCTTCCACGGCGCTCGGGATCAACGGCAAGCTTACAAGACGAAAAAAGACCGCTAGCAACCACGTTGGACGATGCAAATCGACGCCCCGCGTGCGAAGCCGTGATCTCTCCTCCACATCCTTCGAGCAAGTGCAACTTCGCATTTCCCGGGCATGTCGTCGGGCCCGCGCATGTAGACTCCGCGTTCCTTGACATCCTCCTCCGCCCGCCGCAGAATGCGCGCTTAGCCGGTAAGGTGAATATGCGCGTCTCTCTTCTTCTGGCCTTCGTGATTCTCTCCCTGGTTCCCGTCATGTTTGCCCAAGCCCGCTCCCACGCCCGTTCGATGGTCATCACGCGCTACGGCATCGTGGCCACCAGCCACGTGCAGGCTTCCGTTGCTGGAGCGCAGGTGTTAGCCCAAGGAGGTTCCGCCGTCGATGCCGCCATTGCGGCCAACGCGGTGCTCGGCGTCACCGAACCCATGATGAACGGCATGGGCGGCGACCTGTTCGCCATCTACTGGGAGGCCAAGACCGGCAAGCTCTATGGCTTGAACTCCAGCGGCTGGGCGCCGCAAGGTCTCACCGTCGAGCATCTAAGAACGAAGGGCGTGTCGGAGATGCCATCGTTTGGCATTGATTCGGTCACCGTTCCCGGCGCGGTGGCCGGTTGGAATGCGCTGCATGAACGCTTTGGACGGCTGCCGTGGAAGGACCTGTTCCGGTCCGCGATCTTCTATGCGGAGCAGGGATATCCCGTGCCCGAAATTATTCACGGGTACTGGGAGGATGCGGCAGACGCGTTCGCACACGATCCCGAGGGCCAGCGCGTTTTCTTGCCCGGCGGCAAGCTTCCGGCGCTCGGGCAGATCTTTCAGAATCCCGACGTCGCCAAAGCGTTGCGCCTGGTCGCGCAGAACGGAGCCAGCGCATTCTACAAGGGCGAGATTGCGCGCGCCATCTTGACCACATCGCAGGCGCTGGGTGGCACCATGTCCTCCGATGACCTTGCCCGATTCTCTCCGGAGTGGGTGGAACCCATCTCGACCACGTATCGCGGCTGGACCATCTACGAGCTTCCTCCCAACGGCCAGGGCATGACCGCACTCGAGATGCTGAATATCATGGAGACCTCCCCACCTTCCGCTGACGGCCCGCTCAGCGTTGCAGAACTGCACAAGAAGATCGAAGCCATGAAGCTGGCCTACGCCGATCTGGAGCGCTACAACGCCGATCCGCGCTTCGCAAGAGTTCCGGTGAAGGGCCTGCTCTCCAAGGAGTATGCCAAGGAGCGCGCCAAGCTGATCGATCCCAACAAGGCCAACTGTGCCGTAGCTTACGGCACCCCCGCCAGCGACACCACTTATCTTTCCGTGGTCGATCGCGAGGGCAACATCGTTTCGCTGATTCAGAGCAATTACGACGCCTTCGGCGCGGGCATCACCGTCCGCGGCATGGGTTTCGTGCTGCAGGACCGCGGCGCGCTGTTCTCGCTTGACCCAGCGTCTCCCAATGTCCTGGCGCCGCGCAAGCGTCCCTTCCACACCATCATTCCGGCCTTCATGGAGATGGGCTACGAGCACATTGGATTCGGCATCATGGGCGGGGCCAATCAACCGCTGGCGCACGCGCAATTTGTCTCCAACGTCGTGGACTACGGCATGAACATCCAGGCGGCCTTGGAGAATGCTCGTTTTACCGTGAGCCCCGATCGCGGGTGCAACATTGTGATCGAGTCGCGGGTGAAGCCAGAGGTCCGCGAAAAGCTTTCCGCCATGGGACACAAGCTGGACGTTCAGAAAGAGTATTCCACCCGCATGGGACGGGGGCAGGCGGTGCTCCACGATTCGAAGGCCAAAGTAAACTACGGCGCCTCCGACCCGCGCGCTGACGGCTCCGCTGAGCCGGAACCGCCTCCGATGTAAGCTGCCTACACGGTCGGGACCTATTGCGCATTGACTCGGCATGCTGCCAAACTCTACTATCGCCCTGCTCGGGAAATGCAACTCCGCACTGAATTCCTAGAAGGAGAAAAATCTGATGAGGAAAACCATCGGCTGTTTGATTGCATGCCTGCTGCTTGGGGCGTTTGCAGCGGCCCAAATGGGTCCGCCGACGCCGGCCCCGGAGTTGAAAAAACTGGACTACTTCGTGGGCACGTGGACGCTCGACGGAGATATGAAGCCCGGCCCCTTTGGCCCGGGTGGCAAGATGACCGAAACCGAAAAAGTCGAGTGGATGCAAGGCAATTTCTTCCTGGTGATCCATTCCGACTTCAAGAGCGCGATGGGCAACGGCATGGGTATGGCCTACATGGGATACAACCCGGAAGACAAGGTCTATACCTATGACGCCTTCAACAGCATGGGTGAGGCTGAACACTCCAAGGGGACCCTCTCCGGCGACACCTGGACTTGGACCAGTGAAGACAAGATGGGTGGCAAGATCATGAAGGGGCGCTTCACCATCAAGGAGCTTTCTGCGACCTCCTACAGCTTCAAGTTTGAGATGGCTGGGGAGGACGGGAACTATGCCAGCATGATGGAGGGAAAAGCCACCAAAGCCAACTAGCCGGACTCGTCCGGGGGCTTGGGCTGGAAAGACACTTTAGTCACCTGCCCGGACTGGGAGAATCGCCGTAAGATACCAGTTTGAGCGATTGCCCATGCCAAGAGTCCAGCCCAAGCCCAAGACCAGCGAACCCGGCCCGCTGAAACACTGGGCCATGATTGTGTTCGAGAGCCTGGGTGTCGGCGCGCTCGCCATCATGCTGGTTTTTGCCGCCGTTCTGGTGGTGGTAGGGGTGTACGTGCAAGTTGTTTGGCCCCTCACGGACTGGAACCTGGTGGAAGTGAGTCTGGATCCTTACCGCTCGGCCATCTCTACTGTTTTCTTTTTCATCTTCGTCGCCGCCTCCGCCCTGGGATTCTGGTTTATCAGCGGTGCTGCCTGGAAAAACCAAAGGCCCACTCCATCGGCCCGGAGGGTAGCTCCCAGGCCAAGGATTTCATCCCTGCCCCGTTAGGTCGTCAGGAACGGGCGACAGCCCAGGCTGGAAATCTCGCAGAAAGTTGTGCCCATAGGGATGTTTGCTGCTGGGGACGCAACTGGCCCTCGCAAGGAACTACGCTCTCCCAGCGCCTGATTCCTGTAACGCGGTCCAGCAGCAGGTTGGACTGCACGTCGATCACCCCGCACACGATCCGCGTGCCGTCCGGAGAGACGCCCGGCGTCTCCGGTTGCCGGTCGCTGATCAGCAAGCGTCGCGCATTGGAAGTATCCCGTCTGGGAAGCAACGGCCCCCGGTGCGATTCCAGTCGCACCGGAGGCGACAACTACAGCGCGTTACGGCAAGTAGTAGCGGAAGGACGTGAGAACCATGTTCTCTACGGCGTGCGGCTCATTGGTGAAACCGGGCGCGCCTACGCCCGCCCAGGTATTGCGTACCACATAGGAGTACTGCGGTCCGAACTGGACCGTCCCCTTCGGGCCTTTGTAGAAGCGATACCAGAATCCGAAGGTGCCCTCAATGATGTTGCGGGTATCGCCGGTGCAGTTGCTCCCCAGCGAACCCGGCGCAAACCCGCCCGATCCCGGCACAGGTTCGGTCGAGCAAGTGAAGTTCGGAAAGAACGGCGAGCCGTAGCCTACGCCGGTGTTCGCCGACTTGAGAAATGCCGTGCGCGCCGCGTATTCTCCGCCGCCGTTCATGTACACATCGAACTTTGGATAGTGAAATTCGAGCGTGCCCAGTCCCTGGTAGCTCCGGATCAACGCCAGCGTGCCGTCTGCGTGGACCGTGGCATCCGGCAACCCGGTGGTGCCATAGCGGCCGACGCCGTTGCCCCCGAGGAAGTGAGCGCCCAGGTCGATCTTCTTGTTCCACACGGACACCCGCGCGTTGGCGCCGATGCCGCCCCCGGTCTTGTTGTCATTAAAAGCGCCGGCTGCCGAAGGCCCAACTACCCCGTGGCACGTGGTTTCCGAGTCTGTGGTGGCGCAGGGAAAGACACGGTCGCGGAACTGGGCGATGATACCGAAGATCTCGTAGTGGCCAAAGCCCGGTTCGAAGGCAGCTTTGAAGATGAGATCGGGGGCCGAGTTGAAGGAGTAGTTCGCGGTGGTGTTGTAGAGACCGCCGCCGGCACCCGCGCTGCCCAGGAGGAAATTGCTGGAGGCCCCGTGCGCGGCAAACGTGGTCTGAGGGTTTTCCGCCGAGAATCCCAGCCAGACCTTATTGTTGAAATTCTTCGTGACGCGGAAACCGAACTGCCGCGCCCAACTGAAGCCCGCGGTGTACTGCGCGTCAATGGTCATCGGCAAAGCCTCGGTGCGGTTATCCATGCCCTTCTTGGTTTCCGTCACCAGGCTCCACATCTGCCCGCCGGTAAACGTCAAGCCGTCGTCTAGCGCGGCCTGACCCCAAAGCTGCCGTTGACGAAAGGTGTAGCTGTTGCTCTGGTTGTTATTGGAGGTAACGCCCGCGGAGAGAAAGTCCGCCTCCACGTAGCCGGTCAGCTTCGTACTCTTCAGTTTGCCTTCCGCCAGCATGGCCACACGCGACTGCCGCCCGGAACCAAAAAATTCCGAAATGTGGTTCGGCGAAGCACCGGTGAACGGGATCGAATTGAAAGGCGAGTTCACGTCGGCAGCCAGCGCCCTCGTCCGATAAACCGATTCTGCCGCGAGGAAGCCAACCGGAGTGATGGTGATGCCCTTGACGTGGATGGCCAGCGGGCTCCCCATCTCGGTAATGCTCTTCTGCGTCTCCTGCAAGGTCAGGGCCGTGTTGGCCGAATTCTGTTTCATGTCAGAGACATCACTGCGCAGCTCGGTGACTGCCTGTGCCTGCTGGGCCGCCTGCGAAGCCGCCGCATCGGCCTTGCTCTGCGCATCCGTGGCCGCGCTCTGGCTCTGATCGAGCCGCTGTTGCAGTTGCTGCATCACCTGGTCACGGCTGTGCAACTCCTGCATCAGTTCCTGGATCTGTTTCTGCTGTGAGTCCAGGGCCTGCTTCATGGCCTGGAGCTCCGGTGAACTCGCCGTGGCCGAGGCCCGCTTGGCCGTTTTTTTCGTACTGGTTTTCTTGGCTGTGCCTGCACTGGTATCCTGCCCCGCCGGCGCCGCAAACGCGCTTGCCGTGATTATCAGGGACAGCGCAAACCCTATCGCTCGCTTCATTTCTCCTCCCGCAGAATTGACGAACATACACTTTTACCCATATGCACCAAAACAAGAGCAGATCTTGAAATGATTCCCCAGTCTCGGGACTCCTGAAAATACAAGCGATCCGCGCCGGGATTGTTAAAGCGGGATGAATTCTCGATGAATAAATGGTTACGGCAGGTTAGTAGATGGGAAGAGGTCTACGCAGCCGGCACAGCGAGCGGGACGACGCCGACTCCTATGATGATCCCATGACTGCTGCGGGGGCATTCGTCGCGGATGGTTGATTCCAGCCTGGATTGCCGTGGCGGGTCACTTCGTTATCCGACGCTGGCTCGTCAACCTGGGAAGGCAGGCGGTGCCTAGCGGTCAATCAATGAGACGCCAGCGTGGCAGCTGCTTGCTAACAACTCCGACATAGCCGTTGCGTCAGCTGGCCTGGAAAAGAAGTATCCTTGCGCCAGTTCGCAATCGAACTCTTTCAGTTGCTCTACCTGCTCTTTCGTTTCCGTTCCTTCCGCGACCACTGTCAGATCAAGGTTATGGGCCAGCATAATGACGGTCCGCACGATCTCACGCGTTTCTGCGTCCACGTCCATCTTCGAGATGAAGGTACGGTCGATCTTTAAGGTATCGATGGGAAGGCGTTGCAGCCGGCTCAGGGATGAATATCCTGTACCGAAATCATCAACGCTCAACCGGACGCCCAGCGCCTTCAACTCCGTGAGTACGCCGCCCGCCATTTCCGCATCTCGCATGGCTATTGTTTCCACGATCTCCAGTTGTAGATTGGATGGGGCCATTTCCGTCTGTTTGAGGATCAATCCGATCTCGCTGGCTAACTCGGGCTGCGCGAACTGCTTGGGAGTGATGTTCACGCTCATGGCAAGGGGTGGATCGGAAGGAAATTGAGCATGCCATGACCGGAGTTGCAGGCAGGCTTCCCGCAGCAGCGATCGATTGATGCTGAGAATCAGTCCAGTTTCGTCCGCGACTGGAATGAACTCGCTTGGCGGCACCAGTCCTTCAGGACGCTGCCATCGTGACAGGGCCTCAAACCCGGTGATTTTCCCGCTCCGCAAGGACACGATGGGCTGGTAGTAGACTCGGAATTCCCCCAGTTCGAGCGCTTTGCGAAGATCTGTCTCCAGCCGCAAACGATTGACCGCGCTGGAGTGCATGGCTGCGTCAAAGACCTCGCAGCACGCCTTTCCCGCCCGCTTGGCGCGATACATGGCTATCTCAGCATCGCGCAGCAGATCTTCCGCTTGGTTGCAGGCGGCGGTGCGCAGTGCCATCCCGATACTTGCCGAAATGACCATCTCCTGTCCGTTCACCTGGAATGGAGCCTTCAACTTTTCTTGAATTCGATCCGCCACTCGTATCCCGTCGCTGGGGTCCTGGATGTCATCCAGGAGTACCGCGAATTCATCGCCACCCAACCTCGCCAAGGTGTCACCAGCCATGGATCCAACAGCGTCTTTGGACTCAACCTGGCGGGAAATCGTATCGACTCCCCGAAGAGAAGAGGTCAATCTTTGTCCGATTTGAATCAGCAGTTCGTCTCCGGCCACGTGTCCCAGGCTGTCGTTATAGACTTTGAACTCGTCTACATCAATGAACAACACTGCCAGCTTGTAGGAGGTCGGGTGTCGTTCAGAACGTGCAAATGCATGCTGCAAACGATCCAGAAAGAGCGCACGATTCGGCAGACTGGTTAAGCCGTCGTGCAGCGCATTATGCGCCAGCATTTCTTCCGCCCGCTTCCGCTCGGTAATGTCCCGGTTGACGATCACCAGCCGGGTCGTCTCTCCTTTCTCATTTCGGATTGCGCTGGCGGTTGATTCCAGAATGCGCCAGGAGCCGTCCTTATGACGTATCCGGTATTCGAGCCGTTCCCCACGGCCGGTGCGACGCGCTTTCTCAGCCGCTTCCAACACCCGTTGACGGTCGCTGGCATGAATCTGCTCGATCGACGAGGTGGTCTTCAACTCTTCGGGCGAGTAGCCAAGGACCTTTTCGTAGGCGGGGCTGTTGTACAGCCGATGGCCCTCGGTGTCGACAACGGCAATCATGTCAGCCGCATTTTCGCTGATGAGTTGAAAAAGCTGATCGCGCTCGGCCAACTGTCGCCGGATGCGCTGCAACTGGAGGCGCTGATAGATTGTGTAAATATCGAACAGCAGTACGAGTGCAGCCAACCCGCGGACCCATTCCCGGAGGTCAGACCAATACGCGCTGTCTTCTTGTGTGCGGAACGCGGGAAAGGTTAAGGCAACGATCCCAAAGGTCAAAACGAGCGTTACGGTTACCGCAAATCCCCAGAGCCACCACTCGCGGCCGTCGATTCGCCGCGCTTCGATGGGACCCATCTGGGCAATACGGAGGCCCTCTTCTGTCTGGTTCATACGACCTGTCTGCGTTCTGATACACAGATTCTAGACCGCAAGAAATGTGGGGAAAGTTACCAAAGTTATGAGCTTTTCTGTTGTTCTTGTTGTCAGTGAGTCCGTCAATGCAAGCGGCGGTGGCGACCGAGATCGACAGCCGAGTCTGGGGGAGTTGGGTCCCACACTGCGCAAATATTGGGGACTAGGCCAAGTGAAAGATCTGGTAGCGCTACCGGGAATCGAACCCGGGTTTGAAGATTGAGAATCTTCCGTCCTAACCCCTAGACGATAGCGCCATCCACTGACTTGGAGAAGCACCGCGAGCAACACTTCCGGCCCGCGCTTAGGAGAAATTATACGGGGTTCGTCATTCTCCGTCGAGGTCTCAGCCCAACCCGCCACCTTTTCTCCGCGGCCTGAATCCGCCAAGCAGGCCGATTCATCCAAGGGAGAATCCAATGCACTTCTAATCAAACGCACAGGAAAAAGGAGAATTCGATGGCCAGAATGAAAGTAGCGCAGGTGACTAAGCCGGGTGCTGATCTTGAAATTATGGAACGGGAGATCCCGCAGCCGCCGCCAAACCATGTGCGGATTCGGGTGCAGGCCTGCGGAATTTGCTTCAGCGATCACCTCACCAAAGACAATCTGTGGCCGGGCATCCAGTATCCGCGTGTGCCCGGACACGAAGTGGCGGGCGTGATCGATGAACCAGGCGCCGGCGTGACGCAGTGGAAGAAAGGGCAACGGGTCGGCGTGGGATGGCATGGCGGCCAAGACAACACTTGCCTCGCCTGCCGCCGCGGAGATTTCGGCAACTGTGTCAATTTGAAGATCCCGGGAATCACCTACGACGGCGGCTATGCCGAATCCATGATTGCTCCGGTAGAAGCGTTGGCGTTGATGCCGGAGAGCCTAGATGCCGCCGAGGCGGCGCCGCTGATGTGCGCCGGCATTACCACGTTTAATTCCCTGCGGCATGCGGGAGCGCTTCCGGGTGACTTGGTGGCGGTGCAAGGCATCGGCGGGTTGGGCCACTTGGGCATTCAGTTTGCCTCCAAGTTTGGCTACAAAGTGGCGGCGGTGGGTCGCGGCCCGGAGAATGCCGCACTGGCCAAGAAGCTGGGGGCGAGCGCCTACATTGACAGCCAGGCAACTAACGCCGCGGACGAATTGCAGAAGATGGGCGGCGCGAAAGTCATCCTGGCCACCGCGCCGAGTTCGAAAGCCATGTCTTCGCTCGTGAATGGTCTAGGGATGAACGGCAAGATGGTAGTCCTGGGCGCGACCCCGGAGCCCATCGAGGTGTCTCCGTTCCAGCTCATTGCAGGCAAGAAAAGCATTCAAGGATGGCCCTCAGGCATTCCCACCGACTCAGAAGATACCCTGCGCTTCGCGGAGCTGACCGGCGTGCGGCCGATGATTGAAAAGTATCCGCTCGCCAAAGTCAATGAGGCGTATGCGCGGATGTTTAGTGGCAAAGCGCAGTTTCGTGTGGTGTTGACCATGTAGAGCGCGGTGAAGCGGAAGTCTCCGGTTACGCACGCCGGAATGCTGCGGCCTCCATTTTTCGCGCTTCCGCTTCTTCGTAGCGCTTGCGCACCACCGGGCGCAGCATCGCGAAGAGCATGGTCAGAATTCCTCCGACCAGCACGACTTCTACTAACTCGAGTAGTGGGTAGCGAGCAAAGGTTGAAGGCTATGACGCGGTTCGCTCGCTGTTCAAACATTACGAAGGTATAAATTTTTCTTTCTGCCGACCAAATCCACAGCAATCCGGGTTATGATGACTCCATCATTCGCCACCATTCTACGTGGGGACCATCAGTCCGAGGTCGACGTGTATGTGGCTAATTCATCAATTCGATTCATTCCTGAATCTTGGTATATGTAAGGAGTATCCGACGATGGCTAGAGCAAAGACACCCCGCACCAACGGCCCTTCCCGCAAGCCGGTAGCAACCATGCCCGAAGTTCGCCTTGCGGCTGAAGTTAAGAAGAGTTCCTCACCCATTCCCATCGACCTGGAAGGCGAAATTCGCCGCCGCGCCTACGAGTTGTACGAACAGCGCGGATGCACGCCGGGCCGCGACAATGAAGATTGGCTGGTGGCCGAGCGCGAAGTCATGGCTCGTTACAACCGGCAGCAGACCGCCTAGGTCGAGAATTCCGGGAGGCGGGCAGTGCGTTGTGTGCTCCTAGCTCGCAATCGAGCTCTGCCTGCCTGAAGTTCTGCTTCTCCACTCGATCCCATTCAGTTGGGTGTCGGCGAAGTCCGGCTGCGCGAGATTTTCACTTGTTCTGGCCGCTGGCACGCCGGTTCCATCGCTGGCTCCCAGGATCGCCAGATCGTCCGGGTAATCGGTTACCGGGGAGGAGTACGAAAATTTGAACGTCAGTTTTTTGAACGAGCTGCCACGTTCGAGGAATTTCCCGTAAGAGCTGGATCTCCAGGGGAAGAAAATGTCTGTTTCCCGCCCCGATCACTGACTCTTTCCTGGCAACCAACGTGCACTTTCGAGAGTTTGTGCGCCGTACCCGCTCTGTGCGATACACTGATATCCACTTTGATTGGCCAGCCCCGCATGGGGCTCCTTCGTCGGCTCGGAAGCAGCTGGGGGCAACCTCCGAACCTGGATAAAGCTCCAACCCACAATAGCTTTGCGGGGGCCTTTGAGGTTGCCTAGGCGGGCTGTTTCTGAAAAAATACTGAGCTTGTCATGTCACAAATCGGCAGTTTCGCCCTTTTACTCGCGTTAGCCCTGAGTGCCTATTCCTTCCTGGCTGGATTGCTGGCGCTCGCTCGTCCCGGGCCCGGGTCGGAACGGCTGGGAGAAACCGCCCGCCGCGCCGGAATTGCCGTATTTGGCATCGTTTTCCTCGCCGCGGTGGTTCTGGTCGTGGCCGCCTTCCAGGACGACTTCTCGATCGCCTACATCTTCCATCACAGCAATCGCGATCTGCCCATAGCCTACAAGTTCGCTGTCCTGTGGTCCGGACAGGAAGGCTCGCTGCTGTTCTGGTCGCTGCTGTTGGCGACCTACGGATTGGTTCTTCGGCTGCGTCACAAGACCGATGCCCGTCTTTTTGCCTACGCCTCGGTCATCATCGCCGCCGTCCAGGTCTTCTTCTTGTTGCTGTTGAATTTTGCAGCACATCCCTTCGCGGTCATGACCGGTGAGCTTCCTCCTGACGGAAACGGCCTGAACCCGCTGCTGCAATATCCGGAAATGGTGATTCATCCCCAGCCAAAAGGCTCACCCGACTTGGCGAAAGCAACTTGCTCCCATTCATCTGGTTCCAAAAAGGGTATCGTGGATAAAGAAGTCCTCAGATCAGAGTGTTGTCCAGCACTTGCGCGTAACATGGCGCGTTGAAGAGACTGGCCAATTTGCCACGCTAAGGTACAATCTCCTTGTCCAGTCAAATGGCTCAACACTAATTGAGCGGCGAATATTAGACTAGTGGCCGTGTTGATAGTAACGGAGGATTGATCTGTCTCTTCTCGATCTTCGACATCATCAAGAAGTTTTGCGGCAATAAGTAAAAGCCGCCACGCGTTGGAGACGGGGATTGCTTTTTGCTTGTCGCCCTGGAGGGCAACGGAGACCATTATAGGAAGATCGCCGAAAGAATGGCCGTGAGAGGTTGGGCTTGCCTCGCAATCTAAAATCTCTTGGAGCGCCCGATAGTATTCGAGGCCTAGAGCGTCACTACCGAGCGCATCCAGCAGCACCGCGAGTGCATGTTCCAAACCGGAACCAAGCTTCAATTGAAAGCCTCTGCGTACAAGACTAGGGCTTTGCTCCGGGGTGTTGTAAGGCGGGCCAGTCTGGCAGAGACTGTTCGTCTAGAAATTTGGAAAGCATCTCTGGACTGAAGCGAAGAAATGCCTTCATGTCCGAGAGAGCATTTTGCTCCCTTACGGTCAGAGAGAACTGTTGACTCGATGTGGTTGTCGAGCAACCGGCGAACGATTCATGTACGGCATGGGCAAGCAAATTCATTGAAGTCTCCTTTCGAATTAGTTTTCACTACTATTCTAACACAGATTTGACAAAGAGAAAAAGTACGGATGTACTTATCTTATGAGTACGCCTATCCCAAGCCTAGGACTTCACAAAGATCACATGAAGTACCTGAATTCATAGGGGCGTGAACCCAATGCGGGCTGTGCTAACCAAAAACCTCGTACGCATTTATTCCTGCGACTTCTGATGAGTCATGCAACGCGCCGGTAGTCATGATGTAACCCGTTGAGAACTGGAAATGCGATAATCTTTCCTTTTCGTTTTTCTTCTCCCGCGGATCTAGTCTCCTCCGGAATTTTCTGCTCGATCCCTTGGTGTGGACGAGCCTGGTTGAAGAATGCGACGTATTCCTTGATCACCCGATACAAATGGCTTTCCCCCAAGACGAAGATGTGTTCAAGGCATTCTCTCCGTACGCTGCCCAGGAATCTTTCGCAGATGGCGTTGGCTTTTGGTGCGCGGTACGGCGTTTTCAGGATTTCAATCGAACTGCCCTTCGCCACTCGTGCGAAGGCGTTGCCATATTTGTTATCGCGGTCGCGAATCAAGAAACGCGGGGTTTGACCGAATGGGGTGGCCTCGCGCAGTTGTTGTGCGACCCAGGCATCGGTGGGACGGGCCGTGACGTTAAAGTGAACAATCCGACGTGAAGCCAGATCAACAATGAAGAAGAGGAGCACATGGCGAAAGAACAGGTCGATCACCGGCAAGTAATCGCACGCCCAGACGTCCTTCGCGTGATTGTTGAGAATCCCCGACCAGGTCTGATTAGGCGCACGGGGAGGACGCGCCGGCCGCAAGTACTTCTGAATAGCCGCGGTAGCGACCTTAATATCCAGTTTGAGCAGTTCCCCGTGGATGCGTTCTGCACCCCACAACAGATTTTCCTTGGCCATTTGTTGAATCAAGCTGATTGTTTCGGTGGCTAACTTGGGACGACCGCCACGGTGGCAGGATTTGAACTTCCAGAAGAGGCGAAAACCTTGACGATGCCAGTGCAATAATGTTTCGGGGTTGAGGATCTGGAGTGTGTCTTTCCAATGTTGAACGCGACTGGCGAGAAGGACGAGCCAGAGGCGATCGGATCGCGTGAAACGCGGTTTATTGACTTGGCGGAAAAGAATAATGAGTTACTGGCGAAGCAAGGCATTTTCGGCGATCAACTGGGGTTGCTTCGGCGCAGGTCCGTGGCTGTGGCGAGTGCAATCGAATGACGAGCGGGCTGGGTGAGATGGAGGAAAACCCGTTCGAGCGTCGAGACGAGACGGTTGAAAAGCTTGGGCATGAGTGCCATCCCTTGATGGACTGTCAAAATCTACCAAGGGATTGTATACACAGTGCGATTTGGTGCAAATTTCTGTGCGAATGGGGTTTTTGTCTAGGACAGGCAGAATCGTAATAATCGCTTCCACGTCCTTGAGCGATCCCCTTCGAACCCGCGATCAGAAACGGAACACGGCAGGACAACTGTCTGCCGTGTTCCGTTTATTGTGTCCTTGATTGGCCATATCATGTGTATTGGGCTTGCTCTCGCACACCAATCAAGCTGAGTACCATGACTGAACGAACTGGGTTAATGCAGAAAACAGATCGTCAGTCGAAATACGCGATCCGTGGAGACGTTTCCTTCGACTGTGCTGCCCCTTCGACTTCGCTCAGGGCATGGCTCCGCTCAGGATGCAACGTATTTACAACTGGATAATCACATTCCCCCACACGTCCACTTTTGCAGTCGCACCGGGAATGACCACTGTGCTTGAAATGATCTCCTCGATAATGCACGGACCCTTGATCAAATTCCCTGGCTGCAGCAAGTCCCGCTCGTAGACCGGCACGCTAACATAGCCGCGCCCTGCATAGTATACCGGGCGGTTGCCTTTCAGCGCGCCGCGCGGCGACGCGTCGCCGCGTTTGCGGCGCGGCAGCTTCACATCCGGAACCTCGCC
>JAIQET010000035.1 GCA_020073645.1 Terriglobia bacterium | reverse complement strand
CCAGTCCCTTGTACTGCTTCTTCCACCGATACAGCGTCTGCTCCGTGATCCCCACCTGGCGGATCAGCTCCGCCACCGGCACCCCCACCTCGGCCTGCTTCAACACCGCCACGATCTGCTCCACAGAAAAGCGTTTCCTCTTCACGGCAAACCTCCCCTTCTCAGGTAGTAGATTTTGCCGGAAACTAACCCTCAGTGTGTCTCAGAAAATGGGGAGCCGCTCAAAGGCGACACGAAAGCAGCCCGGTCGGCTGTAAACGAAAACTTGAGACTGTCAAATTAATCCAAGAATCAAATTCAACAAAAATCTGCAATCCGTTTTGCAATCCGTTTGTCGTTCTACCTCTGCTTTTCGTAGCCTTGGGTGCCATCCGTGGCCCTGCATGTTGTTGAATTTACGTTGTCACGCGGATTCGAATCCCTCCCTCTCCGCCAATAGATCCGGGCACTCCACGAATTCACCAACCTTTAATCATCCTGCAACACCCCTGCAACACCGGCGGTTCAGACTCAGTACCAGACAGGGATCAGTTTTCGTGTCTTTTCCCGGAGACAGCCCCATCGCAACTAGCTCTTCTCGGTCCCCAGCAGGAGTCTTGGCCGGGAAACCCCTCGTCTTTGTGGTCGAAGACGATGCCGACATTGCGCGCCTGATCTGCCTCCACCTCGACCACTCCGGTCACACCACTCTTTGGTTTCCTGGTTCGCAATCCGTTGTCGAGGAAGCGGTCAAGAGTGTCCCATCGTTGTTTCTCCTGGATATCCTGATCCCCGGCAGCGATGGTCTCGAACTCTGCCGCCACATTCGCCAGAGCAAAGCCCTCGCCGGGGCGCATATCATTTTCCTGACCGCCAAAGCCAGCGAAGCTGATCGTGTGAGAGGACTGGAGCTCGGGGGCGATGATTACATCACCAAGCCCTTCAGTCCGCGCGAGCTCGTAGCCAGAGTACGGGCGGTCCTGCGCAGGTCGCAGGAAGTCGTGCAGCCCCGCGCTCTCAAGCTGGGTCACATTGAAATCGACGCTGCTTCCATGATTGTGAGAGTCGCGGGCGCAACTGTGGCCACGACCACGCGCGAATTTCGTCTGCTGGATTACCTGGCGCACCATGCTGCCCGCGTCTTTACCCGCGATCAGCTTCTCGACGCTGTCTGGACGGAGGGTTCCTTTGTCACCCCGCGCTCCATTGATGTCTACGTGCGCCGCTTGCGGGAGAAGATCGAGCCTGACCCCGACAATCCCACCTACCTCAAGACGGTCCGCGGAATCGGTTACCGCTTTGATGTTCCGAAGGAATCCGGCGACAAGCTCAGCTAGCGTAGGGTGCCGCAAGGCCGGACGAGACGTACCGTGCCCTGTCTCGGGACATTCCTAACGGTGCTGGTGGGCAGGGGTTCCTTGGGTGGCGTCACCCGGATTCAGAACGCCCTCGGTCGTGATTCGGCTGGCTTTCGAGATTTCCTCAGCAATTTTCACCAAAGCCGCGTTGCTGCGAACCGGCCCCTCCGCCGAAATCACGGAACTGGCAGCCAGCGTAAAAAGCAAGGCGTCTTCCTGCCGGTCGAAGTACAGCACAACCTGACTCGCTGCCATCCGGGGTACCTCCAATTCGTGTGAGGAAATGATAGGCCGATTCCGCCCACGCCTGGGGGTACTCTCTTGGTCCCTAATACTCAAAGGGGCAAGGCGGGATGCTGGCAGCGCTACGGCGCGGAAAGCCGCCAAGGCACGAAAAATGCTACAGTTAGAGATGCATGTCCGCCCCGGAATCCCGCTTCGTGAAGGCCTGCAAGGCGCAGCCCGTCGACCGGACGCCGGTCTGGTTCATGCGCCAGGCGGGGCGCTACATGGCCGAGTATCGCGCCGTCCGCAAGCAGTATTCCTTGATTGAAATCTGCAAGAAGCCGCAGGTCGCCGCCGAGGTCACCATCACCGCCGCCGAAGCCCTGGGCGTGGATGCCGCCATCATCTTTGCTGATCTCCTCTTGCCGCTCGAAGTGATGGGTTTGCCCTTCCACTTCTCCGCCGGAGAAGGTCCCGTCATCGCCAAACCGGTGCGCGAACCGGCGGACATTACGCGCCTCCGCACTGACCGCGCTGCTGATCTGGGATACGTTACCGAAGCTGTCCGCCTGGTCTGCAAGCACTTCGGAGCACGCCTCCCGGTGATTGGCTTCTGCGGAGCGCCCTTCACCCTGGCCAGCTACATGATTGAGGGTGGCGGCTCGCGCAACTACGTTCACACCAAGAAAATGATGTACTCCTCGCCCGCGGCCTGGGACGAACTGATGCGCAAGCTGGTCGCAGTGGTCTCCGTTTACGCCGCCGAGCAGGTGCGCGCCGGCGCCGACACCATTCAGATCTTCGACAGTTGGGTCGGCTGCCTCAGCGTGGAGGACTACCGTCGTTATGTGTTGCCCCGCACCACGGAACTGGTAAAGCTCCTGCAAAAAACCGGCGGGCCTATTATTTATTTCGGCACTGACAGTGCCACGCTCCTGCCCTCCATGAAAGAAACCGGCGCCGAGGTAATCGGACTCGATTGGCGCATTCCGCTCGATGAGGGCTGGCGCAGCCTGGGTTCAGGAGCGGTGCAGGGCAATCTTGATCCGGTCCTGCTGTTCGCCGACTGGAAGGAACTGAAATCGCGTGCGGAGGACATTTTGCGACGCGCCGCCGGGCGGCCCGGTCACATCTTTAATCTGGGTCACGGCATTCTCCCGGAAACCCCGGTGGAGAATGTGAAGGCGCTGGCTAAGTTCGTCCACGAATTTCAACTGAGAACCGAGAACTGACACCTGGGAACCGATTTTCTTATCAAAAGCTGCCTGCACAATGTCGCTGGAGGCGGGAGCACATTGGACGTAACATCCAAAACTGGGAAGGCTGCGGTCCTGCTACTGGCCCACGGAAGTCCGGATTCGGTGGACGAGGTCCCGGACTTCTTGTTGCAGGTGACCGGCGGACGCCCACTCCCGCCGCAGGTTGTTCAGGAAGTGCAGCATCGCTATAGCCTCATCGGGAAGTCTCCGCTGACCGAACTGACGCTAAAACAAGGGGAACTACTGGCGCGGGAGTTGGGGTTGCCGGTGTACGTTGGCATGCGCAACTGGAAGCCCTTCGTCGCTGACGCAGTCCGCCAGATGACCGCTGACGGAATCGAGCGCGCGGTCGTCATCTGCCTCGCCCCGCAGAACTCGCGCACCAGCGTCGGTCTTTACCGCACCTCCCTCAACAGCGCTAGCAACAGTGCGTTCGCAACGGAGTTCGTCGAGTCATGGCACGATCACCCCTTGCTGATCAAAGCCTTCGCCGAGAGGTTGCATGCTGGACGGAAGCATGCCCGCAGCGAGATGGGCGCTAAAGTTCCAGTGATCTTTACCGCGCACAGCGTCCCCCAGCGCACCATTACCGAAGGAGATCCTTACGAAGCCCAAGCCAAAGAGACCGCGACGCTGGTTGCCCGCGAAGCTGCTCTCGGCGCTGACGGCTGGGCCTTTGCTTTTCAGAGTCAAGGCATGTCCGGAGGGGCGTGGCTCGGACCCACCGTCGAAGACACCATTCGAAGCCTCAAAGAGAAAGGTCATCGCGGTGTGTTCATTCAGCCCATCGGATTTCTCTGCGATCACGTCGAGGTGCTCTACGACATCGACATTGGTTTCAAGCAATTCGCCGAAAAGGAAGGCATGCGCCTGTGGCGCGCTGAGTCGCTGAACGACTCACCGCTGCTGATCGCGGCGCTGGCCGACATCGCCAGATCGCGTCTAATGAAAGGGGTCTGATTCTTGTAGCGCCGGCGTCCCGCCGGCTGTCGCGGGGGCGTCTCGCCCCCGCATCCCGGGGCAAGCTGGCGCTACTCTGAGCAAATGAAGCGTATCGCCATCATCGGCAGCGGTATCTCCGGACTCTCCGCCGCTTTCACGCTCGAAGAGAGACGCCGCGCCGGCGTCCCGGTGGAATACGTCGTCTTTGAATCTGGTCCGCGGCTCGGGGGCGTCTTAGTCACCGACCGCGTGGACGGCTGCCTGGTCGAGGCCGGCCCCGATTCCTTCCTCACCGAAAAACCCTGGGCCGCTGATCTGTGCCGCCGGGTCGGGCTGGCCGATCAGCTCATCGGCTCCAATGACGCCGATCGCAAGACCTACATCCTCGTGAAGGGGAAACTGATCGTCATCCCCGACGGCTTGATGTTCATGGTG
This sequence comes from Terriglobia bacterium, assembly GCA_020073645.1. Taxonomy (GTDB): domain Bacteria; phylum Acidobacteriota; class Terriglobia; order Terriglobales; family Acidobacteriaceae; genus JAIQET01. The sequence continues at coordinate 38,924 of JAIQET010000035.1, read as the reverse complement.
CCGACCAAAATCCTGCCCACGGTGTTCTCCCCGCTCTTTTCTTTGAGCACCAAGCTGCACATGGCGCGTGAGTGGTTCCATCCTCCCGGCAAGGCCGAAGCCGATGAAACCGTCGCTTCCATGGTTGAGCGCCACTACGGACCCGAGATGGTGGATCGTCTGGCCGATCCGCTGCTCTCGGGTGTTTACGGTGGCGAGGCGGCGCAACTAAGCGTGCGTGCAGTCCTCCCCCGCTTTGCCGAGATGGAAGCCAAGCACGGAAGCCTGGGCCGCGCTATGTTGGCTGCGCGCAGAAAAATGCCCGCGGCAACGCCCGCCCGCCCGTTGTTCACTTCACTGAAGGACGGAATGCAGCAGTTGGTGGATGCCGTCGTCGCGCGTCTGTCTGCAGCTGCGCTGCGGACCAGCACGCCGGTGCAGTCGATTCAGCCTCAAACCGGAGGCTGGTTGGTTTCCGCCGGCTACGTATCGGACCAGTTCGACGCCGTCATCGTTGCCACTTCCGCGCAGGCCGCCGCCGCACTTCTGCAAAGTGCAAGCGCCAGCCTGGCATCCGAGCTCGGCGCGATCCAGTACACTTCTTCGATCACCGTCAATCTCGGCTACGACCAGCAGGTGCGCTCGTCGCTGCCGCCGGGCTTTGGTTTTCTGGTGCCCCGCAGCGAAGGCAAGCAGATGCTCGCCGCCACCTTCGTCCACAACAAGTTCCCGCATCGCGCTCCCGAAGATCGTGCCTTGCTTCGTTGTTTCGTGGGCGGCGCGCGCAACGAGCAAGTCTTACAGGCGCCGGACGAAGAAATTCTCCGCGTAGTACGTGCGGAGCTCCGTCAGATCATTGGCCTGACCGCCGAACCGCTTTTCACCCGTGTATACAAGTGGAAAGGCGCCATGGCGCAATACGGCGTCGGCCACCTGGAACGCCTGGAGCGAATCGATCGTCTGCGCCAGCAACTCCCCGGCCTCGCTCTCGCCGGCAATGGATACCGTGGGATCGGTGTCCCGGATTGTGTCCGTTCCGGTTCCGCTTCGGCCTCCGATGTTCTTGTCTTTCTTGGTCTCGCGGAAGCCGAGCCGCCCGCCAAGGTCAGTCAGTCCGCCTGATCCCATTACCCCCGTAACCCTGGGTAACCCTCTCCAGTTGCAGAAACAACTCGCTTCCTTCAGGGTTAATACCAATCGTAGGTTGTGGGGAGATGTGTTATGAGCAAACCAGTTCTGGCTGCCGTTCTTGTCTTGCTGCTCGCGCCTTTTGCCTGGACGCAGGCTCAAAAACCACAGAACGACATGTCGAACATGGACATGTCCGGACACGACGCCAACGCATCCGAGATCCGCGATATGCCCGGCATGGGCAGCGATGGCAGCGCCCACGCCATGCAGTCCATGGAGGGCCACCACATGGACATGGGCCCGCACATGAAGATGACGGCCCTGCGCGATCCCCAGGCCGGTGATGAGGACAAAGCCAACCAAGTGGTGGAAGCCGCCCGCAGAGCGGCTGATCGATACAAGGACTACAAAGTTGCCCTGGCCGACGGCTATAAGATCTTCTTGCCCAACCTGCCGCAGAAGCAGTATCACTTCACCAACTACTGGTACGGCTTCGAAGCGGGCATGCGTTTCAATCCCGACCACCCCACCTCGCTGCTCTACGAGAAGCACGGCGACGACTACAAGCTGATTGGCGTGATGTACACCGCCCCCAAGAAAGCCAGCGAGGATGAGCTGAACTCCCGCATTCCCCTGAGCGTCGCCCAGTGGCACGCTCACATCAACATGTGCGTTCCGCCCGACGACAAGAAGAGGGAAATGTGGGGTCAGCACGCGAAGTTCGGCCTGGCCGGTTCGATCGCGACTAAAGAGGAATGCGATGCCGCCGGTGGCCGCTTCGTGCCCCAGATCTTCGGCTGGATGGTGCACGTCTATCCCTTCGAGCAGAAGCCCGAAGACATCTGGTCAGTCGAGCGCCAGATGCACGGGCATGATCACGGGGACTAGAACTCGGCTCACCAACAAGTCACTTTGAACGTTGCTGGTTGTTGGTGTAATCGCGATTTATCAACAGTCTACTTAACACTGGCTGCGGCAGCGTCATTTCGCTGCGCCCTCCTCAGAAGGGCGAGGCACACGACAACGGCTAATGCGACCCCCAAGAATGCACTGATGAGCAATGCAAGGTCGTCGGCGTGAGTGTCTCTCGGCCACCGCTTTGACACCAAAAACAGAGCCGGTGCAGCCAACAGAAAGAAACCGGGGAAGAAAGACAATGCTCCTAGAATCAGTGCGCGTAACCGCAGATTTACTCGGAAAAATTCCCCAGTAAAGGAATACTTTAGGAAGTGGATACCCATCCCAAACGCGCCGAGCGTCAGTAGCCACATGAACCCAGTGCCCAGCGCCGCCGACCAAAACGAGACGTTTGGGTTCCTAAAATCCTCCGAATTCATGCTGGCGTACCCGTAAGCAATATATCCTGCCAGCACGGCTAATGTGCCCAAGAGGCCTGCTAGGACGCGTCTCCACATGGCTTCATGCTTTCCAAACGAGACAATATTACGCTGCAAGCAAGTGGACTTTCCAGACAACTGCTGTAAACAGGCGATTTCACCAACTAACCAGCTGATCAGTCCGATCACGGTGGTACGCACCCCGATCGTCCGGTGCTGGAATCATAGGCGATCCTTTCCTCTGAAACCATGCACTATCTAGCCCCGGAAGGTACGAACCCTCTATGCGCAGCTATTGCCGCTTGTCCCAGCCGCGCAGGCGCGGCCACCAGCGGCGTACATTCCGGCAATAGTCGGTGTAGTCCGGCCCGAACTTGTTGCGCAACGTCGGCTCTTCATAGAAGACCACAAACACGTGCACGCCAAGGGCAACGGCCGCCACCGCGGCGATCGTCCCCGGGTCGGCATGTCCGAACACCACCCACAGGCCGATCCACCCGGCCGCAAAGCCCACGTACATCGGGTTCCGCACGTAGCGGTAGAAACCCACCACCACCAATCGCTTCGGCGGAGCGACCGGCGCGGGTGTGCCCCGTCCCGTCCATCCGAAGTCCCAGACGCAGCGGAGAGCAACTGCGAATCCCAGCACCGACGGAACCAACGCCAGCCATCGCCAACGGGTCACGCCTGCGGTCTCCACGCGGAGGCCGAGCCACCGCGGCAGCAGCCAGAACCATAGGCTGAAGAACGCCGCGCCCACTACCAGTGCCGCCACCGTCGTCAGCCATCGCTCCCCGCGCGCGACCGCCGAGACGCTCCCAGACTGTCCACCCGTCATAGGCACTCCTGTCGTTACACAGTATGTACGTGGGTTGGGTCGGGAGGGTTACGGAAATCTTGCAGCAGGGCAGCAAGCCTGAGTAAGTTTGACTAGGTCGATCACGGTGGTGCGCACCCCCGAGCGTCCGCTGCTGGAGTCCCAGGCGATCCGTCCCGAGAAACCATGTCAGACATCGTTTGATACGCATCGGAGCTTCGCATAGTTCCGGGAATGACGCCCACTCACTCAGCTTTCGTGGGAAAGGCGTGGACTTTCACCGCAAACACGAAGCAGTCGCTCACCACAAAGTTGACCACCGAACACGCCGCTATGGTGATCATATTCGCCAGCAGGTAATTGAGCTTTCCCGCTCCTACCAGAAGTCTCATCATCACCAAATTGCCGAGAATCGAAAACGCCCCCGTAGTCAGATTGAATTTGAGAAATCGGACGAAGCTTGCCTCCGCCGCCCGATCCACCCAGGTGAACCGCTCGTGCCAAAGGAAGTTGTGGATGACAGCCGCCTCCACCGCGAGTCCGGTCGCGACCAGGTAATCGAGATGCAAGCCGCTCTTGAGCGCCGTCAGCACAACCAGCTGTACCGCGATGCCGATTCCGCCGACGAAATTGAACTTCAGCCACCGCAGCCCGGTCGTCCGCCAACTGTCTCCGGTCATTGGATTCTTTCCTCCACATACAGCCGGTGAGCGTTCCGTGCGGTGAAGAAGATCAACATCGCCGTCATCCCAACCAGCCCGATGATTCCTCCCACATCAAACAAGCGATAGTGTCCCTTCAGGACCATCGGCCAGCGCAACAGCGCGAGGTTGCCCACGGCGAGGAGCAACCGCAACTCCGTCGGCCCAAAGCTCCAGAATGACAGCCGGAATTCCCCGAGCGCGTAGGCCGCGAGGTAAGACTGGATGGAGAGCAGCAGAAATGCCACCAGCAATCCAATCGCAATATAAGGGTGCATGTAGCTCGACAGCGCCAGCCCACCCATCAGCGCCAGCGACCCGAAACTGTCGATGATGTGGTCCACATAAAACCCGTATCGCGGACGCTGCCGCTGGCGTACCCGGGCCAGGGTTCCATCCAGGCTGTCGCCCAGCCAGTTCAGCGCCAGGAACACAATCCCGCCCAGCAACCAATACCGGTTCCCTCGCGCCAGCGCATAGCTGACCCCGGCCATCACCTGTGCCCCGAATCCCAGCACCGTCAAATGATCGGAGTTGATCCACGCCGGCGTGCGCTCCGCCATCCACACCAGCGCGCGTTTTTCCGCCGCAGCCAGAAAGCTCTCTTGCACCCGGTTGGCATGCTTGAACCTTGCCTGCCGCAATTCCTCCAGCACAATGGGGTTCTCCTGTTCGCAGAACTCAATCATCGGACTCGCCATAGCTCCCTCCTTGCAGCTTCCGGGAGCTACTCTGGGGCAGAACGGTGCGGCCGACAATGCACGGCGGGTAAAGTGAGGCTCAAACGAATCTCACTTGGGAAGTGACTGAAAACAGGGTAGATGATACCTGAGGTAAGCAGGGTTGGATTGGCACTCAGCAGTCAGCTGCTCAGCATTCAGCCACGTTGAGACCCGGCGTCATCCTGAACCCGGCTAGCCAGGTTCAGGATCTCGCGCGCATCGTCAAGGACCCCGAGGGCGCCACAACCTTCAAACTGGATCACGCAGACTGGCCGCCGCCTCTTCAATCGCCGCTCTCAACTGCTCTACCGCCCAGGCAATCTGCTCGGTCGTAATCACCGCTGGGGGCGCAATCAAGAGATGGTCGCCCACCGAACCGTCCACGCACCCCTGCATGGGATAGAGCATCAGCCCGCGTTTCGCGGCGGCCTGCCCCACGCGCCCGGCAAAATTCAGCTCCGGCGCAAACGCCCGCTTGCTGGCCTTGTCCGCCACGAACTCCACGCCCCACAGCATCCCGATGCCGCGCACGTCTCCCACGGCCTTCAACTCCCGCAACCCACCGAGCGCTCGCCCCAGGTTCGCAGCCGTGGTGCCGTCGCGCCGCGAATCCGCCGCTTGCACCAGTTGGTGTCGTTTCACATGCGCAAGCACCGCCCGCCCCGCCGCCATCGCGATCGGGTGTCCGTTGTACGTGAACCCGTGCAGCAACGACCCCGACCCGGAGGCGATCGCATCCACCACTCGTTTCGTTGCGATGACCGCCCCCAGCGGCGCGTATCCGCTCGACAGTCCCTTGGCCGCGACTAGGATGTCCTGCGCTACGCTCCAATGCTCCACCGCAAAGTTGCGCCCGGTGCGCCCCATTCCGGTCATCACTTCGTCGGCAATCATCAGCACGCCATGACGACGGCAAATCTCGGCGACCTGTTCCAGGTATCCCTCGGGAGGCACAGCCGCACCCAGGGTCGCGCCGCTCACTGGCTCAAAAATGAACGCCGCTGCTTCGCCGGCCGTCGCCTTGATCGCGCGCTCCAATTCTGCCGCATACTGTTGACCGCAATTTCGGTAGCCATCCCTGCAGTCATAAGCACAGCGATAGCAGTAGGGCAGCCCGACGTGCGCGAACTCCCGCACCATAGGTAGATAAATCTCCCGCCGGCGTTTGTTGCCGGAAACCGCCAACGCCCCCAGGGTCGCACCGTGATAGCTCTGCGCCCGGCTCAGCACCTGGTAGCGCTCGGTCTGCCCGATCTCCACCTGGTACTGCCGCGCCAGTTTCAGCGCGGTTTCGGTCGCCTCGGAGCCGCCGCAGGTGAAAAACACGCCGCCGCCGCGAAAATTTTCTCCGGCAAACTCCAGCAACTCCTGCGCATATGCTTCGGCCACCGGAGTGGTGAACTGGCTGCTATGCACGAACTCCAACTGTCGCGCCTGTTCCACCATGGCGGCCGGGATCTCTGCCACCCCGTGCCCGATGAAATTCACCGCCGCCGACCCGGAGAAATCCAGGTAGCGGTTGCCGTCCGCATCCCACAGGTACACACCCTCGCCGCGCACCGCAGCAGGGAAGGTTTTTCGGAACGAGCGCCGTAAAATCGCGGAGTGCAGAGCACGCTCGGTTACAGTGGAGTCCGGCACATTCCGGATTATGAGGTGCGTCGGGCAGGGTGTCAAAGACCCCGTTGGCTCCCGGCGCGATGGACCCCTGCTAAGCGGCCCACCCGGACGACCTCGTGAATCAACTCTCGCCTTGCAGTTGCAGCGGCTTTTTACACACTTTTTACAGTGCTTTGACAAGTCGCAGAATCAGGTGGACTACTGTGCCTGCGCCGCTGAGGACCGCTGTGCAGCTTGCGCCGCGGTGAAAGGTGCAGCCTATGAAAACTCGCATTGCGGTACCGGCCGTTCTGATCTTGGCCGTGATTCTTGCGTGCCCGACATTTTTGGCAGCTCAAGCCAGCCGATCGGCGAGCGCGGGGTGCGCGCCCAACGGAAACCGCTTCAACCTGGAGCCGCTGGCGAATGCAGTGGGGCAATTCAACGAGACCGTCGCCGTGCTGCCCAACCGTGGCGGCAACGGAGTTGACCTGGTCGTTGGAACCGCCTTGGACGACCGTTCCCTGCCTCCCATCGGATTCCTGGGATTCCCCGCCGACGCATTCTACGTACAACGCGACAATTCGAACTGCGCCGCGGACTTCGAAGGAGAGTTCCCGCCAGTTTTTTCCGGGCCCAAGGGCCTGAGATTCGACGTTTTCGGGGCCCCAGTGGTTGTGGCGGATCCTGTGCATGACGCATTTTTTGCCGCCGATCTGCGCTTTTCAACGGGGCCGGACAACAATGCCGTTGGCGTGCTGAAAAGTACGGCAGCGACCCTGTTGGATGCTACGAAATGCCCCAACGGCACACTGCAGGACCCCACCCCCTGCTGGCCCACAACGCAAATCGTCAACAAGCTGTCGATTTTTAAAAATCCTCTCATGCTCAATCCTGCGATTGCCGTGGACCAGCGAACCTCGGGAACGGGCGCGGGGGATGTTTATGTGGCGATGACGCAAACCGACGTGAACGCAAATTCGACCATCAGCCTCGTAGCTTGCACCAACTCAGCCCTCGTTTGCGGCGGTACAACCACAGTTACGGGTTCGGACAAGCAGGCCGGCTTCGCTTCGTTGCAAGTGCGTGCCGATGGCGGCATCACCATTTCCTACGTGGAGAATACCTCCCTGCGCGGCACAATCGATATCAAGTTTGTGAACTGCGCGCCAGCCGGGGCGCCCAATCCTCCCACGTGCAGTGCACCGGTCAAGGTGATCTCAGAAGCACAGCCCATGCAGGTCACCCTTCCCGGTGACGAACAGGTTCTAGATGAAACCTATCCCAGGCATGTTGATCGCGTGGAAAGCGACGGTAAAACCGTCACGACCTTCCTGGTCTATGACCGCTGTGAGGTGCCGGTCGAATTTGGGGAGCAAGGGCTGGTGGACGATTTCTGTCCGAAGACGGACGTGGACGTTCTCAGTTCGACCGACGGTGGCAACACCTGGTCTACTCTCCAGAAGGTTTCCAATAGTGCCGGTCAGCAGTTCCTGGGGGCTCTGGCGTTCGACGCATCCACCAGCACGGTAAATATCGCGTATTACTCGACCGAGAAAGATGGGTTGAAATTGCAGACGCAGGTGTTTCTGGCCCAGATTCTGCCAGGGCAGACCACGGTCAGCCCGCCCAAACAGATCACGTCCGCTTTTTATGACGGCGGCCTCAGCAGTGACACGCCCTACATTGGCATCGCCGCAGCTGGAACTGGAACCGCCGGTCAGAGTCATGCCTACATTCACGTCACGGGAAGCGTAGTGCAAGGGACTTACGACGGTTTGCCGTTTCCCGTGAACAACAATATTCTTACGCGCTTTCAGTATTAGCGTTCGCCTGAAACCGCACCCCCAGGGAGCATGAAAATGAAAGCACTCAAAGTCGGCCTGATTGCTGTCTTATGTGGATTCTTGTCCGGAGGGCTGGTTGCCCAAGATCGGAATGTGCGTCCGACGAACACAAGATCCACTGCCGGATCCAGCGAGTTGCGAGTGTCGACGCTACCGACAATGTCAGCCAGGGGCTCCGCCACGGCCAGATTTCTTGCCTCCGAGGAGGGCCGCAGTTTTCTCCAAGCCTCTGGGCATCCCTTGTCCAAGTACTTGAACCAGGCATTTGGCGCACCTTCGCCGGCGGCGCTGGGCGCGGCACGGGCGCATCTGGCGCGGCAGAGTTCAGCTCCCAGCCAATTCGAAACGTCTTCAGCGCCGGTGCCGTGCACGGGAAACACTGGAGCGCGGTTCAACCTCGAGCCGCGGGCCAATGCCGTTCCTCAGCAGAGCGAAGCGGCGGATTTCATTCTGAACGGAGCGGGGCCGGGGGAAGACCTGGTGGTGCAGACTGCCAACGACTGGCGCGGCGAGTTCCCCAGCAGCGCCTGGGACAACAGCGTCACCGGCTATTACGTGCATCGTGCCGCGAGTTCCGACTGCAGCGTCCAGTTTGAGGGAGGACTGCCAAATTTCACATCTCAAGGGAACGAAGAGTTCGGGCTGGGAGATGCGTCGGTAGTGGCCGATCCCACCCGGGGCGCTTTCTTCATGGCCGATGTCCGCTTTGGCTCGGTTGCCGGAATCGGCTTGTTCCGGACCTCCGCGTCCAATCTGCTGAATCCAAGCGCTTGCCCGGATGGCACCCACCAGCAGGCACAGGCTGCATCGTGTTGGATGCAGACTCCTCCGGTTCTCCTGAACCCGGTTGGGCAAGCGTTCTTCGGGGCAGAAATTGGCTTGGCCGTGGATGAGCGTGCCACCGGAAGCGGAACGGGCGCGGGCGACCTTTACTTGGTGGCCAGTGCATTTTCGACGAGCACGCAGAGTGGCGACACAGTGTTTATTGTGGCATGCACCAACACGACGTTGAACTGCAGCCCCATGGTGACCCTTAAAGTCCTCGGCGCTTTCCCCTACGTGCAAGTGCGGTCCGACGGCCTGGTCACCATTTCCTATCTGGGGTCGGCATCCTTCACTTCCACTCCTGAACCGGTGCTCTTTGTCACGTGCACGCCGAACGGCGCTCCCAACCCTCCCACCTGTGGACCACCGACCACGGTCACCACGATCACCAACCCCATACCCACGCCTTCCCGGGGTTTCCTGATCGATCCGCTGCAGGGAGTGGACAATTTCGTCATCAGCACCTACCCAAAGCACGCAAACCGGCGCGAAGCCAACGGCAGCTTCAGCACCTTCCTGGTCTATGATGATTGCAAGAACCCGTTCACGCCTCCTCCTCCACCCCAGGGCAGCCCCACCGTTTGCCTGAATTCCGAAGTGAACATGACGGTGTCAACCGACAATGGCAACACCTGGTCTGCACCAGCCTCGGTCGATTCTGCCAGCGGGCATCACTTCTTCCCTGCTATTGCCGCTGATCAATCGACCGGGACGGTAAACGTTGTGTACTACACGACCGAGGGGAACCGGTTCCACCACGACGTCCGCGTGTTCCTCAACCAGATTGGCCCAGGGAGCACCACGCTTGGCCCTCCGCAACAAATTACTAAGACCCTTGCTCCGATGGACACCGACCCGAACCTGCTAGGCACCTTCCTGGATGATTTCCATATCGGGGCCATCGCGCGCGGAACAGGAACAACCGGCCAGAGCCACCTGTACACATCGTTTGACCTCACGGTCGTGAATGGAACTTACGGAACGAAGCCTCTGCCGGAGAAGAACAACCACATAAGTCTGAACACATTCTGAGGAGGAACGCGGCTAGCCCTTGGTGGCGATCGCCCAGTCGGCCGGTGGGCTTTCGATGCCCCAAAAATTTTCCGGAGTCTCAAACTCCAGTCCCACCAGGTAACTCTTGGGACCGGCTTCGCTCAGGGTGACGCAGACGACCACCCGCGCCTTCTTGCTGCGCTGTTGCGCGAGCAGATCGATGAGTAGCGGAGTCCCGACCTTCAGCGGCTCCTGCATGATCACGCCACAACCATGAGCATTGATCGCGACCGTCCGGCATTCCTCGCAAACTTGGTTGCGAAGATCCAGGGTAGTGATCAACACCCCGACCTGCAATGCGAGCCGGGTACTGCGCCGCATGGTGTCGTGGCTTTCGGTTGCCAAACCAATCTCCGGTCAGGTTGGAGGCGTAACCGTACAGGCCCGTTTGCTGGGCTTGTTATGCTGGGCGAACATGCCTAACGCGGGTTACGTTCCGCGGCGGGTCCTGAAATCCCTCGCTTTGGTCGGGGGCGCCAAGGGGGACTTCGGCGATGCCAAGCCCGCGTTCATCCAACCTCTCAAAAGCATGGATGATTGCCCGATGAGGGCGCTAGTAGCTAACTGGTTTCTCAACCGCGGTGTGTGGTCTTGGGCAACCCGGCAAGCGCGATGTTCCGTGTAAAATCGCCGTATTCATGGATCGCCCAGGGGATTCTGCCGAGAGCGCGCCCGGCCGCGGATTTGCCGGCTGGTTGCGTTTCTTCCGCCCGTCGCACCAGCACAGCGCCTTCTCCGCCACCCTGTTGCTGATGACCGCAGTGATGCTGTCGCGGGTGATCGGTTACGTCCGCGAAGCGTACATCGCGTGGGCATTCGGCGCCGGCCCCCAGACCGATGCCTACGTTGCCGGCTTCACCATCCCCGATTGGCTGAACTACCTGGTGGCCGGGGGGACGGCGTCGATCACCTTCATCTCCATCTACACCCGCTTTCTGGCGGAAAAGAAGGAAGACGAGGCGCAGAAAGCGTTCTCGATCATCATCACAGTGATGACCACAGTGCTGGTATTCGGCGTGGTCCTGGCGGAAATCTTCACGCCCCAGATCGAGCGGCACTTGTTCAGCGGATTTACTCCGGAGCAGCTTGGGCTTTGCGTGCACCTGACGCGCATTCTGCTTCCGGCGCAGATCTTCTTCTATGTCGGTGGTGTGGTTTCGGCAGTGTTGCTGTCTCACCGGCTGTTCCTGTTTCCGGCCTTCGGGCCGTTGCTCTATAACGTCGCCATCATCCTGGGTGGGGTCGTGGCTTCCGGCCGGATCGGGATTGCGTCGCTGGCCTATGGTGCGCTGATCGGCAGCTTTGTGGGGCCATTCCTGGTAAATGCCATTGGAACGGCGCGCATCGGGACCGGCTACAGCATCTCGTTCGATCTCCGCAATCCGGCGTTTCGGGAATGGGTGAAGCTCTCGATCCCGCTCATGCTGGGGGTTTCACTGGTCACCGCCGATGATTGGATCTTGCGATACTTTGCCTCCGGCAATGCGGGTGATATCACACGTCTGAACTACGCCAAACGCCTGTTCGCGGTGCCGATCGCGGTGCTAGGGCAGGCTACCAGCCAGGCTTCCTTGCCGTTCTTTGCCCGCCTGTTCGGGGCCAAACGGATGCGCGAGTTTGCCGAGACCGTGAATGGCTCGGTATATCGCATCACGGCGGCGTCGCTGCTGGCTACCAGTTTCATGATGGCGGCATCGCTGCCGCTGATTGACCTGGTGTACCGACGCGGACATTTCCTCTTCTCCGATTCGCGGACGACCGCTATCTACTTTTTCTGGTTTTCGCTCTCGCTCGCCTTCTGGTCGGCACAGGGGCTATATGCCCGGGCTTTCTATGCGGCAGGCAACACGCTGACGCCCATGGTCGCGAGCAGTCTGATTACGGCGGCCTCGCTCCCCGTCTACTACGCGCTCTATCACGCGCTCTCCACAGTGGGGCTGGCTATCGCCTCCGATGTGGGCATCGTGGCCAACACCGTGGTTCTGGCGATCCTGCTGCACTGGCGCAAGCTGGTCCCCTCCGAACAACTGCAATGGGGGGAGTTGGGGAAAGCCGGCATTACGGCGGCGGTGGCGGGCATCCTCAGTTTTGAGGTAGCTCGCGTGGTCATGGTGAGCGGAAGCCGCATGGCGGATGTGAAGGCGCTGGGGTTAGTCACCGTGACCTGGGCAGCGGCGGTGGCGGCGGGGTTGTGGATCATGCGATCGCAGTTGCCCCGCGACCTACGGCGGCGCAAAGAGACCAGCTATCCAAGAGTGGCCGAGGCGGGCGGAGAGTTGAGCGCTGGGATAGAACCCTGACTTCGGACCTCAGACTTCAGACTTTGGACCTCAGCTTTCTGAGTCATTTTACTTTGTGGATGACAAACAAATAGAAATGGCGGACACCTTCCCTTGTCGGAGGTGTCCGCCTATGATCTTGCTGAGGTCCGAAGTCCGAGGTCCGGCGTCCGCCCTACGCTCTGGCAGCAGTGGCTGTTTCGGAGGTGGCTGTCGCCGGCTTGGCTTCTTCGCCGTTGGCCTTCTGACCGGCTTTGCGAATGTCAATGCCGCCCTTGAAGAAGGCACCGTCTTCAATCGAGATGCGGGCTGCCACCACGTCGCCGGTGAGCGAGCCGTCGCTGCGGATGTCCACCCGGTCGCTGGCGGTCAGATTTCCGCGCACTTTGCCCAGTACAACAATTTCGCGCGCGTTAATGTTGGCCGAGACCACACCATTGCGGCCCACGGTCACGCGATTGCCGGAGAGGTTGATCGAACCCTCTACCCGGCCGTCGATGTAGAGCGACTCGGAACCGGTCACCTCACCCTTAATCACCAGCGATTTCCCGATGGTCGCCTGGTCCGCCGTGGTGGTGGTTACGGGACGCGGCGCGGTGGCAGGTTCGCTCACCGCAGGCGTCGTTGCTGTTGGCATGGCCGGACGCTCCGGCTCACCTGGCCGGGCTGGGGTCGTGGGCTGATTCGTGGGCTTCCACATGGGGCAAAAATCCTTTCCTCGATAATGGATTAGGGGTCACAGCGGCATTTCGGTGACCAATCGGCATTTTACCCTGCCACGGGCGTCCCGTGCTGTGGAAATTCTTTGAATTGGCGGAACTTAAGGTCGTAGCAACATCTCGGAGGCCGCCCACGCCCTGGCCCCCTGCTAATGTAATTCTTCCCCCCAGGGCGCACTTCTTATACCCGCCGGCGTTTCCCGGTGAGATGATCTTGGAGACCCGGGTATTCGGTAATCAGGCAATCACTCGCAGCAGGGACCTATGACCCACAACACTCTAACCGAACTGCTTTATGGCAAGCACGCGCATGCCAATCCGATTGCTTGCGTGGAAGATGTAACCGCGGAATTGGCGGCCCGACTCGCGCAAGGCTTTCCGCATTCCATCTGGGAGATCGTATGGCACATGAACTACTGGATGGAGTACGAGATCAAGAGAATCCACGGCGAGAATCCGGCTTATCCTGGACACGCCGCCGGGAGCTGGCCGTCGGATACCTTTCCCGATGAGCCGGACTGGAGTCGGGAGGTGGTGAGGTTCACCGCCTTGATCGACGAACTGACTGGGCTTGCCCGATCCGATGAGGAGACGCTGGATCGCCCAGTCAGGCCTCCGACTGATGTTGCTGATCCCTCCCACTCGGGGGAACCGGTGACGGTGTTGGATGTGCTCTGGCAGACCGTGGTGCACAACAGCTACCACGTGGGACAGGTGGCGCTGTTGCGCCGCGCCTTGGGCATTTGGCCGCCGCAAGGTGGAGGAGATAGTTGGTGAACCATGATCGTGGGTAAGATCACCGACGCCGCCATCCTGAAAAAGATTGAGCACCAGCCGAAGCGTACGGCCGGGTTCAAGCAGTTGGTGCGCGAACTGGGATTGCACGGCGACGCGCGGCGCGAACTGGCGGAGCTTTTGCAACACCTGGTGGCAAGTGGTCAACTGCTGCAGGTTGACTCGGAACGCTTCGCTCTGCCCCACGCGGCTGCCGGCCGGAACCTGGTGGTCGGACGCCTGAGCATGCACCGCGACGGCTTCGGGTTTGTCATCCCGGATGCGTCGTCACTGGACGAACGGCTCAAAGCGCGGCTCGCAGGAGATATATTCATCCCGCCGCCCGCGATTGGTTCCGCGATGCATGGCGACCGTGTGCTGGTGGAGGTCGGCACCATCCGCCCCGACGGTCGCGCCGAAGGACGCATCGTGCGTCCAGTGGGCCGGGCCCACACTACCGTGGTCGGAACGTTTCACTACGGCAGCCGGCGGAATTATGTAACCCCGATTGACCAGAAGATTACGCAAGAGATCATCATTCCGCCGGGAATGGAACTTCCTGAAGCCACAGATGCCCGAGCACCCCAGGAAGGCGTCATCCCGACCCTGAGCGAAGCGAAGGGGAGGGACCCAGCGCGCAGCGGCAGTCGAGATGGTGCGCGCGCCGCCGTATCAAGAAAGAAGCTTGAACGGTCCCCACATCGGGTGCTGGGCTCGGAAGCCGCGCGGCATGCGGAATGGGACGACTTGGAGGGCGTGGTTGTCGACGTCGAGATCACCGATTGGCCTACGGCCACGCAGAATCCCCGCGGACGCGTAGTCGAGATTCTCGGATACGCCGACGATTTCGGCGTGGATGTGGAGATCATCATCCGCAAGTTTCATCTGCCGCATCGCTTTCCCACCGAAGTGCTCGACGTGGCGCAGGATACGGAAGCGGTCATTCCGGCTCGGGCAGTGCATAAGCGGCGGGATTTCCGTGCTCTGCCCATCGTTACCATTGACGGCGAAACCGCACGCGATTTTGACGACGCTGTAACCGTTCGCAAGCTCGAAAACGGCAACTTCGAGCTGCAGGTGCATATTGCCGACGTGGCCTACTACGTCACCGAGGGATCAGCACTCGATCAGGAAGCCCGCCTGCGAGGCACGAGTGTCTACTTTCCCGACCGCGCCGTGCCCATGCTGCCACTCGAACTTTCGACCGACATCTGCAGCTTGCGTCCGCACGTGGACCGGCTGGTAATGTCGTGCGTGATGGAGATGGATCACCGCGGAGAAATCCTTGGCTACGAACTATGCGACGGCATCATCCGCTCCGCCGAGCGCATGACCTACACCGATGTGAATGCCGTGCTGGAAGGCGATCCCAGCACGCGCAAGCGCTACGCCCGTCTGGTGGACCTGTTCGAGAGCATGCGTGAGCTGGCCATGATTCTCAATCGCAAGCGCGAGCGCCGGGGGTCAATCGACTTCGATCTGCCCGAGCCGGTGATCGAGTTTGATGAATTCGGTTTGATGAAGAGCATCACGCGTTCGGAGCGCAACATCGCCAACCGCATCATCGAGGAGTTCATGCTCTCCGCCAACGAGTGCGTGGCCGATTACCTGGAGAACAAACGGGTTGGTTCGCTTTACCGGATACACGAGAAGCCTGACGCCAAGCGGGTTTATGACTTCGAGGTCATCGCCGCCACCTTTGGCTATTCGCTGGGCGTGGGCGCGCTACCCATTCAGCGCATGCAACTCAAGGGCGACCGCCGTGCCAGCTATGGCACCGGCAGGCACGCGCGTGAAGTCGAAATTCCGAAAGAAGTCCATATTACGCCGCGCATGTATCAGAAGCTGACGGAGAAAATCGCGGGCAAGCCGGAGGAACGAATTCTCTCTTACCTGATGCTGCGCTCGCTGAAGCAGGCGCGGTATTCGGAGGAGAACCTTGGACACTTTGCTTTGGCAGCGACGACCTACACCCATTTCACCTCGCCCATCCGACGTTATCCGGACTTGATCGTGCACCGCATCCTGAAAGAGGTGTTACGGGACTCGGCGGAGAGATGGGACGGAGAGGTGGCTGTCGGATCGAGTGCCGGAATCCAAACGGCTGCTCAGGAGCATAGTGGCTTTCGGGACGGTGGCGCTGCGGCTTCGCCGTGGTCCAAGCGGCGTGACCACGCGGAGCACCGGCGCCGGGTCGAGCCTGCCGGCGGGCCGATCTCTTTGGAGGAACTCCACGACATCGCCGAAGAATCCAGCCAGGCGGAGCGACGCGCCGACGATGCCGAGCGCGAACTCATGGAATGGAAAAAAGTGAAGTTCATGCAGGAACGCGTGGGCGATGACTTTGATGGCTTGATCATCAGCGTGACCAAGTTCGGCTTCTTCGTGGAGCTGACCGACCTGTTTGTGGAAGGACTGGTGCCGCTGTCCACGCTGACCGACGATCGCTACACCTACCACGAGAACACGCGCGAAATCATCGGCCAGCACAGCCGCAGAATCTACCGCCTGGGACAGAAAATTCGGGTCATTGTGGACCGCATCGACCCTGTGGAGAAGAAGATCCAGTTTGCGGTGTTGGAACCGGAGGAGCAACCATCGCGAAAGCGGCCGGGCAGGCGGTGAACCAGAAACGGACGGAACCCCGCCGGCTGGTGTAAAATTCTTGAGTCAACCCCGCCGCTGCATGGCAGCGGCTTCCTGCCGTCGGGACGTGGCTCAGCCTGGTAGAGCACTCGCTTGGGGTGCGAGGGGTCGGCAGTTCAAATCTGCCCGTCCCGACCATTCAGCCGCCAGCCCCCAGTCGTCAGCCCTCATCCGAACCAGACTTTTGACTGCGCCCGCTTCTGCCGCGCCTTTCAGCTAACTCCGCAGCTTCCTCCAATACTTTGGCCACCCGGCGGGTGCGGGCTTCGGGGCTGCGGTAATAAAAGATGGCGAGCAATTGCCCGCGCCGGCGGGATGGCGACATGAGCTCCCATCCCTGGCGGGCGCGGGGGGCCTGGGCGAACGCCACCTGCAAGATCGGCGGCAGTTCACGTTCGGCTTCCATGGTGGCCAGCAGGCGCTCGGCAATTTGCTCGGCGCGGCGCGTGCGTGCTTCGTGGCTTTTCACGTCCATGATCCACTTGGCGATTTCGTTGCGCGTGGAGTGGTTCAGCCGGTCGAACCAGCGGCGGAGCGATCGGTCTTCCGCAAGCGCACGCTTCAGCTCGCCAGGCATGGTGACGGTGCGCACTTCGGTATCAGGCTCCAGGCGGAACTGCGCAACGCTGCCGGGAACAACCTTGCCGCCGGCTTGCATGCGCTTGTTTACGATCATCACGTGACCGCCCTTGCCGGTGGGAAACAGCGAGGTGCGAAACGCGAAGCCGTTGATCGCTCCTCGCACCCTCAGTTGACCGCGCTTTCCCCATATCTTGGCAACGTCCAGCGGGATGTGAATGATCACCCAGTTGAGGCGAGAGGCGGTGCGCTCGAGCGTCGCCCGGAACGATTTGGCTTTTGACTTAGTCAACGGTTCGGCGAGAATGCGGCCCCGCGATTCATTTTGGCTGCGTGGGTACCATGCCGCGGATTGTACTCGGCATCGCCGGCGGTTCAATGGCGGCTGGGAGATTCCAGTTCGAGTACTGAACTCGCAACGCTCCGAAGCGCAACTCGTACGGGAGGTGTGTGGCCTCATCCACGCACATCGTACCCAGGGGGCCGCTGGGCGCAGCAACCTCCCATAGGCGGCAGGCGCCGCCCTGGAACTGCAGCAAGTTGCCCTTTCGCAGCCTGGCGGACAACTTCAAGCTGTCCAGGGTAGCCACCAGGGAAGCCGGCCCGGCCATGGGGCCGCCGCGGCATTTGTCCGTCGCAGCCTGCGGCTGGGACGCCCAGGGATCGGTGCCCTCGCGGGCGTAAAACATATCCTTGGTTTCGACAAATTCTTCAAGCACAGCCGCATTCCCGGAAGCCGGCGGAGTATGGGTCACCGTGTGAGAGTCAAAGGGACAGACCACATCCTGGTCGGTCTGGAAGGGCTGACCGTGCATGGTCCCCAGGGTGGTGACGCGCCAAGCTCTGGCATTTTGCACCGCGTACTCGATGCGATCCAACTCGCCTGGCGGAGAAAAGGTGCCGGCGGCGGGAGCCGTCTTCGAAGTGGAACTCCACCACCACCAGACCGCAAACATCAGCAGAAATCCAGCGATGAGGGCGATGGTGTTCCGGCCGCCAGGCAGGAATTTGAGAGCATTCGGCATCGAACCTTCATTTTACCGTTTCGACACGTTGAGTTCTGTAATTACTACGTGGGTCTTGTTGGGCAGGAGGATGGTCAGAGCCGACGAGAATTTTTGTGCCAGCGATTCCCGGATGGCTTCCGGGGCCTCGCGGGTGTCGCCATACTCAAAACGCGCGCCTTCTAACTGGATATTCATCGCGCAGGAGATCTTGAAGCGTGGAGGGATCATGAGTAGCACTTCGGCGTCGGAAACATCGGTGACGAAGCCCTCGAAAGCAAACTTCAACGCCGGCGCAGCCAGCGTGACGCGGATCAGCGAGGTCTTTTCCTTCAAACCCTTCAGCAGCAAAACCGCTTCGGCGGGTGAGATCATGTTCGTCGCTCGTCCTTGAATCGCGGCGCCTAGCCGTCAACCACTAGGGCTCCCCGCGCACCAGGCCCTGCCACATGTCGGCATCGTTGTCCGGCACGAAGTAGCCGACCACCATGCCCATGGCCCCCTGGGGCAGATCGTGTCCGCTGTTGTTCTGGTAGGTCGCGGTAACCTTGACCGTTTCGCCCTTGCCGAGATGGTAGCCACCGCGGTCCATGAAGTAGACGACCGGGATGGACTGCAGCTGTCCCTGGCCATCCAGCTTGGAGTCGAGGGTCGCGATGGTTTCCTTCCGAGTGACGTTCTCGAAGAGGAGTTGGCGGCCATAGTTGTGCATGTGACCACCCACTCCCAGCAGCGTGCCGGAGTATTCCATCTTCAAAGTGCCGGAGGTGACGTTGTCTCCCGGCTTGAGGTCGTACTGGTCATCCTCCGCGCACTGCTTCACATCGAACCACGCGGGATAAACACTCTTTAACTGGGCGTTGGCGGCCAGCCGGTATTCCATCTTCACTTCGAGGTAAGTCTGCCGGCGATCGGTGCCGGTTGGGTTGTAGAACATGCTGCTTACGCGCATGCGGTCGCCAGAGTGGACGCGGTATCCGATGCCGGGCACCGCCGCCCAGTCGTTCATCTCCGTACCCGCGCCGAAGATGTGTTCCTCGCTGGTGGAGCAAATAAAGTCCGAACGCCGCGTGTTCCAGAACGCGACGTGATGCAACAAGGGAGCAGAAAACGCGACTCCTGCTTTGTCGGTCAGCCGTGGGTGATACGCTACCAGCCATCCATCAAAAGGAATGTGGAAGAAAAGATCTGGCGGTTGCGCGACCGCCATGTGATCGGCGTGCGCGGGCAAGTTGACGGGGCCGAGGCGGACGGTGAGGACTTGGGCCGCAGGGTCGTCGTGGATTTCCAGCTTGACGGCAGGATCGTGGTGCATTGCCATCTGGTGTTCGTGCTGGGCCAGGGCGGAAGTTGCGATCCAGAACAGCAATAAACACGCGATCAGAATTTTCTTCATGGCCGTTGTCGCCACCAAGAAGTGTACCTCGGATGGAACACCTGTGCGTGCTCAGTGCCGGGCCGAAAGCATGGTGAGAATTTCACGCAGCCCCTGTCGGATATGCTGCAGGTCGGCAGGGGATCGTCCCGGGAAGGGGAGCGGAGGCTGTTTCTTCTCGCCTTTGACCTCTGAACGGATTTGCTGGCGCGCACCGGCAATGGTGAAGCCCTCTTCATAGAGCAGCTTCTTGATGCGGAGAACGTTCTCCACATCTTTGCGGCGATACATACGCTGCCCAGTGCTGCTCTTGACCGGCTTGAGCTGGGGAAATTCGGTTTCCCAGAAGCGCAGAACGTAAGCCGGCAGGCGGCAAAGCCGGGCGACTTCTCCAATGCGGAAGTAGAGCTTCTCCGGTATGAGTATCTCGGAGGTCTTGGTGGACCTCGCCGTAGCTTTGCTTCGCGGGCTCATTGGCATTGTGGAGGCGGCGTCCATCGCGGGCAAAGTGCGCCCTTCCTACCCCGCGTTTCTAGCACGACCCGGGCTCCGGGACAACCCCGATTTTGCCGGGCGGGCACTTTTGGGCGGAACAGGCGAAATCGGGCCAACGCGAAAAAACCTCTCAAGAGGTGCTTCTCTCGAGAGGCTCTTCAGAACTTTCTAGTCCGTGCGAGGTATCGTCTCGCTGACGGTTAGTGTTTCTTTTTCTTCTTCGCTGCCTTTTTCTTTGCTGGCATGAAGTTTCCTCCGTGAACGATTTTCCCTTGCAAGGGGCCTAAGTCAAAATGCTGCCCAATTCCTAGCATGGGCGACGTCACTACCCCAAGATATTGCGGGGTCTTACCTCAGTTGTCAACATAATTCTGCGCTGCGCCGGTTGGCTCCGAGGCGACCGCTGGCGCGAAGGGTGGCGTACACTTTGTGCGACATGCTGCGACGCGATCCTATCGAACTGGAAATCTTCAAGAACATCTACCACTCGATTGCGGAAGAAATGGGCGCCGCGCTGCGCCGGACCGCGTTTTCACCGAACATCAAGGAGCGGCGCGATTATTCCTGCGCCTTGTTCGACGCGCAGGGCGAAGTCATCGCCATGGGCGATCACATGCCGGTGCACCTGGGCTCGATGCCGATGTCGGTGCGGGCGGCAATTGATCGTTTCGAACTTCAGCAGGGCGACATGGTGATGCTCAATGATCCGTTCTGCGGAGGAACGCACCTGCCGGACATCACCCTGGTAGCGCCATTTTATTTTTCCCGCAAAAGCCGCCGGCCGGATTTCTACGTCGCCTCGCGGGCGCACCATGCCGACGTCGGCGGTTCGTATCCCGGTTCGATGGGACTGTGCCGCGAGATCTACCAGGAAGGGGTGCGCATTCCGCCGGTCAAGATCATGCGCGCCGGTGAGATAGAGCGCGACCTCCTCGCGCTGCTGTTGACCAACGTCCGCACGCCCCACGAGCGGGAGGGTGACCTGGGCGCACAGATCGCGGCCTGTCATACCGGTGCCGAGCGCTTGCGGGAAATCTGCCGGAGCTATGGACTGGCGCGTGCCACCCGCGCCGCGCGGGAGTTGCTGGAGTATTCCGAGGAGATGATGCGCGCGTTTTTGGAGCGCGTTCCACGGGGGACGTACCGCGCCGAAGATTTTCTCGACAATGATGGGATCAGCGAACGGCCAGTGAAGATTGTGGCAGCGATCACGTTTGCGAGGAATGTGCGTCGCCGGATCTCCGATCGGGCCAGGTCGGATCGGAGACCCGTCTCCACACGACCTATGGTCACCGTGGATTTCAGCGGCAGTGATCCGCAAGTGGAGGGAAGCGTCAATGCGGTGGAGGCCATCACCTACTCCGCTTGTTTTTATGTCTTTCGTTGCCTGCTGGCGGAAGATGTGCCCGCGACCTCCGGATTGATGCGGCCCATCCGGGTAATTGCGCCGGAGGGCACAGTGGTCAATGCACGCCCGCCGGCCGCAGTCGCTGGGGGAAACGTGGAGACTTCCCAGCGAATTGTGGACGTGCTGTTGCGGGCCCTGGCGCAGGCGATTCCCGCACGCATTCCCGCCGCCGCATCGGGAACCATGAACAATCTCACTATCGGCGGGATCGATCCGCGAACCCATGAACCGTTTGCGTACTACGAGACAGTCGCGGGCGGGATGGGGGCGCGTCCCACCATGCCCGGCGTATCCGGCGTGCACACGCACATGACAAATTCTCTGAACACGCCAGCCGAGGCCCTGGAATATGCCTACCCACTGCGGGTTCGGCGATATTCCCTGCGGCCGCATAGTGGAGGGCAGGGCAAGTATCGCGGTGGAGATGGGATCGTGCGCGAAGTCGAGGTGCTGGCCGATGCAGAGGTTACGCTGCTGGCGGAGCGGCGGACACGAGGTCCGTACGGATTGAGTGGCGGAAAAGACGGTGCGCCAGGTAAGGCGATTGTGATTCGAGAAAACGGTTCTTCGCAGGAGTTGCCGGGTAAGTTCAATGTCCGGCTCCGCAAGGGTGAGCGCATCCGGATCGAAACTCCGGGCGGGGGCGGGTTTGGGACAACCTGAAGTCGAATTCGCAAAGAAGGGAAGTGGTCCATGCATACGATCAAGTCGGTAGGTGTGCTTTCCGTGGCCAAGGTCATGGGTGCAATCTACGCGTTGCTAGGTCTGATTTTCCTCCCGATCTTTTTGCTGGCTGGTTTGGCCGGTTCCATGGCTGGGGGAAGCAACAATCCCCTCGGCGCGATTGGTGGGTTGGCGCTGGGCATCCTGGCGCCAATCGTGTATGGCCTGATCGGCTTTGTTGGTGGCGCAATCATGGCCTTTCTCTACAACCTGATGGCCAAATGGCTGGGCGGGATCGAAGTGCAGGTACAAGCCCCGCCTGTCATGGGACAACCCCTGGCCCCGTAAGACGGCGAAGCGCTGTGGCGCAGCGCGACTCGGCCGAGCAAAGGAACTACGATATCCGTGTTTTCAGGAATCTGTTTCGCAACTCGTGGTAGGCGCATGAAGTGGAACGAATCTGCAATCCAGACGCGGAGCGGCGGCAGAATATAGCCCCGGGCGTGAGCCCGGGGTAGGCCGAGGGGATCGCGGCGAGTCCCTTCAGGGAAGACACACGAGTTGCGACACAGACTCTCAGAAGAAGGAGTTACTGCGTATGAGCGGGGAAGTTGGCGCCGCATATCTCGACGAAGTCCGCCGCCAGTTTCGCGGGCACAAGCGGATGGCCGAGGGTGCGATCGCGCAAGTGAAGGATGATGAGCTGTTCGTAGCGCTGGATCCGGAGTCGAACTCAATCGCCGTCATCGTCAAGCACCTGGCGGGCAACATGCGCTCGCGGTTCACCGACTTTCTGACCACCGACGGCGAGAAACCGGACCGGCATCGCGACCAGGAATTCGAAATCAACTCGGGCACCACTCGCGCAGAAGTCATGCGCTGGTGGGACGAAGGCTGGGCGCGAGTGTTCTCCACCATCGAAGCCCTGAAACCCGAGGACTTGCTGCGCATGGTCACGATCCGGGACGAACCCCATACCATCATGCAAGCCGTGGGGCGGCAACTGGCGCACTATGCCTATCACATCGGGCAGATTGTCTTTCTCGCCAAACACTTCCGCACGCAGGAGTGGAAGTCGCTCAGCATTCCGCGCGGCAAGTCGGAGGAGTACAACCGGCAAGCGATTGCCAAGCACAAGCCGGGGCCGTCCGGGCCGCGGGCAGGATGACGTGCAGGCCGCAGCGCTCTGCAGGTTGGCCGAGATCGGAGGTGCAACTCGTATGCGAAAGATAATCCTTGCAGTGCTGACGCTCGCCCTTTTGGCGATGCCTATGCTTGGACAGGTCCCTGGAGTAAAGGCCGACGCAGATCCAGCAGCCGACGCGGAGATCATGAAGCTGGAGACGGAATTGACCCACTTAATCCTGCAAGGCAACTGGGATGAGTACTCGTCCCGCCTCACCGAGGACTATGTTCGCACTTTCGCCAATGGGGCCGTGCAGAGCAAACAGCAGGTTCTGTCGGAATTCCGCGCCCCCGAGCGTAAAGTGCTGGACATGATTCCGGAAGATCTGAATGTTCGGGTCTACGGCGATGCCGCGATTCTCACCGGGCATCTGACCATGCTCGCCCGGCAGAATGGCCGGGTTACGACTTCGTTTTTTCAGTTCACGAAGTTCTTTGTGAAACGCGACGGACGATGGCTGATGGCCGGCATGCAGCTCACCACCGTGTTGAAGTGAGGTCCGCCGGCCGAGGTCTGACGTCCGGTTCTAGCGGTGCTAGAATCTTGAGTCTACCTGCCCGAGACCGGGCGAGTATGTGATCCTTAACCTGCTCCTGACCCCGCCTTCGGGCGAGAGAAAGGGACCCATCCATGCCCAATACCATGATGGCCGTCGTCAAGCCGAAAGCCGCGCCGGGTGCGGAGGTTCGCGAGGTCAAAGTTCCGGGCTTCGGCCGGACCGACGTGCTGGTCAAGGTAAAGGTCGCCTCCATCTGTGGCACTGACCTGCACATCTACAACTGGGACCGCTGGGCGCAGAACCGAATTCATCCGCCACTCATTCCCGGTCACGAGTTCTGCGGCGAGGTCGTAGCCTTCGGCGATGAAGTCACCAGCGTGAAAGAGGGGGATTTCGTTTCGGCCGAGATGCATGTGGCCTGCGGCAAATGCCTGCAGTGCCGTACCGGGGAGGCCCACATCTGCCAGAACGTGAAGATCATCGGGGTGGATGCGGACGGGGCGTTCGCCGAATACGTGGTGATTCCCGAGTCGAACATCTGGAAACTCGATCCCGCGATCCCGCTGGAGTACGCCTCGATCCTCGATCCGCTGGGGAATGCCGTTCACACCGTGCTCGCGGGCGAGATCGCAGCCAAAACCGTGGCGATTACCGGCTGTGGGCCCATCGGACTGTTCTCGATTGCAGTCGCGCGGGCGGTAGGCGCCACGACGATCTTCGCCATCGAGGTGAATGACCACCGCCGGGGGCTGGCCAAAGAGATGAAGGCCGATTTTGCGCTGGATCCCACAAAAGATGATGTTCGTGCCATTGTGGCGGAGCAGACAGGCGGTCTGGGCGCCGATGTGGTTCTCGAGATGGCGGGCCATCCGGACGCCATTCGAACAGCTTTCGACATCGTACGCCGCGGCGGACGCATTTCCCTCCTGGGCCTCACATCCAAACCCATCTCAGTCAATTTCTCCGAGGACATTATTTTCAAGGGCCTTACGATCCAGGGCATCAACGGGCGCCGCATGTACCAGACCTGGTACCAGATGACAGCCCTGCTGAAGGCGGGGAAACTCGATCTGCACCCTGCCATTACCGACCGCATCGCGATGAAAGACTTCTCGAAGGGTATGGAACGGCTGAAGACGGGGGAAGCCAGCAAGATCCTGGTCTATCCCAACGGCGCGAAGTAACGCCCCCAACCATCACGTTCTCGCCGACCATCCCGGTGGCCGTCGTACGCCGGCGCTACCGCATGTCGTTCTTGTCTGGGTTGTAAAAGAAATGAAAACGTAACGCGAGATACTGCCCATTGAACTCGGCGGGCAAGGGCGGAAACGGATTGGACGCGGTGATGCCGCCATAGGCGGCGCGATCGAGCGAAACGTCGCCCGAACTGCTGACATAACTCAAGCCTGCGACGCGGCCATCTTTAAGGATGGCGAACTCGATCGAGACTTTGCCCTGCTTCATGAGCGGCGCCCGCGCGACCTCGGGAATGAGGGTGTACCAGTTCTCCCTGACGTTTTGCAGCACGCGGGAAAGATACGGGCCGAAGTCGACGCCCATGG
Source organism: Terriglobia bacterium (assembly GCA_020073645.1). Taxonomy (GTDB): domain Bacteria; phylum Acidobacteriota; class Terriglobia; order Terriglobales; family Acidobacteriaceae; genus JAIQET01. The sequence goes on along the minus strand of JAIQET010000035.1, from coordinate 13,724 downwards.
TATCGCTGAGAACGTCGAGTGGGCCGATGGCGCCAGCGGCTTTGGCGCCTTGACCGAGGCCATAATCGCCGCTATCCCCGCCATAACCACCGCGATGGGCCAAGGAGGCACGGGCGGCCTGCTCGATCTGCGACCCGGCAGAGAGGCTTGGTGACTTGAAGCTGGGCTGGGCTGCCCCGGTCGTAGGCGCAGTCAGCTTGGCGACCTGGTCCTGTCCCGCGGGGCTCTGTGACCGTCGGGACTGAAACTGGGGCTGCTCTTGCGGGGCAGGTGTGGCTTGCGCCATCGCTTGAGCCGGCGGTTGCTCGGGCTGGGATGGTTGCTCGAGCGGAGGTCCCCCCGGTCCTGGGGCACCCGGCCGCCCGCTGTCGAGAATATGTTTCATTTCCTGACGATCAAGCTGCGGCGCGCGCGACGTCGCGACACGGTCTTTGTCAGAGATGTTGTTGGTGTCGGGACGCTTGGTGAGCTTCTGCTCGTCCGGAGGTAATTCCAGGTACGTGAGTTCCTTCTCGTGGAGCATGTCGCCCGGAGCCACGACAATCACCGAGCGCCTGGGCAGAAAATTCGCTAGCCGGTCGGAATTGATGAACAGGATCACCACCATCAGGTGAAAGACAACCGACATCCACAGCGCCTCGCGGCGGCGGGAGCGCGAGAGGTCATCCTGCAGTTGGATCAGCAGGGCGGGGACGTCGTGCATCTCGCGGTACACCGATTCCCAGCGCTGGCCATCGTACAGATCGCCACCATCCGCGGGTGGCGCTTGCGGCGACGGAGAGGCTGGATTTCCCGCCGGGATTTCGGTTGTCGACATCGAGCGGCTTGCCTGTTAGTTAGACACGAACGGCAGCTAGTGGTTGCATCAGCGCCAGATCTTGCCACGAGCGCTGAAAACCGCCGGCCCACGGCCAAGTACCTCTATTTTCGCACCTTTTCCTGGAATCCGCGAAAGGTGAATGGCGCAAGCACCTATTTGATTACAAATCTTTACGTTGCAGATGCTCCGTTGGCCACAGCCCCAGATGGGAACCGGAGTGGAAGGCTAGAGCGTCCCCAGTTTGTCGAGGCGGACTTTTCTGCCGTGCTCTCCGATCGCGGCCACGATGTCGAGCGCCACTGCCAGGGCACGACGGCCGTCTTCCAGAGAGACCACCGGCCGGGAACGACGGCGGACAGAATCAAGGAAGGACTTCAGCTCCGCGTGCAGGGGCTCTTCCGCGATGATCGGGGGCTTGGCCACCTTGATTTGCGGGTTCACGGAGGGTGTGCCGGGAAGCGCGCGGTCTCCGCCTACGCTGAAGACGAGCACGTCCTGGCGGCCGTAGTCGAGTGAGATGTACTGCTGCGGCTGAAAGAAGCGCAGCTTGCGCACCCGCTCGGTCGAAACCCGGCTGGCGGTGAAGTTGGCCACGCAGCCAGACTCGAACTCCAGGCGCACGTTGGCGATGTCCACCTTGCCAGACAGTATGGGCAGGCCGACGGCGCGAATCTCCGTCACGGGCGAATTGGTAAATGCCAGCACCACGTCGAGGTCGTGGATCATAAGGTCAAGGACGACGTCCACGTCGAGCGAGCGTGGCGTGAACACGCTCAGCCGATGGACCTCGAAAAACATGGGCCGGGTGATAAGAGGAAGGGTGGCGTGTACCGCAGGATTGAATCGCTCCAGATGACCGACCTGGCCGGTTCTGCCGAGTTGCTGGGCCAAGCGAATTAGCTCGTCGGCCTCCTCGAGCGAGGTGGCCAGCGGCTTCTCAATCAGGACATCGATCCCGGCCTCCATCAGGGCGCGGGCGACCTCCAGATGATGAATGGTCGGTACCACGACCGAAGCCGCCTGGATTTCGCCGCGGGTGGAGATCAACTGCCCGACCGAGCCGAATGCGCGGGCGCCATATTCGCGGGCTACCACGTCGGCACGGGCCACGTCTGGGTCCACTACGGCAACCAGCTTGACCGGCTCGCCTTGCTGAGCGAGTTGGTGATAGACGCGCGCATGGTTGCGTCCAAAGGCGCCAGCGCCAATCACCGCGACGTCGATGCAGTTGTCAGTGGCCAGTTGTGCGTTGCCCGCCGGCGGATTGCCGGGAAAGAGTTGATTTAACCACAAAGGAGACGAAGGTACACGGGGGAAGGTGGTGCAGTTAGCCCAAATCCTGTGTTGACGTCATCCCGATACCCGGCGTACTTCAGCCGGGTGAGGGATCTCGCGCGCAGGCACCAAGGCCGTGAGACAGCGGCCAGAAGCCATTACCAGCCATGCCCGTCCCCCGCCGGCTTTTTCGGACTATGCATGACATGAAGGAACCCTAGTGTCAACGCATGGCTAGTGCAGAGCCTTCTTCAGCAGAGCGATCTGCCCCGCGTGATAAAGCTCGTGCTGCACGATCCCGCTGAACATGTAATAGAAGTTGTAATAGCTCTGGGTCTTGCCCGGAACCTGCTCCTGCAGGCGGGAGTCGGGGAAGGCGGCAACGGCTTTGACCAGCTCCTCGTGGGTGCGCTTGAGGTGCTCGACGGTTTTCTGCCACGCCGCCTGGCTGGTGTCCCTCACCGGCGGGAAATTCTGCTGGTCGCTGAGAGCCACGGCGGTGCCTCCGGTGCGGCGAAGGACAGCATCGTCCCAGGCGTTGATGTGGAGAACCAGTTCCCAAATGGTATGAGCGTTCTTGATTGGCCGGGCGGCGGCCGTGGCGGCATCGACGTTGGCAAGGAGTTCGAGCACGGAATCCCCGTGCCAGGCGTCTCCCTCGAAGGCGCGGCGGATCTGGTCGGCAAGACGGGCGGTTTCAGACATGCAGCTCTCCTGGTGTTGGTTGACTATTGTCAAATATACACGAATACACGGAAGTCATGTATACTGGCTGGTGATCGTCTCGTTTGCCGACAAGACGACGGAGGACATTTATCACGGGCGGGACACGAAGGCCGCCCGGAGGCTGCCCAGGGCGTTATGGGAGAGAACCCAGAATAAGCTGGACCTGCTGAACGCTGCAGTTTCGCTGCAGGACCTGCGGATTCCTCCCTCCAACCGGCTCGAGAAACTTCGGGGTGATTTGGAGGGCTTTTACAGCATTCGAATCAACGACCAATACCGGCTTGTCTTTCTGTTTGAAGAAGGCAATTGCCGGGATGTGCGGTGCACAGACTATCACTGAGGAATAAGGGAGTATGTTGCCGAGCCATAGAATCGCAACCCATCCCGGACAGATTCTACTGAACGAGTTCCTCGAACCTTTGAGGTTGACCCAGGCGAAACTGGCGAGGGCACTGGGAATTCCGCAGAATCGGGTCAACGAGTTGGTCCGCGGCAAACGTGGGATTACGCCGGAAACCGCGCTACTGCTGTCAGACTATTTCGGAAATTCAGGTGAATTCTGGATGAATCTGCAGACGGCGCACGACCTCACCAAAGCGCGGGCGGAGTTGCGAAAGAAGCCGGTGTCCGGTTCTCGAAGCCGTTCGCGGGGTTCGCGCGCCGGCGCATTGGGCGCGGACTAAGCGGGCTCGGCAACGATCGCGATTTGGGCAGCATCGGCCGCATTGAGGATCGCATCCCCATCCAGCAGTAGGCATCGTCCCGCGTCCAGCGCCAGGCAGGTTGCGCCGGCGCGCTGCATGACTTCGACCGTCTTCACGCCGACCACCGGCACATCGAAGCGCATATCCTGATTGGGCTTGGCGATCTTCACCACGGTGAGGTTGCGGCTCAGGGTGGAGGCCTCGGATTCGAGCGACGCCATGATCTGGCCGGCGCGCTCGATGGTGGCGTCGGTCCCCTCCATGGCTTCAACCGCCACACAGGCTGTTTCGGCGACAACCACTGTCTGCCCGATGTCATATTGCGCCAGGTGGCGTGCCACGGCGCGTCCGTAGTCGATGTTCTTTCTTTCTTGTTCGGTGGGCGTGCGCTTGGTCAGCGTGCCCTGCCTGGCAAGCAGCGGTTCCAGCAACGCGGTTGAGTTCTCCAGCGTGATCCCTTCGTCGGCCAGGACCTTCGCAACCGCGCCGAGCAGAGAATCGGTATTGCGAGTACCCAGCGAAAGCAGCAACTTGGCCAGGCGCCAGTCCGGCTTGATGCTGGAGAAAATCTGCTTATGTTTGACTTGTCCGGCCATGATGGCGCGATGCACGCCCTCGCGCTGGAAAGTCTCAATCAACTTGGAAAGTTCCCCCAGTGACAGCCAGTGGACCGCGGCGGCACCGCGGGATTCGATCTCGGGAAAGGCTTCCTCTTTGATGGCGGCGACAATAACATCAAGTCCCTGCGCGCAAGCGGCGTCGAGCACCAGGAACGGGAACTTGCCGTTGCCGGCGATGAGGCCGAGTTTTTCCTTGGGACCAGGCATGCGGAGACAGTCTAGCATTCAGCACTCCGCATTCAGCACTCAGCCAACACAGGTTTTGTAGCGGTTTTCTGTTGGCCTATGCGTTAGGCTTGTCATGCTGAGCGGAGCGAAGCATCCCTATGGCCACGACGATTCGGATCAGGGGGAACAAAAGAGGGGCTGAACGCTGAATGCTGACCGCTGAATGCTACTTGATTACCCCGCGCTCCGACGCTTCAATGAACCGAATCAGCATGTCCACATCCTCCCCCCGGTCCGGCTCCGCCTTGAGCTTCTCCAGCGCTTGCGTGGTATTCAGCTTCGACGCGAGAAGAAGTTTGTAAGCGTGATGGAGCTTACGGATGCGTTTCTTGCTGAATCCGCGGCGTTCGAGTCCGACGGCGTTCAGGCCGTAGGCGTGAGTGTCGCGCGCGGCGGCCGTTTTCGAGAAGGGCAGCACGTCGCGAGTGATGGTGGTCCCTCCACCGACAAACGAATACGCTCCGATGCGCACGAAGTGGTGCACCGGGCAGAGCGCGCCCACCGTCACCCAATCTTCCACGGTCACGTGCCCGCCGAGCGTAGCGGCGTTGGCCAGGATCACATGGTCTCCGATGGCGCAGTCGTGGGCGATGTGGGTATAGGCCATCACCAGCGTATGGTTGCCGACTCGCGTCAGCCCGCCACCCTTCACCGTGCCCCGATTGATGGTGACGAACTCGCGAATCTCGTTGTGATCGCCAATCTCCAGGCGCGTGGGTTCGCCCGCGTAACTCAGGTCTTGGGGTGCCATGCCAATCGAGCAAAAAGGAAAGAAGCCGTTGTCGGCTCCGATTTTCGTCGGCCCTTCAATGGCGACGTGCGAAACCAGGTGGCATCCCTCACCCAGCTCTACGTCTGGCCCGATCACGCAGTAAGGGCCGACTTTGCAGGAGGGGTGGACATGCGCCTTTGGGTCGATGATGGCTGTGGGATGAATGCTCATGAAATGCGAATACCGAATACCAAGTAGTGAGCCGTGAAACTGACGACCACGATCAGCCTGGCTAACTTCCCTGTTCGGCAGCCTGACTCGGCGCCGTGCGCGAACGATCCACCAGCCGGCAGCTCACGCTGGCCTCGGCCACCAGTTTGTCGCCGACATAGGCCTTACCTTCCATACGTCCGGCAGTACCCCGCCACACCTTCACTTGCACTTCGATGCGCAACTGGTCCCCCGGCACGACAGGACGGCGGAATCGAGCGCGTTCGATCCCGGTGAACAACACCAGCTTCTCATCGCGATCCTGGAATTCGGTTAGCAGCAGCACTCCACCCGCCTGAGCCATGGCTTCCACGATCAGCACACCGGGCATGATGGGCAGGTTGGGGAAATGCCCCGCAAAAAACGGCTCGTTGATGGTGACGCTCTTGATGGCAACAATGCGCTCGCGGCGCGTAAGCTCAGTGACGCGGTCGATCAGCAAGAAGGGGAAGCGGTGGGGCAGTATCTTCAGGATGTCATTGATGTCCAGCGTGGTTTTGGCCGCCGGAGCTTCGGTTGCAGGGTGAGTGGTATCGGTCATGCTGGTCTCGTCGGGCGCGAAGATTATACTGTATCGCCGCCGCGGATCAGTCGTCAGTCGTCGGTCTTCGGTCGTCGGTCTTCGGTCGTCGGCGGGAAAACCCCGCGGGAAAGAGAACTTATGGTTAAGCGGGGCCAACCCAAGAAGCGCACCGTGGTGCCCAAGGTAAGTGGTGCAGCGGCGGATCATCTCCGCTACTTCGAAGAGCGCAAGGATGAGATCGTCCAAACCATCCGCAACCTGGTGGAGATCGAGTCGCCCAGCGACAACAAACAGGCTGTGGACCGCGTGGGAGCGTTGCTCGCCGGGCGCTTCGAGGGGCTCGGTGGCCACGCCAAGTTTCACCGCGTGCAGGACTTCGGAGACCATTTGCAGGTCGATTTCGCCGGCAAACGCGGTCAACCGATACTCCTGCTCGGCCACTATGACACGGTGTATCCGCTGGGAACCCTGGCCAGCATGCCGTGCCGCACAACCGATGGCCGGCTCTGCGGACCAGGCGTCCTGGACATGAAGTCGGGCATTGCCCTGATGCTGGGCGCGATCGAGGGACTGCTCGCGTGGCACGGTGAACTCCCCAGGCCAATTACTGTTCTGCTGGTTTCCGACGAGGAGGTAGGCAGCGATTCTTCGCGGCATATCACCGAAAGCCTCGCAAAGAAGTCAGAGGCTGTCCTGGTGCTCGAACCCTCGTATGGCTTGCAGGGAGCGGTGAAGACTGCCCGCAAGGGGGTTGGCGAGTACACGCTTAAAGTTACCGGCAAAGCCGCCCATTCGGGCCTCGATTTCGAGAAAGGGCAGAGCGCCATTCTGGAGCTGGCCCGGCAGATCCCGGTGATCTCGAAGTTGACTGACCTGAAGCGCGGCATCACCTTGAATGTGGGTCTGGTGCAGGGTGGCACGCGGGTGAACGTGATTCCCGCCGAGGCCACGGCCACCCTGGATGTGCGGATTGCGCGCATGCAAGATGCCGCGGGTATCGACCGCAAACTGCGCTCGCTCAAGCCCTTTAATCGCAAATGCAAGCTGGAGATCAAAGGCGGCGTGAACCGTCCGCCGATGGAGCGCACTGCGGGCGTGGTGGCTCTCTACAAGAAAGCTTCGGAGATCGCCAAGCAGTTGGGTTGGAAGCTAGGCGAAGCGGCGGTGGGCGGCGGTTCGGACGGGAACTTCACTGCCGGCCTGGGAATCCCCACGCTGGACGGTCTGGGCGGCGTGGGCGACGGTGCCCATGCCCAGCACGAGTTCATCGTGATCTCCGAGCTGGCGCGGCGAGCCGCGCTGGTGGCAGCGCTGATTGAGGCGGTATAGGCGCCGATACTTGGGTGCAGGATCACTAGGGTTATGACGCGCTTGGCCTCCCTGCTGAAGTCATCCCGAACCCGGCGCTTTTCAGCCGGGTGAGGGATCCCGCGCGCAGCACCAAGGCTGTCGAACAGCGGCCAAGAGGCACTACCCGCCAGGCTCCCCTCCACCGGCCTCTTCACACGGCACGACCGCTAGAATCTGCAATTCTTTGACTCCAAGGGTGGAGTGGCCTAGAATTTCCACAGGGGTACCAACGCAAGTCTGCATGCGCTCACCCGAGCGCCTGGCGAACCCCGTGGGAGGTTACAACATGTTAGGCAAATTGGGTTTGCCGGAAATCCTGCTGATCTTGGCCATTGCGCTCTTGATCTTCGGCCCGAGCAAGCTGGCCGACCTGGGCAAGGGCCTGGGCGAAGGCATCAAGAACTTCAAGTCAGCCGTAAAGGATGGCGAAGAAGGAACGGACAAGAAGTCGTAGTCCGCCCCGTCCACTCTTTGGAAGACGTCCAAACATCCATCCGTAGAGACGCAGCTTGCTGCGTCTAGGTCATCCCGCGCTCCCGTAGCATCCTGCACACCAACGCCACCGGCAATCCCACTACATTGAAGTAGTCGCCCTCGATGCGAGAGATCCAGCGTGAGGCTATGCCTTGAATGGCATACGCGCCGGCCTTGTCCATGGGTTCGCCGGTTGACACGTAGAAGAGGATGTCGTCGTCGGTGAGCGGGTGCATGGTCACCAGCGTGGTCTCTGAGCGAGTATCTTCAAAACCAGTCGTCAGTTGCCGGTTCTCGGTTCTCAGCCCACTCGGGCCGACCAGACACACTCCGGTCGTCACCTGATGAGTTCTGCCGGAGAGTAGGCGCAGCATGCGGGCGGCATCCTCGGCATCACGCGGCTTGCCCAGCATTTCGCCATCCACGACAACGATCGTATCTGCGCCGAGAATAAGATCCTTTGGCCAGTCGCGAAACACAGCGAGCGCCTTCTCGCGCGCGAGGCGTTCGGCGCAAGCTTTCGCCGATTCGCCCTCTCGGGGAATCTCCGGGATATCAGTCGGCTGCACGACGAACGGAATCCCGGCGTTGCGCAGGAGTTCCTGACGGCGTGGAGACGCCGAGGCAAGCACCAGCGTCGCAGTCATCGGCTCCCGATCGTCCCGCGCACCGATTCAATGAGCTTGGCAGAATCGTAACCGACTCCATCCTCAAACACCGTCTCCACATTTTCAATGTCCTCGATTCTGGTCGAGGGATCGCCCTTGATCACCACCAGGTCGGCCTGCTTGCCGGGAGCGATGGTGCCGATGCGGTCGGATTCCCCCAGGAATTGCGCGCCGTTGGCGGTAGCAATATGAATGGCCTCCAGCGGCGTGAATCCGGCTTCGACCAGCAGCTCTACTTCCCGCTGGTCGCCAAAGCCGGCAATCACTCCTCCCATGCCGGTCGGATCGAGTCCGGCGAGCAGCAGGCCGCCAGCCTTGGCGAACGCATGTTCGAATTCCATCTCCTTCTTGAAAGCGGCGGGCCAGGGCGACGCATCACTGCCGTACCGCTGCTTGATGAATTTGGCATCGGACGCCCGGACTTTGTTGGCTAGAACTGCGCTGCGGGCATCGGGCGCAAGCGCATCGAGAACTCGCTGCCGGATGGCAGGCCGGCCAGGAACGAACATCTCAAACACCGGCAGTGTCGAGGTGACGGCGACGTGGTGCTGGATGAGATCGACGATGGTATCGTGCAGCGGCCCAGTCTGCACATTCAGTTTGGAGATGAAGTCCATGTCTTCCGGCCGCGACGGACACTCGCCCGCCTTTTTCCAGGGAAAAAATTCCGTATCCACCAGCAGTCCGTGCTCGAGATCGTCGATGCCCAGGCCGGCAGCTTCGCGAAATCCGATCGAGCACAAGTGGCCGGTAACCTTGGCTCCGCGCTTGTGTGCTGCCGTAGTCGCGGCGGAAAGCTCCGCCGGCGTGATGAACATGTAGGCCTTGAAATTGTCCACGCCTTGATCCAGCCAGAAGTTGACGGTCTTGGTGGCATCTTCCGGGCCTGTAAGTTGGTGCATTTGCAAGGCCCAGGAGCCCGTGCCTTCAAGATACGGCCCAGTCAGGTGGATTTTGGGGCCGGGCATTTTCCCGCCGTCAATCTGCTTCTTGATTTCCAGATCGGTGTAGGGCTCGAGCGAGCCGGTAGTTCGAATTGTGGTGACTCCACCAGCCAGGTAGAGGCGAGGGAAACTGAACGCCATTTCTCCGAAGACACCGCCACCCATGGGGTAAAACAAGTGGTCATGCATGCCCACCAGGCCTGGGATCACGCTGTATCCATGCAGGTCAAGCACATGCGCATTCTGAGGAATGTTCGCCGATCCCGCCGGAGAGACCGATTGAATCTTTCCGTTAGCGAGCACGAGTGTCTGATCTTCCTGTGCTGAAGCACCGGTGCCGTCAATCATCCGTACATGCGTCAGCGCCACCACCGGCGCATCTACTTTCACGAACTCGTGTGCCTGCCCGAAAGCGAGCGAAACAAGCAAGCCAACAATTGCAATCAAGAGCCTGCGCATGCTCTCCTCCGAAAATGCAGTTGGATTGTACCGGAAAGCTGCATCGCGGAACTGAGAACGGGGACCCGGGAGCTAAGAACTGCTTCCCCTGTTAAAATCAAGCTTAAGCCCTTTAGCCATGGACGCCGCGTTCCTCCGCAACTTTGCCATCATCGCGCACATTGACCACGGCAAATCCACGCTGGCTGACCGCCTGCTGGAGCTGACCGGATCGCTCACTGCGCGCGAAATGCAGGCGCAGGTGCTCGACTCCATGGACCTGGAGCGGGAGCGCGGTATCACCATCAAGGCGCATGCCGTCCGCATGATGTACACGGCGCGCGACGGTCAAACCTACCAGCTCAATCTGATCGACACCCCGGGACACGTGGATTTCTCGTACGAGGTCTCGCGTTCGCTGGCTTCCTGCGAAGGCGCCTTGCTGGTAGTGGACGCATCGCAAGGGGTCGAAGCCCAAACCCTGGCCAACTCCTACCTGGCGATCAATCATGGCCTGGAGATTATTCCGGTCATCAACAAGATTGACCTGCCCAGTGCCGATATTCCGCGCACCAAGGAGATGATCGAAGGCGCGGTGGGTTTGGACGCAACCGATGCTGTGTTGGTCAGCGCCAAGACCGGCCAGGGGGTGCCAGAGGTGCTGGAAGCCATCGTCAAGCGCATTCCTCCGCCCAAGGGCAACCCGGAGAATCGGCTACAGGCGCTGATTTTCGACTCCTGGTTCGATCCCTACCGGGGCGTCATCGTGCTGACTCGCGTGTTCGAGGGCACGCTGCGCAAGGGGCAGAAAATTCGGCTGTGGTCCAACGGACGGGTGTTCGACGTGGAAACCGTCGGCGTGCTCACCCCCAAGCCGGTGGAGATCAACGAACTGCGTGCCGGTGAGGTCGGCTTCTTCATGGCCAACATGAAGAACGTGGGGGACACAAAAATCGGCGACACCATCACCGAAGACTCCAATCCCGCCATCGAAGCCCTGCCCGGCTTCGAAGAGATCAAGCCCATGGTCTTCGCCGGGCTCTACACCGTCGACGCCCACGAGCACACTGCATTGCGCGAAGCGCTGGAGAAACTGCGCCTCAATGACTCATCTTTCTTCTACGAGCCGGAGAGCTCCGCAGCTCTGGGCTTCGGCTTCCGCTGCGGCTTTCTTGGATTGCTCCACATGGAGATCATCCAGGAACGGCTGGAGCGCGAGTTTGGTCTGGAGCTGATCACCACCGCGCCCAGCGTGCGTTACCGGGTCACGAAGACCGATGGCGAGACCCTCGAAGTGGACAACCCTTCGAAATGGCCGGACCCGAGCGAAATCAGGAAAGTGGACGAGCCGGTCATCCTGGCCACCATTCTTACCAACGAGGAATACGTCGGCGGCATTCTCAAACTGGTAGAAGAAAAGAGGGGAAAGCAGAAAAGCTTCGAGTACGTCAGCTCGTCACGCGTCATGCTGCAATACGAGCTGCCGTTGAACGAGATCGTGCTCGATTTCTACGACCGCTTGAAGACCGTTTCCCGCGGTTACGCCTCGCTGGATTACCACCTGTCCGGCTACTGGGAGTCTCCCATGGTGAAGCTCGACATCCTGGTGGCAGGCGATCCGGTGGACGCGCTCTCCACGATTGTTCACCGCGACTTCGCTTATGAGCGCGGCAAGGCGCTGGCCACCAAGATGCGCCAACTCATCCCCCGGCAGATGTTTGAAGTTGCCATCCAGGCCTCGATCGGGGCCAAGATCATCGCCCGTGAGACCGTGGCCGCCATGCGCAAGAACGTCCTGGCCAAGTGCTACGGCGGCGACATTAGCCGCAAGCGCAAGCTGCTGGAAAAGCAAAAAGAAGGCAAGAAGCGCATGAAACGGATCGGCCGCGTGGACATCCCTCAGGAGGCTTTCCTGGCAGTGTTGAAGGTGGGCGAAGGCAGTAGCTGAGCCGATCTCCAGCCCCCGTTTTCTCCAGACATCCCCAACTGGTCTATGGGAGTTTTCTGTTCCTGAGTGCAGGCACAGGGTTCTCAGTATGTGCAAATCTCAAAGGTTGCACGGAATTCTCGCCCGCTTCAGAAGCCACAACCGGGTGCTGCCGGGACCGTTAACTCCTTATTAAATGGTATCTTAGGCGCTGCTGCGAACGGCAACCCCGCCATCCTCGTGGCCTGAACGAATCGAGTCCGGCAGAGCAATCTTCAATTCCACAACCTTTTCCACAAGGAGGGCGACCCCCGGGTGATGCCGATCACCGCCCAGATTTCGCTTGCGCTTCACTCTTCCGGGTCGCCCCTCCCGTCCGCCAGCGACTCGAATCGGGTGGAGTTCTTGATGAAGGCCATCTTGAGCCTGCCGGTCGGACCGTTGCGTTGTTTGGCAATAATGATCTCGGCAATACCGTCGAGCTCCGGCTCGTCGGGTTTGTAGACTTCTTCGCGGAAGATGAAAGCCACGACGTCGGCGTCCTGCTCGATCGATCCCGACTCGCGCAGGTCGGCGAGCTGCGGACGGTGGTCGCCGCCACGGCTCTCTGGAGCGCGGCTCAACTGGGAAAGCGCAACTACGGGAACATTCAATTCCTTGGCCAACCCCTTCAGGCCGCGAGAAATCGCAGACACTTCCTGGGTACGGTTCTCGTAGCGTCGTCCGCCGCCGGACATGAGCTGCAGGTAATCCACGATGATCAGGTCGAGCGCGCCTTGCGATTGCTGCAGGCGTTTGGCCTTGGCTCGCATTTCGCTAAGCGCGATGCCCGGAGTGTCATCGATGAAGATCGGCGCATGCGCCAGTTGCTCCATGGCGTGCACCACCTTGTCCATATCCTCGCGCCACAGCGAGCCGGTGCGCATCCGGTGTGAGTCCACCTTGGCTTTGGAGCACAGCAGGCGCAACAGCAGCGCCTCGCGCGACATTTCCAGAGAGAACATGCCCACCGTCTTGTTGTCTTCGATGGCCGCGTTCTCCGCGATATTCATGGCGAGCGCGGTCTTACCCATGGAGGGGCGGGCGGCGATGATGATCAGGTCGGCGCGCTGCAATCCGCTGGTCATCTCGTCCAGGTCGGTGTAGTGCGTGGCCAGGCCGGTGATGCGCTGGCCGCGCTGCAGGAGGGCGTCCACCGACCCGAACGATTCCTTGACGATCTCCTGCACGCCCATGAAGCCGCGGCCGATGCGCTTTTCCGACAACTGGAAGATGGCAGCTTCAGCATCATTGAGAATCTCTTCGGCGGGATCGCTCTGCTCGGAGGCGCGCGCAATCGCGGCGCTGGCGGCGTGAATCAGCCCGCGCAGCAGCGCCTTGTCACGGACAATCTTGATGTAGTGCTCGATGCTGGGCCGGTCGGGAACGCCGTCGAGCAAACCCGAGATGTAGCCCACATCGCCGATCGCCTCCAGTTCTTTCCGGCGGTCGAGTTCCTCGACCAGCGTAATGAGATCAATGGCCCGCGAAGACTCGGCCAGATCCACCATGCGCGTATAAATGCGACGATGAGAATCGAGTGAGAAGTCCTCAGGCTTCAGATGCTCTGCCGCCTGGTTGTAAGCCAGGTTGTCGAGAAGAATCGCGCCCAGAATGGAGCGCTCGGCTTCAACATTTGCCGGGAGACTATGCGCGAGACTGTAATCGGTGGTCGCCAAGGGCCTTCGTTACCCGTTGCAGAAAAATTTTGGGCAGTGCGAGCGTGATAGTACCGATGAACGAGTTGTGAATGCGAAGTACGTCGTTGGAAAACGAAGAACAAACCAAATTTTTTTCGGTTGCATACGTGCTCGTCGCCAGGGGTTGACTTAATTGAAAGTATAGGCAAACAAAAAGCGAATATCAAGAGCTAGTAATGAGCAACGGGTGCTGGGCAGGCTCCTGACTCCTGACGACTGAGGGCTGAGGGCTGAGGGCTGACGACCAAAAATAAAGCGGCCCAGGCCAGCCACCCGGGCCGCATTGCTCGTGGATGTCTCGGCGCC
>JAIQET010000034.1 GCA_020073645.1 Terriglobia bacterium | reverse complement strand
CTTCCATCCCTCCGAACTTACTCTTCCACCGGTAATAGCACCCCCGTGTGATCCCGTGCCGCCGGCACAGTTCTCCCGTTTCCACCCCGGCTTCCGACTCCTTCAGGATGGCAATGATCTGTTCTTCGCTGAATCGACTCTTGCGCACGACTCCTCCTCCGACCCTGGGCGGGTCATCCTAAATGGAGAAGTCACATTTCCGATGGACTAATTCTTGGGGGGCAGGTCATGGTGGCAAGGCGGCTTGCACATTGAACCTGAAAACGGAGAGGACACAGACGCATTGATGCGGCTTTGGGAAGCCACTCGCATCGTCTTGTCCTCTCCATCAAATGAGGCTGGATGCTCAAGTGCAGTTTGCAAAGAGCCTCTGAACCTCGTCATTGGACAGCAATAGGTTTCTCCAGGCAGCATTGTTCTTAAGCTCTGCGACAATGATGCGGTCGTTTTTGTCGAGAAATCTATCCAGGTCGTTGCGGATTTGTTCGGGTGTGGCCGTGTTAACGAGTAGCCAATCAGAAAGAAGAATCTTTCTGGCTCCAAGCTCCACGAGCCTGTTTATGAGCGCCTGGTACTGCTGTCCAGGCTTGTCGAGGTCATATCCAACCCAGTAGAGGGCCATGGTCGGCCTACTTTTTGGGGGTTTTGACCGGGACATGCTCCCGTTCAGTGGTTTTGGGATGCGCTTTGGCGTACCGCTCTGGTACAAAGCGGCCAGACACTGCGCTCCGGTTGATGACTTTCTTTTCCATTGTTTGCTCTCCTTTTTGGGGGCTTTACAGCCCCTTGGCAAATGGTGGATGAGAACCTCCCGGCCTTGGTGCGGACCACCTTGGCCGGGAGGGCATACCTGCATAGACACAGGAGTCCCTTAAAAACACCTTGACACGGGGGTACTACAGGTTAAGAATGGGGCTGCTGAGGCTCCCAAAAATACCGTATGTAGTATCACCTGCCGGACAGCCCCAATAGGTTGCCCGGCAGAAGCACATCTGGGGTAATTGTGCGTCTAGTTCGGCCAGAGTGCAAGTTTTTTCTACTTCTGACTGATTAGATTCTCCGGGGCGGGAAGTCGATCTTTCTGTGACGACTAATCCAAGTTACTAAATTGCTATGTCTCCGAGTGCCCGGAGTGTTAGTTTCCTATCAATCTGCTTGATAGCTGACGGTGCCACTGGCAGAAGTTCGCACATCTCTTCGATAGTCCATACGTGATCGCTGATTCCAGCCTCCATCGCTGGAGTCACCCGCAACGTAGAATGCACACGGCAAAAATTGTAGTAGAGGAAAAACAGCGCAACCATGTGCCGATGGTTGTCTACCTTTTTCGAGAATGCATTTGTTAGCCGCGTGAATCGACGCATTCCCATCCTGAGCGTGAGATTTGAGCGTTCGATGTAGCTCGTGCTCACGTGTTTCGGGTCCGGGTCACCGCTCACGACTTTCAGATCGCAGCCGATGCATTTTGCCGGAGAGTAGCGGCGCGTCTCTTCATCGGACGGAGCGCCGTAAATCTTCTGGAGTTGCGCGTAGTCGATGTCAGCGCCGAACGCGTTCTCAACCGCATCCAGGTACACCCGATGCCCGTCTGTGGTGATCTGCACGCGACCCTTGATGCGGCTGGCGCAATCTTCCATGAAGTCCTGTGCCCATCCGCCATCGCGACCGCCAACAAGGTACGAGACGATCAGTTTGGTATCTGCATCAATGCCTGTCCAAGTCCAAATATCGCCCCATCCTGCGGCTTTCTTTTCAGGGCTGACGTTCCGCGCCTTTGCGCCGACAAATTCCCAAATCTCGTCACACTGCAAGCGGCGCACCTTCACGTTGCGCACGGTGCTGTTGTGGTATGCGGCGCACGCGCAGCCTAGTTCCCCCAGCAGCCGGACGATTGTGTTCTTCGCAACGCCGGTAATACGGACCGTGGAACGGATGCTGTTGCCTTCGACGAGGCATCTAACAACCTGAGCGCGTCGCGTTTGGTCTAGTTGCTTCATGCTGACCATTATGCTTGCTCGTGCAGGCGTTGTCAAGCGTTTTCTTGAACTCAACAGGTTATCGTAGGTATTGATTCCTCCCTATCGTATGATTTCCACAAAAGGTGTATGCTCGTGGCGGGTGGGCTCCATTTGGCGAAGAGAAAGCAAAAGTCCGAACCGAAGCCAATACTACGGCTGAAACTAGAAGGCCCCGGAATACGCAAGGGCCGCGTGCCAATCCCTGAGCTTGTTCGGATATGCGAAGATGCCCAGAACGCAATTAACAAGCAGGCGGAGGCTCTAAGAAAAAGGAAGACATACCATCCTGGTCCGATTGAGCACAGTATACAAGAGGAGTGCACCCTAGAACTAATCGCTATTCACGGGAATAGTCCCACCACGCTAGATTTTGATCTTCGTAAGCCGCAAAGGCCGCTTGCTTTCAGTGAAGAGTTTGGGGCGCAGGTAATAAGGGAGTTCGCCAGCACCATTGCTGGAGTGCGAAAGAAGAGCGCCGATGGGTTCGACGCCGGGGTTTTGTTGAGATTGTATTCATTAACCGGCGTCATTAGTCCGAAAGGAATTTCGCGGATTGATTGGATCACGCGCAGTCATAACGGACACCAAAATAAGATCTCGGCGGCGATTACAAAAACAGTCAGGGCGCGCGTCGCGAAGCGGCTTAGTAGTCCGCGAAAAGCGCTGGTTGAAGTGGATGGCGTGTTGGAGATGGCAGACTTCAAGAAAGAAGACTATAAATGCCGGATTGACCCACCGATCGGTACTCCGGTGATGTGTACGTTCGAGCCGCAACGAGCAGACGAAATATACGGTTTGCTTAGGAAATACGTGAGAGTTAAGGGGCTAGGAACGATTCATCCCTACACTGACAAGATTGAACTGATGCATATCAGTGAAATTGTACCGCTCTCCCCAATGGCATTGAGCGACCAATCATTTTTCGCGAATCCCTCAATAGCCGATTTGATGGCTGCAAGCAATGTGCAGCCGCTAGACGATCCCTCTATTCTCGTTGGTGGCATACCTCCCGATGAGGACGTGGATGAGATGCTCAAAGTAATTTATGACGCAAGAAAGTAGGTAATAACCGCCACGGTAGACGCCACTTCCATGGTCGAGGTTGTGCTAGTTGACACTGACGTATTTTCCTTCTTAATGAAAGGTCATACGCTGGCATCTCAGTACGAGAAACATATTAAAGGCAAAAAGCTCGCACTCTCGTTCGTTACAGTTGGGGAACTGCTGACATGGTCCAAGCATAAAGGATGGGGACCGCCGAAAACCGCAGAACTGGAACGTCGCATCGCCTTAACTGGGGTGATCCCCTACGACATGGCTCTGTGTCAGACTTATGCTGAGCTAAACGCGAAGCTTTTACAGGCTGGCAGGAAGATCGGCGACAACGACCTCTGGATAGCAGCAACGGCCATTCGGCACTCGATTCCCCTAATTTCACATAATCGAAAGCATTACGATGACATCCCGGATTTGGTATTCATTTCTGAAACGCCGAGGATTCTCAAGACCCAAATGGAGATTGAGGACAAGAATGGCTAAACTAAACGCCATCTCGCCCTAGCAGCTTTTTTTGCGATGGCTTTGCGTTTCGCGGCTGAAAGCTTCGCGGCTCTCGCTTTACCACCCTTCGATGCACCTAGCTTGCTAAGAGCTACCGCAGCTGGATTTTTCCCCGCGTCGGGGTCTTCTAGCGGGGTCCCATTTAGGTGCTCGCCAATGGCGTGTTCGACTACCCGTCTGGCGACGGTAACGAAGTCGTGGTCCTTGCTTGCTCGGCGAGGCATGACAACATCCTGCCACATCCCGCGACTTCCCGCCATAGCCTGTGGAAATCAAACTGACCCACTACCCAACCCTGTGCCATAATGCCTCTGCCGTTCGTGATCTCGACGCGCAAATGCCGTCTAAGGACACCAAGTCTCCTCAGTCACGACCGGACGAATCGCTTCCGCCCTCGTCCGGCCACGCCCAACTAAGCTATCACCCGGGTTCGTCTGGCGGGCACACCACGGTGGCTTCCTTCGCCCCCGGCGACCTGCTGGCCAGCCGCTTCCGCGTGCTTCGTCTTATCTCCAAGGGCGGGATGGGCGAAGTGTACGAAGCCGAGGACTTGGAGTTACACGATCGCGTCGCGGTCAAGACCATTCTTCCGGCGATTGCGGGCAATCCTGCGGCCATCGAGCAGTTCAAGCGTGAGATTCAGCTCGCCCGCAAGGTAACTCACCCCAACGTATGCCGCATTTTTGATTTGGTCTATGACCCGCGCCCTTCCGGCCCTATGGCGTTTCTCACCATGGAACTGCTGGAGGGTGTTCCGCTGTCTTCCTACATTGAGAAGTCCGGGACTCTTCCTCTGGATGAGGCGCTTGTGCTCGCCCGCCAGATGGCAGAGGGGCTGCGAGCGGCCCACCAAGCCGGAGTCATCCACCAGGACTTCAAATCCGGCAACGTAATGATCGTCACCGGCGAAGACGGAAAGACTCGCCGCGCAGTGATTACCGACTTCGGTCTGGCCCACAACCTGCGAGCGGCGGAGGCCGGGAGCGGCCAAGGTGCTGGCACCCCTGCCTACATGGCTCCAGAACAGATTGAAGGCGAACCCGTTTCTCCTGCTACGGATATCTACGCATTCGGAACGGTGCTGTACGAACTGCTAACCGGGCATTGGCCCTACGTCGCGAAAACCCGTGAGGAACTGCAATCCAAGAAGCTGCACGAGGTGCCGGTGTTGCCAACCAGGTACGTCCCTGACCTGCCGATTCGCGTGGAGCGCGCGATACTGCGCTGCCTCGCCCGATCGCCGCAGGACCGCTTTCAGGACACGTTGGAAGTGGCGCGCGCCCTCGAACCGCCGCGCTCTCGCTGGCAGCCGATGGCCGCAGCGGCCCTGCTTCTCGTGGCACTCGCTGCCGTCGGCGGATATCAGTGGCGAAGGATGCAACTCATTCACAAGGAACCCACCGTGGCAGTAGTGGGCTTCAAGAACAACACTGGAGACACCACTTACGACTGGCTGGCCACCGAACTGAGCGAAACCCTGACTACTGACCTCGGTGGCTCCGTGGGACTCCACACCGTCTCCACCGATGAAATCGCCCAGCTCAAGATGGAACTCTCCGTTCCTCCGGGCCAGAGCCTGGAGCGTGAGAATCTTTCCGAGGTGGCACAGGCGCTGGGGGCGGATTATCTGTTGCTGGGAAGTTATACCGTGGGGAACGGTACACCGGATACGAGCTTCAGCCTCGATCTCCGCGTGCAAGACGCGCGCGGCGAAACCGTCGCCAGCTTTCACCAGAGCGGCAGCGAAGCACAGTACGGAAAACTTGCTGGTGACGCTGCCGCCGAAGTCCGGCATCAGCTTGGCAGCACACGCTTACAGGATGCCGAGAGCAACGAGTTGCAAAACTTGTATCCCCGTGATGGCAGCGCCCGGCGGCTCTACTTTGAGGCCCTCGACAAGCTGCGTTCGCTCGATGCTCCCGCGGCCTTGGGCCTGCTGAAGAAAGCAGCCGCGCAGGAACCGGACAACGTCGTCGTGCACTCCGCTCTGGCGGATACCTGGTCGCGGCTGAAGCATGATCCCGAAGCGGCCCAGGAAGCGCAAAAGGCGGCCGACCTCGCCCGCCAAGCTTCTTTGCCGTTCGAATATGTGGTGCTGGCAAAGGCCAGAGCCGAAGAGATGACACACCGCTGGGATGCCGCGATCAACGACTATGGTTTGCTTTTCCCGCGCTACCAGCATCTCGATTACGGCCTGCACCTGGCCGAGGCGCAGGCCGGAGGCTCGCGCCCCAAAGATGCGCTCGATACCCTGGACAAGCTGAGCAAGCTTCCTCCCCCCATGGGCGGCGACCCGAGAATTGAGATGGCTAGAGCCAGAGTCTACGGGACGATGAACGACTTCAACTCCGAGTTGAACTCCGCTGAAGCCGCCCTGCAAGAGGCGCAAAAAAGGAACGCCCGCATGATGCAGGCCAACGCCCAACTGGAGCTGTGCTGGGCACACCGCAACCTGGGACACGTGGAGGCAGCGTTCGCAGCCTGTAATCAGGCGCAGAATCTTTTCTCCAAACTCGGCGATAACGTGAGCGCCGCGGTCGCGCTGAACGACGTCGCCAGTTGGCTTTCCGATCGCGGCCAATACGCACAGGCCAGGCAGTTGTACGATCGCGTGATTCAGGTGAATCAAGCAGCAGGAGCGCAAAAGGACTATGCAGGAGCATGCGTGAATGCGGCCGGGACCCTCATCCTCATGGGAAAGCCGGAAGAAGCGGAAGACTACTTGGACCGCGCGTTGAAGGCGGCGGACGCTATCGGCGACAAGTACAACGAAGCCCAGGCCAGGATCTCGAAGGGGGAGATCCTGTTCGGGCGGGGCCGGGTGGCGGAAGCTGAGACGCAAGCTCGTCAGGCACTCGCACTCGCAAGAGACGCAAGAAACCCGTCCGCCGAAGCCCGGGCATTGAGCCTTCTCGCTACCTTCCTTTCAGAAACTGACTCTAACGCTGCGCTGGCACGATATCAGGAGGCGTTGAAGCTCCGACAAGACAATGGTGAACAGTCCGGCGTGGCGTGGTGTCTGAACAACATCGGGGACCTGCTTTTCCACCGTGGGGATCTCAACGGTGCCGAGAAACACTACCAGGATGCAATCGGGATCTATACTGGCCTTAAGGAAAAAAACTATCTCGCCTCCGGCTGGGTGTCCTTGGCGGAGATCGACCTGGAACGCGGCAACTTAGCAGCAGCGGAAGATGAAGCATCCAGGGCTCTCAAAGAGTTTCAGGAAGAGGAGGACAAGGATTCGGAATCAGAGGCTGCTTCGATCCTGGTAAAGGTGCTGGTAGCCGAAAAGAGGCCAGCCCAAGCCGAACCCTACGTAAAGCGCATCCAGGAAATTGCCAGCACAGACCACGATGTCGCCTTCCACAACCGGCTCAGCATCGCGGAATACCTCGAAGCCCTGGGCAAGCGCTCCGAAGCTCTTCGCCAGCTCGAATCTCTTCCCGAGGAGGCCAAGAGTTCAGGGCGCAACTTCGTTTCCCTGGAGGCCCGATTGGCACTGGTGAAGTTGCAGCATGGCCACCGGCCGCCTGTTGAACTTCGCAAGGAGCTGTCCTCAATCCAGGCGGAAGCCAATCGCGCCGGTTTCAAGCTCCTCTCCGCGAGGGTAAGGCGCATTCGCTCCTAAGCGACACAGAACAATTGCCGAATCCTCTTGACGCAATCAAGAAAATGGTTAAACTACTGCCACCTTCCCCAAGGAAACATCCGGGACTCTCTTTTTTTCGTACCTCCAAGCAAGGGGACTTCGCATGTCGTACGCCATCCGCAGAGTAGTTTGTGGGATTGTTTTCGTCTGCCTTGGTCTTGCATCACCTCTGTCCGCGATACGGACGAAGGACCCTGGTAGCTCCAGGGACGGGCAAAACACCTTCGACGAGTGCGATACGACGACGGATCCCACTCCCTTTGTTTGTGCGGGCACACCCGATACCGTGGTGGTAACCGGGGACTTCACGGTAACGATCAAGAACTTTCAGTGGGCGAATGATGGCTCTGGCGAACTGACCGGGCAAACCACCATTTTGCAGGTCAGCGTGACCAGCGGGACTACACCGGCGCATCTCGCTTATCTCGATATTAAAGGAGCCGGCCTTTCCAAACCTGGCTTTGTGGCCTGCGACTTCTACCCCGATTCTAACAATCCTCCCAATTATATTTTCAAGGGCACAGTGCACTGTGTTGACTTCCCATTGGTGTCGAATCTGGATTTTTCACCCCTGGGAAATGCGTTGCAACCCCAACCTGTCACTGATCCGGACAATCAACTGGTCCACTGGAGCTTCGTGAATTTCGACCAGATGTCGACCATGACGCCGACTTTGGGGAACACGGCGCTTTCGCTCGACGGATTCGTGAATCTTCCTTCCGATCCCGCGGATTATCTGGCGGTTGCCTACGATGACGCAGGCAACCCCTACTGCGCCGGTACTCTTCCGGGTTGTCCGAAGGTCAATCCACCACCACCGGCGACGAACGACTTCATTGCCAACGCTAAAGTACTCACCGGCACCAGCTTCACCGACTCGGTCACGGCCTCGACGGCAGTGAATGTCTATGCAACTCCAGCGGAGGATCCGAACAACCCTGGAGGAGCCTTGCCTTCGGGAGACGGGACCACAGATCCCTCGCCCAGCAACTGTGAAGGACCGGGCACGGGCCCCATCGTATCCTTCAGTAGCCTGTGGTACACCTACGTGCCGCCCGCCCCCGGCACGCTCAATCTCGACACCTTGACCAGTTCGTACGACACCGTGCTTTCTGTCTACACTAAAGACACCAACCAGCAATTGCAGGAGGTTAGCTGCAATGACGACATCACTTCGGGCGAATTTCAGTCGTCGCTTTCGCTACCCAACCTGACGGCTGGCACAACCTACTACATCATGGTCGGGGAAGCGCCGCCGGCGGTGGATAATGAGATCGATAGCACCGGGAATCCGATTGTCGACGGGTCTGGAAATAACATCAAAGCCGCGACCCCCTTGAGTTCGGATGAGCGCCTGGTGCTGCACGGAAGTTTCTTGATCAGCGGGCCGTTTGCTGTGCTCTCTCCTACCAGCCTGACGTTCGGCAACCAGAATGTAGGGACAACCAGCGGCGCTCAGAACGTGACCCTCAGCAATACCGGCACAGCGACGCTGAACATCACGGGCATCACCGCGTCTGGAGATTTTGCCGTCCAATCAAGCACCTGCGGAGCGAGCCTCACTGCAGGCTCCAACTGCACCATCAGTGTGACCTTTACGCCGACTCAGACCGGGCCACGCAGCGGAACGTTGTCGGTTACCGACAACGCTCCGGGAAGCCCGCAAACCGGGAGCCTGACTGGGACGGGGGTCGCGCCCGCGGTGATGCTCAAACCCACCAGCTTGACGTTCGTCACGCAAGTCATCGGCAAGCCCAGCCCGGCGCAGAATGTAATCCTTACAAACACCGGTACCGGGACGCTGACCATCAGCAGCATTACGGTCACCGGCACCAACGCCCCGGACTTCTCCCAGACCAACACCTGCGGCACCAGCGTTGCGCCCGGGGCTACCTGCACCATCAGCGTGGTTTTTGATCCCACGGGCAAGAACACCAGGACCGCATCCGTGAGTATCGTCGACAACGCGGCAGGCAGCCCGCAAAGCATTCTGCTGAGTGGACTGGGCACCTTCGTCAAGCTGGTTCCTAACAAATTGAAGTTTGGGAACCAAATGGTGGGAACTCAGAGCGGGGTTTTGAAGACCGGCGTGACCAACACTAGTACTTCTACGCTCAACATCACCAGCATCAAGGTCACGGGTACGAACAAGGGTGATTTCTCGCAGACCAACAACTGCGGAACGAGCCTGGCCCCTGGAAAGCTGTGCACTGTGTCCGTCACCTTCAAGCCCACCGCCAAGGGCGCGCGCAGTGCCAACGTAAGCATCACTGACAGCGGGGGCGCGAGCCCGCAGAACATACAACTGAGTGGTACTGGTACCTAGCGGAACACTGGCGGCGGGGCTTCCTTTCCCTCCACTTGCTCCGGCGGCATTGCGCTGGAATGTGCCCACCACGATGCCATGGTCGGTCAGAGGAGGCGGGGCGGATAGGCCTTCAACCCTTTGGCTTGCGAGTGGGCGACATTACGTCCAAAAAGGCCGTCGCCAGCGACAATACAAGGACTAGAACCAGCCTCACGGTGAGGCTGTTGCGCTACTCGAGGAAACGAGTTCACTTGCCGGGGGCTGGGCGTGTCACCGGTAAGCATTCCACATATCGTCGATGAATGAGTACTGAGGAAACTCTCCCTGTAGCCAATATTTAGTCTGGCCCTGGCGCTCCCAGTTCTGGCTATAGTCGAAGCCAGTCTGCGCCTTGATATCGGCAACCGCTTGGGTGTCATCTTCGGTCATCCAGCGGTCCACGTAGTCAAAGAAGGCCGGATGGTTCCAAACATTTTCCGCGTGCAGGAGATGGATGATCAACGCCTCGCCCACCCAGGAGACCGACGTGCAGCATCGTCGATACGCCTCCCCTAACTGCTCGTTGCCGTTGATCAGCGGCCAGTTCACCGGCTGCAGCTGCTCATAGGGACCGTACAAGCCGGGGCTCACGGGCGTTCCATCGGCGTTTACACCGTAATGGCCTCCATAGATGACAGTCGCGCCCTGCCAGGCCTGCTGGTAGCCTCCGGGGATCTGGTTGACGTAGACGGTTTGCATGTCCTCACCGAACTGGTTCGGGTAGAACGTGGAGACATTTTTCATGCCGTTGTCGTTCAACAAGATTCCAGCGAAGACGATGGGCAATTTTCTGCCGCTGCGGTGTCCTCCGAAGGCCGGCCATCCTACGCCTGCCTGCAGGCAGCCGTAGAGATCGATGCCATATTGCACGAAGTAGTTCGTGAGGGTGACTTTTTGATCGGCAGGGAAGTTCAAGGTCAGAAGGAGAGATGCATAGGAGTCGGCGAAGGCCACGTGCTGGCCATAGCTGGGCATGTACTCGGCGGGAGCGTCAAAGAGGAACGGGTTGGTATCAATCCAAGGGCGCCGGTACCACGACTCGAATTGCGAGAGCGGTGGAGTGCCCGATGGATTGGGCGGCGCCAGGGACGGCAGGAGGTTTCTCTGCAAAGCGTCGGCGTGATATATCGTTTGGTTTCGGTCGCAGTAGGACGGGCGGAAGGCGTCGGCTGAAGGCGTTGCCGACAAGACCGTCAGGACGGAGACCGTTCGCACCGGGCTGGCACTCATGTCGGAAGCGCGCATGACTTCGGGGAGCGAGTGAATCTGCGACAGGCTGATGGAGGAGACCAGCGCATCCCCAGGCTTCAGGGTGATGGGTGGATAAGATCGTAAGGCCGCATCAAACCACCACGACTGGTCTGTCCCGTCATTGAGTCTCGAATCGAATCCGCTCTTGCCGTTGGCCGTGGGCAGATTCAGCACCGATCCGTTGAGATAAGGCGAGGAGGTGGTGGGCGCAGGGTCGATCCTGGTAATCGTCACTGGACCCACAACGTAGTAATCGCCGGTAACAAACTGGCCCACGGGAACCGGCTGGCTGAAAGTCCAGGTAACGCCATCCTTGGTAATTGAGGACGCGGTTCCGGGAGGAGGCGGCGGACCGGGATTGGGTGACGGGGAGGCGGTTGATCCTGCGCAACCGGCAAGGCCCAACGTCACCAACAGAATACCGAGGACGCCCACGATTATCCACGATGGAGGCTGACGCCGCGGGTAACGCGCCGCTAGGTGGTTCGAAGTGGGCGAGTCTTCCCGGGTGTCCATGAATATCAGGATGCAACACTGGCAGCACCCGCCCAAGTATCGAAGGTGCATGCTAAGGAGGGCTAATCGACCAAGTAACTCAGGCTGCGAAGGGACAGCCTGACCTCAGCGATCACCCAAGAGCGGCCAATGATAATCACCTGAAAACCGGCCAACGGGAGCGCCCCCCGTCGACGATCTGGGGATGCGTTAGCTGACGTTGACCGCCGCCGAAGAACTGCTGGAGATCACCATGCGGCGCTACGAACGAACCAGCACGTTGCTTGACTTCGAACCGCCTTGTCGAGGACTGGGGGAAGCTGCTGGGTGATGCGGCCGTGGTGAGTGCGATGCTGGACCGTCTGCTTCACCACGGCCATGTGCTCAAGCGGCCCTCGAAGCTGGAGAACTAAGCTGGATCTGCGCGAACAGCAAGCAGAATAGGTTTGGGGCCGAATCGATGGTTGGTGGAACGACGTTCCGCCGAGAAATGATTTACTTGTCGGATGAAACTCGAATTCTTCGCCCTCCAGTTTGACGAATCGAGAGGCACCTTTGATGACGCCGAGCTACGTGCATAGTAGACTGCGCAGGTCGAGGAAACCAGCCAGCAGAGGGAGAGCTCAACCCATGGACATTCTCCATGCCATTGGAAACACATCGATAGTTCGCCTTCGCAAGGTCGTTCCACCCAATTGTGCGGACATCTTCGTGAAGCTCGAGTGGGAGAACCCCACCGGCAGCGTCAAGGACCGGATGGCGCAGGCCGTGATTTCGCGGGCGGAGAAGGACGGTCGACTGAAGCCCGGAGACACCGTCGTCGAGTACACGGGTGGCAGCACGGGGACATCGCTTGCCTTGGTCTGCGCCGCCAAAGGCTACCGTATCCATATCGTCAGCTCGGATGCGTTCAGCCGGGAGAAGCTGGATCACATGGTGGCGCTGGGTGCGGAGCTGACGCTCGTCCCAAGCGAGGGAGGCCTCACCACCAAGAAACTGATCCTGGATATGATCGAGGTCGCCCGTAAGTTGAGCCAGGAGCCTCACACCTACTGGACTGACCAGCTCAACAACCATGACGCCATCGCGGGCTACTACTCGCTGGCCGAGGAGATCTGGAGTCAAACCAAAGGGGAGATCGACGCCTTCGTTCACTGCGTGGGGACGGCGGCTACTTCGCGTGGGGTCGCCACTGTGCTGAAGCGATACAAACCGAGTATCAAGATCGTCGTCGTCGAACCCGCGGAATCCTCGGTGTTGCTGGGAGGTCAGGCAGGGCCTCACAAGATCGAAGGAGTTGGGATTGGCTACACGCCTCCACTCTGGGAGCCGACTCTCGTGGACGGCATCCTGCCAGTCAGAACAGACGACGCGAAGGACATGGCGAGGCGCCTGGCGCGGGAAGAGGCCCTCTTCGCGGGGACGTCTTCCGGAGCAAACGTCGTCGCCGCGATTCGAGTGGCAGAGCGGTTGGGGCCAGATGCCAAGGTGGTCACGCTGATGGCCGACTCTGGCCTGAAGTACTTGAGCACCGATGTGTACAGGAGCAGATAAGACACGGTCTCGATCACAGCGGGGTTGAACCGATAACACCAGGCTACCTGCACCGAAAGATGACAGGCTTGCCTGAACAGGAGCCGACAGGGTAGAACAATCTAAGTCCTGGGCCCTTTCCATTGGCCGCTTTTGAAGTGATCACTGAGGAGCCTGAATCTTGCTGAACCTGCTGGACCTTGGTGAGTACTAGGTTGGTAGAGTAACCAGCAACCGCATCTGTGGTACTCGGGATGGTTCCAATTACATCAACTTGGTGGAACCGCGGACTACTTTCCGACAGATTTCGCCTTGGTCGAAAGCAACCCGTACACACTCACTTCCTGCACTGCTGGAACATAGACTTTGCCGTTGGCAATAGTCGGAAGGGTGAACTTCACCGCTCCACCGGCGTCATCACGGGAGGGATTCTGTGTGCTGTTGTAGAGCTCGTTTGCAAGGTTCATGGCGTCAAAAGCGCGCAAGGTGGCCGAACCGGAGCCGTAGTCGTCGGTCTGCAGCACCCATAGGATTCCGTTGTTGCTGCCGTTGGCGGAAACGGAAGGTGTGGGTCCAGGGAAGCCGATAAAAACGGCCGACTCGGATGCCGGCGCAGTGGATAACATCCCTGTGGGGGGATTGAAGGTGAACGTCTTTACGAAATCGTCAGAGCCGCCGAAGTACAGGTTGTTGTTCCACCAGGCAGGCATGGCCCACATGCCGCCGACGGCGGTGTCGAGGCTCTGCACAATCTGATCATTGTTATTGGGATTGAAGTGTCCCATGTGGTCACGATCAATCAGGTAAATGGTGCCTTCCTTGCCCGCTTGTACCAGGAGGTGCTTGTGGGGACCGGTCTGGTCAGGAAGCAAGAGCACTCCGCCCGAACCCAGGTCCGCGTCCTCAATATTCAAGGTTTGCTGGTTGTACGGAGTGAAGTAATCCGAGGGCCGGAAGCGATTGGCCGTGGGCGGCAGCAGCTTGATGATGCTGTCGCCAAAATCGCTGCCGCCAGTGTTCTTGTCGAAGGTACCGTTGCCGGTAGCGACGTAGAGGTTGAAGCCAGCGTCGGCCGCGATTCCCGCGCCGGAGGCCCAGAAACCGCCCAGGCCGCCGTTGGGAGTGGCATTCCAGGCTCCGTTTTGCTTCAGGGTCTGTGCGTCGTAACTGATGACCCAGCCGTGATACGGACCGTTGTCACAGTGCGAGGCCCAGGAGATGTACACCGAGCCGTTCTGCAGAAGCAATCCCGGTCGCTGACCGTTGCGCAGCGGATCGAAGTGAACGAAGCCGTTCATCGAACCATCGCCGGTTCCTTTGACCTTCGCCTGGATGGTCGCGGGCCCGCCGAACTTCTCGGCGCCGGTGGTGATGTCGAGCGCGTGCAGGCGCTGGAAGAACTTGCCACGCTCTTTGGTTTTCGCAACCACGTAGAGGGTGCCAGTGGTGGTGTCAATCACCGGCGTGCCGGTGACGCCAATTTCCGGAACCAAGTCGGTGCAGCCGACGTCGCCGCTGGAAACGGTGGTAATGCCCTTAGAGGGGTTGATGAAGCTGGCCTGCCACAACGGAGAGGCGTTGCTACCTGTGTTGTCGTCCGCATCAAAGGCGTACACGCTGTCGTGCTCGGTCGCCACATAGACCACATTGTGCGTCCCTTTCCCGGGGATACTCACATTCGGAACGTAGAGTGGCTGGGCATAAACGTACGCGTCGACCGTCTGCGAGAACAATTTGCCAAACGTGTTCACGTTCACATTGGCGGGAGTGAGAATGGTCTCACTCGTGTTCTGTCCGGAGCGACTGTTGTCGTTGTGAAAAGTGGTAACGCTGACCTGGGCGTAGCCCGACAAGCCGGATGCGATCGACAGAATCAAAGCTGCAAGACGGAGCGGGTTCATGCGACTTCCTGAGTAAGCAACGATTTGGTATCTTCCTGAGCGCCGAGCAGGCCGAATTGTACAATGAGCTGCGCTTCCCTTGTAAGGGTGTCTGGCTGGGCTAGTCGCTGAACCGAACTCCATATACCCGCGGTCGCGTCCAACTCGGACGTTCTGTGCGGCACCATTCCTAAGTTTGGGTGTGTGACGGCAAGAGCTCTTAAACGACAGATATGGAAGGGCTTGCCGAACGATGTTGCAGGCGTTTGCAACCGGTTGCAAGAATTATCAGGCTTGACAGGGTGCGCGACAGGAGTAGATTGGCAAGCGTAGGATAGTGAGGAAAATGCTGTGAAGGCCCACTGGAGTATCGTCGCAACGATTGCCCTGATGCTGTGCGCGGTTGCGATTCCGGCGCACGCAGATTCGGTCACCTACAACTTTTCTTATAGCCTCATCAGCGGGGGAAGTTCGGTGGGGACGGTGACTGGGTCATTCAACTATAACAGCTCCACTTTCTCCCTCTCCAACACTACCATCACATTCAACAGCTCGTTGTTCGGGAACGTGACTTTAACCCAGATTGGGAGCCAGTCGGGCTCTGTGTTTGCCTACGGAGGGATAGTTGGAGGGAATTTCATCCTCTATATCATCACGATCAATCCGCTGAATCCGAGTCAGTATTGGGTGAGCGGAACGATTATCAATCTCAGCACCGGAGCAGTAGGAAACTTCTCAAGCTCCTACACCTCGGTCCCAGAGGGCGGGGATTGGTACGTGTATCTGGTGCCATCGCTCCTGGTCATGTTTGGAGGCATGTTGCTGGCTGGCAGACGAACGCGAAGGGTAGAAGTGCTGCAAGCCGCTTAACTTTGCCATCTGCTTTTAACCTCCCCCTCCATTCTTAGCTCCTTTCCTTTCGATTCCCCTTGCCACCTGTACGGTCATGGTGTGCGTCAGCATCGGACGTGCCATCCGCTTGGTCGAGGGCAATGCCAACGTAACGGACAATCCAAGCCCGTCGCGTGAGGGGGAGGAACGGAGCGAATGAAGAGCCGCACGGTACGTCCGTGCTTCGACCGTCGACGAGCACCCTGAGATGACGTCGACCCATCCCGCATTCAACTTGTTTCGCAGCGGGAATGTTTCGATACGTCCGGCTCTTTGATGCCATTTCACCCATTCAGGGGCACGCGGTTTAAGTGTTTTCGTTTCTGGGTCAGCTCACTGCTGAGGTAGGCCACCCGCCGCGGCCACGCCTCGCAGCGGCCGCGTATCTGCCGTCTTCACCCGGACAATCCGGTGTACGTCGAGAGCCGCGATCACTACCCCGACAATGAACACGATTGGGAAGCTTCTGGACATCCACAGATTGATCGCGTTTGCAATCTCCAGCGTTTTTGCCGGCGCGACGGTCGGAATACTAATTTCGACCAGGATCCCCGCTTTGCACAACCAACAAAACAGCGCCACTCCGATGACATCGGTTACCAGGCGGACGCTGGCACGGGCCCGCGTCCAGTGCGGCCGGAGCAGATTTACGCCAGACGTCGCGATATTGGCAAACGCCAGGAACAGAAAGCCCCAGAAGAAATATCGCCATGCGGGCGCGAGCGTGATTCTTGCTGCGGATTGCCCAAGGACGATGATCGGGGATCGTATTCCGACCCACCACATACAGAACACGGTGTTCGCCGCCAATTCAAAGATGGAGGAAGCGCGCGAGATCTGGTTAGGGTCACGCACCGGAGGAAGTTTGCGCGGGTCCCAGTCTTCCAGAAACCTGGACTTAGCCTGGCTCCTCTCCAGAATAGCGAATACGATTGTCACCACGCCGAACGCGAAAAAGGCGGCGAGCCAGAGGGGTCCCCACAGCGAGGCCAGGGCACCGATCAGAGACCCGCTGGGATGCTGGGCGCGATCGCTCAAGCCGAACGTCATGAGCCCGATCCAAACCAGCACCCACGGGACCAGGTAACACAACCCAACGATTTTCAGCACAAACCGGTAAATGGGAAACAACACCGGGCCGATCAAGTACTGCTGCGGCAAGTAGCGGTTGGCCACCAATAGCGGGCGACCAAGTTGCTTGAGGATGGCTTCCACTTCGGCTTCGTTCAGCTTGCGACCCAGTTCGGTTTCTTTCTCTTCGATCTGCGAGCAGATGTCTTCGGAAAGTTCCGCAATGATGTCCTGCTTTTGCGCCTTGGGAAGCCAGAATTTGACGGCCTGCAAGTAGCGATCCAGAAGTTCCATGGTGTAGGTCCTTAGAAAATTCCGTTTAGCGATGCGTTCATGCTTTGCCATTCGGCGAGCAATTGTTTCAGGATCAGCTTGCCGTCGGGGGAGAGGCGGTAAAAGCGCTTGTTGCGCTTGTCTTCTTCTCGCCATTCACTGACCAGCAAGCCCTGATTTTCCAGTCGTCGCAACAGCGGGTAGAGAGTGCCCTCATCAATGGCCATGCCATGCTCGGCAAGAGCCTTCCGGAGGGTATACCCGTACTGCTCGGACCGAAGCTCTGCCAAGACTGCCAAAACGAGGCAGCCACGGCGCAGTTCCAGGCGAAGGTTC
Source organism: Terriglobia bacterium (assembly GCA_020073645.1). Lineage (GTDB taxonomy): Bacteria > Acidobacteriota > Terriglobia > Terriglobales > Acidobacteriaceae > JAIQET01. The sequence continues at coordinate 28,283 of JAIQET010000034.1, read as the reverse complement.
TCGAACGGGTTAAGCGTTTCTGAGCTGTGCGCCATATCGTATGCGACACATACTATATGACACACAGTATCAATGTCAAGGACTTTCTTGTGTGCCTGTATTCGGCACTTCAATTCGAACCGCCACGCTAGAACTCCCGGATGGTCGGCCACTCGGAATGCATGGTCAGTGGCTGTGTCGCAGGCGAAAGATGAAAGTGACAGGTTGGTCAGCGCGAATGTATAGGGCCTCGCTGCTGAATCCTTTCAGCAACCCCCGGAAACTCTTATCGAACCCTCCGATGTAGGCACCTTCCTCATGGCCGCTACAGTGTGCCATCCAGTCGCGGTGAAATCTGGTTGGCGAGATGAGCGATGTAGAGGGCGGTGACCATTCCGGTGAAAACGTCCATCGTGTAGTGGGCGCGGAGCACCAGAACTGTCGCGACCTCAAAGAGCGCGATCACTACGGCCAGCGCAGTCAGCCAGCCGCGGCCGAGTTCGATGGCGCCCGTATTCCCCAGAGGAGTTCCGAAAAAAATCAAATCACACGACCATTTCCTCATTGCCGTCTTACGAGGACGGAAACAGTTTGTGAAAGGACGTCAGAGTGACTTGGACGAGATTGTTGGCAAGTAAAGTTGTCGGCAGAGTCCGAAATGGGTGGCGAAAGCTTTCTCCTCCAGAGATCAACCACGATCGGTATGGACCTGGAAGACACACACAGCTGCGCCTGTGTGCCACGAAATCCGACCGACTCGAATTTTGGCGAGGGTCAGGCGAAACCTATTTTTTCTCGACCAAGGATCAGAGATTATGCGCCACGTAGGGTGTGACGAAGCTGGAAGCTCCCGGCATCAGACAGGCTCCCGATAACCGGAGCCGCCAACTCTCTAGAGCTTGCCCAAAGCCGCAAGGATCTTCTCTGGAGTGATGGGCAGCTCCCGAATGCGTACACCAATGGCGTTGTAAATGGCGTTGGCGATAGCCGGGGCCGGGACGATGGCACACGGCTCTGACAGCGACTTGGCGCCGAACGGTCCACTGGGTTCATGGGACTCGATAAACACGCTTTTAATCTCGGGAGGCATTTCCATCGCCGTGGGCATCTTGTAGCTGAGGAAGTCTCCCGCCAGGCAAGCGCCGCTCTCCTGGTCGAAGACGAGGTTCTCCATGAGGGCGAAACCCATCCCCTGTTGGAAGCCACCTTCCACCTGGCCTTCCGCGCCCGCCGGGTTGATGACCTTGCCGATGTCATGGGCATAGACCACCCGCAGGACCTTTACCTCACCGGTTTCGGTGTCCACCTCCACCTCCACGAATTCCGCCGTGGCTGGCGACGGGTTGGAGGCAGGCGCCAGCGACGCCACTCCCATCACTGTGCCTTTCTCCTGGAGCGAAGTGCGCTGCATGCCATCCGGCACCATGCGGACATAGGGCGACTCAGCTTGCTTAACCACGTCTGCGATGGAGAGGCCCTTGTCGGGGGCGCCTTTCACGTAGACTCGGCCGTTGCCAGTCTCGAGGTTATCGGAAGTGGTCTTCAGCATCGAGCTGGCGATCTCGAGCACTCTTTTCTTCGCCTGGCCGGCGGCGGCCTTGGCGGCATTTCCTGCAGAATAGGTCACCCGGCTGGCGTGGGTGGGAGCATCAAAGGGGACAGTTTCGGTGTCGGCATAGGTCATGCGGACTGCCTCCAATGGCACCCCCAGCTCCTCCGCCACAATCTGCGACAACACCGTGGTCTGCCCGCAGCCCATGTCGATTGTGGCCATGGACAAATCCACTGCACCATCCACATTTAGCTTGAGGATGGCTCCGGAGTGCTCATAGATATCAGGGAAACCCACGCAACCGCTCACCCAGAGGGGCTGGCAGGCCAGGCCGATCCCGCGCTTCTTCGTTCCGTTCCCGCTGCCCTTGGAGCGGCGGTTCGACCAGCCAATTTGCGCAGCTCCCTGCTTCAGGCAGTCAGCAAAGCGATAGGTGTCAAGCTTGAACCCTGGGTCGAACGGATGTTGCTGACCTTCGCCGTGCGAGTTCTTCAGGCGGAACTCAATCGGGTCAAGATGCAGCTTGTCGCAGATTTCATCGATCTGCGACTCGACCGCAAATGCCGCTTGGGGCACCCCATAGCCGCGGAAGCCGCCGCCAATCATGTTGTTGGTGTAAACCGTGAATCCTTCCCATTTCGAATTCGGGCACCGGTACGGAAGGAGGAAGCCGTACATGCCGTGCACCATCAGCACCACGGCGCCGTGGGTGGCGTGGGCGCCGGTATCGAGGATGCTCTTGGCGTAGCGAGCGGTGAAGGTTCCGTCCTTCTTGACGCCGGTCTTAAGGAAGACCTTGACGGGGTGGCGGGCGGTCGTGATGAAGTCCTCGTAGCGCGTGTGCTCGATGCGCACCGGGCGGTGCGTCTTCAAGCTGAGCAAGGCCGAGATCGGCTCGAGGAAGCTGATGTCGAGCTTGCCGCCGAAACCTCCTCCTATGTAGGGCGGTCTCACCACTTTCACTTTGCTCACAGGAATGCCGAGCGCAGAGGCCAATTTCTCGCGCAAGCCAAACAAGTGCTGCGTCGACGACCAGACGGTCAGGTTGCCGCGGGCATCGCTGTCCACCACGCACACCCGTGGCTCCATGTAGCAGGTGTGGACCCGCTGGGTCTCGTAAGTGTTCTCGAAGACGGAGTCGGCCTCCTCAAAACCCTTCTCCAAATCACCAAACGCAAACAAAGGGTGCATGGCGATGTTGTTGGGGGCATGCTCATGAATTTGCGGAGCCCCGGGCTTCATCGCCTCTTCGGGGTCGAACACGGCAGGCAGCCTCTCGTAGTCCACATGGATCAGTTCGAGGGCCTCCTCGGCGATTTGTGGGTTGATGGCCGCCACGGCCGCCACCGGTTCGCCCGCGAAGCGCACCCTGTCGCTCAGGATCAGCATGTCGTGGACCATGCTGGCGGCCACGCTGGGAGAGAAGAACACAGGATGGAACTTGTTTTTCGGCGCCTCCGAAGGCGTCAGCACTGCCTTGACGCCTGGCAGCCGTTCGGCTTTGGAGGTATCAAGACGAAGAATCCGTGCATGAGGATAAGGACTCCGCAGGAGCTTGCCGTGCAGCATGCCCGGCAGCCGGACGTTCACGGGGAAACCCTTACCGCCGGTGACCTTGTCGAAGGCGTCAGGCCTGAGAACACTCTTGCCCACAATGTTCGTTTCCGGCATAGTCCTCATCCTTTCGCCGAAGTCTCCATCCGGCGGCTGGCCGCCAGCCGGATGGCGTCCACGATCTTCTGGTACCCCGTGCACCGGCAGAGATTGCCCGCTATGGCCTGCCGCATCTCCAAGTCGCCGGGCAAGTGCGAGCCATCGCTCGAGAGATAAGCTTTGGCCGACATTATCATCCCGCAGGTGCAGTAGCCGCACTGCACTGCTCCCGCCTCGATGAAGGCTTGCTGGACGGGATCGAGCGTTGCCCCGTCCGCGAGTCCCTCGACCGTGGTGATCGTCTTGCCCTGCGCTGTCATTGCAAAGACCATGCAGGAGTAAACCGCCTTGCCGTTGACCAAAACGGTGCAGCAGCCGCATCCTCCGGTGTCGCACCCTTTCTTGGCGCCGATGAGCCCAAGCTCATCCCGCAGGACCTGCAACAGTGTGTGGTAGGGCTCCACTGCAATGTCCTGGGCTTCGCCGTTGATGTCGAGATGGATGATCTGCTTCATGTCAGACCCTCAGGATTCCTGTCCGTTGTGGCCGTCTAGGGATGCGCCCAGCCGCGTCAGGGCCCGCTGCAGTGCCCGGCGGACGTAGACCTTGGCGACAGCGGTGCGGTACTTCGCTGAAGCCCGGTGATCATCGACTGGGTGAATATCAAGAGAGACGACGTCCCCGGATTCTTGCAGCAGGGCGGGGGTTGGACGCTGGCCTTTTAGGACGTCCTCGCAGGAAACCGCCCGCACCGGCACCTTGCCCACTCCTCCACCCACCACAACCCGGACCTCGCGGCACGTTCCCGATTCGTCGAGCGTGACGCGCACCGCGACGTTCAGCAGCGCCAGATCATTGGCGTTGGTTTCCAACTTCAGGAAGGCGCTGGCCGATCCGGAAGGCAGCTTGGGAAGCAGTACTTCGGTCAGTAGTTCGGTTCGCTCCAGGACGTGCTCGAAATAGTCGAGATAGAACTTGTGCAGTCCGATATCTCTGGTGGCACGCGGTCCCAGGGCCTTGACCGAGCCATCGAGGGCCATGAAGGCCACCGGCAGGTCAAATAGCGGCGTGGCGCTGGCGACGCATCCGCCGACCGTGGCCATGTTCCGAATCTGGGGCGGCGGATATTGGAGCGCGTCCCGCACCGCCCCCAGTTCCAGACTGGTCCGGACCGGCTCCGCCTCAGCCAGTTCCGTGAAGGTCGTGGTGGCTCCGATTGCCAGCCCGCTCCGCTCGGACTTCACCAGCGAAAAACCGGCTTTCTGCAGGTCGATGAAGGTGTCCACCTCGCCCAGCACGCCCCGGGCGGCGAGTCCGTGAAGGAACGTTCCTCCCCCCAGGACCACGGCGCGGTCTCCAAGCTTGGCAAGGAGATCTACCGCTTCCCGGCCGCTTCCCGGCTGAAGAAACTCCTTGACTCCGGCGAATGCCATGGTCTTCCTCCGTTGAGCGCAACCAGCAGTGGAACGAGTGTGCTGTCGCTCCACCACCCTTCTTCAGAAGCTGAGTCGCACCGCCAGTTGGTCTTGCTCCCAGCTGGTGTGCGGTTTAGCCGCGTGGTAGCAATTGGGCCCGATGCGTTCATGAGCGGCTCTCATCCAGAGTTCATCCCGAAACCGGGCCGCTACCGAATAACATTTCGGTACGAACGCTAGCCCTCCTTCGGTCGTGCGAATTGCAGGTTGCACGTGTGTCGTTTGTCGTGGGCAGCGGCACCAAACGCTGAGTCCTAGATTCTACAAGTTCGCCAAGTATCATGCTGTAGGCGAAATTGTAGCGGTCAAGGCACTCGAATTCAGCAGAATCCACCAAACTTCAAACAGCGGCCTGCAATTTCAACACGAATCACTTACGGACCGCAAGATTCCAACACGTTTCATACGGTCTGGAATCTGGTTCGGGGCCAGGGGGGTCGGAGGTTCAAATCCCCTCTCCCCGACCAACTAAATCGACTCCATGATTCCAGGAACTTGCAAAAGCCCCCAACATGGAGGACATTGGCGAGGTTCGCAAGCGGGTGGAGCATGGCTGGGATCGAAATCCTCTAGAAGTCCGGCGCTCAAGTTACACGTACCCAACAGGTATAAGTCCGGCGGGCAAATCACGGGGTGGTTTTCGGATGCGAACGGTGTCCACGGCTTTGTACGCGGCCGGTAAGATCGACGGAAGAATGCCGATATGAACCTCTCTGTTGAGCAGCAGCGTGCTTCCATCAGCGCAGGGAAACCGCGACACGTGGGTAAAGAAACGGCACGCGCAAACGAGTGAAAGGAACTGTCGCCGTTGAAAACAGGCCATTACACTCAGAACCGGATTGTCCAGCGAACTCGCCCACAAACCTGCGCAAGTTGGTTTAAGCTGCCTGCTTGGGCGACGCACGCATCTCCGAAGACATGCAAATCAAGAACAAAAGCACACTGGCTTCCAGCAGGTTCCGCTGAGGCAGGTTGATGGCGACGAACATCCTCACGCCGATGTTAAAGTGCGCCAGCAGACCGCAAAGCGCCGCGATCCAACCCAGATAATAGGTGACCCTTGCTACCAACCGCAGACGAGTGACGTGATCCATGGAACAACCTCCTGACCTGCTAATTTCCGGCATTTCCTTCTTAGGTTCCCAAGCGGTCGGCATTGTACACCCAGTCGCCTTCGCAGTCTTCGCCAGTGTGGGGCTTCCTGCGACACGCCTCCATTCCTCCTACCGGATCGCAGCTATCGTGTTCTTGGTGACGCTGGCCGCGTCTGCCAAAATAGCGCCGCCCACTGACAAACCTCAGCCCAAACCAGCCCAGCTCCTCCCGGTAATGATGAGGCTATTAGCAGCCCGCACTTGAACACAATGTCCGCATCGCAGAGTTTAGGGCTGGAATCCCTTGAAGGGTATGTAGTGTCGGTCCGTGGGGAGCAAAACGGAAATACCGGAGGAAATCTCTTATGTATGAACTCTATGGTGAGAAGCACACTCGAACGTACCGAAAAGTTGCTGAATACGCACACACAGGGTATTCGAGGCGCACTCATAATCTGCGGACTGATGTGGCGGCTTTACCATGCTGGCGATTTCTATACGAACCCCGATGAAGCATTGCACTATTGTGGTAGCTGGCCAGCTGCGTGGATCAGGCCCGAACCGTGAGCCACTGAATTCGAGCCCCCGGACCGCCGACCCTCCGACCCTCCGACCCTCCGTCATTTTTCGGCGGGGAAGTTCAAGCGGAGGCCTAAGCGGAGCAGGATCGGGGGGCCTAGATTGACCACCGGCGTGCGCGCGACCTGGTACCGCTTGTCGAGCACGTTCTCCGCCGCAGCGAAAACTTGCAGGTGACGGGTCAGGTCGCGTCCCACCTCGAGATCCATCGCATAAAAACTGTCGAGAGGAAGAAGATTCTGGTCGTCATCAAACTGGCGCCCGATGAAACGACCTTGCACGCTCAGTAGTAGCCGCGAAGGCCTCCAATAGCGAGCCTCCCAGGTAAACACATTGCGTGGAACCTGCGGGATGTCAAGACCGACCAAGTCGACTCCGCCGGGATTTCCCGGATAACTGACGACGGTGGCTGCGGTGTAGGCGTAGCCGGCAGAAATCTGGATATCCCGGCTCAGGCGAAGCACGCCGTCAAGCTCGACTCCGCGGGAACGAGTGCGCCCCAGATTCTCCTTCATGCGGGTGATAAGCGTAGGAGTACTCGAGATGGTGACGTTCGCGATGGGATCGACAATGTCACTCCAGAAAAAAGTGCCCCGAATGCTGAGCTTTCGGTCCCATCCGGTGACGTTCACGCCCGCCTCGACCCCGGTCAGGCGTTCGGCGTCCAGGGCGGCATTGTTGTTGGTGATGACGTTTCCGACCCGAAACGTTCGATACAGCTCGTTGAGAGAGGGCGCACGAAAGGCGCGGTAGATAGATGCGGTCAGCGAAACGTGATCGTTTAGGGAGCGCAGCACAGAAAGACGCGGACTCAAAGTCAAGTCGCCTCGGGAGGGATAGGGCGTGACCGTAGCAGGACCAGAGATTGGTGTAGTGATCAGACTTCCGTTGAAGTTGTTCCAGTCATCGAGGCGGGCAGCAAGCATGATCGTCCACCGGCGGAAGCGAAAGATGTCCTCGCCGAAGAGGCCAAAAGTTCGCTGGCGGCCGCCACCAAAACGGCCCTGGTTTGGTCCGGTGAACAGCATTTCGTTGGTGGAGCCGATGACTTCATTAAGATCCAGGCCGCCGATCAGCGTCTGGTTCTTGCCGAGCAGATGAGTCCATTGAGCCGCGCCGCCAAGAACCTGCTCGGGAACGTGCTGAATGTTGGTGAGAGTTTCGCTGTTACGATCCGACGCGATCGCGGAAAACCTCTGGTTATAACCTTCAGCCGATCCATAGAAGCGCAAAGTAAGGGAATCGTTCGAGCCGAGCTGCTGGTCAAGGCCTGCGGCGGCTTCGCCGATGCGGGTGTCGTTGGTTTGTACCGGCGTGCCGTTGTTGCGGAACTCCGTAAAGAAGTTACCGCGAAGAAATATGTGCCCGCGGCCGCCGATCTGGTGGCCGATGCGCGCATAGACGCTGGCGTTCTTCGAGTTGGCGGGAGTGTCGACGGTACCGCGTAGGTCGAGAGGCACGAGAATGAAGCCGTCCGTGCGGAACATTTCGCTAGCGGCGGAAAGATCCCACTTGCCCATGCGCGTGCCGGTCCAGAGAGAAAGATCTGATGTCTGCTCGTTGCCGTACGAAGTTTCGACAACGAAGGCAGGCGCCTCGGGTTGGCGCATGAGGAACTGCACGACTCCACCGAGTGCCGCGCTGCCGTAAAGATTGGAAGCACCCCCGCGAAATACCTCGACATTGGAAAGTGCGACGCGAGGGATGCGGTCCCAGTTGACCCAGGCGCCGAATGGATCGACGAGGGAAATACCGTCGAGCAGCACGAGTGCGCGGCTGGCAGCACTGCCCCCGAGGCCGCGCAAAGACACGCCCTGGGCGGATGCGTTCGCGGTGCGGCTGCCGGAGCGGCGGAAGAGCGAGAAGCCCGGGATCTGGCGGAGCAAGTCGTCCACTCGGAGCGCCGGCGTGCTGGTCACATCTGCATGGGAAAGCAGGATGGTGCTGCCGGGAGCTTCCGACAATCGCACTTCGGTGCGAGCAGCGGAGACAACAACATCCTCGCGCACAGAAGCAGGCTGCAAAACCAGCTCTAGATCAATGCCGGTCTGTCCATCGCTGGTCCACGACTGGTGAAAACGGTTGAAACCCGCAGCCGCGATATCAACGGTGCCCGAGGCCTGCGGAACATTATCAAAGGAGAATCGGCCCTGGTCGTCAGTCGTCGTGGAACCCTGAAACGGACCACTCTGGAGACTGACCTTCGCTCCTTCGACTACGGCTCCAGTAGAGTCGCGGACGATGCCGTTCACAGTGAATGTCTGCGCCAGGGCTGGCGCGCAAAGAAAGATGGAGCAGAGAACCGAAATGAGTGCATGCAAATGCTTGCGCATTCGTGGTCAGCCAGAAACGACTCAGATCGACAAAACAAGCGGGACCGTTCTATGGCTCCGCGTCAGACAACTCCCGCCGTGGCTTGGTGTGCGCTCAAAGTTTCGCTACGCGCCCCGCGTGAGGAGGGCTTGGCAGGCTCGTTCACGCGCTCCGAGGCTCTTCGTTGAGCCTCCAGGATCTGTTCCGGGGCCAGCAAGTCCTCGAGCGTTTTCTTGGCGACATCAACCTGGTCTTTCAGTTCGAGGCAAGTTCGCTCACTCACCAGGTACCACATGTAGGCGGCGACGAGGTCTTTTCGCACTCCCTGTCCATCGCGATACATTTGCGCAAGCGTTACTTGCGCCCCAGGCAGGCCTTGCTCCGCGGCCTTCTGGTACCAGGATGCGGTCGCGTGATTGTCATTGCCGTATGGGGTATGCGTGCCTGAGGAAGGCAGGGGCGATTGAGGCGTGCCCGCCGTGCTTAGCGTCATGAACAGGAGCTCGACGCGGCTGGAGACGCCCAACTTGTCGAATATCCGGAACAAGTAATTCTTAATCGTGTGTTGACTCAAACCCAGGCGTTCCGCAATCTCACGGTTGGTGAGCCCCTCCGAAAGTCCGCGAACGACTTCCAGCTCGCGCTTGGAGAGCAGATCAAAGCCATCAGCGTTGACGGCACGCACCGTAGGCGCAGAAGCCAGGGCTTCGACCGCAAACGACATTTGTTCGCTGTTGGCCCAGATCTGGCCCTCGTGCACCCTGCGAATGCACTTGGAAAGAACCTCGACAGATTCATGCCTGGCAAAGATTCCCCGGGCACCGGCCCGAAAGGCCTCCAGAATCGTTTCTCGCTTGGATGAATCCAGCAAGAGGATAGCTCGGATATCCGGGTACGTAGCGCGCAGTTGTCGTAGAAGTTCAAATCCGCGCGTGGGCTCGTCATCGAGGTTCGAGCTGATGACCACAACATCGACGCTGTGGAAGTCCGTCATCGCAATCAGACGAGCGGAGTCGGAGGCCGAACTGATCACTTCCAGGCGAGGATCCCGTTTGAGTGCTTCCGCAAGCAACTGAGTGTGGATCCGTGTGCTGTCTGCAACGAAGACGTGGATAATGTCGTTATTAGAACTCTGGTCGAACGGCATGCACTCCTCCGAAAGATTCCCTCGACTGAATCCCATTCCGCTGTCAACCACTTGCCCGGGGAGGCGCAGTTCAAGCCATCGGGCGTGATTGTCGGAACAAGCCGTCCTGCAACGGAACGCCCGCCCAGGAGGGGAAGGAGGCTTGTTTTTTCCGGGGGAGGAAAAAATAACTTACATTGCATTACAGCAGCCGCAGCAGACCTTGCGAGATACGGTGTTACGCTGCGGCAACGAAACCCGGCCAGTGTTTCACCGCCTTCAGTCGTGAAACTTCCGCCGTGTTCTGTCCTGCGTTCGGGGGGAGGGCAATTTGGGCCTAAGCGGAAGATGCTTTTGGCAGCCTCGCAGGCCGGAAATCAGGATGATCCTGGATCGATGGCGGTGGAGTCCTTCTCACCTGGCTCAACCACTCCGCAGCCCTGCGTTCAGCTTCACGGCGCTGCTCCATGGTCATCATCTTGGTCAGCTCTTCTCGTTCTCGCAAGAGCTGCTCGTCCGCAATCAAGTACCACATGTACGCGGAAACCATGTCCAGCGGGACTCCCTCCCCACGCGCGTACATTTCGGCCAGCGTGATGGGCGCCGTGAGCAAGCCTTCCTTGGCTGCTTGCTTGCAATCGGCCACACCCGCCTCGGCAGAGGTCCCGTTCTTACGATTCTGCGCCGCAGGAGTACTGGCTTGACTCAAGGTGAGAAACAGGAGCTCGATCCGGCTGGACACGCCCAACTTGTCAAAGATTCTAAACAAGTAATTCTTGATTGTGTGCTGGCTCAGTCCCAGCCGCTCAGCAATTTCGCGGTTGGTCAGTCCCTGCGCCAGGCAGTGCACCACTTCCAACTCGCGCTTGGAGAGCAGAGCGGAGCCCTTGGCATCCACCGCCCGAACAGTGGGCGCGGCAGCGAGGGCTTCAACGGCGGCTGCCATCTGCCCGCTGCTGGCCCAGATCTGGCCTTCGTAAACAGTTCGAACGCACTTGCACAGGGTTTCCACCGACTCATTTCTGCTGAAGATTCCTCTCGCGCCGGCGCGAAAAGCCTCCAGGACTGCCTCGTGCTTGGAGGAATCCAGCAGCATGATGGCACGGATGTCGCTATTGGTGGCGCGCAGTTCCCGGAGCACCTCAAAGCCCCGCCCAGGCTCGTCGTCCAGACTGGAACTGATCACCACAACGTCGGCGTTGTGCTGGTCGGCTAATGGAATCAGAGTCCGAGAACCAGAAGCCGCCGCAATTACCTGTAGACTTGGATCGCGCTTGAGTGCATCGGCCAGCAGTTGAGTGTGGATCCGAGTGCTATCGGCAACCAGCACACGAATCGCTCCATCCCCCAGCCGGCGTTCGTCCTTCATAAAGTTCTCCACAAACACTCCTCCACGTGGAGCTCACTGGTCTTTTAACGCGTAGGCACCAAACAAACCACGAACCGGGGTATGGTGTCGGAACAAGTCGGCTCGCAACGGAATAGAACCAGCACGCTTGCTCTCTTCGGGGGAGGTCCGAAAAAAGGAACACATCAAAATTAGGAGGGCCTACTCAGCGCTCATACTACCCCAATTGTCGCTAACGAGCAAGGGGACAGTGGCAAAATCTTGCAATCCCAGGTTGCACGGCTTTGCAACTTCATCTCGATTTGAGAAAGCCCTTCGCGGTTACGAGTATAGGTCGCGCAAGCCACAAGACATGCTCGTGGTTACCAGGTATGACGAGCGTAACGGTTCAACTGGTGACCCCTGATTTCAATAGAGTTATGCACAACCGTGTGGAGAACTGGATTGAGGCTGCCTTGCGCCAACCGAGTGGAGTTCATCCCTCGCCATGGAGATACCCTTCTCTAGGGCCTTTGTCCATCCAGGCAGGTAATACCACCTCCCCCGGAGGGGAGACATGCTTCGCGGAGTGCGTGTACCTCTTGCAGCGATTTGCATCCGCTCGTAGTCTGCAAATGTCAACGCGGGCATCCTTCGACAATTCCCTCCCCTTGCCCGAGACCTCGAAAGACAAATTGTGGAAATCAGGGGCCGATCAACGACTGTGACCCAGAGGGCGAAGCTATGAGCAGCAGCAATCAATCCTGGGAGTTTTCCCCGCCGACTCCGATGCTTGCAGCCGAGGCCGCGAGCTGGTATGCGGTGCAGACTCGAGCGAGGCACGAGAAGATCGTCGCAGGTAGATTGCGAGAGCAAGGATTGGACACGTTTCTGCCGCTGGTTAGCGAGGTGCACCGCTGGAGCGATCGGCGCAAGCGAGTCGAAGTTCCACTGTTCGGTTGCTATGTCTTTGTGAAATTGGTCCCGAGCAATGAGCGGCGATATCGGGTGTGTAATGTCGATGGAGTGTTCGGCTTCGTGGGTGTCCGGGGAGAAGGGATCGCGATTCCTGATGAGCAGATCGAAGCGGTCCGAACTCTGGTCACCGAGCAACTTCCTTGGTCCAGCCATCCCTTCCTGAAAATCGGCCAGCGCGTACGCATCCGTGGAGGGTCCTTGGATGGAGTCGAGGGTATTCTGGCGGCCCGCAACGGAGACCGCACGCTGGTCGTCTCTGTCGACGCCATTCAAAGATCTCTCGCAGTGCGCATTGAGGGATACGACGTCGAACCTCTGTAGGGCCTTTGGCACGGTCTTGTCCTCCACTTCCAACACTTTTGCCCTCCACTTCCACTAAAGGAACCTGAGCCCGTGGCGGATAACGGAACAGAATCAGCGCGCATGCTCGTGGTGAGCAGGGATCCCTCTGCTCTTCAACAGTTGCTGTCCATTGGGAAGGCGAATTCCTGGCGGCTCCAAACAGCCGAGAGTGGCTGGGAGGCGTTGGAGTGGGTGCAGTCCGAGGTACGCCCTGACCTGCTGCTCCTCGATCTCGCCCGGGGCGACGCCGACGGAATGCGAACTCTGCAGTGGTTGCGGAGAGTCCGCCCGGATATTCCGATCATCCTGCTCTCATACTCGGACGATGCTGAACAGAAGCAAGAGGCCACCCGGCTTGGCGCCCAGGATTATTTGGTCAGGCCGCTTCACCAGAGACAACTAGAAACCGTGATCAGACGTCACTTGAATCACCGGGACCAGCAACCCGAGGTTGCGGTCGTGGGCGAGGACATCGAACAGATCAGCGACGATACATTCTTTGTCTCGGCCAGTCCGGTAATGCGCAAGCTTCGCGCGCAAGCTGAGCTGTTGGCGCAAGTGAACGTGCCCGTGCTCATCGTGGGCGAAAGTGGAAGCGGGAAGGGAGTCGTCGCCAGGCTGATTCACAAGCTGTCCGTCCGGTCCGACTTCCAATTTCTCAAGCTGAATTGCGCGGCACTCCCGGGCGAGCTGCTGGAAAGCGAACTCTTCGGATACGAGCGCGGCGCATTCACCGGCGCCTTGCGAACCAAAGCCGGCAAGCTCGAACTGTGCGAAAAGGGCACGATTCTTCTGGACGAAATCTCAGAGATGCCGACCAGCCTGCAGGTCAAACTACAGCACGTGCTGCAGGACGAGCAATTCTTCCGGCTGGGTGGCGAGTCCCCCATCGATGTGGATGTTCGCATCCTCGCCTCCACGAACATCAATATCGACCATGCTCTGGCTGCGGGGAAGCTGCGGGAAGACCTTTACTACCGGATGAGCGCTTTCACAGTTCATGTACCCCCACTGCGACAAAGGACCGAGGAGATCCCGCTCCTCCTCGGGCACTTCATGCGTCAGCTTGCAAAGCACTATGGTCTTGCTCCAAGAAGTCTGTCTCCTGCGGTGCTGGATGTATGCCAGAACTACTCCTGGCCGGGCAATCTGCGAGAGCTTGAAAATTTCGTGAAACGGTACTTGGTGATCGGAGATGAGGGGGCGGCGCTTGAGGAATTGGAGCGAAAAGCAGAACCCCAAAACGGGAACGGCGCGCTCGGCGGGACTAAGAAAACGATTGTGAGCGCGGAATCTGAAGAACGCGCCTCGAGCCTCAAGTCACTCGTGCAAGATGCTAAGGGTACCGCCGAAAGAAGCGCAATCACTGCTGCGCTCGAGGAAACCCGCTGGAACCGGAAGGCAGCGGCGCGGCTGCTGAAGGTCAGTTATCGGACGCTGTTGTACAAGATCGAGCAGTACCATATGAGTCCGCCGGCCTACCTTTCTCCGCTTCAACCAGTGACCGGCGTGAAGGGAAATGGACACGTCCGATGACTCGCTGTTCCTCAGGGCCAGGCAGGAAACGAGAAGTGACGGGAGCAAAAGCAATGAACATCAGATTGACGAGCTCTTACCTCCAAAAGTTCGCGCTGGTATTGATCTGCGTGGCAATCTCCGGTCCGCTGTTCGCACAAGCGGCGAGCAAAGCGAAGCAGGCCGAGCCGAAGACAGCGGTAGCGAGCACGCCCAAGACGGCTGATGTTGCCGGATCAGCTTCGATTGGCAAGCCCCATGATGACAGCTTCGTCCTCGGCGCGGATGACGTTGTGGCCGTCAATGTCTGGAAGGAGCCAGAGATCTCTCGTTCCGTGCCCGTGCGATCTGACGGAAAGATCTCTCTGCCCCTGGTCGGCGAGGTCCAGGCCAGCGGACAAACCCCACGGCAACTCGAAGCGGAGATTGCAAAGAGGCTGCAGAACTACATCTCGGAGCCGGATGTCACGGTCATCGTCACGGACATGAAGAGCCAGAAGTTTAATGTTCTGGGTCAGATCGCAAGACCGGGCTCCTATCGGCTGACTTCTCCTCTGACCGTGCTGGACGCGATCGCACTGGCGGGTGGCTTCCGGGACTTTGCGAAACAGAAATCCATCTACGTGCTGCGGCAAAACCAGGACGGAACTCAGACCCGCCTGCCCTTTAACTACAAAGAGGTCGTCAAGGGCAAGAACTTGGAGCAAAACGTACAGCTGGCAGCGCACGACACCATCGTGGTCCCGTGAAAAACATGATTACCTACAAACATTGCTTAGCAGTTCTTGTACTGCTGTCGCTTTGTCCTCTGGGGGTGCAAGCCCAGCAGGCATCCGACCAGCAGACCGGGCAGAGCCAGGCCGCCCAAGGGGCATCCCAGGCGGACGAGTCGGTGACGTCTCCGGAATCCCGGGAGCCGGCGCCAGCCCTGGAGGAGAACGCTCCCGTTCCGCCGCCCGCCAATATTGCCGGACCTTCTCTGGCATTCTCCTCGGACTTGGAACGCGCTAACTACCTCCGGGGAGGAATCGGCATGGGAACGACCTACGATGATAATGTCTTCAACACGGCCAGCAACCAGGTGGGCGGTTTTACCTACTCCGCTCTGCCGCACCTTGCGTTGGACATCTCGACCAGCAGACTGCGCTGGACATCCCTGTACTCTGCGGGGCTCACCGTGAACCAGCGCCTTAGCGCGCAGAATCAGGGTTCGCACAGCCTCGGCATGGATTTCGAGTATCGTCTCAGCCCGCATGTTAGCCTGGCCGTGACCGACCGCTTTTTTCTCACCACCGGCTTTTTCGATCAGGTGCAAACGAGTCCAGACCTATCGGGGGGCGGAATCCTGCAGCAGCCGAACGGTTTGGTGATTACTCCCTTGGCTAAGAACATGAGCAACAATGTAAACGGCGAACTGAGTTGGCAGTTCGGCGCCGGCAGCATGGTCGGCATGACGGGCGGTTACTACCACTCCAGTTACAACGATGTCGCCCCGGGAACAACCAACCTGCTGGATACAACCACGGAATCGGCGTCCGGGTTTTACAGTCATCGCATTACCACCAGGAACTGGATCGGGGTGCGGTACGGTTTCCAGCATCTCAGTTTCGATCCGGGAACCGAGCAGACCAACACCCATAGCGTGATGTTCTTCCACACCATCAATCTCAATCCGACCATGCAGCTGTCTTTCTTTGCCGGGCCGGAATATAGCGACGTCAGCAGCCAGATTGTGATCCCACAGGTGCAGTTGCCGCTGGTGTTGTTTATCTCAGTGCCAATTTCCCACAAAACGTGGTCGGGCTCGGGTGGCGCTAGTTACAGCTGGCAGGGAGAACACACCAGTATCACCGCCGGGTTCGTTCGTCGGGTGAGCGATGGTGGAGGAGTGCAGGGCGCGGTAACCATGACCAGTGTGACAGGAGCCTTGCAACGGCAGATCACACGGTCGACAACGCTCAACTTTGCAGGTGGGTATGCTACCAATGATGCGCTGATGGGGTCGACCTCGGCGATTGGCTCGCTGAAGACGGCCAGCGGAAGCGTGGGCATTAACCATCGCTTCGGTGCACACTTGGGCTTAGATCTCAGTTACGCCAGAGTCTACCAGGAGCAGACGGCGGGAACGACTGTCCCGCTTCCCGCCAACCACAACCGAGGTGCGGTGACCTTTTCTTATGACTTTTCGAGGCCACTGGGAAGGTGAACATGCCGGAAGAATTTGAAGAACAACCGTCCGAAGGTCTGGATTGGCAGAAATACCTAGGCCTGGCCCGCCGCCACGCCTGGCATTTTCTCGTGCCTTTCTTCTTCGGGTGGCTGATTGTGTGGGCCGCCAGTTTTTTCATGCCGTCGGTGTATCGGTCCGGCACCTTGATTCTGGTGGAGCAGCCGACTGTTCCCCAGCAGTTCGTCATGACCAATGTGGCGGGGAATCTGCAAGGGCGATTGAACAGCATCACGCAGCAGATTCTGAGTCGGACTCGACTCCTGCACATCATCGAGCAGTTCAATCTGTACCGAAAAGACCGCCAACGCTTGTCGCCGGATGATCTGGTCGAGCGTATGCGGAAAGACATCGAGATCGAGCTGGTACGCTCGCCCGATAACCAGGAACTGACCTCATTCAACATCTATTACTCCGCGGACACTCCTCGCACCGCACAGCAGGTCACAAGTGAGCTAAGCAATCTCTTCATCAGCGAGAACCTGGAGGTGAGGCAGCAGCAGTCTGAGAACACCACTCAATTCCTGGAAACCCAGCTCGCCGAAGCCGGGAGGGATCTGGCTCAACAGGAGCAAAAAGTTCGCGAGTTCAAGGACAAATATCTCGGGCAACTACCGGGCCAGTTGCAGACCAATCTTCAAATCCTGGGCGGCTTACAAAGCCAATTGCAGAGCGAAGAAGATGCCCTGAATCGCGCCAAGCAGCAAAATGTTTACCTGGAGTCGCTGCTGAACCAATACCATACGATTCAGCGAAGCACGAAGGGTGGAGACGGCGTTCCGGTTGGACTTCCCGCCTTGGACCAGGAACTGGACAGACTCAAGGCGCAGTTGACAGACTTGAGCTCTCGCTATACCGATCGCCATCCCGACGTACGCAAACTGAAAGAGCAGATCGCCAAGACAGAGCAGCTCAAAGCAAAAATCACCGCAGATCTCAACTCGAAGGCGAACGATGCTAGTGCAGACACTGGTTCTGGGGTGAGCGCGAAGGATTACACTGACCTTGCCAATGCATCCCCGGTGTTCCAGATGCAGAGCCAGTTGAAAGCCAATCAGACTGAGATTGCCACTCGACAGCGATCGATTCAGGACCTGCAGGCCAGAATTGGGGAGTACCAGAGTCGCCTGAACCAGGAACCGGTGCGCGAACAACAATTGACTGACCTGACTCGTGGCTACGATCAGTCCAAAGCGGACTACGACTCGCTTCTGAAGAAGAAAAATGAGTCCGAACTAGCCACCAATTTGGAGCACGAGCAGCAGGGCGAGCATTTCCGGGTGCTCGATCCACCCAGCTTACCCGTGAAGCCCTATTCGCCCAATCGGCTCCAGCTTTTGGGCATCGGCCTGGTGGTGGGAGTCGTTCTGGGAGCCGGCCTGTCCACAGCCACAGAAATGGCAGACGACCGCGTATACAGTCACAAGGAGTTGAAAAAGCTGCTGCCCGCCGACGTGATTGTCGAGATCCCGCCGCTGGCGACGCTCAAGGAGCAAGAGCAGGAAAACAGGAAAGCTCGGTTGCGATGGGCAGCGGCTGGTACAGTGTTTGCGTCGGTTCTTGTGGCCCTCGCCGTCACTTATCTCCGCGGCTAAGTCCGGAAATCTATGTACAAGCAGTTCTACAATCTGCGACGAAATCCGTTTGAGATTACTCCGGATCCCTCTTTTCTTTTTCCGACCAAACGGCACAACGAAGCTCTGGCCGCGCTCTACTATGGTGTGCGCCGGCACAAGGGCTTCGTAGTCATGACCGGGGAGGTCGGAACCGGCAAGACTTTACTGGTTCGCTGCCTGCTCGAACTGCTCAACCGTAGCAACGTCGCTTATGCCTACGTTTTCAATAGTGTTCTGTCTCCTGTCGAATTCCTACAGTACATTGCTGGGGATTTCGGCCTGCCCGCTTCCGGGAAGACCAAGAGCGAGTTGCTGCTGATGCTGGGCAGCTATCTGATCGACCGTTATCAGAAGCAGCTGACCACGGTGCTGGTGGTGGATGAAGCCCATCACCTTTCTCCTGAGGTCCTGGAAGAAGTCAGGTTACTGACCAACCTGGAGACGGCGCAGGGAAAGCTTCTGCAGATACTTCTGGTGGGGCAGCCCGAACTGGACCAGAAGCTGGATTCCTATGAGTTACGCCAGTTGAAGCAAAGAATCGCCCTGCGCTCACAACTGGAGCCGCTGGACCTGGAAGAAACCAAAGGTTACATCCAGCGCCGGCTTCAACTTGCGGGAGCCAATTCTCAGACTGGCACGCTGTTTCCGGCCGACACAATGACGGCCGTATTTCGCCATTGCCGTGGAATTCCGCGCCTGATCAACACGGTTTGCGAGAATGCATTGATCACCGCCTATGCCAAACAGGTGCGTTCCATCACGCCAGAGATTGTAGAAGATGTCGCGGCTGATTTCCGTCTGGGTGTTCCGCATCCCCCCAAAGCGCAGATGACCGCGAAAGGCACCGACCACGAACTGGCGCAGGCGGTAAGAACACTCCTGCAATTACACGATTACCTGCAAGGTATGCGAGGGAAAGAAGAACAATTGCCTGCAGCGGCGACATCTGGAGCGCATAGACATGAGCCGTTTGTTTGAAGCTTTGCAGAGGTCGGAGTCCGAACGCTCCGGCACTCCATTAACGCAGTCACCACCGGTTGCCACGCAACTGCTCCAGGCGGCGGAAGCCCAGGGAGACGATTTCGGGCAGTGCCAGCGGTTGCAAGTGTCGGTATCCGCGGAGAGCCGCCTGGTATCGCTGACAGCCAAAGAGAGCCTGGGTGCGGAAAAATTTCGCTTTCTGGGTGTTCGCTTGCGGCAATTGCGCCAGAATCGACCCATTAAGAAGGTGCTCGTCACCAGCAGCATCGCCGAGGAAGGGAAGAGCCTGACTGCGGCCAACCTCGCACTCACCCTCGCCCGCCGGCAACAGCAGCGGGTTCTGTTGCTGGAGGGGGACCTGCGGCGTCCCGTGCTGGCCGGCCAGTTCGGGCTGAGCAAGCTGGTGGGAGTGAGCGAAGCTCTACAGGGAGAATTTTCTCCGACTCGACACATTTACTACCTGGAAGACCCGAAGCTCTGGTTCATGCCCGCAGGGCATCCTCCAGAGAACCCCCTGGAACTTATGCAGTCCGGACGATTGACGGAGCTGATGGGGCGGCTGGCGGCGGGGTTCGACTGGATTGTAATCGACTCGCCTCCGGTATTGCCTCTGGCGGACACGACGGTCTGGGCCCGGCTCGCGGATGGCGTGCTGCTGGTGGCCCGCGAAGGCAAGACCGAGAGACAGGAGCTGAAGCGGGGAGTAGAGGCCCTCGGGCAAACCAATCTTCTCGGCGTCGTACTGAATAGCTGCTCCGACACCGATCATAGCAACTACTACCAGAGATACGGCCCGCATGTGGCAGGAGACGCCCACGGGCTCGGTGCTAATGGCAACAATTCCAATGCTAGTTCGCTTTCTGCTGAGGATCGCATGACGCCTCCCCCCAAGATCCAGGCATAGTCGTTCGCTGAAACTGTTCCCCCTCCAAGTCATCACTTCCCAGATTTGGGAAGCCCGTCAGAACAGGAGAAGTAAGCTGTGAATTTACGGCGCTCAGGTAACGGTATTAAGGACGATATCTTCGAGGCAGAGCCTGCGTCGATTGCAGATCGCCATGTGCTCGACGAAGAATCCTTCCATCGGATGATCTCGGTGGAGCGCAAGAGGACCGAACGGTCGAGGAAGCCGTTCTTACTCATGCTGCTGGACACGGGGACGAATCACAGTAATGGCAGAGCCGGCAAGACTCTGTCGCGGATCGTGTCCATGCTCCTGGCCACCAGCCGGGAAACCGATGTCACCGGCTGGTACAAGAACAACTGCGTGGTGGGCGTAATGTTTACCGAGCTCGGAATGGGCGATCGGAATTCCATCCTGAGCACGATGCTGGCCCGGATCAGCGAGAACTTGCGTGACAACCTCACTCTGGAGCAATTCAATCAGATCAACATTTCCTTCCACTTGTTTCCGGAAGACTGGGACTGCGAAACGCCGCAACGTCCAAGTAACCCCGCCCTGTACCCGGACCTGGAGCGGCGGGACGATTCCAAGAAGTTCTTCTGCGTGGTGAAGCGGGCCATGGATATTGTGGGCAGCCTGCTTGCCATCGCGTTATTCTCGCCGCTATTTGCCCTGCTCAGCCTGGCCATCAAGCTGACTTCCAAGGGGCCGGTTTTCTACAGTCAGCGGCGAGTCGGGCAATATGGAGTGCCCTTTACATTCCTCAAGTTCCGATCCATGTATGTCGACAATGATGCGTCCAAGCATAAGGAGTACGTCACACGCATGATTGCCGGCACAGCAGAGCTCAAACCGTCCAATGGGAACGGCGAAGCAGTGTACAAGCTGACGGATGACGCTAGAATTACCCCGATCGGGAAATTCATGCGCAGGACCAGTCTGGACGAACTTCCTCAGTTCTTCAACGTGCTGATCGGACAAATGTCACTGGTCGGACCGCGGCCACCCATTAACTACGAGGTGGAAGCCTACGATCTCTGGCACCGGCGCAGAGTGCTGGAGGCAAAGCCCGGCATTACCGGCCTTTGGCAGGTGAATGGCCGGAACCGCATCAAGTTCGACGAGATGGTTCGTTTGGATCTCATTTACGCCCGAACCTGGTCGCCCTGGCTCGATGTCAAAATATTGCTGCGCACGCCACGGGCAATGGCGGAAGGCGCGCACTAAGCTCAGTTTACTTTCCCTTCCCCGCAATCGAGCATTTCATTGTTCTGATTTCCTCATCCCATCATCTCCCCACACTTAGCAGAAAAAGAGGCGGTACATCATGGTCAAGTTCGGCGTAATAGGGTACGGCTATTGGGGTCCCAACGTGGTCAGGAATCTGCAGACCCTAGAGGGCGCCCAGGTCGTAGCTGTCTGCGACAAGAGTTCCGCAGCGCGCCGGAGAGTTCACAAAACCTATCCGAACGTGTACGTAACCGCGGATGCGTCGGAATTGATGAGCTCGCCGGACATCGATGCGGTAGCTGTCGTGACGCCCGTCTGGACGCATTTCGAGCTGGCCAAAGAAGCCCTGGAAAACGGCAAGCACATATTTGTCGAGAAACCCTTCACCAGCAATGTAGCCCAGGCCGAAAAACTGATCGACCTCGCCCTTCAGAAGAATCTGAAGATCATGGTCGATCACACTTTCCTGTTCACTGGGGCCGTCAAGAAAATCAAGCAACTCCTGCAGGAAGGCAGCTTGGGAAAGCTTTACTACTACGACTCGACGCGGGTAAATCTGGGACTGTTCCAGCACGATGTCAACGTGGTCTGGGACCTCGCGCCTCACGATTTGTCCATCATGGACTATCTGATCGAGAAGAGCCCGGAAGCGCTCGTGGCCACCGGTCAGACTCACTTGAACGGCTTCGAGGATGTAGCCTTCATTACCTTGTACTTTCCTGAACAAGTGATCGCTCACGTCAATGTCAATTGGCTGTCACCCGTGAAAGTGAGAACCACTCTGATCGGCGGCGAGAAGAAAATGCTCGTCTGGAACGACTTGGAAGCTGACGAGAAGATCAAGGTCTACGACAAGGGCGTAAAAATAACCAACCAAGAGGGACTGTACGAGTTGCTGGTCAATTACCGGTCAGGAGACATGTGGGCGCCTCAATTGGAGCAGGTCGAGGCCCTGCGCCAGGAGTTGGCATACTTTGTTGATTGCATTTCCCACAATCGCACCCCTTTCAACGACGGCGCTGCGGGCCTCAGAGTCGTCCGCATGCTGGAAGCTGCGAATGAGTCGTTAAGCAAACGGGGAGCACTGGTGTACCTCTAGTGTTCCCGGATTGATTCCGCTCGCCCCCTTTCATTTATTGTCAGCTACCGATGTTTGCCGAGCTGACACAGTCCCTCCCCCAAAACTCTTGAAGATTGCGGAAGGTCGTAGCCTATGGACTCCTATCTTTGCATAGCACCCGACGTGAAGCTTGGGCGAGACGTGAAGCTCTCCAAGTTCATCAATCTTTATGGATGCGAAATCGGCGACGAGACGAAGATTGGAGCGTTTGTCGAGATCCAAAAGAATGCGAAAGTCGGTAGCCGCTGCAAGATTTCCAGTCACACCTTCATCTGTGAAGGCGTAACCATTGAGGATAACGTTTTCATCGGGCATGGAGTTACTTTTATCAACGACTCATACCCTCGAGCCACCACTTCCGAAGGCGATATCCAGACCGAGCGAGATTGGCGGGTCGAAACCACTCTGGTTAAGAAAGGCGCATCGATCGGCTCAGGTGCGACGATTCTTTCCAATATCGTCATCGGTGAGAACGCCATCGTCGGCGCAGGCAGCACCGTAACCAAGGATGTGCCGGCGAATACGATCGTTGCCGGAAACCCGGCTCGGATTCTCCGCGCGGTCGAACCTCAACTTTCAAACCTGAAATAAGGACCCTGCACAAATGGACAGCAAAATTCCTTTCTTGGATCTTATCGCTCCTCATGCGGAATTGGAAGAGGAACTGGTTACGGTGTTTCGCTCTGCGCTGAAAACCGCCGGCTTCATCGGCGGTCCGATGGTCGAGAATTTTGAAACGGCATTTGCAGGCTTCTGCGATGCCAAGCGCTCTGTAGCCGTCAACAGCGGTACCGATGCTCTCCGGTTTGCCCTGAAAGCTGCCGGCGTGAAGGCGGGGGACGTGGTGGTGACAGTTCCGCATACCTTCATTGCCACCACGGAGGCGATCTCCCAAGCGGGAGCACTTCCCGAGTTTGTAGACATTGATGAGCGCACCTACAACCTCGATCCCATGAAACTCCAGCAATATCTGGAATCGGAGTGCTCCGTGGACCAGACCGGCAGGCTGACCAGCTTGCGAAGCGGGCGGCCAGTTACTGCCGTCGTTCCGGTCCATCTCTACGGACAAACTGCGGATATGGACCCGATCTTGGAACTGGCAAAACGGCACGGCCTCATCGTGGTTGAGGATGCCTGCCAGGCGCACGGCGCGGAGTATTTCTCGCGCAGGCTGAATAGCTGGCGGAAGGCTGGCACCATGGGGCGCGCGGCGGCGTTCAGCTTCTACCCCGGAAAGAATCTGGGGGCTTGCGGCGAAGCGGGAGCGGTCACCACCAATGACCCGGAACTGGCCGATAGGGTGAAAGTGCTGCGGGATCACGGCCAGGCGAAGAAGTACTACCACGATGTGGAGGGTTACAACGGCCGTTTGGACGCCATACAGGCTGGTATTCTCCACGCCAAGCTAAAGCGTTTGGCGAAGTGGAATGCGCAACGCCGTGAGTGCGCCACCGAGTACAGCCGGCTGCTCGCAGACGTTCCTGGAGTAGTTTTGCCCTACGAACCCGCGTGGTCACGGGCTGTTTATCACCTCTATGTAGTACGCGCCGAAGATCGCGAGGGCCTGATCGCTCACCTGAGCGAAGCAGGCATCGGCACAGGAATCCACTACCCGGTTCCCCTGCACCTGCAGAAAGCGTATCGCGTGCTCAACTACCGCGACGGGGACTTCCCGGTCTGCGAGAGGGTCGCACGCGAGATCGTCTCGTTGCCCATGTATCCACAGCTGAAAGCTGAGCAACAGGCCCGCGTGGTGGCCGAGGTCGCGCGCTTCACGGAGGCAGGCGCCCCCAAGCAACCAGCCTGGGAGGCGGTTCGTCTGGGAGCGGTGGAGCGCACCGCGTAGATATTCAGCGACAGACCTGCTTTTCGTACCACTATTTCGAGAAAAGGCGACCCAGAATGAAAATTTCAGTGATCGGCGCTGGCTACGTTGGACTCACCACAGCGGCTTGCCTCGCACACATTGGGCATGACGTGTTCTGCAGTGAAAGTGATCTCGACAAGCTGCATAACCTGAAGAACGGTGTCATGCCACTCTTTGAGCCCCACCTGGAGAGCGTTGTGCAACTGGCTCGAGAGTCTGGCCGTCTGATCTTTGGCTCCACCGAGGAAGCGATTGATCGGGGAGAAGTCATCTTCATCTGCGTCGGAACTCCACCTTTAGCCAACGGTGACGCCGATTTGACCGCCATCGAAGCCGTAGCGCGGGCTATTGCGAAGCGAGCGTCAGGTTACCGGCTTGTGGTGGAGAAGAGCACTGTACCTGTGCAAACCGGAGCACAACTTCGCAAACACCTGTCCTTGCACAGCGCCAATCGGTTGGACTACGACGTGGCTTCCAACCCGGAATTTCTGAGAGAAGGTTCTGCCGTCGAAGATTTTCTTCACCCCGACCGAATGGTTGTCGGTGTGGAGTCATCCCGTGCGGCCGAACGTCTGCGTGAGGTGTACGAACCGATCATTAAGCAGGCGTTTGCTTGTCCAGTGCATGCCAACTGCTCGAAGCGGCAGAACGTCCGGTTCCTGGTGACCGACACCAACTCGGCAGAGATGATCAAGCATGCTTCCAATTCTTTTCTGGCGATGAAAATTTCTTTCATCAACATGGTTGCCAACCTCTGTGAGACCGTCGGAGCTGACGTGACCCAGGTATCGGAAGGGATGGGTCTGGATCCGCGCATTGGAAAAGCATTCCTGAAGCCGGGCATTGGTTTCGGGGGCTTCTGTTTTCCCAAAGACCTGCAGGCCTTTATCAGGATTGCAGACAAGTCCGGCTGTGACTTCTCTCTGCTGAAGGAGGTTGAGAAGATCAACCGGCGACGAATTGAGCTGATGGTGGAAAAAATTAGGAAAGAGCTGTGGATAGTGCGTGGAAAGAAGATCGCGGTATGGGGACTTGCTTTCAAGCCAAACACTGATGATGTGCGCTTTGCGCCGTCCATTGCGTTGCTGCAATCCCTGCTCGATGAGGGAGCAATCTTGAGTGCCTATGACCCGCAGGCTGGCGAAAAAGCATCGGCGTCAGTCCCAGGTGTTCGTATCTGCGCCGATCCCTACGAGGCTGCGCGCGACGCGGAGGCAATCGTAATCGTTACTGAGTGGGACGAATTCAAGACCGTGGATTGGACACGCCTCCTGTCTCTGGTGGACCAACCTCTAATCATCGACGGAAGGAACATGTTTAGCCCCGAAGAGATCAGCAATCGTGGATTCCGCTACGTAGGTATTGGCCGCGCTTCCTCACTGCAGCCGCCTGTGGCTACAGCCACACAAGCAAGCGATCCCACATCCTTGCACCAGGACGAAGAGCTGCAAGACATTCCAGCCTGACCAGGCAGCTCGAATGCGTTATAGGTCGTTCTTCGGTTCTGGAACACTACAAGTCCAAGAGCCGCCCCGACTGCGCACCCTGCAACCCAAGAGAGGTTAGCGAAAACTCGGTGAAAATTGTTTCCATCGTCGGAGCGCGACCGCAGTTCATCAAGGCAGCCGCCGTGAGCCGGGCGTTGCGCGAGCAACATCGCGAGATTCTGGTCCATACCGGCCAGCATTACGACTATGAGATGTCCGGGATCTTCTTCGACGGACTCGATCTACCTCGACCTGACGTGAACCTGGAGGTAGGCTCGGGTTCGCATGCCGCCCAAACCGCCGCCATGCTCAAGGGCATCGAAGATGTCCTGCTGGCCGAGCGTCCAGACTACCTTCTGATTTACGGCGACACGAACTCGACCGTTGCCGGTGCCCTGGCCGCGTCCAAGCTTTCGGTGCCGGTTGCCCACGTGGAAGCGGGTCTGCGTAGTTTCAACCGTCGCATGCCGGAGGAGATCAACCGGGTGGTCGCCGATCATCTCTCGGAACTGTTGCTTTGTCCCAGCGATACGGCGGTTCAGAATCTTTCAGCGGAAGGAATTACGCGAAACGTCCACCTCGTCGGCGATGTCATGCTCGATGTTCTGAACTGGGCAAAGCGGCGCCTGGCTACAAAGCCGTCGGGAATCCTCGACCGGCAGGGCTTGACACAGCGGCGGTACCTCTTGGCGACGGTTCACCGCAGCGAGAACACGGATGACTTGGCGCGGCTCTCGCAGATCCTGAATGCGTTCAATTCGCTTGACCAACCAGTCGTGTTTCCTGTTCATCCTCGTGCACGCAAGATGATCACCGAAGCCCGCTGCCGGATCGAACCGCACGTGCGATTGATCGACCCAGTCGGATACCTGGACATGGTGGCGATCGCCGGTGCGGCTCGGCTGATTCTGACCGACTCCGGTGGCCTGCAGAAAGAAGCTTACTGGCTTGGCGTCCCCTGCCTCACCCTGCGGGATGAAACGGAATGGGTGGAGACGGTGGAGGCAGGTTGGAACATCCTGGTCGGAGCTGATTCGCGCAAGATTGTTGAGACCGTGCACTCGTTTGCACCAAATGGCTCGCACCCAGTTCTATATGGCGATGGGTTCGCGGCAGGGCGGTGCGTGGATCTCCTTTCGAGAACCGCGCAACCAGTCGTTGCCGATGAACTCGCAGCGCGCAGCATTCTAACGGAGAGTACTCATGACAAGCACATCGCTCAAGCAGCCAAGAACTAGCGTCGCCGTCGTCGGAGTCGGCTACTGGGGCAAGAACCTGGTCCGGAACTTCCACGACTTAGGCGCACTCACCACCCTGTGCGATGCCAACGAATCGGTCGAAGCGAAGTATAGGACCCAGTATCCGGGTGTCAGGTTCTACCGTGAGTTCAGCGCGGTGCTTTCGGATCCCTCCATAACGGCAGTGGCCTTGGCGACACCAGCGGTCACCCACTACGAAATGGCCAAGGCTGCGCTGGAAGCGGGAAAAGACGTCCTTGTCGAAAAGCCTCTCGCCATCGACGTGAAGCACGGTGAAGATCTCGTCCGCCTGGCCAACAGCAAAGGGAGGATCCTGATGGTCGGCCACATCCTCCGCTACCACCCGGCCATCCTCAAGCTGCATCAGTTGATCCACGACGGCACACTCGGCAAGATCAACTATCTGTACTCCAACCGCCTGAACATTGGCAAAATCAGGACGGAGGAAAATATCCTGTGGAGCTTCGCTCCGCACGACATCTCGGTGATGCTGTCGCTGCTCAACGAAATGCCGAATCGCGTGTCCTGCCGCGGGGGCGCATGGCTGAGTCAGGACGTGTTCGATGTCACCTTGAGCCACTTCGACTTCCCCAGCGGTGTTCAGGCGCACATCTTCGTAAGCTGGCTGCACCCGGTCAAAGAACAAAAGCTGGTAGTGGTCGGGTCCGAAAAGATGGCGGTGTTCGATGACACCGCTGAGCACAAGCTCGTTCTCTATCCCCACAAAGTCGAATGGAAGAACCGCATACCCACGGCGGTGAAAGCCGACGGCGAAGTCGTCGAACTGGAAGACCGTGAGCCGCTGCGCGCCGAGTGCCAGCATTTCCTCGACTGTGTCGGCTCCAGGAGATCCCCAGTTAGCGACGGTGCGGAAGGACTGCGAGTGTTGCGGGTGTTGGATGCCTGTCAGCGGGCGCTGCACAACGGAGGAGTTGTTCTGGAAGAGCTCGGCTCCCCGAGCCCGAAGCAGGAACGTCCCTACTTCGTGCACGAATCAGCCTATGTGGACGAAGGCGCTGAGATTGGTGCTGGCACGAAAATCTGGCACTTCTCTCACGTCATGAAAGGCGCACGGATCGGTCAAAAATGCGTTATCGGACAGAACGTAAATGTGGACGGCGGGACCGTCCTCGGAAACAACGTCAAGATTCAGAACAACGTCTCCGTCTACACCGGGGTGGTGATTGAGGATGACGTCTTCCTTGGACCCTCCTGCGTTCTGACCAACGTTACCAATCCCCGCTCGCAGGTGAATAGACACTCGTTGTATGAGGCCACCCGTCTGAAGCGCGGGTGCACGATTGGCGCCAATGCGACGATTGTGTGCGGTGTCACCGTCGGGCGCTATGCATTTGTGGGAGCCGGTGCAGTGGTGACCAAGAACGTTCCAGATTTTGGGCTGGTCGTCGGAAACCCCGCCCGCCAGGTCGGATGGATGAGCCGGCATGGCCACCGTCTCGATGCGCCTGATTCGGACGGCGTGATGCGCTGCCCGGAGAGCGGTTACCGCTACCAGGAAGTTGAGCCTGGCGTTCTGCGGTGCCTCGACCTCGACGAAGAAGCTCCGTTGCCGAAGGAACTTAGCGTAGGTACCAAGTCTTATAAGGAACTAAAAGAGGAATCAAAATATGAATGTTCCGTTACTCGATCTTAAGGCCC
>JAIQET010000033.1 GCA_020073645.1 Terriglobia bacterium | reverse complement strand
TCCCTGGGCGAACAGCACCGGCGCGCCTATGCCGGAGTGCAGGGCGTGGCCGACCTGCTCAACCGGCTGGACCCGGTTCCGAGCAAAGCCATTCTGGAGGCGATCGAGAAAGAGGACCCCAAGCTGGCGCTCAGCATCCGCAACCTGATGTTCACCTTTGAAGACCTGCTGGGGGTTCCGGAGGCCGGAATTCGCGAACTGCTGTCGCAACTGGACAAGAAGACCCTGGCCATGGCCTTGCGCGGCGCGACCGAGGAGCTGAAGAGCTACATCTTCAAGTCGATGTCTTCGCGCGCGGTGGAGATGCTGAAGGAAGACATGGAAGTGCTGGGGCCGGTGCGCTCGCGAGATGTCATCAAGTCGCAGCAGGAGGCGGTGGCAGTGGCGCGCAAACTGGAAGCCGAAGGCAAGATCAGCCTGGGAGCGGACGAAGAAGATGAGTACGTCGTGTAATCCCGCGCTGGAGCCGGTGCCAAAGCCGGAGGTGCAGCCTTTCCCGTACGCCGAGGCGAGCGCCGAGGCCGGCGGAAGCGCCTCGATGGCAGGAGCCCCGGCGAGCGCAGCCAGGGTCGGCGCGGACGCAGAAGCCATGGCGCGCGAAGCCGGGCGGCGGGAAGGTGAAATGCAGGCGCGCGCCGTCTTCGAGGAGCGCCTGGCCCAAGTGCGGGAGAGTGTGCGTACAGCTCTCAGTGACTTTGCCCGGGAGCGTGCGGCCTATTACCAGCAGGTGGAAGTCGAGGTGGTGGACCTGGCGTTGAGCATTGCGCGCAAGATCCTGCACCGTGAAGCGCAAGTGGATCCCCTGCTGCTGGCGGGCATGGTGCGGGTGGCGCTGGACAAGATCGAAAGCGGGACCAAGGTCGTGGTGCGGGTGCATCCCGAACAGGTGTCGGACTGCCGCAGCTACTTCGCGCGGACTTTGGAGCCGGGAGAGGTGCCGGAAGTGATCGAAGATGCTGCTACCGCCCGGGATTGTTGCGTCTTGCAGACGGGGCTTGGCACAACCAAACTGGGCCTCGAAGTACAGCTGAAGGAAATCGAAAAAGGCCTGGTGGACTTGATGGCGCGGCGGCCGGAGGCAGCGAGGTGAGCGCGCCACGACTGTTGTCTCCTTACTTCTCCCGCCTGGAATCCTGCTCGGCTGTGCGCTGGCAGGGCCGGGTGAAGCAGTTGATTGGGCAACTGGTGGAGTCGGAAGGACCGTTCTGTTCGGTCGGTGAACTGTGCGAGGTGGTCAGCGCCAGCGGCCGCATCTTTCCCGGCGAGATCGTCGGCTTTCGCGGCACCACAGTTCTGTCCATGCCCTTGGAGCGGCCGACCGGCATCCGTTACAGCGATCGCGTGGTGACCTGGGGCGCGCGTCCCACGCTGCGGGTCAGTTCGGGATTGCTGGGCCGGGTGATCGACGGAATGGGCGAGCCGCTGGATACACTCGGTCCCTATGGCGGGCGCGATTATCAGGCCCTGGATGCGGCTGCGCCTCTCCCTCTGGAGCGCGCGATCATCCGCGAACCCCTGGGCTGCGGGATTCGTGCCGTGGATGGCTTCCTGACCTGTGGGAGGGGCCAGCGGGTAGGCATCTTCGGCGGCAGCGGCGTGGGCAAGAGCACGCTGATCGGAATGATGGCGCGCAACACCAGCGCCGATCTCACGGTACTGGCGCTGGTCGGGGAACGCGGACGCGAGGTGCGCCATTTTCTCGAAGACGCGTTGGGCGAAGATGGCCGCAAGCGCGCCGTGGTAGTGGTTTCCACCTCGGACCAGTCACCGCTGCTGCGCATTCGCGCCGCGCTGGCAGCGACCGCAGTCGCGGAGTATTTTTGCGCTCGCGGCAAGAACGTTCTCCTGGTCGTGGATTCGCTCACCCGCTTGGCAATGGCGCAGCGCGAGATCGGTCTGGCCGCAGGCGAACCGCCGACTGCCAAGGGCTACACTCCTTCCGTTTTCACCATGATGGCTCGCTTGCTCGAGCGCGCGGGGAAATTCAATGGCGGCAGCATTACCGCGTTCTACACGGTGCTGATGGAAGGCGATGACCAGCAGGATCCGCTGGTGGATGGGGCGCGCGCGCTGCTCGATGGCCACATCATGCTGGACCGGAGGCTGGCGGCGCAGAACCACTATCCGCCAATCGCGATTCTCGACAGCATCAGCCGGCTCATGCCCATGGTCTGTAGCCCTGAACACCAGGAAAAGACCCACACTCTGCGGCGGCTGCTCGCGACCTATTACGCCTCCGAAGATCTGATCCGCATCGGAGCTTACCAGAAAGGTAGCGACGCCACGCTCGACCAGGCATTGGTCCTGATGCCGGAGATCAACCGCTTCCTGGAGCAGGGCCCCAAAGAAGCCGCGCCGCTGTCCGACACGGTGACCAGACTGCTGGCCATTACCGGCTAACGCCATGGCCTTCCGCTTCTCTCTGCAAGCGCTGTTGCGATTCCGCAAGAGCGTAGAACACCAACAGGAGTTGCTGCTGCAGGAGGCCAATCACCAGGTTGCTCTGGTGCGCCATGAAATCGAAAGTCTGGACAAGCGCATGGCGGAGATTGCGGTGCGCGGTGCTCTTGAACTCACCTCCGGCGTCCGGGCCGCCGAGCTCCAGTTTGAAGGTCTTTGCCGCTCAGTCCTGCTCGAACAGCGCCGCCAACTGGAAAAAGTGTTGGCACAGCGTGAAGAGATACGGGTCCGCCACAGGCAGGCGTTCCACCACGCGCGGCGGCAGCGCGAGGTGGTGGACACGCTACGCCAGCACCAACTGCAACTCTACCGCCAGCAGGAAAAGCGGAAAGAGCAGCGCTCTTTAGATGAACTGTTCCTGTTGCGACGAGAATTTCTGCGTCGTGGCTAGTCTTTGCCGAATCTCCTAGGCAAAGCTTGCCCAAAACTCCTGGTATGGCAGCGCAATCCTCCGAGTCCTCATTCCTCTGTAAATGCCGCGTTCCTGTTCTGCTTCAATCGGTTGACAGCACCCAAGCGCATGCCTGGTCTTTGGTGGTCGAGATGCTCCTACCGGTACGGCTGACATCCTCAGCGCGAGAAATATTTTGTGATTGCGATTCCGATTCAAGCCGACGCAGGTCCTGCCAATGCGGCAACTGCCGCGGCTTTGCCTGCGAACGCAGGCAGCCAGGGCGCGAGCGGGTTTGCGCAAGCGCTGCTGAGCGCGACCGGAAGCGAATCGCAACCCACGGCAAAAACGGGAAAGCTGAGTGTTGACCCGGGCCTGGGCAATCCGACTCCAGAGGAGGGGCAGAAAAACGCGGAAGCGATTCTTGCACTCAACCTGGCTGCTCCCGTAATGACGCCGCCGGTAATTGACGTCGGGAACGTGCTGGGGCCGGTGATGGCAGCCCCCACAGTCGAGTCAACGACAGTGCCTGCTGAGAAAGCGAGTGAGGGCACCAGCGTCCAGCCATTGGTCAGCGAGGAACGGGGCGATTCTGCAGGCGGTGCGACGAAGCAGGTGGTACCACTGCCGAGCGACTCCAACCTGGCACCGGCGGATACGCCTCCAGTCCCGGCGACCACTCCCGATTTCGGGAACCTGGAATCGAGCGCGACGGCAGAGGTTCCCCTGCCGCCACTCACCGCATCCACGGAACAGCCTCCGGCATGCACGCGGCCGGCAGCGACCGGCGCGAGTGCAGAACCCGCCGGCGTTTGTGGGTTCGACGAAGCCACGCCACCATCTGCCTGCATTACCGCTGAAGAAAGTGCGGATCCTCCGAGCCCGGCGGAAACTGTCTCGTCATCGGTTCCCTCGATGGAGAGCAAAGGCGGGGCTGAGCTGGCACCGCGCCCAGCCGCCACAAATGATATGCCTGCGCAGGTCAAAATCGAAACGCAGAGTCAATCGCCAGCGCCAGAACCGGGCGGTACAGCGCGCCCGGCAGATGCGCCGATGACCGAGCCAGCCCCAATGAATCCCGAGCTGCAGAAACTTGGCGAACCGATTCTCGGGACACTGTCGGTTGGGCGTGTTTCTGCAGGCGCGGCGTCAACGGGTCATCCCGCGCGCGAACTTCGGCTGCCGATTTCAATGCATCGCGTAACCGTCATCCCAATGCCAGGGCAAGCAGCTGAAAAACCGAAAGCAGCCGGCGGAGGAACAGAGATTCACGGACCGCGTGCCTCGTCAAGCCAAAGTCAGGCGGAGACAACTCCGGCCGACACTGCCGGGAAGATGCCGCAGGACAGCGCCGGCCGACAAGCAGCGATGGCGCCGTTGACCGCCGTACCGAACCCCCACAGCGGAGAAGCCGCTAGCTCGCAGGACAGCGGAATCGTTTCGGTACCGGCCTCACCGCCATCCAACCAGAGCCTCGCGGATCCAGGCACACCTTCGCCAGCCATGAAAGCCCAGACACCGTTGCCGGCAGACTCTGCTCCGAATCCACTTCCGTCGGCTGGAGGAGTGAACGCAGCCCGCATCGTGGATCGCATGGGGCAGTCAGAGATGCATATCGGGCTCCGCACCCTCGCATTCGGCAGCGTCGAAGTGCACACCGTGGTGCGCGACAGCCAAGTCGGGCTGGCGGTGGGCAGCGAGCGAGGCGATCTGCGAACGTTTCTCTCAGCAGAGGTCCCGGGCCTACAGACGACTTTCCAGCAGCACGATCTGCACTTTGACAACATTCGATTTCTCGACCATGGCCCCGGCTTCGACATGGCATTTTCTGCTGGGGCCGATTCCCAATCCCGCTCGTTTCAGCAAGGGGGACGGCCCGCGCCGGGATGGCCCGGCTTCGGCGTTTCCCCAACCGACTCCAGCGAGGTCGAACTCGCCGGAGATGCGCGGACCGGGCTGAATGTGCATGCATGAAGAGCAAGAACAAGGAGGACACATGAACGTCAATCCGGCAGCAAGTGCAAGTACAGCGGGCACGACGGCAGGCAGTTCCACTTCTGCCAGTGACGCCAATGACATGTTCCTGCAGTTGCTGATGGCGCAATTGAAAAGCCAGAGCCCGCTCGATCCGGTGGATCCCAACCAGTTCGTCGGCCAACTGGTGCAGTTCAACACTCTCGATCAACTCATCCAGATTCGCGAGATATTGCAGGAAAGCCTGCAAGTACCCGCGACCGGGAATTCGACTCAAGCCACCCAAGGAGCGCAATAATGCCAACTTTTTCGATTCCGCTTTCCGGGCTGACCGCCATGTCCACCGCGCTGTCGGCCATTGCTAACAACCTGGCCAACCTGAACACGGTGGGGTACAAGGACACCCGCACCTTGTTCCGCGACTTGTTCTATCAAACCATCGGGTCGAGCGGTTCTGGGGATCCGGTACAACTGGGTGCGGGCGTCGGGGTAAGTTCCATGCCTGGGCTGTTCACCCAGGGCAACGTCGATCCGACCGGAGTTGCGACCGATGTCGCCATCAACCAGGACGGTTTTTTCATCGTGGAGAAGGATGGCGTGGTTTCCTACACTCGGGCGGGGAATTTCTCCGTAGACAAGAACGATAACCTGGTGACCTCCGAGGGCCAACTGGTGCTGGGCTATCCCGCGGTGAACGGCACCATTGATACCGGACAGGGATTGACGCCTCTGCAACTGGGGACGGGCACGATGAGTCCGCCGACGGCGACCACCAACGTGATGCTGCGCACCAACCTGGATGCGGCAGCGGCGGTCGGGAGCAGTGACGGCAGCTACTCGTTCCCGGTTACCATTTATGACTCCCTGGGTGCCAGTCACGTGTTGAAGTTCGACTTTACCAAGACCGGCTCGAACGCCTGGGATTATTCCATCTCGATTCCGGCCGCCGACGTGGGCGCGACGGGCAACCCGGTCGTCCTGAACACTGGCAGCCTGACGTTTGATGGCAACGGCAATCTGACCGCACCGGTGGGGGATGTTGCCAACATCGCCATCACCGGCTTTGCCGATGGGGCTTCCAACCAGACCTTCACCTGGAAACTCTATGACGCTGGCACCCCGGTGCTGACGCAGGTGGCGGCTCCGAACGGCACCTCGGCGACGCAGCAGGATGGCAGCGGCAGCGGCGCGCTGTCGAAGTTCGCCATCGGCGCGGACGGCATGATCACGGGCACGTTCAGCAACGGCAAGACGGCCATCCTTGGACAGTTGGCGCTGGCCACCTTCGCCAACGTGCAGGGCTTATTGCGCACCGGCAATAACGGGTTTTCCGAGACGCTGGCCTCCGGACAGGCCGTGGTCGGAGCTCCCGGCACGGGCGGACGAGGCACTCTGGAAGGCGGGGCGCTGGAACTCTCGAACGTGGATATCGCAAAAGAGTTCGCTGCCATGATCGTGGCGCAACGCGGCTTCCAGGCCAATGCGCGCGTGGTGACCACCTTCGACCAGATCACGCAGGAGACCATCAACCTCAAACAATAATGATGGTGCGCGAATGGTGTCCTGTCTCCCGCTGCGGGGACAGGACACGATTTGCAGTTGCTTTTAATGAGAGCCTCCTAACCTGAGCTGGTAGCGGGAGCTTCAGGTCCACCACTGCTCGGCTAAGTCTCTCAACATGTCGCTGCTAGAGGCAGCGAAAACAAGTGTTTCCGCGGCACGTCCCTGCGGGCTGAACAAGATTTTCTTCGGCACCCCACTTGCTCCTGTCTTCTCCGTGACCGAACCAGAAACCCAAGCTGCGCCTCCGGAGAGACCCGCCAGCAAGACCAAGTGGATTGTGCTGGCGGGGATCGTCGTGGCTCTGGCGGTATTGGGAGTGACTCTGCTGTTGCGCGCTTCTCCGGACAATCCGAAGGCCCCCGCTCCCGAAGGGACCAAGGTGAAGTCGGTGCTTCACCTGGACACCTTCGTCATGAATCTCGCCGATCCGGAGGAGAAAGCCTACTTGCGAGTCGGCATTGATCTGGGTTTGCAAGACGAGGTAAAGGCAAGAGACGGAGAGGGCGCGCCCCCGGTGGCGCTGGTGCGCGACACCATTCTGGGTGTGCTGGCGCAATGCAAGCCCGATGAATTGCTGACGCCGGAAGGCAAGACCAAGTTGAAAACCGACCTGGTGCACGCCTTGCGACAACGGGCTCCCGAGCTGGGAGTCGAGGAAGTTTATTTCACCGAGTTTCTGATTCAGCGCTGACTATGCCCGAAACAGCGACAGAAAAAAAAACAGAGACCAGCGGCAACGGCGAAACCGAAGCCTGGAGGCAAGTGCAGGACTTGCCCTGTGAACTGACGTTGGACCTGCCCCTGCCCGGATTCAAGGTGCGGGACCTTTTGCGGTTGGACGCAGGTTCGGTGCTCGACTCGGGCTGGAAGGTGGGCGCCGATCTCCCGCTGCGGGTGAACGGCACCCTCATCGCGTGGAGCGAATTTGAAGTGGTGGCGGAGCGGCTGGCGGCGCGGGTGACCGAGGTGGCGTGAACTAGGCCGCAGGAGAAGATGATGCAGACTCCAAGCACAGCCTGGGAATCGGCAAGCACGGGGAAGCGGGTCGTTGAACTCGTGCGCTGGCTGCGAGTGCGGTGCCGACGGTGGCGGGCGCGGCCGCCGCGCCAATTGCGCCTGTGCGAGACCCTGGCGCTGGGTGAGCGGCGCTTTGTCGCCGTGGTGCAGTTCGAGCAGCAGCGTTTTCTGATTGGCGGAACGGGCACGGCAGTGGCTCTGCTGGCGAGCTTGCCGGCCGTCAAGGCGAAACCCGTGACTGAAGCCGTGAGCCCAAGGGAAGAAGAGCAAGCATGAAACGAACAGCCCGAATCCGCGCCGTACTGCTGGGTGGGGCGGTGTGGCTGCTGTCGGCCCAAGCCGCCTGGGGAGAGGTGCTGCGGCCACGGCACGCAGCACCGGCTGGCAGTCTGCCGTGGACGGGCTTGGGAGGGGCCAGCGGGTCGGTGCCGTGGAACATCGTCGTACTGCTCACGCTGCTAACCCTGCTCCCTGCCTTGCTGCTGTCGATGACGCCGTTCGTCCGGCTGCTGGTGGTGTTTCACTTTTTGCGGCAGGCGCTGGGGACGCAATCGACGCCCAGCAACCAGACGCTGATCGGTTTGGCGTTAATCCTCACCTACTTCCTGATGCAGCCAGTGGGCGCGGCCATCCACCAGACGGCCATCGTGCCCTTCGAGCAGGGGCGCGTGGACGCGCTGGTGGCGGTGGAGCGGGGCTCGGTGCCCTTGCGCCAGTTCATGCTCAAGTACGCGCGGGAAAAAGATCTGGCGCTGTTTCTGGAACTGGCCAAGCAGCCGCGGCCTGCCCGGCCTGACGATCTCAGCATGCGGGTGGTGATGCCAGCCTACATTCTGTCGGAACTGAAAGCCGGCTTTCAGATTGGCGCGGCGCTTTTCCTGCCCTTCCTGGTAATTGACATGGTGGTGGCCGCTATCACCACTTCGATCGGCATGCTGCAGTTGCCGCCGGTCGTGATCTCGACCCCGCTCAAGATTTTGCTTTTCGTCATGGTGGACGGCTGGAACCTGCTGGTGGGGTCGTTGATGAAGAGCTTTGCCTGAGGAGGAGAACATGGCCGCTGAACCGGTGGTGGAACTGGCGCGGAGGACGATCGAGATGGCGGTGTGGCTGGCGGCGCCGTTGCTGGTGATCGCCACCGTGGTGAGTTTGCTGATCAACATCGTGCAGGTGCTGACTTCGTTGCAGGAGACCACGCTCTCGACCGTGCCGCGCCTCGCGGCCGTGGCCGTGGCCGCGTTGCTGCTTATGCCCTGGATGGTCCGCCGCCTGGGGGTTTTTACCCTGCAGCTGTTCTCCGACTTTAGGCCATTTCTGCACTAGCGATGGACATAGGCCTCAATCTCGGGTCAATGCTGGCTGCGGCGCTGTTCGCCGGTCTGCGGATCGGCGGAGTGATGGTGTTCTCTCCCTTCCTCGGCAGCCTCAGCGTGCCCATGCAGGTGAAGGCCGGACTCACCCTGGCGCTGACCGCGCTGCTCTATCCCGCCTATGCGTTCCCCAGAATCGAGAGCAGCCTTCTGGGCTGGACCCGGATTGCGCTGGGAGAAGCCGTGATCGGCCTGCTGCTGGGGCTGACCTTGAACTTCATTCTGGAGGCGGCGCAATTCGCGGGGCAGATGATCGGCATGCAGATGGGATTTTCCCTGGTTAACATCCTTGACCCGCAGACCCAGGTGGATACCCCGGTGCTGTCCATCTTTTCGCAGTTGGTCGCGCTGCTGATTTTCCTGCAGCTTGATGTGCATCACTGGTTGCTGCGCGGTCTGGCGGCGAGCTTCAGCTACCTGCCGCCGGGCGCTGCCTGGCCGAAGCTGGGGCTCACCGCCGGGGTGCTGCAGGCGGCGGGTAGCCTGTGGCTGGTGGGGCTGCAAATCGCTGCCCCGGTCGTGGCGGCTACGCTGCTGGCCGACATCGCCCTGGGCTTTCTGGGAAAGGCGTCGCCACAACTGCCGGTCTTGTTCTTTGGACTCTCCATCAAGAGCCTGCTCGGCCTGGTGGTGCTGGTGGGCACGCTGGCGCTGTGGCCGCGGGTGTTCGAGCGGCAGTTTTCGGCGGCGATTGCCGCTGGCGAGCACTTGCTGCACCTGGCGAGATGAAGGGAAAACGTGGCAGAAGATAACAAGACCGAACAGGCAACTCCGCGACGGCGGCAGAAGGCGCGGGAAAAAGGGCAGGTGGCGCGCAGCCGCGAGCTGATTGGCAGCCTGGCGGCAGCAGCCGTGGTGCTGGTGCTGGCGGCGCAGGCGGCCGCCTTCCCCGGGGAGTGGCGCGGCTTGTTGCGCAGCGCTCTGGACAGGGCCACCGGCGGCGAACTGCACCCAGAAACTCCGCTTTGGGGATGGAACCATCTCGCCATCTTTCGTGGCGCTGGGCTCGCCATCGGGCTGGGATGGATGGTCGCCATCGCCGGAGCGGTGGCTCAAGGTGGTCTGGTGTTCGCGCCTTCCACGCTGGCGTTCAACCCCTCGCGACTCAGTCCGGCATCGCGGATGCGCCAGTTGTTCTCCGTGACTGCGCTCAGCCGCATGCTGAAGTCGCTGGTGCCGGTGGCCGCGATGGTCTATCTGACCGTGACCGTGCTGGCGCGGGACTGGACAGCTGTCCTCGATTTGCCGCGCCTTTCGGCGCGCGGCCTGGTCGGCTTCAGCCTGGAGCACATCTTCGAGATTGCCTGGAAGTCCTCGCTGGTGCTGCTGGTGTGGTCGGGCGCGGATTACTTCTTCGAGCACCGCAAGCTGGAAGGCGATCTGCGCATGAGCCGGCAGGAACTGCGCGATGAGTTCAAAGAAACCGAAGGCAATCCTACGGTGAAGTCGCGCATCCGCCGCCTACAACGGCAGGTCCGGCGCCGCCGCATGCTGGAGGAGGTCAAGCGCGCCTCGGTGGTCATCACCAACCCCTCGGAATTCGCCGTGGCCCTGGAATACCGTCCCATGATGGCCGCGCCGGTCGTCCTCGCCAAGGGACGCAACCTGCTGGCGCAGCAGATCAAGCAAATCGCCCGCTGGCACGATATCCCCTTGATAGAGAATCCGCCGCTGGCGCACGCGCTCTACCGAGCAGTCGAAGTCGGGCAATCCATTCCGCCCAAACTTTACACCGTGGTGGCCGGCATTCTGGCGGCCATCTACCGCGCCCAGGAGCGCGCCCAGCACGCAACTGGACGCGGAGGCAGATAAGCCATGGCTGACAACCCCGCAACGCTGCCGCTGGCCCGCAATCAGGCGGTGGAGTGGGCCGTCCCGGTGGCGGCGGTGGGCCTGGTGTTCGTGATGCTGGTGCCCATGCCGTCGCTGCTGCTGGATCTGTTGCTGGCGGCGAGCATCACGGCCTCCGTGCTGGTGCTGTTGTCTGCCCTGCACATCCTGCGTCCCGCGCAATTCTCGGTCTTCCCCAGCTTGTTGTTGCTGCTCACCCTGTTGCGGCTTTCGCTGAATCTGGCTTCCAGCCGCCGCATTCTGCTGCACGGCAACGAAGGCGCGAGCGCCGCGGGGCGAGTGATCGAGGCTTTCGGGCAGTTCGTAGTGGGCGGAAATTA
Source organism: Terriglobia bacterium (assembly GCA_020073645.1). Lineage (GTDB taxonomy): Bacteria > Acidobacteriota > Terriglobia > Terriglobales > Acidobacteriaceae > JAIQET01. Next base: position 49,457 of record JAIQET010000033.1, on the reverse strand, counting down.
TGTGGTGGGCTTTGTGCTGTTCGTTGCCCTGATTGCCATCCAGTACATCGTGGTCAGCCACGGCGCGGTGCGCACCGCCGAGGTCACCGCGCGCTTCACCTTGGATGCGTTGCCAGGCAAGCAGATGGCGATCGACGCCGATCTGAACGCCGGCTTGATTGACGAAGTCCAGGCCCGCGCCCGCCGCGAGCAGATTGCCCACGAAGCCGAGTTTTACGGGGCCATGGATGGCGCCGCGCGATTCAACCAGCGCGATGCCTTAGCCACCATCCTGATCACCGCGGTCAACATTGTTGCCGGGTTTCTGATCGGCGTCTTCCAACTCGACATCCCCTTCCGGGAAGCGCTCAAGACCTACACCGTGCTCACCGTCGGCGACGGGCTGGTCACCATGATTCCTTCGCTGCTGGTTTCGATGGCGGGCGGCATTGTGGTGACGCGCGCCTCTTCCGGCGCCAGCCTTGCGTCCGACTTGGGCAAGCAGGTGCTCTCGCGGCGGCCGCTGTTTCTGGCGGCGGCGGTGATGCTCAGCCTGGCCGCCATTCCCGGGCTGCCCAAGTTTTCCTTCTTCCTGCTGGCGGCGATCGTCGGGGTGCTGGCCTGGCGCGCCCCCAAGCCCAAAGCGGAAACTCCCGCCGCGGGCGCAGAGGCCAAGGAGAAAAAGTCACCGCAGGAGGCGCTGGAAGACTTGCTGAAGCTCGACGAGTTGAGCCTGGAAGTCGGTTACGGGCTGGTCCCGCTGGTGGATCAGCAGCAGGGCGGGCAGTTGCTGGCGAGGGTGCGTTCGTTGCGCAACCACCTGGCGCTGCAGTTGGGATTCATCGTGCCTCCGGTGCACATCACCGACAACCCGCGGCTGAAGTCGCGTGAGTACGTGATCTCGCTGCGCGGGGTCGAAATCGCGCGCTGGGAGATGCACGAAGACCATCGCCTGGCCATCAGCTCGGAGGTAGCGCCGCCCGCGCTGGCCGGCACTCCCACCCGGGAGCCGGCGTTTGGCGTGTCTGCGATGTGGATCGCGCCCGCGCTCGAAAGCCAGGCGCTGGCCGCCGGCTACGCGGTGGTGGACCAGACTTCCGTGCTGGCCACGCATTTGGCGGAGGTCATCAAGCAGCACGCCTCCGAACTGCTCACCCGCCAGGAAACCAAGCGCCTGCTCGATCGCCTGGCGGAAAGCCATCCCAAGCTGGTGGAAGAGCTGGTGCCCAAGCTGCTCAGCCTGGGCGAGGTGCAGAAGGTGCTGCAACAGTTGTTGCGCGAGCAGGTGTCGATCCGCGACTTGTCCACGATTCTCGAGACCCTGCTCGACACTGCGGCGGTGAGCAAACATCCGGTGCTGCTGGTCGAAGCCGTGCGCCAGGCCCTGGGACGTGCGCTGGTGCGGCCGCTGCTGGGCAGCGACGGGGAACTGCGGGTGGTCACGCTGGAGGGCGGCATCGAAGAGGAACTGAGCCGCGCCTTCAGCCCGCAGGTGCCGACTACGGTGACGGCTGGCCTGGAGCCGTCGTTTGTGCGTCGCATTCTCGAAGGCCTGCGCCGTCTGGCAGGAGAGCAGGTGGCGGTGGCCAGCCCGGTGCTGTTGTGCTCCACCCCGGCGCGCTTCCATCTGAAGCGGTTGCTGGAGCCGTTTGTGCCCAAGCTGGTGGTGCTTTCGCCGGGCGAGATTCCCGCCATCGTCCCGGTGCAGTCGGTGGGAACGCTGCGCTAAAGCGCGGGAGCGGAAGAGGAGATTATGAAGGAAGCGAGCAAACAAGCCTATACCGCCTGGCAGGACGAGGGCGAGCGCGAGCGCCTGCTGCTGGAGCAGTTGCCGCAGGTGCGCTATATCGCGCGGCGCATTCACGAGCGCCTGCCCCGCCATGTGCCCTTCGAGGACCTGGTGCACGCCGGAGTGCTGGGACTGATCGACGCCTTGCAGAAGTACGACCGCTCCAAGCAGGTACAGTTCGGCTCCTACGCCAAGTTCCGTATCCGGGGAGCGATCCTCGACAGCCTGCGCGAGATGGACTGGAGTCCGCGTGATTTGCGGCGCAAGGCGCGGCAACTGGAAGAGGCGCACAACAAGCTCCGCCTGGAACTGGGCCGCAATCCCAGCGAGCCCGAACTGGCGGAGGAATTGGGCATGGACCTGCGCGGCCTGCAGTTGCTGCTGGGAGAAATCGATGGCCTGGAGGTGGGCAGCCTGCGGCTGGAGTCGCCGCTCGACGGCAAAGAGGAGGACCTGTGCGAATACCTTCCCGATGACACCGAGGAGACTCCTTTGCTGGTGTGCCTGCGTTCGGAGATGAAGGAGATGCTGGCCCGCGCCATCGCCGAACTGCCGGAGAAGGAGCGCCGGGTGCTGGCGCTGTACTACTTCGAGGAACTGACCATGAAAGAAGTGGGCGCGGTGCTGGGGGTGGGCGAGTCGCGGGTGTCGCAGATCCATTCCATGGCGGTGGTGCGCCTGCGTGCCCGGCTCAGCGAACTGGGCCACGACCGCCAGCCGCGGGAATCGGCCGCCGGGGCCAGCGGAGGGTGAAGGAAGTGAAGACACCATGGAAAAGGTTCTGAATCAGCAGGAAATTGATGATATGGTCCGCGCCGCCCGGGGAGGCGCTGCGGCGGCAGTTCCCCAGGTCGCGGGCCGCGATGTCACCCTCTGGGATGCGCACACCGCGGGGCAGATCGGGCGCGACCAGATGCGCTCCATCAGCCTGCTGCACGAGGGCTTTGCGCGCAATCTGACGCACTCGCTGGGCGCCTACTTGCGCACCGCCTTTACCGCCGCGCTGGTTTCCGCCGAGCACCTGAGTTACCGCGATTTTCTGCAGACCATTCCCGAAGTGACCTACCTGGCTTCCTGCAAGCTGGCCCCGGTGGGGGCGAGTGCGCTCTTGCAATTGGATCTGGCGGTGGCTTTCCCCCTGGTCGATCTGCTGCTGGGGGGAGAGGGCAAAGGGACGCCGCCGGCGCGCGAGATCACCGAAATCGAAGAACAGGTCCTGGAAACTGTGGTGCAGGTCATCTGCCGCGGACTGCAGACCGCCTGGCAGGCGCTGTCGCTGGAATTCCAGTTCGACGCGCGCCAGCAGTCGGAGCAGGCGCAGCACCTGATGCCGCTGGAAGAAAAGACGCTGGCCCTCAGCTTCGAGATTACGCTGCCGGATAGCCGAGGCACGCTGAACCTGGCGGTGCCCGCCGTGGTGTCCAATGCGCTGCTGCGCAAATTGTCCACGGAATGGGTGCGCAGCAAACCGCGCGCCCGGCAGGATTCCGACCAGCGCTTGCGGGCCCGCCTGCTGACTTGCCCCTTTCCGGTGGAACTGGGCCTGACCTCGCTGGCGGTGCCGCTGCGGAAATTGATTGAACTCGCGCCCGGGAGCCTGCTGGTGCTGCGGCGCGAAGCGCGGAAGCCGGCGACCCTGCTGGTGGGCGGCCGGGAGATGTTCACTGCGGGCGTGGCCCGGCGCGGCCCGGCGCGCGTGGCGCAAGTACTGGAATGCTGTCCTGAACGTCCCAGCGAAAGGAAGCCAAGCCGATGAGCGAAACTGCCGCCGCCAATCCCAACTCCGCCAGCGAAGGCCGCGCCTATGTCGAAGTTTGGGCCGAGAGCATGGCACAGGTGTTGACCCAGATTGCCGCCGCTCGCTGCGGGGTGGAATGTCCCGAGCCAGCTGCCGCGCACTGCCGCCCTAGCCATGGGCCAGCTCTTGCTGGGGGAGACTAGGGACCCTGGGGCGGAGTTCAAGCCGGAACACGGGGAAGCAGCCGAGGAGTTGCTGCGCCAGGTGGCGGGTCATGCCGCGACCGCGTTAAAGCCGCGCTGGGGAGAGGTGCAAGTCAGCGTCGCCCGGGGCACGCCGCCCTCGTGGCCGGCGGCTGCCACCGGATGGATGTGTTCCAGCCCCGGGGCAGCTTTTCTGTTCTGCCTGGAATGGCAGTTGAGCGCCGCCCTAGTCGCTGGCTTACGGCCGGCACCGGTCCCTGCGGGCCCACCTGCGGCGGGGATGTCCGTTTCCCCGGAAGGCAAGCTCGATCTGCTGATGGATGTCGAACTCGACCTTACCCTGCGCTTTGGCGGGCGGCGCATGTTGCTGCGGGAGATCCTCGAGCTGAGTGCCGGGTCGGTAGTGGAACTGGACCGGCAGGTGCAGGAGCCGGCGGATCTGCTGCTGGACGGAAGATTGATCGCGCGCGGCGAGGTGGTGGTGGTGGATGGGAGTTACGGTCTGCGGGTCACGGAACTAGTAGCGCCGCAGTTGCCGGGATGAAGCGCAGGAGAACGGAGTCATGGCCAGAAACGGGTTGGCGGCGTGGATCGGCGCGCTACAGGGTGATTGGAGGGCAGTGTTTCCGCGCTGTGCGGACCGGGAGTGCAGCGCGGCGCGGCGGATGGGGCGACGTCTGGGGTGGCGGCATGTTGGGATCCGGCTGAGTGGGTCGTGGTACTGTTCGCCGCAGTGCCTGGAAAAAGCGGTCCGGCAGAATTTTTCGCGGGGACGGGTTACGGCCCTGCCCAAGCGGTCCGCCCGGCACCGCATCCCCTTGGGCTTGCTGATGCTTTCCCGCGGGCAGTTAACCAACCCGCAACTGCGCGCCGCCTTGGAGGCGCAGCGTGCCAGTGGCCACGGCCGCATTGGCCAGTGGCTGGAGCACATGGGATTTGCCACCGAGCAGCAAGTTACGGCGGGGCTGGGCCTGCAGTGGGCCTGCCCGGTGCTGCCTGCCTCCGCGCCCCACGATCCCGCCTGCCTGGGACTGTTGCCTTTTTCCTTGCTGGAGAGTTTCCGCATGTTGCCGGTGCGGTTTGTGGCGGCCACACGCATCCTTTATGTAGCGTTCTGCGACGGCATCGATTACACCGCGCTGAACGCTATCGAGCAGATGCTGGACTGCCGCACTGAAGCTTGCCTGCTCAGTCACAGCGCCCTGGAGCGGGGCCTGGAGCAGATGGCGGAGCAGTTCCGCACCCGCGACCTGAGCTTTGAGAGCCGCAGAGATGTGGGCGAGATGGCGCGCATTACCTGCAGCTACGCGCTCAAGCTGGGTGCGGAAGAAGTCCGCATCGTGCACTGCGGCGATTACCTTTGGACGCGCCTGCAGAGTGGGGATACGGCCACCAACCTGCTGTTCCGCCGGCCAGCTCTGGCGCTGGAAGAGCCTTCCTCCGGCCCGGCCCGGAATTTCCTGACCCACCACGCCACCGGCTAAAGTCTTGGGCGTATGCGCCGATGAACTTCCCGTGAGCAACAGCTGCCGGCTTCTCTGACGCGGGATTTCGCGCCTTAGTGGTCCTGCGGAGTATGCACTCAGCGGCTGATCGCAGCCGGGATCAATAGGTGGACGTCATGGACAAGGTTCGTGCGCTGATCGTGGATGATTCATCGGTCATGCGGAAAATCGTGGAGCGCTCTCTGCGCCAGGCCGGCATCGACTTGGTGGAAGTGCGGGAAGCGGGCAACGGCGCCGAGGCGCTGGGCGCGCTGCGCGACGGTCCCGTAGACCTGATTCTCTGCGACATCAATATGCCGGTCATGGACGGGCTGGAGTTCGTGCGCCAGTTGCAAGGCGTCGAAAACGCCAGAGGCGTGCCCGTGGTCATGATCACTACCGAGGGCAGTGAGTCCCACGTGGTGCAGGCTCTTTCCTGCGGGGCCCGTGGTTACATCCGCAAACCCTTCACCCCGGACCAGGTGAAGGAACACGTCATTCCTGTACTGGAAAACCACAAATGAAATCGCCCAACGAATTGGCCGCGCACAGTGACCGGGAAGCCTGGCTGCCTCTGTTGGAACTGGCCGCCCGGGAGGTATTTGAAATCATGCTGGGGTGCAAGCTGGAACTGGCTGGAGACACTGTCAACCCAGTCCCTTCCGAATTCACCGGCATGGTGGGTTTGGCGGGACAGTTGTGCGGAGTGCTCACCATGCGCTGCACCGCCCAGTCTGCCGCCTTGATGACCTCGAAGATGCTGGGGATCGACCCGAGGCAAGCCGACGAACACGTGTGGGATGCCATCGGCGAGGTGTGCAACATGGTCGCCGGCAACTTCAAGAACAAGCTCAGTGGCATGGGAGAGGGATGCATGCTTTCGGTGCCGACGGTCATCACTGGCGGGGACTACACTTTCCATTCCCTGGCGGATGAAGGCGCGCTGGAAGTGCGGTTGCTGTTTGAGGGCGTCCCGATCCTGGTGGCGCTGGAGATTCACAGCTAAGTACGCAGTTGGGCCTGTCTTCCCGCACAGGCCGGAAGATCTTGCCGGACGGTTCCCACCCAACCCGGCAAGATCTTCCTCAATCCCACAGCCTTAACTTCTTCTAATCTTCCGCCCTCAAGAAACGACGTGGCCTCAGTATCTTCCCCACTCCTATCCTTTTCCCTTTGGCCGGTCACGTGCTTCGTCTCCACGCGGGAGAAAAGAAGTTGGACAGTGGATACTACGCGGCATGTGCGGGTCTGAAGGCGCAGACCCAGGCACTCGAAGTGGTGGCCAACAACCTGGCCAACATCAACACCAGCGGGTATCGCGGGCAACAACCTACCTTCCGGTCCTTGCTGGCGAGTGCCAGTGGTGCCGCGAGTAACCCGCTCAATCGCGCCATCAATGACTTCAACGTGCTGGGGAGCAGCCGGGTGGACTTGGGCCCGGGCAGCCTGGAGCGCACCGGCAATCCTCTCGATCTGGCGATCGAGGGCAATGCCTTCTTTGCGGTCGAGACCAAAGCGGGGACGCTCTACACCCGCAACGGCAGCTTCCAGGTTTCCGTTCAAGGCGAGCTCACCACGGGAGAAGGAGATCGGGTGCTGGGCGAGCAGGGTCCGCTCCGAGTGCCGAGCGGTACGGCCTCGATCAGCGCCGATGGGACCCTGTCGGTGAACGGAGCGGTCGCGGGCAAGGTGCGGCTGGTGGAGTTCGCGCCCGCGAGCGTTCTGGTTCCGCAAGGACGGTCGTATTACTCGGCGCCGGACGGCGCCGCGCAGCCCGCGACTGGGGCCTATGTTCGTCAAGGAATGGTGGAAGCTTCAAACGTCAATCCGGTGGCGGCGATGGTGGGCCTGATTGCGGTGCAGCGCCACGCCGAAATGCTGCAACGCGCGCTGTCCCTGTTCCACAGCGACTTTAACCGCATCGCGGCCGACGAGTTGCCGCGGGTGTAGCCAGGAGAAAGTGTCATGTTCCGATCACTTTATACCGCGGCCAGCGGCATGATGGCCCAGCAGATGAACCTGGACAACATTGCCAACAACCTGTCGAACTCGAGCACGGCGGGCTTCCGCCGCCGCCGGCTGCAGTTTCAGGACCTGCTCTACCAGGACCTGATCATGCCGGGCGCGGCTGCGACCCAGCAGACGACGGTGGTGGCGGGCCTGCAGATCGGGCTGGGAACGCGGGCGGCCGCGTCGGAGATCGTGCAGATGCAGGGCGACTACAGTATGACCGGCAATCCGCTCGACCTTACGGTGCAGGGCCAGGGATTCTTCCAGGTGACCCTGCCGTCGGGCGAGACCGCGTACACCCGCAGCGGTGCCTTTCATCTGGATGCGCAGGGGAATGTAGTGACCTCCGACGGTAACCCCATTGAACCGTCGATCACGATCCCGAATGGCGCGACCTCGATCACCATCGGTTCCGATGGCACCGTCAGTGTGACCACTCCGGGGCAGCAAGCCGCGCAGCAGGTGGGCGCCATCCAGTTGGCGCTGTTTCCCAATCCCGGCGGACTGAACAGTGTGGGCAAGAACCTGTTCCTGGCGACGACCGCTTCCGGTGACCCGATTCTGGGAACACCCGGAGGCAGCGAGGGTCTGGGGACGATCGAGCAGGGCGTGCTGGAGCAGTCCAACGTGAACGTGGTCGAAGAGTTCGTGCAGATGATTCTGGCGCAGCGCTCCTACGAGGCGAACTCGCGGGTGGTGCAGGCCGCCGATCAGATGTTTCAGACGTTGAACAACCTGGGACGGTGAGGAGCAGGTGTGATCTGGATTCGCAGCAGCGTATTTCTGAGCTTGCTGGTCGCAGGCGTGCTGACGTTCGCGGCGCAGGAACGCCCCCAGGTGCGGCTGCGCGAAACCGCGGAGGTACACGGCCAGACCATCCGGCTCTCCGATCTCTTGCCTGCTGACGCTTCCCTGGAGTTGCGGGAAGTTGCAGCAGCCGTCGAACTGGGGCGCGCCCCGCAAGCGGGGAGCGAGCGCATTTTGACGGCAGCTCAGATCGCGCAGCGGCTGGCGGGAGACCCGTCGCTAGTACGCCAAATCGCAATCCCCGCGCGCATGTCCATTCGCCGGACGGCGTGGCCGCTCCGCCGGGAAGCGGTGCAGAGTGCGGTTCTCGATTTTCTGCGCGCTCGCGGATGGCCGGCGCACGAACTGCCGCCGGCCGATGCGTTGGAGTGGCCCCAAGGGGTGCTGGCATTGAGCGAGCGCCCGGCTCTGGAAATGACCGGCGCCAGTTGGGATGGGAGCCGGCAAGCGCTCGAGCTGCGTTTGCGCTGTGTGAATCGCGCACTGTGCAGCAGTTTCTTGGTTCTGATGCACGCCTCGCAACCGCTGTTGGCGGGGCGGGATCAACCTAGCGGCGCCACTGCCTCAGCCCCGCAGCGGGCGCGGGGGCGGGCGGCAGAACCGATGCTGGCCAAGCCCGGGGAAAAAGCCATGTTGGTTCTGGAGCGGGCGGGCATGCGCATTTCGTTTCCGGTTATCTGTCTGGAGAGGGGCGCGCTGCGACAGCAGATCCGGGTGCGCGAGGCTGGCGGGCAGCGCGTCTTCCACGCTGAAGTGATGAGCGCCGGATGGTTGCGCGCGACGTTTTGACGGGGAAGGAGAGTGTGATGTTTGGCAACCGGGTAGGAATCGTCCTCGTACTGCTGCTGCTTTCACCCTGGATGCAGGCGCGCGAGAAAAAAGTCCAGCGGGAAACTCTGGAGGCCTACATCCAGCGCATGCAGCAGCAACCGCTGGATCTGAGTCCGGCCAGCGCCGGCAGCCTGTGGCGCGATAACGGCCGGTTGGCCAACCTGTCGGCCGATTACAAGGCCGCGCACGTGGGAGATCTCATTACCATCCTGGTGGTGCAGGATGTGACCGCCGACAACAGCGGCAACGTGGCCACCGATCGCAGCCTGAAAGCGAATTCCGGAATTGATGCGCTGGCGGGCCACATCTCGACCAGCGGCGTGCAGAACATTTTTTCGCCGCATTCCTCGCAAACCCTGCAAGGTAAGGCGCAGGCTTCGTCGAAGTCGAGCTTGCGCACCGGCCTGGCGGGACGGGTAGCGGCCGTGCTCCCGAACGGTGTGCTGGTGGTCGAGGCTGAGCGGCAAATCACCATGAACAACGAGCGCCAGACCATCTTGTTGCGCGGGATGGTGCGCCCTGGCGATGTCACGCCCAACAACAGCGTGCTCTCGAATGCCATCGGCAACCTGGAACTGGAACTGAAGGGCAAGGGCGTGGTCAGTGATGGCACGCGTCCGCCCAATCCGATCATGCGGGTACTGCTGCGCATCGTCGGCTTCTGAGGAGAACGAGTGATGAACCGAATTGCTGTTCTGCTGACATTGACGGTGGTGGCGGCGAGTTCGCTGTCGGCGGAAGACTCCGTGCGCAAAGCGCTGATTCGCGACGTGGCCACAGTCGAGGGCGTGCGCGACAATCCCGTGCTCGGGTACGGCATGGTAGTTGGACTGAAAGGCACCGGCGACCGCCAGCAGACCGTCTTCACTACCCAGACTCTGGCCAATCTGCTGCAACGCATGGGGGTGCAGGCACCGGGAGCCACCATCCGGGTCAACAACGTGGCAGCGGTCTTTGTCACCGCGAATCTGCCGCCGTTTGCCCGTCCAGGCACGCGTCTGGATGTGACCGTCTCCTCGGTGGGCGATGCCAAGAGCCTGGAAGGCGGACTGCTCTTGCTGACAGCGCTCTACGGCGCCGATGGGCGGGTGTACGGCGCGGCCCAAGGTCCGGTGACGGTGGGTGGCTACAGCGCGGGCGGCGCGGGAAACTCCAAGCAGGTAAACCATCCCACCGTGGGACGCATTCCGGGCGGAGGCTTGGTGGAGCGCGACAGTTCGTTCGATCTACGGCGCGCGGAGCGAGTCGCGCTGCTGCTGAGTGAGTCCGACTTCAGCACCGCGGAGGAGGTGGCGGCGGCGATCAACAAGGAATTTGGGCGGACCATGGCTTCGGCGGTGGATGGCCGCCGGGTGGAGATCAACGCTGCAGCGACGGGCGCTCCCGATTTGCCGGCCCTGCTGGCCCGGGTCGAGAACTTGCAGGTCGAGGTGCATCGCCGGGCGCGGGTAGTGGTCAACGAGCGTACCGGAACCATTGTGATGGGCAAGGATGTCCGCCTGGGCGCGGTATCCATCCTGCATGGCAACTTCTCCATCGAGATTGCCACGGTGTTCACGGTGTCGCAGCCGGAAGGCTTCTCCCGCGGAGAAACCGCAGTGGTACCGCAGGCCAGCGTGCAGGCGCAGGAGACACCGGCGCGGCGCATCGAGCTGACCCAAGGAGCCAGCGTCGAACAGCTGGTCAACGGACTGCAGACTATCGGGGCAACGGCGCGCGATGTGATTGCCATCCTGCAGGCCATCAAAGCCGCCGGAGCGTTGGAAGCCGACTTGGAGGTGATCTGATGGATGCGATCGCTCTACCACCCGGGCCCACAGGAGTTACTCCGCAGGATTCGAAGTCGGCGGCGAAGGTCCTTCGCGCTGCCCAGGATTTCGAGGCCTTGCTGCTGGGCTCGCTGCTACGTTCTTTGGAGCAGACCTTTTCCGCCGTTCCGGGCGACGCCCATGTCCCTGGGAGCGACGACTACCAGTACCTGGGGACGCAGGCCCTGGCCTCCGGATTGGCAGCCTCCGGTGGACTGGGGATCGCTGACTTGATTCGTAACTTGATGACAAACAATGGGATTACGGTGCATAACGAAGGTATGGTCGGGACTAAAGTTTCCTCCCGTTAGGCCGATAAAGGAAGTGTAGGAGCACCGGCCAGCAGCCGGGATAAGAGGGCGATGAGAGCCTGATTAAAGATTTCTAACCGGCTGCCGATCCTTGAATTGCAACGAGAATTCGAGGCGAGGAGACTCCGATGAGAATTGATCCCAACATTAGAACGCCGGAAGCGGCGGACGCGGCGCGGCCGGCCAAGTCCAACACACGGGCGGCCAACCAGACGGCGGGCGGGGAAGGGCTCGACAAGGCGCAGTTGTCGCTCGACCAGGCGCACTTGCAGGCCCTGGAAGCGAAGGTGAACGGTCTTCCCGAGGTGCGCGGCGAGAAAGTGGAAGCGCTCCGGCAGGTCATCCGGGAAGGCAACTACGAAGTTACGCCGGAGCAGACGGCGGAAGCTATGTTCGCTGAGCTGCTGGCCCGTTCCCCCGGTCTTCGGTAAGCAGCGCCAAGGCTAAGCGGCATGGGCGATTTCTCGACAGAGCGTCTGGAACCGGCCTCGCGTGCGCCCGAGGTGCCGGCGCAGCAACCCCGGCGCGATCCGGGGTCACGCTCGCGGCGCCGCACGCCGCCACCCGATCCCCCCAAGCCGGAAGCGGCAGAAGATTCCGATGAGCCACCCCATCAGGTGGACAGTCTGGCCTGATCATGGACCAAGAACTCTACCTGTCTTTCGAGAGAGTGGAACGCAGGCTGGCGCTGATGCGCGAACTGGCCGGCACGCTGGAGCAGGCGCAGGCGGCGCTGCTGGCCTCCGATCTGGAACGAATCGAAGCGCACACCGTCCGGCAACGGGAACTGTGTGACGCACTGCGTCTCCTCGAAGCCCCCGGCACTTCTCCCGGCAAGGATGCTCCACGCAAACGAACCCGGGTACACCTACCCGAGGGCTCGCTTTCTCCGGAGCTGCGCGAGCGGTGGAGTACGCTGTCGCAAGAATTGGCGCAAGTCCAGAGCCGGGTCGGGCATTTGAACCGGGTGCACGCGGCGCTGCTGCGGCGGGCGCGGCGTTCATTGGCCATTGTTTCCCGCCTGTTGGCCAGCTCTGCCGCCACTTACACGCTCCCGCAACCTGCAACCGCTGCCGAACTCGGCGAGAGGAGGTGAATCATGTCCAGTCTATTTGGAACCATGTGGATCGCGGTGGGAGGTATGCTGGCGGAACAGGGCGCACTGGACGCGGCCAGCAACAACGTGGCCAATGTGAACACGCCTGGCTTCTCCCGCCAGCGGCCGGTCCTGATCGAAGGCGATCCCATCAGTCTAGGACCGCTCACCCTGGGCTCGGGGGTGGTACTGCAGAAGCTGGAGAGCCTGCGTGATCCCATTCTCGAGTTGCGCATCCAAGAAGAGACCCAACAGCAAGGCCAATTGGACGCGCTGGTTTCCGGCATGAGCCAGGTGCAGGTCATGTTCACCACCAGCAGCAGCGACATTGGCACCCAGATCTCGAATTTCTTTGCCAGCCTGAACCAGCTCTCCACCGATCCCGCCAACGTTTCCCTGCGGCAAGGAGTGCTGACCGCAGCCGGCAACCTGGCCAACACCTTTCGCACCGCGACTCACAATCTAGCGGTGCAGCAGGCCAACCTGGATGTGAACGTGACCCGGGTGGTGCAGCAGGTGAACCTGCTCACCGGCCAGATTGCCGGCCTGAACGGGCAGATCAAGGGGATGGAGGACCGGCACGAGAACGCCAGCGCATTCGTAGACCAGCGCGACGTGCTCATCGGCCAACTGTCCAGCTTGGTGGATGTTTCGAGTGTAGAGAGCGACAGCGGCTTGACCCTGACCACTTCGAACGGGACAGCGCTGGTGGCGGGCAACCGGAGCTTTCCGCTGGATACGCAGATCGATGTTTCCGGGGTCCAGCACATTTTTGCCCAAGGCACGGACATCACCGGAAAATTGACTGCGGGGAAACTTGCGGGACTGCTGCAGATGCGGGACCAGAAAATTCCGGGAGTGCTCTCGAACCTCGATGCCTTGGCCGCGGGATTCGCCAACGCGGTGAATACGGCGCACCGCAGCGGCTTCGATCTCAACGGCGCCGCCGGCGGTGACCTGTTTGTCCCTCCACCCGCCGGCGGCCAGGGAGCTGCTGCTAGCATGGCGGTGCAGATCACCGACCCGGCTCTCATCGCCGCCAGTTCGGACGGCAGCCCCGACAGCAATGGCAACCTGGCGGTGCTCTCCGCCGTACACGACCAAGCCGTCGCCTCCGGGCAGACCGCGACCGACTTCTACGCCAACCTGGTCTTCGGAGTGGGCAGCGATGTGTCCAACGCTTCCGCCGAGGAGGACGCCTCTCAGTTGATCTTGCGCCAACTGCAAGACCAACGCGGCAGTATTTCCGGAGTGTCGCTGGACGAAGAGGCGGCCAACATGATCCGCTATCAGCGCGCCTACGAGGCCGCGGCGCGGATGGTCTCGACTGTGAACGACATTCTGGACACCACCATCAATCTGGGGAGGTACTGATCGCCATGCGCGTTAATCCGTATCTGATGCCCGACCTGCTGGCGGCGCTGGCGGAGACCCAGCAGCAGCAGGACACCGCCACCCTGCAGATCGCATCGGGAAGCAAGATCAACAAGCCTTCGGACGATCCCGCCGGCTCTGCCCTGCTGACCCAGATTCACGACCGCAGCAGCCAGGCGGATTCGTTCTTGCGCAGCATTGGCAACATTCGCGGGCAACTACAGACCGCCGATTCGACGTTGAGCTCGGTGGTCACCGCCCTGCAGCGTGCCATCGGCCTGGGCGTGCAGGGTGGGACGGGAACGCTTTCCGACGAGAACCGGGCTGCAGTTGCGCAAGAAGTAAGCGGACTGCGCGACGAGCTTATCAGTTTGGCGAACCTTTCCTACCAGGGACGGTTCGTTTTTGCCGGCACGTCCCGGACCTTGCCCTTCGTCTCTGACGCCACCGTGCCCTCGGGCGTTCGCTACGATGGCAACGCGGGAGTGAACACGGTCGCCATCGGAGACAGCTATCAGTTGCAAGTGAACCAACCGGGGTCGCAGATCTTCGCCAATGCAGGAGCCGACGTCTTTCAGGCGGTAACCGACCTGCTCACCGCTCTGCAGACGAACACGGGCATCGACACCGCTGTGGCGGCTGTCCGAAAGGCCTTCGATTACGTGACCACGCAGCGGGTGTTCTACGGCAACGCACTGAACCAGATCGACAGCCAGCAAAGCTATCTCAATACCGAAAAGCTACAACTCAGCGATCAGGAAAACACCGTGGACGGCGTGGACATGGCGGCGGCGGCCAGCCAGTTGGTGAATGCAGAGGGCGCCCGTAATGCCACGCTAGCTGCTGTGGGCAAGGTTTCTCAACTGAGCTTGTTCGATTACCTGAAGTAGGAAGGTCCCGGCGGGACCTCCGCTAGTAGTCCGCCGCTTCAGCAGCGGGCCGGTGCACCCCCGGGAGCCGGTGCCGGAGCCACGGCTGAAACCGCTTTTCCACGCCCCAGCGTGGCCGGTAGCAGCGTTCCCAGAATATGCCCCGAGCCAAACAGTTCTAGTTCAGAGAGTATCCTTCGAGGCCTTCGACCAGGCCGAAGCGGCATGCAAATGGGAGCGCTCGGCGTCCAGACGGGCGCGTTCGGTCAGTAACCGCGCTTGCAGCGATGGCAGCAGGGACTGCAGTCGTTGCAGGCTGCTGCGGTAATCGCAGATTTCCTTCTTGAGCTCCACATCGCCGCTAGCAACCCCAGCCCGGAGCCAGTCTGCCGCCAGGGTCAGATCGTTCAGAAGGTCAGCCAGTTCCTGCGGCACGATGTCCGCGGGATTGCCTCCCGGTTGCATCCGGGCCAGCAGAGCTTGCAGTCTCTGGTTGACGAGGTGGAGCCCTTCCATGGCGTCGGCGACGACCATCACGCCTTCCAATCTGCGGGGGCAGTCCGGTCTGCTGGGGCGTCCGCACTGCGAGCGGCAGGGGGCTGCGGTGAGCCAGCGATTGAAGTCGCTCGCTCTACTTCCACCCAGGCTTCGCGCAACGTCAGGACATTGGCAATCTGTTTGCGCAGGATTTCTGGCGAGACTTTGAACTGGGCCTCCAGCAAACTGGCGCTTACGACGCTGTAAAAGCGGTCCAGGTTGCGGGCCGCCTCGCCACCCTTTTCCAGATTTAATGTGGCCTGCAACTGACCGATCACCAGGAGAGCGTGATTGATCTCTCTGGTGCGGGCTTCCACATCATTGTTCTCGATCGCGGACAGGGCGCCACGCAGATCCTGGATGATCTGTTCATAGAGCATTACCACCAGGCGCACCGGGTTGGCGCTGCGCACGGCACTCTCACGATAGGCGTTTCTGGCGTCCATCACTGTCCCTGCCCCTGCTGCAGGGCTCCGAGCTGGCTGGTAATCTGCGCCATGATCATGGGGAACTGGCGCAGCATGGTATCTACTCGGCTGTACTGGTCAATCAACTGCTTCTGGGTCACCGCCAGACGATCTTCGAAATCGTTGATCTGCTGGGTCAGCATCTTCTGGGTGCTGGAAATCTCACTCTGACTGAGACTGATCAAGCCGCTGCTGGGATCGGTAAGCGCGTAAAGATCGGTGCCGAAATGGTTGGCGAACCCAGCCGGGCCAGCAGACTGAAAGAAGTTCTGAAAGTTGGAAAACTTGCTGGTCAGGACATCAGTCAGCTTGGTGTCGTCCACGGTCAGCGAACCATCATCGTTCATGTTCACACCGATCGAGGCCAGGCCCGTGATGCCGTTGTTGCCGGCGACCGAGTAGGTGACATCGGACAGCAAGCTCGCCTGCAATGAGCGTAAGGAACCGTCTGCGGCCAGCGGGCCGGCGGTGTTGGTCGACGAGTTGACGGTGAACTCGGAATTGACCGCGCCGATCACCGCGTTGTAAGCACTCACGAAATCGTTGACGGCCTGTTTTGCCCGGGTGACGTCCGGTCCCACCGCGAGCTGCACTTCGGTCCCCTCCGAGGCGGTGACCAGATTCAGCGTGACCCCCGGAAGCACCGTGCTCACGGTATTGCTGGCGCTACTGACCGGCACGCCATCAACGCTCAAGGAAGCGTTCTTCCCGGCTACTTTATTGAACGTCAGGCCGACATCTCCGGTTATGGTCAGGTCACCGGGCAGCCCGGTAGTCCGGCTGACCAGCGCCAGACGGGCCCCATTGGCATCATTAATGACGCTGGCGGTCACCCCCAGGGCGGCGCCATTGATGTAGCTGGCCAAACTATCAAGTGTGTTGTTCGTTTCATCCACCGGAATGTCTACTGGAGTGCCGTTGCCCAACTGGAGGCTGAGCGTCCCAGTGCCGAAAGGCGTGCTGCTGCTCGTCACCGGATCCGTGTAGTAGGACGAAGTCGTGGCTAAGCCGTTGACCACCACCACGTGGTTGCCCGACGCCGCGGAAGTTCCGGCGGTCGCCGTCAGGATAGCAGGCTGCGAGGAGACCGCCGTCATCGCGGTGATGGCACCGAACACATCCTTCAAGTTGTTGACCTTGCTTTGCAGGGAGGTCAGGGTCGTACTGATGCCGGTCCAGGCGGTGGATTGCACCGTGAGAGTGGCCTGTTGCGTCTGCCAAAGCCGCTCGGGAGCCCGGTCCGCATCCAAGATCTGATTTACGACGGAGGTTACATCAATTCCGCTGCCTGTGCTGGTTGATCCTGGTGTGATGTTGAGGTTGATGCTCATGATTTATCCTCCCGCTTGGCGGCTAGGCGGTCACTTTCAGTTCTTGCTGCGATTCCTGCAGCCATTCGCCGATGTTGTGCATCACGCGCAGTAACTCTTCCGGAGGGACCGGCTGCACCAGTTCTCCGGTTTGCGCGTCCAGGAAGCGGTAGCTAATGTTCCGGTTTTCGTCTACCACCACGCTAACCTCATGCTGCGGCGCCCGCAGTACCGGTGCCGTGTCAGACTGCCGAGGGGCTAGGTAGCCCTTTCGCGCGATCCTCCCTAGGGACAACCCGATCAATGCGTGTCCCGTCCCGCCCTGTCGGGGCTTGGGCCGAGGCAGGAGTGACGTCGATGGAGTCAATGCGCATACAGCCTGACTTCAAAGAAAACTGGCGGAGGTGGGTGAGTTGTCCCACCTCCGCCGTAACGCCTTACTTAAGCAGCGAGAGCACGCTCTGCTGCATCTGGTTGGCCTGGGCCAGAGAGGAAATGCCGGTCTGGTTCAGGATCGAGTACTTGGTCAGGTTTGCCACTTCCTGAGCGATATCGGCCGCGCGGATACCGTCTTCGGCAGCCGTCAGGTTCTGCACCTGGTTGCTGATGACCGTGCTGGCGCTCTGCAGTCGGTTGACGCCCGCGCCGATCGTGCCGCGCATACCGGCGACGGACTGAATGCCAGCGTTAATGGCAGTCAGCGCTGCCTGAGCATTGGCAGCGGTGGTCAGCGAGGTGCTCGTACCAGCGGCAAACGGGGTGGTCTCGATGAAGGCCGCGAAACCGCCGGTCACGGTGGGGGTAATGGTACCGCCCGAGGCGATGACGCCATTGCCAACGGCCGTCGCCTGGAAGGTGATTGAGGTGCCCGAAGCCGACGCCGTTACGTCCGGATTGACTACGGTTCCGGCCCCATAGACGGTCCCAGCGCCCGGCCCACCGTTGACGGCCGTCACCAGGTGCGCCATGGTGTTCTCGAGGATCTGAGCCTCAGTTTCGTTGCCCTGTCCGGCCACGCCGTTGGCGTCTGCGTTTTGATCAATCAGCACCTCGTTCGCCGCGCCGGTGAGAGTGTCTACGAATGTGTAGGTAATATCGTTTCCATTCCCATCATCAACCTCTAACGTGTCGCCGTCCGCGGGCAGGGCACTGAAGGCCAGAGTCCCGCTGGCGGACCCTCCCAGGACGCCGGCGGCGGACAGCGTGCCGGTGCCGACCTGGATGTGGCTGCTGGTGCCCGCGTCACTCAAGAAGATATCTTGAGAGGCAGCGGTGAACACCTGCGTGCCGTTGTAGGTCGTGGTGCTGCCAATGCGGTCGATTTCCGCCTTGATCTGCGTGAACTCGGCGTCCAGCGCCACACGCTGCTGATCCGACACCGTGCCGGTTGCCGATTCCGTGGCCAGCGTGACCGCGCGGTTGAGCAGGGTGGTGACCTGGGCGAGTGCGCCATCGGCGACTTGCAGTTGGCCGACGCCGTCATTCGCGTTGCGGGCTGATTGTGTGAGTGCGGTTGAGTTAGCATGCAAACCGTCCGCGATCGCCAGGCCGGCAGCATCATCAGCGCCGCTGTTGATGCGGGAACCGGACGAGAGCCGGAACAGTGTCCTCTGCAGATTCGATCCCGTGATCGCCAGTTGGTTCTGTGCGGCCAGGGACGGAATGTTATTCAGAATACTGAGTGCCATTTGAATCGCTCCTTTGGTTGAGTGTTGGTTCCGTCTTCCCTAGAACCGCCTCCTCAGGATTTCTGCGGAGGTCCCGTTCCGTTTCCTCACTTCGCGGAACCTAAGTGCCTTCACTCCGCACATCGGCGGATTGCTGGGCGGCTTTAGATCCGATGCGTCCAAAGGCCCCGGTACCTCCGTAACCCGGTTCGAAGGTGGGGGCATCATGCACCGGCCAGCCGCCACCGATGGAGGCAATAGGGAGCGCTGCCATTCCGGGTGGCGTGTCTCTGGGAAGTGAGTACGGGATGATTCAGCTAACTCGCCTGAACAACCATCCCCTAACCGTCAACTCGGACTTGATCAAGTTCGTGGAGCAGGCTCCGGACACGGTCATCACCCTGATCAATGGGGAGAAGATTATCGTCCGCGAAAACGCGAACGAGGTGCTGCAGCGCATCGTGGAGTTTCGCCGTTCCGTACTGCAAGGAATATTCCCCGCCTGGGACCACATTCCGGTGGTGTCTCCCCCGGCGCGGCAGGCACCTGAGGAACTGGAAGAGCAGGACGAGAGGTAAGCGCGCGTGGACAAGGCTAGTTGGGGCGGCGTAGCTCTGGGTCTGGGTGGGATCGTGGGCGGCTTGCTGCTGGAGGGCGGCAAAATCTCGCAGGTGCTGCAGCCCACTGCCGCCATGATCGTGTTTGGCGGCACCCTGGGCGCGGTCCTGATTCAGTTTCCCCTGCCGGTGGTGCTGGGCGCATTCGGCCGTCTGGTGCATGTGTTCATCGAACCCAAGCGCAATGCTCTCGGCATGGTGAAAGAACTCGTGAGCTACGCCAACAAGGCCCGGCGCGAGGGCATCGTCTCGCTGGACGCGGAACTGCAGAAGATCGAGGAGCCCTTCCTCAAGAAGTCGCTGATGCTGGCGGTGGATGGGACCGAGCCCCAGGAACTGCGCAAGATGATGGAGCTCGAGCTCGACAACCAGGCTGAGCACGAAGAGAAAATCCCGCAAGTCTTCGAGTCGGCGGGAGGTTTCTCGCCGACCATCGGCATCATCGGCGCGGTGCTGGGGCTGATCCAGGTCATGCAGCACCTGGACAAGATTGATGAAGTGGGCCGGGGAATCGCGGTCGCCTTCGTGGCCACGATTTACGGGGTGGGAGCGGCCAACCTCTTCTTTCTGCCCGCGTCGGGCAAGTTGAAGATTCGCATTCGCGAGGAGCAGGTGATCCGGGAGATGACCCTGGAAGGCGTGATCTCCATTCTGGAAGGCATGAACCCCCGCATGCTGGAGACCAAGCTGCTGGGATACCTGGCTGAGGCCAAACCCCAAGAAGCCGAGGAGCAGAAAACGGAGGTTCCGGGATGAGCCGCAGAAAAAAGCACCCGGCGCACGCCAACCATGAACGCTGGCTGGTTTCCTACGCCGACTTCATTACGCTGCTGTTCGCATTCTTCGTGGTGATGTACTCGACCTCGCAGGTGGACCAGCGCAAGGTGGGGAAGCTGGCATTGGCCATTCAAGTGGCCTTTCAGGAGTTGGGAGTGTTCCCGACTTCCAACACCCAGATTCCGGTAGACACCAAGGACCCGATGCCCTTTAACACCGTGCAGGCGGTTGAGAATGCCGAGCGCACGGCCGCCATGGGCCGGCTGGTGCCGCCAGCCAAGGGCGTGCTTTCTGGGGCGGCCGAGAACGGCGACCTGGGCGCGCTGCGCAAAGAGTTGGAGAAGGCGCTGGCGCCAGAAATCTCCCGCCAGGAAGTCGCCCTGCGCAGCGAGCCCGACGGGCTGGTCATCAGCTTGCGGGAAGTTGGTTTCTTCGACAGCGGCTCGGCGGAGATGAAGACCGATTCCCGGTCGGCCTTTGGCCGCATGGCCCGGCTGCTGGCGGATCGCGAATACCGGATCCGCATCGAGGGGCACACCGACAACGTCCCCATCCACAACTCGCAGTTTGCCTCCAACTGGGAGCTGTCCACGGCGCGAGCCACAGAAATGATCCGCGTGCTGATCACGCAATACGCCTTCGCTCCGGAACGCCTTTCGGCAGGGGGGTACGCCGAATACCATCCCATCGCCGCCAACCGCACCGAGCAAGGGCGGGCGCTGAACCGCCGCGTGGATGTGGTGATTTTGGGCAAGCAACCGCCAGCGCCGAACCCAAACAACTTGCCCGCAATCGCCGCAGGCCCTTAGGGAATTTTCCACCAGGTCCGCCTTAACTTTCTGCTGGAGTTGCCGATTCCACCTATGTCGGATGGCGCGGATTCTAGGCGCTCGCTTGGACTATACGGAGGAATTCTTCATGAGACGCGCTTTCTCGCTTTTTGCAGTTTTGATTCTTTTTCTCTCGTTCGGCATGGCACAGGAACATGCTACGCCAGCGACGCCCGTCCCCCGCACCAATTCGGCCAAAGAGACCCCTTCCGCAGAGAAGATATGGGCCGACTTGATGCAGGGCAACAAGCGGTTTGTCGCAAGCAAGACGAAAGTACGTGAGTTCGGACATCTTCGCTCCAGCTTGGCAAGCGGCCAACATCCAAGAGTTATCGTGCTCACGTGCTCCGATAGCCGGGTTCCGCCCGAGTTGCTGTTCGACAAGAGCCTGGGAGACATTTTCGTCGTGCGCTCAGCCGGTAATGTCGCGGACGCCATCGGTTTGGGCAGCATTGAATACGCGGTGGAACACCTGGGTAGCAGCGTGTTGGTAGTGCTCGGGCACGAAAAGTGCGGCGCCGTGACCGCCGCGTGCTCGGGCGGCAAGATGCCCAGCCCGAACCTGCAAGCCATCGTGGACAAAATCAATCCTGCGGTGATCCAGGCAAGCAGTTACGCCAAGGCGGATGCGCTGGTTGAAGCCGCCATTGAAGAGAACATTCACCAGAGTGCAAAAGACGTGCTCGGCAACAGTGAAATCCTGCGCCACGCCCTCAAAGAGGGCAAGCTCACAGTCATTGAAGCCATCTACAAGCTCGACACCGGCGAAGTCACTCGACTCGGCAAGCTCTCGGTTTTCGCGCCTGCCTACAAGCTCGACGTGGGTTATGTGGTCCGAGTGGAGTAGGGTCTACAAAACTGGGCTGGGGCCGGCAGAGTGCCGGCCCGGCCTCACAGGCTGCGGAAAAACTCCGATTCGTATATCCGGCCCAGCTCAACGTCATCCGAACTGCTTGTTTCAAGCGTCTCCGGGATTCCCTTTTCGGGCCAGTTGCAAAACGGTCCCGGGTGAGGGTGACCGGAGCCCGCTCCCTGTCTGAGGCTCTGAAGACAAGCGAATCTCAGCCGATTCTTCTGAGGGTGGGCCATTGGTGAACCGGAGGCCCTTGCGAGGAGTCCGTATGAGCTTTCGCACAAAAGGAGCCGCACTTGTCATTTTGCTTTTTCTATCCACTACCTCGGCGATGGCCCAGGCAGCAGACTCCTCTTCCGCAAAGGAAACCTCGGCGGAACCAGATGCGATCCACGTCAATTCGTCCTCGCTGCGCACGAAACCGCAGGAGTTACTCCGGTGGATGGACGGGAAGGGCCTGACCGGACAGATCTCGCTCGTCAACGACTGGTCGAAGAACTTCCGCGGCGGAGCCTGTTCCGCCGGCTCGGTGGACCGCTACCTGTTCAAAACCTCTCTGACTTTGGACATGGAGAAGTTCGCTGGCTGGAAAGGCGGCACGGCCTTCGCCAGCTTGTATCAGCGCTGGGGAGGGCAAGGCTCCGAGTACGTTGGAGACGCGCAGGGCTTCTCCAACATTGACGCCACTGCGGGAACAGGGCTGTATGAAGTCTGGTTCGAGCAGAAGCTCTGGGCTGACCGGCTGCGCGTCAAGGCCGGCAAAGTGGACGCCAATACCGAGTTCGCTTACGTGGAAAACGGCAGCGACTTCCTTAATTCCTCGATGGGCTACAGTCCCACAATTTTGCCCTTCCCCACCTACCCAGAGCCGCGTCCCGGCCTGAACGTCTTCCTCCGTCCCGTCGACGGCTATTACCTGGGGGTGGGAGTTTACGACATTGCGCACTCCGGCGCTATGCCCATCGTCGAGGCCGGGCGCCGCTGGAAACGCGGCCAAGCCGAACTCCCGGGCCGTTTCGCGGCTGGCTTCTGGCGGCAGAACGGACCCGTTCCCTGTCTGGATGGCGACTCTGTCGGCGCTACGCAGGGTTTCTATTTTGTTATGGAGCAGTCTTTGTGGGGCCGGCCGCGGCCGACAGAAGGCAGCGATCAGACCTTATCGGCTTTCCTGCAGTACGGCCACGCGAATGGCGAGGTCAGTCCTTTCACCCATCATCTCGGCGGCGGCCTCGTGCTCACCCGCCCTCTCGCCCGTCGGCAGCGCGACTCGGTGGGCCTGGGCGCCACCTGGGTTCGCTTCAGCGAGGCCCCGGAAGCCGGCTTCCAGCAGAGCGGCGAACTGGCTATCGAGGCCTACTATAAGATCCGCGTCCTGCGCTCCCTCAATCTGGTTCCCGACCTGCAGTTTATCCATCATCCCGGCGGCCTAAGCTGCCAGCGCGACTCCGTGGTCTTCACTCCGCGGCTGACCCTGACCTTTTGAGTGTGCCAAAATCCGGGCACGGTCTCTCCGCAAGTAAAGTCGCAAGCGCTCACGCCGATAACTTGTTTGGTTGGGCACGCGCTTGTTGGCTCAGAACCTTCTTATCCCGCGCTCAACCGTTGCGGCGCCGCGGCAGAGCCAGATCGGAACCCGGCGATGCCGCCAAGCAATCCAATGGAGGCTGCAATGATGAACAAACTGAGTTTGAAGATGAAATTGGGGGTCGGTTTTGGCGTGCTGCTCGCGCTGATAGCGCTGATGGGCTACCTCAGCTACTCCTCTGCTAAGCACTCTAATCTGCTCTCGGACCAGGTTGCGGAGGACACGGTGATGGCGGATTCATCCGGAGACATCGATCTGGCGACCTGGAAGGAAATCGCCGCCACGCGCGGATTCCTGCTCTCGGGTGACGAAGAGCGCCTACGGGAATACCAGGACAGCAAGACGCAACTTGCAGACACCCTGGACAAGTTGAACAAAATGCAGATGACCGAGGAGGACAGGAAAGTCTACTCCCGTCTGCAGCAGCTTTCCGATCAGCTTGGAGCCCGGACAGCAAAGGTGATTGAATTGCGCCGCAACGGAAAAGAGAAGGAAGCGGTGCGATTGCTCTCTAGCGCGGATACGAACGAGACCCGGACAGCGCTCGCTAACGTGGTGAAAGAATTTGATGACATGCAGACCAAAGATAGGCAGAAAAGCGAGGGCGAACAGAGTGCTGCGGCCGACCGGGCTGAGACCATGGCGCTTGTTCTGGCGGGGGTTGGGATCCTGCTGGGCTTGGTCGTCGCCGCGCTCATCGCTCGCTCCATCACCGGCGCCATCTCCCGCATGGTCGCCCTGATCCAGGAGATTGCCGCCAATAACCTGGCGATTGAGGACATGCAGATCACGTCGCAGGACGAGATTGGCAAAGCTGGCACCGCGCTGAACGGCATGAAGAACAACCTGCGCGACATGATTCAGTCCATTGCCGGGACCGCCGAGCATGTGGCCAGCGCCAGCGAGGAGATCTCTTCCTCCGCCACCCAGCAGGCGCAGGGAGCCGAGACCCAGAAAGACCAGACCTCGCAGGTGGCCACTGCCATGCAGGAGATGTCGTCCACCGTGCTCCAGGTGTCAGACAACTCCAACAAGGCGGCGGATGCGGCCCGCAAGGCCTCGGAGACTGCCCGGCATGGGGGCACGATCGTGGATGAGACTCTGACTAAGATGCGCGTTATCGCCGAATCCGTCGGCGGCACGGCAAAGAAGATGGAGGAACTGGGCAAGAGTTCAGACCAGATCGGGCACATCATCGGAGTGATCGACGATATCGCCGATCAAACCAACCTGCTGGCTCTCAACGCGGCCATCGAGGCCGCACGCGCCGGCGAGCAAGGCCGGGGGTTCGCGGTGGTGGCCGATGAAGTCCGCAAGCTGGCGGAGCGCACCACTACTGCGACCAAGGAAATCGCCCAGATGATCAAGAACATCCAGGACGAGACCAAGGTTGCGGTCGGCGCCATGGAGCAAGGCACCAAGCAGGTGGAGGAAGGCGTGGCTTCCACCGCCCAGGCCGGAGACTCGCTGAAGGAGATCATCCAGATGGCGGAGCAGGTGGGCGAAATGATCACTCACATTGCGACCGCGGCGACGGAACAGTCCAGCGCTTCCGAGCAGGTGAACAACAACATGGACCAGATCGCCAAGCTGGTGAAAGAGTCGGCGGTGGGGGCGCAGCAATCGGCCAAGGCGTGCCAGGACCTGTCGGGGCTGGCGCTGGATCTGCAGAAGATGGTGGGCAACTTCAAGCTGGGAAGCGAGGGCAACGGTTTCCATAGCGGCGGTGCGCACAAACACAGTGGGGGACGGACGTCGAGCATTCGTGACGTGGAAGAGCCGGCCAAGGCCTTCGCCGCCACCGCAGCACACTAGGGAACCGGGCGGGGCTGGGACAACCAGCCCTGCGCGCGTCAATCGTCACGATAAAGCTGAAGCGCCACAGGAGAAGCGACATGGAAACCAATGCAAACGCAACGGCAACGGGCAAGAGCAGCGGGCACGATCCCAGGCAGTCGCATAGCGACCTGCTGCAACTGGTGAGCTTTCACATCGGCGGGGAGGAGTTCGGGCTGGACATCCTGCGGGTGCAAGAGATCATCCGCGTGCAGCAATTGACCCGGGTGCCGAATTCTCCGGACTTCGTGGATGGGGTGATCAATCTGCGGGGAAAAGTGATACCGGTGATCGCGCTGCGCAAGCGGTTCGGATTGGAGGAACTGGCGCACGACAAGCAAACCCGCATCGTGGTGGTGGAGGTGAAAGGTACCGTGCTGGGGTTCATGGTGGACTCGGTCTCGGAAGTCTTGCGCATCCCGACGGACACGGTGGAACCTCCGCCGCGGCTGGGCAAAGTCGAGCGCGAGTACGTCTCCGGGGTGGGCAAGCTGGACAACCGGCTGCTGATTCTGCTGGATGTTGACCGGCTGATGAGTGACTCCGAAGAAATCTGCAGCCAAGTAGCGCAGGCCTGATACCTGCTAGTGCCGCTAGGAGCGCGGGGGTAGGACGTCCCCGCGACAGCCTCCGAGAGGCGGCGCCACTAAGGACTCAAGGACCGGTTCACAGTGGACAACGAATTCGCACAAGATCCGACGCTGGTCAAGGAGTTCCTGGTGGAATCGGAGGAACTGCTGCAGCGTATGGACCAGGACATGGTGACCCTGGAAACGACTCCCAAGGATGCGGAGTTGCTCAATCGGATTTTCCGGGCGCTGCACACCATCAAAGGCACCTCTGGCTTTCTCGCCTTTGACCCGGTAGTGCGGCTGAGTCATCGCGCCGAAGACGTGCTCAACGCGCTGCGGCGGGAAGAAGTGCAGCTCTCGCGCCGCATGATGGACGCATTGCTCAGCGCGCGTGACCAGCTGGGGCGAATGCTGGAAGACGTACGCCAGGGAGGACTCAAGGAGTATGCCCTGGACCCGCTCCTGGCGGAACTGGAGGCGGTCCGTGCCGCTGCGGATGCTCCGCTTCGCGTGGGCGAGATCCTGGTGGCGGAGAAGGTGATCGAGCCCAGCACACTGGAAAAGACCCTCCAGGAGCAGGCGGCCTCCGGCGATCCCCGCAAGTTGGGTGAATTGCTGGTGGACAAGGGCCTGGCTTCGGCCGCCGACGTGGGCAACGCTATCGTGCGCCAGAAGCAGGCGGCGGAATCAGCCGCCAGTTCGGCCAGCGCCCAGACCATGCGGGTGGATGTGCGCAAGCTGGATGAACTGATCAACCTGGTGGGGGAACTGGTGCTGGAGCGCAACCGGCTGACGCAACTTAGCCGGGACGTGAGCGCAGGCCGGATGAGCGGGGAAACGCTGGACTCCGCCCTGAGCCAATCCACTGCACGGCTGAGTTTTATCACCGAGGAGCTGCAGGTTGCCGGCTTGAAGACGCGGATGGTGCCGATAGAAACCGTGTTTCGCAAGTTTCCCCGACTGGTACGCGACGTAGCACATAGCCTGCAAAAAGAAGTCGAGCTGCTGGTTCGCGGCGAGGACACCGAACTCGACAAGACCATGGTGGAGTTGATTGGCGACCCTCTGGTTCACCTGGTGCGGAATTCGCTCGACCACGGTGTGGAAACGCCCGAGGTGCGTGTGGCTGCGGGCAAGCCGCGGAGCGGGACCATCCGGCTGGAAGCACAGCAGGAAGGCGACCAGATCGTGATCAGCGTGTCCGACGACGGGGCAGGTCTCGATCCGCAGCGTATTGGACAGAAGGCAGTGGAAAAGGGCCTGGTCACGGCGGAACGGGTGCGAACGCTCCCGACCAAAGAGATCCTTGATTTCATTTTTCTTCCGGGGTTCAGCACAGCCGAGAAGGTGACCGATATCTCCGGGCGTGGCGTGGGCATGGATGTGGTCCGCTCCAACCTGAAGAAGTTGAATGGAACCATCGAACTGGACAGCCACCTCGGCACGGGCACGACGGTGTGGCTGCGGCTCCCCCTCACGCTGGCGATTCTTCCGGTGTTGCTGGTGCGGGTGGCGGACGAAGTCTACGCGCTGCCGCTACGCTCGGTGCTGGAGACCGCGCGCATCAATCCCGAGGAAGTCCACCAGGTGGAGGGCAACGAGGTGCTGCGGTTGCGCAGCGAGACTCTGCCCCTGCTGCGTCTGGGGACGATTTTCCAAAGCAAGGCGGGGAATGGGGCGGGAAACAAAGTGGTCATCCTCGGCGTGGGCGACAAACGCATTGCGCTGCTCGTGGATCACCTGGTGGGGCAGGAGTCTACGGTGATTAAGCCGCTGGGGTCCTATCTCCACCATTGCCCCAGCGTGGCCGGGGCGACCATCAGCGGAGACGGGGGCGTGCGGCTGGTGCTGGATCCGGCCGGATTGCTCGCGTCCAGCGCCACGGCGGGCGCACAAGAGATGGTCCAATGACGGCTTCCGCGCCATCCAGCGCGCTCTCTGCGGGAGAAGCTGCTCCCAACCCGCAACTGATTCGCATCCGTGACCTGGTGTACCAGGTGGCGGGCATTTTCCAACCCGACAACAAACTGCGGCTGCTCGAAGACCGTTGCGTTAAGCGCATGGAAGTGCTGGGGGCCAAAACGCTGCGGGAATACTACGAATGTTTGACAGTGAAGCCGATTCGCCAGGCGGAGTTGGTGAGCCTGCTGAATGAGATCACCATCGGGGAGACCTGCTTCTTCCGCAATCTGCCGCAACTGGATGCGCTGCGCAACATTGTTCTCCTAAAGATCATCGAGGCGCGGGCCAACCTGCCGCTGCGGCACCTGCGCATCTGGAGCGCAGGCTGTTCCACGGGTGAAGAACCTTACACTTTGAGCATGATGTTGCTGGAAGAGACCGCGAGTCGGCTGAAGGGCTGGACCTTTGAGATTCTGGCGACCGACTTGAACGAGCGGTCCCTGGCGCACGCCAAACATGGCTCCTACGGTACGTACAGCACGCGCAATCTAACGTCCTACTATCGGCAGAAATATTTTACGGATCGCGGGGATGAGCTACATGTGAACCCGGACGTGAAGGCGCACGTCAATTTCAGTCGCCTCAACCTGTTCGATGACTCCCGCGTAGCGTTTATGAAGGGCCTTGACCTGATCATGTGCTGCAACGTGCTGATCTATTTCGACGGGCTATCGAAGCGGCGGGTGATCCAGCACTTTTACAACAACCTGCTCGCCCATGGATACCTGTTCCTGGGACATTCCGAGTCGTTGTATGGAATCAGCGAAGACTTTCGTCTGGTGCACTTGCCGTCGGCCACAGCTTACGTGAAATCCGAAAAGCGGCAAGTGAACCGCTAGGTGCGACATGAGTGGAGAAGCCAAGGAAGTACTGCTACGAAGGCTGGAAGGGCTAGAGCAGATGCCCAGCATCCCGGTCATTCTCGGTCCCCTGCTGCGCTATTTCGAACAGCCCCTGGAAAGCCTGGACGTGCAGGGCGCCGTGGACCTGATTTCGCAGGACAAGTCTCTGGCAGCGCAGTGCCTGCACATGGCGAACTCGCCCTTGTTTGGACGCTGGCAAAAGGTCGACAGCGTGCGCAGCGCAGTGGTCGCGCTGGGCATGCAGCGTATGCGGGACATTGCGCTCTCGTGCTCCGTGCTTAAGCTGATGCCCGACGATCAAACCGGTATCGATCCCACCGTGTTCTGGGAACATTCCCTGGGTTGCGCCCTGGTGAGCCGCCGTTTTGCCCGGCGGATCGGATTTGCGGATCACGGCAAGGCCTACCTGGCGGGGTTGCTGCACGATCTCGGCATTCTGGTCAATTTGTGGATTTTACCCCAGGAATTTCAGAAAGCGATGGCACTGGCGCGGTCGCGTGGGATTCCGTTGCATGAAGCTGAATCCGAGACCATGGGGCTGTCGCACTGCGACAGCGGCCGGCGGCTCGCCGAGCAATGGGACCTCACGCCAGAGTTGGTGGAAGTCGTGAGCTGGCATCATCAGGTGGAGAGCGCGAGTAACCACCGCGCGCTGCTGGCCCTGGTTTCGCTTTCCGACCTGCTCTGCCGGATGAACGGCTTGGGACACGGATTCATCGAGGAGCGGCAAGTCAATTTTCTCGAGCAACCCGGATTCGCGCTGCTGCTGAAGGAATGCCCCACGTTGGAGAGTTTCGACTGGGCGCGCTTCACATTCGAACTCGAGGGTTACCTGGACGAGGTACACCGCTTGGTGAGCCTGCTGTACCGGCCAAAATGAACGGGGCTCATGACAACTCGCGCTTAGTGCGGGTGCTGGTAGCCGACGACAGCGCCTTCATGCGCACGGCGCTTACCCGGATGATCGAGTCGGATCCTGGCCTGCGGGTGAGCGGTACGGCCCAGAACGGCATCGAAACGCTGGAGAAGATCACCACTCTGCAGCCCGACGTGGTCACGCTGGACGTGGAAATGCCCAAACTGAATGGGCTGGAGACGCTGAAACGCATCATGCAGGAGACGCCACGTCCGGTGATCATGGTGAGTTCCCTGACGCAAGAGGGAGCGGAAACCACGCTGGACGCGCTGGCCAACGGCGCATTCGACTACGTACCCAAGCAGCTCTCATACGTTTCCCTCGATATCATAAAAATCCGCGACGACCTGGTAGAGAAAATCAAGGCGGCGGCGGAAAGCGGACGGCGGAAGCCGGTGGGAAGAATTACCCAGCCGCCTAGTGGAGAGGTGAAAGCCAGCCCCAGTGCTGGCCTACATGTGCCACCCAGCGTGGTTGCGCTTGGCACATCGACGGGCGGACCGAAGGCCTTGCAGCAGATTCTCCCGACGCTGCCAGCCGACCTACCGGTGGGAGTGTTGGTCGTGCAGCACATGCCGCAGGGATTTACCGGGCCTTTCGCGCGCCGACTGGACGGGTTGTGCAAAGCGTCGGTTCGAGAGGCCGTGCACGATGAGCCAGTCGAAGCCGGGGTCGTCTATATCGCGCCCGCCGGCCAGCACATGACGGTACTGAGGCGAACGCCGTCGAAAGTTGCCATCCGGCTTTCGCACTCGCCCGACAACAGGCCGCATATTCCCTCGGTGGACGTCATGATGCTGTCGGTGGCTGAGGTGTACGGCGCGTTCAGCATGGGAATCATCATGACCGGTATGGGCGCCGACGGATTGCAGGGGATGCAAGCGATTGCGCGCCAGGGCGGGATTACCGTGGGACAGGATGAGGCCAGTTGCACGGTCTATGGGATGCCACGTTCCTGTGCAGAAGCAGGAGTGCTGCAACGAGTAGTACCTCTACCTCGAATTCCCGAGCAGATTCTGCTGGCTACCCGCTACCGGCAGCGCGCCTAGCCAGGCTTGTTTGCGCAATCATACCGTGTTCCAGAATCGCCCTGACTGAAAGCACCAGTGAATCGGCGGAGAACGGCTTGGGCAGGTAGAAGACAGCACGCTCTTCGCTCGCATCTCTCGTAACCACATTTTCCGGATACCCGGAGATGAAGAGCGTTTTCAAGTCGGGGCAGACGGAGCGCAGTTCGCGGGCCAAGTCACGGCCATTCTGGCCGGGCATGACCACATCAGTGATGAGCAGTCGCACCTCCTGGCGATGCCGGCGGAAGGCGACCGTGGCTTCGATTGCCTCCCGGGCCTCCAGGACATGGTAACCGGCAGACTGCAGAACTTCGCTGGTGACCTGGCGGACAAATTCTTCGTCCTCGACCAAGAGAATCGTCGGGCATCCGGCTGGCGGCTCCAGGTCCGCGGGCGGGGAGTCGGGTTCGGCGATGGTTTCGAGTTCCCAGGCATTGCTGCAACCCACGGTTCACCTCCCAAGCAACGCGAAGGATGCTGCACACGGGGTTCCAACCCCAGCCAAGCCCTGCCCTGAGAGCGATAGCCCAGTTGTCGCAAGCCGTTACCGACGAAGACGCCGACCGCGCGCTCCAAAGCTGCGTTAAGGCGGGGAGCGTGAGGTATCGTTTTGGGAGAAACAGGGCGCAAACAGCAGCAATGGTTCCTAAAGTGGTAACGAGTGAAACGAGCCGGAACTCACCTAGCCCGCGTGAGCACAGTTTGGTTGGGATCGAGCACGACCTTTCGTGTACCGGCGGGGGCGGTGAAACGAAATTGGGTTTCTGGGCCGTCGGCAAATACCCGGCCGAGCAGCACCGATCTCCCCGGCAGCGCAGCATAGAGGGGGACGGAGGTCGCCAGATCGTTGGGAGCGAATCTCTGCAGGATCGTTCCAGTTACCAGGGTAGAGCCCGCCCTGTCTGCATACTTCACACCCCGCAAATCGAAGCGTGGAACCGCGTTGCCGTTCACCCATCCCTGGTAAAACCAGTCCAGCGATTTGCGACCCTCGTACCAAAGCGAGGGCGGCAACTCTTCTTCGAAGACGCGCATGAGATCGCGAGTGGTGATGGACTTTCCCTGGTACTGATCTCTCAATTTGTGAAGTGCGCGCATGAAGGGTTCGTCTTGCGTCTGGCCTCCGGAAGCAGGGGCCGGGCCTGCGCCGGTCTTGCGTTCGGCGTCGCGCATCATGTTGCGCAGCATGTGAAGGAGCCAGGTGCCTCGGCCGTAGCTGATGGCTTCATATCCATCCGGGAACTGCGAACACGAGAGCCGGGAACCCAGCGTCACCGGACCAGCCTCCATGAGCGGCACGCCTTGGCTGTTCTTTAGCAGGAGGTCATCGCGAAATTTCCCCATGACGGCGCGGAACTGGGATGGATCCTCGGACTCGAGCAGCATCAAGGAACTATAGTTTGCCAGGGCCTCCACGATCCACTGGTCGCGATAGCTGCCCCAGGTAATCAGATCACCCCACCACTGGTGAGCGGTTTCGTGGGCGACGACTGTTTCATCCAGCGTGGCCTGCAGTGGACTCATGTGCAAGTGCGACCTCTCCACCGGCGAAAGGAAGGATAGGCTGGAGAGGAAAATCAAGCCTGGCCAGCCCTGGCTGATGTTGCCGGGCATCTGAGTCAGCGCTAATTCACTGTAGGGATATGGGCCAAAGCGGCGGGCGTAAAACTCGATGGCACGCGCCGAGCGGTCGGCCACGGCCTGGGCATTGCGAGCTGGAGAGGGCGGAGCCGGGGTGACCAAGAGTGGAACCTCGCGGACACCGGGAGGCGCGGGTAGCGCCGGGACTACGGCCTCAGGTGCCCCTTTGGGAAAAGCGTGCTCAACCCCGGACGCTGCGTAGGTTTCGACGGTGATATCGCCGGCGTGGGCGATGGCTCGCGCATATTTTCCAAGGTTGAATCCCGCAATTGGGATGGGGCGCTCCGATACCCAGCGGGAAATTTGTTCTCCCTCCGCCAGGTTAGGCGGTGGGTCGCCAGCAGGCCGCTCCGCATGCTTTCCGGTGGCGACCAGGGTCCAGCCGGCGGGGTAATGAAATTCCAGATCAAAGTTGGACATGGCGAGCCCGAGGTTGGGATACCAGGTGCCGCGCGCGCCCACGTAGAGCAGGCCTCCTCCGGCTTCGGACAGCACTTCGCCTCCATAGACGAAGTGCAAGACCATCTTTTGTCCCGCCTGCAGCGGCTGGGGAAACACCACCGCGACAATGTCGTTGCCGCGACGCGCGCGCTGTGTACCCTCGAGAGCCGGATTGTGAACGTACTCGACGGGGCGGCCATCGGCGTCGACTTGCGTGATCTGAAGGAATCTGGAGAGTTCAAACAGGACAGCACGCTGGCCGCCCTGGCGGGCTTCGAGTTGCAGCCACGCCTCGACGCTCAGTTGCGTGGGGGGCTTCACCTGGGCGCGAATTTTGTAGCCGGAGATACGGACCGGGCCGGTGAGGCCCTGTTCCCCGGTGAGCCCGTTCACGTCTTCCGTTCCCTGCTGCTTCAGAGCAACCGAGGTCCAGACATCGTAGTAGCTCGCACCCTCGACCGCCTTGAGTTGAGCCGCCAAGACTTGCTCGGATGCGAGGGAGTCATAATAAAGATCGAAGGTACCCAGCTTGCGGCCTTGGAGGCGGGCATGCAACATGCGATCGTCGGCTGGGGGCTTAGCTGGCGGATCTGGGGCTTGGGCCTGACCACCCGGGAGGGGGAGAGTTCCACTGAAGCTCACCAGCAGCCGTAAGGCGTCACTCTCGGCCAGATTCCGGGCAGTCTGGTCCCACTGGGTAATAAATTCCTGGGGGTTGTCGGCAGGTCGAAACAACGGTTGCAGTTGGGTGAAGGTATCGTCGTTAAACCGGAAGTACGCTGTGACGAATCTTTCTTCCAGAATGGCGGCTCCGGTGAACCGTGCCATGGAAGCGCGCTCGACCTGATTGGGGGGAATCAGGAGGACTTCGCCGTCTCCTTCGAAGAAGGCGCCGGTCACATGTCCCGCCACGTCCTGGGTGAAGGCGATGGTTCCGTCGTCCAGCGTAATGTGCAGGGCAGCGCGATCGAGGGAGGCATCGCGGATATGGTAGACGCGCGCCGCATCCAGGCCCACGGAGCGCAACTGGCTGTATAGATCCTCTGCAGTCCGGGCCGAGGGCGGCTGTGCCGGTTGGGCATCGCCCGCGGGATTTTGTGGAGGCTGGCCCGCCGCCAGGAGCGCGCACACCACCAGGACACAGATAAGCCCTGCAGCAGTTCGACTTTTTCTGAGTACTTCGGTCACCTACGCTTACATCCCCCCTCTTGTTAGAATGCGCCTCAATGCGGGCGTCTGTCATCCTCTTGTTACCGATCGTCCTGTTTCCCGCCCTGGTGGCGGTGTGCGCAGAGGCGGAGGTAATCCACCTCAAGAACGGGCGCACCATCTGGGCGGACCAAGTCCGCGAAAACGCCGGCCGTGTCGAATACGATATCGGCGACGATACCTACGCCATCCCCAAGTCTTCGGTGGAGCGCATTGAGGTTGGGGGTGTTCCCCCGCAGTACGCCTCCTCGGGCGCGGGAAGCAATGGCTCCAAAGATGTTCCAGCATTCGCGCCCAGCGATAACCTGAAGAACGAGGCAGGACTCGCTGACAAGATCATTCGTGATGGCAAGGTCGATGGCGACGCGCTCAGCGCCATCGAGCAGCAAGGTGACGCGAGCGCGGCTGCCACCGGATACTTCATCGCCGGCAAGCATGAATTTGAACGCGGCAATTTCAGCAAGGCCCGCAGTTATTTTGAAACCGCACTGCGCTTTGATTCGCAGAATGCCACGGTCCTGAATTACTACGCGGCGCTGCTGGTGCGCACGGGGAATGCCGCCGAGGCGCTCCCCTATGCCGAGCGTGCCGTGCGCAGCGCGCCGGATTCGCCCGATGCGCTGGCCGTCCTGGGCTACGCTCAGTTTGCCGCCGATCGCAATCGTGACGCGATCCGTACCTGGAAACGCTCGTTAGAACTAAAGCCTGATCCGGTGATACAGCAGTATCTGGCGAAGGCGGAGCGCGAAGCCACGGCGGAAGCCGACTTCACGCAGAACGAGAGCAGCCATTTCACCTTGCGCTACGAAGGCAAGCAGACGCCGGACTCGCTGCGGCGGGCGCTGGTGGAGACGCTGGAGTCCGAATACGACGACCTGGTTCGAGAATTCGGGGTCGCCCCGCGCAGCAGTATTCCGGTCATCCTCTACACCGACCAGGGGTTCTTCGACGTCACGCAAGCGCCCTCGTGGAGCGGGGCGGTGAATGATGGAAAGCTGCGCATTCCGGTAGAGGGGGTCGATTCGGTAACGCCTGAACTGGCCCGCGTGCTCAAGCACGAGCTGGCGCACTCCTTTATTAATCAGATTTCCGGGGGACGCTGCCCGCAGTGGCTGCACGAAGGGGTTGCGCAGTTGATGGAACCGAAATCGGTTGCGTCCCGCGGGCGGCGGCTGGCGCAGTTGTTCCAAGAGCAGCATGAGATTCCCTTCAACGCCCTGGAAGGCAGCTTCATGCGTTTCTCGCCGATGGAAGCAGTACTGGCCTACGATGAGTCGCTAGCCGCGGCAGAGTACATAAACGACACCTACGGGATGAGCGACTTGCGGCGCGTTTTGGAGAGGCTGGCAGAGGGAAGTTCGACCGAGGCGGCCCTGCGTAGTACGATCCACTCCGACTACGGACAGCTGGAAACCGAAGTGGGGAAGTATTTGATCAGCCGCTACGGGGAATAGCCCCAAAAAGTGGCGCCAGTGTCCCGCCGGCCACAGCTGTCCCCGAAGCTGCCCAGCGGTGCGTGCCAAGCCGTACGTCCGAAGGTCCCATTGCCGCCCGATTCCTTCTGTGTTAACTTCTGGCCGTTCGTCTACCTCAATGCGCTTTCTGTTCAAACAGGAAAAACCAGCGGTGCTCTCGCGCGAGCCCGTGCACGCCAATGTCCCAGAGCTGGTGGACGCGGAACTGGCGGCCATCTACTACGGCTATCGCATGGCGGGCGATTTCTATGACTTTATCCGGGTCAGCCCGAACCGTGTGCTTTTTGGCTTGCTGGACGTGGCTGGGCGACACGACGACAATCGCGAAATCGTTACCGCCGCGCAAAAGACCTTCCGCACCGAAGCGGCGGAACTGTTCGCGAGGGAAGAGGTGAACGAGGCGGAGGCCATGGTCCATCTCTGCATCCATCTCAACCGCACGATTTTGCAGGCGGAGGGAGGCGGTGTGCGCTCCTGCCCGGCTTTTGCGGGTTGCTACAACGAAAGCCTGGGCACAGTTTCCTATTTCAACGCCGGCCACACCCCCGGTCTGTTGCGGCATAGCACCGGGGTGACGGAATTGACGGCTACCGGACTGCCGCTCGGGCTCTTTTCCCATGCCACCTGCGACGCACCCATGGTGGCGGTCGAGCCGGGGGCTGCGCTCTTGGTGGTGTCGCGAGGAATTGTCGAGGGCAAGTTCAAAGGGGATGAATTTGGATTAGAGCGGGTGAAGAACAGTCTGCAGAGCGCCAAGGTGGAATCAGCAAAACAGCTATGCGTATCGGTTCTGGACGACATGCAGCGGTTCATGTGCAACCCGCCGACCCATGATGACGTGACCGCTCTGGCGCTGATGCGGGCAGCAGAGGTTCCGGGGAAATAGGTTCTAGCTTCGCCTCGCTTTCTTCTTCCGCGCCGGCTTGGGCGCGGGCTCCGCTTTGGTAGTGGGCGCCAATTCGTCGGCGGTCACAAACAGCGGTTCAATATCAGTTGGGATTCCCTGCAGGTTGTCGAGCACTCGTCTAAGGTTGGGACGAACTACGCCCAGCTCATCCAGCATCTTCTTGGCTCCGGCATAATCCCCCTCTGCCTCGAGAGTGAGCAGGTCGTGATCGAGTTCGGCCACTGCCGGCTTGATCTTGGCCATGTCCACGGTGAAGGTTCCATCCCCGTGCTGGACAAAAGCTCCTTTATCCATCAAGAAATTGAACTGCATGGCTGTGCCCTTGCCGTGGGCATCTTCGAGTCCAAAGCGCACGCTGCGGAAAGTGGAAGCGAGATAGGTAGTATAGAGCTGGCGTTGGGCGGCGTCATCGGAGGGCAGAATCTTGCCGAGACCCATCTCGGCCGCGTGATCCATCATATACTGCAACGCGAATAGGCCAGTGACGTCGGCCTTGGCCTCTTCAATGGCGCCGTACAGATCCTTCAACTCGATCCGGGGATTGGTTGCGCGGCCCGCTACGTTGATCTGGTGTGGCCCAAGGCCGTGCATGAGTTCGTGGGCGACAATGTGGGTGAAAAATGAATCGAAGCTGACATCTACCATGGCCTCTTTCGACAGGGTGTGGCGGGCTATGGGCAGCAGCGCGCTGCGAAACTTGGCCTCCTGCACATTTTTCAGCATGACCCGCTTGCTGCCCTTCTGGTTCACCACGCGCTCATCGTTCGGAAGATTGTAAGCGGCGGTCTGCACCCCGTGAGCGCCGTCTCCGGCAGCCAAAATCTCATCTACCACCCGAATGGGCGCGGCTGCGCCTAGCTTGGGATTGCGGTACTGCGGATCGATGGGCAGATTGTTCTCGATCTCCTGAAGGTGCTGGGAGAAGGCCGACAGCTTGGCGGTCTCTTCGTCGTCCCGCAGGTTCACGTAGGCTTCAAAGGCCGCTTTGTAGCCGAAGAACTCGTCGTTGTAGGTTTCGTAGGGACCGATGGTGATGTCGAGAGGCGCATCCAGGTCCATCCACGCCATGTCGCTCTCGTAGTAGTCGTTTGAGAGAAAAGCATCGGCGCGGAGGGTAAGGAACTTCTTCAGCGACACATTGTCGGTCAAGGCTGCCGCCTCGCGCAACAAACCTGCGGCCCGGGTGAGGTCGCCTTTGTATTCCTCGCTGTAAGGAACAGTTCCGAATGGGTCATGGCGCTGGCCCCCAGAGCCTGCGCTCAAGCGGATCAGGGTAAAGAAGCTTCTCGCCTGTTCCTGCTCTCTCTCCGGTAATGCCGCGACCCACCGCTCGAACTGCTCCTTTGTCATGTCTTCGGGATAGAAGTTTGCGCCCTTCGGCTTGCGCGGAGGGACGCCTGGCAGGAAGGCTTTGTATTCGTCGATGTCAGACCAGGGTCCCTTATTGATCCAGAAGTAGTGCAAGCGGGCCTTGCCGAGCGGAGTGCTGTCTTTCTTCAGCTTCTCATAGAGGGCCACGTCGCCGCTCCAGAGCTGCTTTAAAAAGATGTCGTTCAGGATGCGGCTGGCCTCGATCAGCTTGACCAGGGCCTGGCGGTCACCCGAAGAGAGCTTTGATGTATCCACTCGAATGGGTGTGGGCGCGAACCGGGCCGCCATTTTTTCCAGCTCTGCCAGACCGGGCGCGGGAGCGCTGCTCTTCTTTTGTGCTCCGGCTGGAATGTTCAAGACTCCCAAGAGAAGTACCCAGAGAAAATAGCTGGCAAGTTTCATTCTCTTCACCTTCCAGGCTGCGTTAGCAACGGCCACCGGGGGCGAAACTAATCATGATAGCAGGCGCACGCTGGCTGGGAGCCGACTTCCGGAGGTACAATTCTGGAAAGGTCGTCATCCCAGGACTGTGCATGGTGGCTGCGGTGCGGCCTATGGAATCTCCTATGCGAAAGCTATTTCTTCTCCTGCTGCTAGTTTGCCTTGTTGCCCTCCCTGTCTGCGCGGACACGGTGATCGAGGAGATCGTCGCACGCGTCAATAACC
This sequence comes from Terriglobia bacterium, assembly GCA_020073645.1. Classification (GTDB taxonomy): domain Bacteria; phylum Acidobacteriota; class Terriglobia; order Terriglobales; family Acidobacteriaceae; genus JAIQET01. The sequence continues at coordinate 11,586 of JAIQET010000033.1, read as the reverse complement.
AGATCATCACCCGCAGTGAGTTCCAGCACAGCAAGGAACAACTGAAGCAGGAGGTGCAGCAACAGGACGCCGCGAATGCCGACAAGCTCTACTCGCAACGCGAGAAAGACGTACTGCGGGACCTGATCGACCAGCAGTTATTGCTGGAAAAAGGCAAAGATCTGGGGATCACCGCCGATACCGACGTGGTCAAGCGGCTCGACGAGATGCGCAAACAGATGAACCTGGAAAGTATGGAGGACCTGGAGAAAGCGGCTGAAACGCAGGGGGTCTCGTTCGAGGATTTCAAGCAGAATCTGAAGAACCAGATCATCACTCAGCAGGTCATCGGGAAAGAGGTCGGGTCAAAACTGGCGATCAGTAAAGAAGAAGAACAGAAGTTTTACGACGACCACAAGAGCGAGATGGAGCAGCCCGAGCACATTCGGCTGAGCGAGATTTTGGTTTCCACCGAGAAGAAAGGCAGTGCCGATTCCGCAGACGACTCACAGGTATTGGCCGCCGCCGAGGCCAAGGCGCAGAGCCTGCTGGAGCAGATCCGCAAGGGAGCGGCCTTTGATGAGGTCGCCAAGAAAAGCTCTGATGGACCGACCGCCGCGCAGGGAGGCGATCTGGGCGACTTCAAGCGGGGCACTCTGGCCAAAGAACTGGAAGACAAGACCTTTGCCATGAAGCCGGGCGATGTTTCCGACGTGATCCGTACCAAGCAGGGCTTTGTCATTTTGAAGGTCACAGAGCATCCGAGCGCCGGCATACCTCCGATCAGCGAGATCGAGCCCCGCATTCAGGACGCCATCTACTCGGAGAAGCTGGCGCCTGCGTTGCGCGTTTACCTGCAAAAATTGCGCGAGGAGGCCTACATTCAAATCAAGCCGGGCTACGTGGACACAGGCGCCAGCCCGAACCAAACCCAACCGATCGAGACCACGGCCAAGGCCGCAGGCGCGAAAGAACTGAAAAAGAAGAAAAAGTTCGGCGTGTTTTAGTTTAAGCTGAGCGGGATCGGCGGGCGTCTGCTCCTCCCGTTGTGGAGTGCGGCTGAGTTCAAGGCAGCTTTGGTGCAGCCCGGATCAGCCGCCAGGCAAGCTATGAAGGACTTCTTCCTCTGCGATTGTGCCCAGCACGAGAACAAGGTAATCACCTCCAGCTTCGTGGTGGTTTCCAAGCAGGTCAAACCTAAGAAGTCGGGTGAGCCTTACCTTGCGCTCACCCTGGGGGACCGCAGCGGGCAGGTCGAAGCCAAAATGTGGGACAACGTCGAGGAGGCCATCGACGCTTTCGAGCAGGACGACTTCGTCAAAGTAAAGGGCCTGCTGAATAAGTACAAGAACCGCTTTCAGATCACGGTGCACAAACTTCGCCGCCTGGGCGAGACGGAAGTTGATTTCTCCGACTACTTGCCCAAGACCACCAAGGATATCGGGGAACTGTGGCAAACTTTGGCGGGCTTTGTGGCCAGCTTCCGGGACCCTTACCTCAAGGCTCTGGTTGAAGCGTTCATGGCCGATCCGGAGATTGCCGAGGCCTACCGCAACGCTCCCGCGGCGAAGACGCTGCATCACGCCTACATCGGCGGCTTGCTCGATCACGTGGTATCGCTGTTCCGCACCTGTGACCTGGTCTGCCGCAACTATCCGCAGATCAACCGGGATTTGCTGCTCGCGGGCGCCTTCCTGCACGATATCGGCAAGATCCACGAACTCACCTACAACCGGTCGTTCTCGTATACTACGCGCGGGCAGTTGCTGGGGCACATGGTGATTGAACTGGAGATGCTGCACAACAAGATCGCGCAAGTGCCGGAATTTCCCGATGAGTTGCAGACCCTGGTCGAGCACCTCATCATTAGTCATCACGGGCAATACGAGTTCGGTTCGCCCAAGCTGCCCATGTTCCCCGAGGCGCTGATGCTGCACTATCTCGACGACCTCGACTCCAAGATGGAGAGCATGCGGGCGCATTTCGAGCGCGAAGCCGCCCTGGAGAATGCGTGGACGAGCTACAACTCGTCGCTCGCCCGCCCACTGCTCAACACCGCAAAGTTCCTGGAGAAGAAACCCGCAGCTGCGAGCGCGCCAGCGCCGGCGACATCGGAAGACCTGGTTCCCGACAGCCTGACACCGACTTTGCCCGGGCTGGAGATGCCCGAAAACAACACGAATACCGCTCCGATGGCTGCAGCGGCACGTCCTGACAAAGTGTCATAGAATTGAGTACGGGACAGGAGTTTCGTCCCGAATCCTCTCACTCTTATTTGCGCAAGCAAAGGCCCTGTTTCTAACCCGAAATGGAGGGAACTATGAGATCCCGTTTAGCAGCACTTACCCTGGGTTTGTATCTAGCGTTCGCCCTTCTGGCTTGCAGCAAGCCTCCGGCGCCGAGCGACACCAGCCAGTCGAACCAGGCTAGCACTGCCGCGCCCGCCGCCGGTAATGCCGGCGCGGCCAAACCGCTCGCCGCTCCAAAGGCAGAAGCTCCCAAAGCGGTGGTAATTCCCGCCGGCACCGTGCTGACAGTGCGCCTGGGCGAGGCACTCGGCTCCAAGATCAGTCAGACGGGACAGACCTTCACGGCCACTGTCGCCAACCCCGTTGAAGTCGACGGTAAGGCTGTGATCCCGGCAGGGGCGAATGCCTCCGGCACGGTAGTGGACGCCAAGCCCCTGGGCCGCTTCAAGGGCGCGGCGAGTCTGCAGATCAAACTGACTTCGGTCACGGTCAATGGAAATGACCGTCCCATCGAGACTTCTTCTATCGTCCGTTCAGAAAAAGGAAAAGGTAAGCGCACAGCTACGCTGATTGGCGGCGGCGCTGGTGTGGGCGCGATCATTGGCGGGCTGGCGGGTGGCGGCAAGGGTGCCGCTATTGGCGCATTGGCGGGCGCAGGAGCGGGCACTGCGGGCACCGCTTTCACCGGGAACAAAGACGTCGTGCTGCCGGCGGAGTCTGCGGTCAGCTTTAAGCTGGAGCAGCCGTTGGAGGTGAAGTAGCCTCTGGCTCTCGCTGTCGGCCCCTAACTGTCAGACTTCGGTTGACAAATACTCCCAGGATGCGTTTCCGTCCTTGGGAGTATTTTCTTGAGGGGAACTGACCGCAGCGGTTGCTGAGGACTCCATACTCGGCCTGCAATTTTGCCTACGCCCCGATCGAGACTTTCACGATCCTTTTCTGGATGGCGTAGGTGACCAGTTGGGCTTTGTTGTGAATGTCGAGCTTGCGCATGAGGTTGAACTTGTGGGCTTCGATGGTTTTGACACTGAGGCCGAGCAATTGCGCGATCTCTTTTACCGAGTGGCCCTCGGCGATCCTCCTGACGACTTCGCGCTCCCGGGGCGTCAGGGAAGGGCTTGGGGCGACCACCCCAATACCGGCAGAACGCGAGGACGCATTCTGCACCAGCCTGCTCAGCACCGGTGGGCTTACATAGCTCCCCCCACGGTGCACTTCGCGCAAGGCACGGATCAGTTCGGGTGCGGGGGTATCCTTCAGCGCGTACCCGGCAGCTCCCGATGATAATGCCTGCATGACATAGTCTTCGTCCTCATGCATGCTGAGAAACAACAATTTTGTGTGCGGATAATCGCGCTGAATCAGCCGAGCGGCCTCGAACGGGGATAGACCCGGCATTCCCACATCCATCAAGACCAGGTCTGGGCGGTGTTCGATCACCCTGCTCAGGGCTTCCGAAGCATTTCCCGCCTCGCCCACGATCTCGAAGTCCGGCTCGTCCTCCAGCAAGCGCCGCACACCGTGGCGAACCAGGACATGATCGTCCACCAACAGGCAACGGATCCTGGCTTTCCCGACTGGGCTGTCGGCGAATATGCGCTCGTCCAAGGACACTTCTCCTCTGCAAGGCCAGAGAGACGGAGGTGGCACCAGGGCTGGAAGTGAACAACTGGCAGCACCCGGCTTTCAAGGTGTGGCAGCATTGTACAGGGTTGCCCCGCGACTCGTCACTGTGGAAACCGGTTGACTCCGCGGGGTGCAGGCTGCCGGCAAGCGCAACTTCTTATGTCATCGGATACAATCCTGATTTCATGCTCCGCTATGTCACTGCCGGGGAGTCTCATGGGGAGGCCCTGGTCGCTTTTCTCTCCGGCTTGCCGGCTGGGCTGAAGGTGGACCAGGCGTTCCTCGACCGTGAGTTGTGGCGCCGCCAGCAGGGGTACGGCCGCGGTGGACGCATGAAGATTGAGCGCGACACGGCGCACATCGTTTCCGGCGTGCGCCAGGGTATGACGATTGGCTCGCCGATCGCCATTCTTCTGGAAAACAAGGACTGGAAGAACTGGCAGGAGTCGCTTCCGGTCGAGGCGGGCGATCCCGCCAAACACAAACGCGTGGCTTCGCCGCGTCCTGGGCATGCTGATTTGGCGGGTGCCTTGAAGTACGACTTCCCGGAGGCGCGGTACGTGCTGGAACGAGCCTCAGCGCGGGAGTCGGCGGCGCGGGTGGCGATTGGCAGCGTGGCGAAGTTATTTCTGCGGGAACTAGGGATCGAAGTACTCAGCCACGTGGTGGCAGTGGGTGGAGCGACCATCCGGACGAAGGAGTTTTCCTGGGAGCAGATTCGAGCGGGGTGCGAGCGACCGGAGATTCTCTTGAATTGCGTGGAGGCGGATGCCGAGCAGCGCATGAAGGACGAGGTGGACCGAGCGCTGCAGACAGGCGATTCCGTCGGCGGCATCTTCGAAGTGGTGGCGCACAACGTACCACCGGGTCTAGGTACGTATGCGCAGTGGGATGAACGTCTGGACGCGCTGCTGGCAGGCGCGGTCATGTCGCTACAGGCGGTGAAGGCGGTGGAAATTGGTGCCGGCGTGACCTCAGCGGCTTCCCCTGGCTCTGCGGTGCACGATGAAATCGGATACGAGCCGGCGCAAGGTTTCACGGGCTTTACCCGCGCCCGCAACAATGCGGGCGGTATCGAGGGCGGGGTGTCGAATGGAGAAGACATCCGGGTGCGCGGTTACTTGAAGCCGATTTCTACCTTGCGGCGTCCGCTGCAGTCGGTGGACTTCGCCACCCGGGAGACCGTGAAAGCAGCCTACGAGCGCTCGGACGTATGCGTGGTCCCGGCTGCGGGCGTGGCCGGCGAAGCCATGGTGGCTTTGACCCTGGCCCGTTGTGCCCTGGAAAAGTTTGGCGGGGATTCGATGGGCGAAACACGGCGCAATTTTGAAGGCTATCTACAACAGCTGAAGAAGTATTGATTCCTGGCGGCAAGTCGCTGCTGAGGACTGAAGACGCAATGATCTATCCGATCGTAAAGTTTGGGAACCCGGTTCTGGAGAAGGTCGCGGAACCGGTTACGGCGTTTGACGACGATTTAAAGAAACTGGTCGAGGATATGTTCGAGTCCATGTACGCGGCGCATGGCGTGGGATTGGCGGCCCCGCAGATTGGGATCTCGAAACGGCTTGCGGTCATCGACATTACCTTCAAGGAAGACCCCACCGCCAAGCTGGTGCTGGTCAACCCGGAGATTCTTCACGCCGAAGGCAGGCACACGCAGAACGAAGGCTGCCTCAGCGTTCCGGAGTTTCGCGAGCCAGTGACGCGCCCGGACAGGGTCACGGTTCGCGCCCAGGACGTGAACGGCAAATGGTTCGAGAAAACCGGCGAAGAACTCCTGGCCCGCGCGTTACTGCACGAGACCGATCATCTGAACGGCAAGCTGTACATCAGCCATATCAGCGCCCTGAAGCGAGACCTGATGAAACGCAAGATTCGCAAGCTGATGAAGGCGGGAGAATGGTAAGAATTGAGTGATTGAGGGGTTGAGTCATTGAGCGATTCACCACCGTCAATGATTCAATGGCTCAATGACTCGTTGATTCAATGATTCAATCCCTCAATCTCGTCTTCTGCGGCACGCCGCGTTTCGCTGTGCCCACGCTGGAAAAACTGGTGGATGCGGGATTCGCGGTGCGCCTGGTGGTCACGCAGCCGGACAGGCCGCAGGGGCGGGGATTGGAACTCACTGCCTCGCCCGTCAAGCAGCGCGCTCTCCAACTTGACTTGCCCCTGATGCAGCCGGACAAGATCAAGAACAACGAAGATTTCCGGGCGCAGCTTGCTGCGCTCAATCCGGATGCGATTGCCGTAGTTGGGTATGGTCGCATCATTCCACAGTGGATGATTGAACTGCCCCGTCTGGGAAACATTAACCTGCACGCCTCTTTGCTGCCGAAATATCGGGGCGCAGCTCCCATTCAGTGGGCGATTGCTTGCGGTGAAACGGTGACGGGTGTGACCACCATGCGGATCGATGCCGGGTTGGACACGGGCGATATTCTGCTGCAGAAGCAAGTTTCGATCGGCCGCAACGACACCACGGAAGACATGGCGCCGCACCTGGCCGCCATCGGCGCTGACTTGATGGTTGAGACACTGCACGGGCTACAGGCTGGGACGGTTCATCCGCAACCGCAGGACAATTCCAAAGCGACGCTGGCCCCCATCCTGAAAAAAGAAGATGGCCGCATCGATTTTCATCTCACGGCGCAGGAAATCTGCAACCGTCTGCGCGGATTCCAACCCTGGCCCGGCACGTTTACTAGTTTTCGCGGAAAGAACCTGCACGTGTGGAACGCAGCGGTGTCACAGCATTCTCTCCCAGAGGGTGAGCTCTTGGTCGAGGCAGATCGCTTGTTTGCAGGGTGCGCCGGCGGCACGGCCCTGGCGCTTCTGGAGGTGCAGCCCGAGGGCAAGAAGCGCATGGCAGCACGGGACTTTGTGCACGGATATCACCCACGTAGTCAAGAAAGATTGGGTTAAGAGCAGTTCTTGGTTCTTAGTTCTCAGTGGGCGAGCCATTGCGCTCGTTAATTGCCATGCCGGTTTCTCCTGCGCGTGCCGCGGCGTTCGATATCCTAATTCAAGTCGAGCAGGAGGATGCTTACGCGTCTGACCTGCTGCACTCGGCAAGATTCCAGAAGCTCTCTTCGGCCGATCATGGCCTGGCAACCGAACTGGTCATGGGCGTGCTGCGTTGGCGATCGTTGCTAGACGAACGCATCGCGCAACACGCGTCCCGTTCCCTCGATAAACTCGACCTGGAAGTCCTGATCGCACTGCGCCTGGCGGCCTATCAATTGTTGTTCCTGGGCAGGGTGCCGGCGCATGCAGCGGTGGACGAGAGCGTGGAACTGGTGAAACGGGCCCGCAAGCGCTCGGCTGTGCCAATGGCAAACGCGGTTCTGCGAAAACTCGCCCCCGTCCTTGCACAGCAGCGGGAGCACATCTTCCCTCTTCTGTCGGACTCGCCGCCTGGCAGCCCGGAACCGCTCGCCGCTGGGCAAGCTCCAGAGAGACTGTGTCGGTGTTTTGCCCATCCACTGTGGCTGGTCGAACGCTGGGTGAACCAATTCGGCGGCGAGGCTGCGCAGCGCATCTGCAACTACGATCAGCGAGTGCCGGAGACGGCGATTCGTCTGTCCGAGCCCGCGGCAGAAACCGAATTGGAGCAGGCTGGGGTCAAGCTGGCTCCGGGACAACTGCTGGCGCGGGCACGCCGCGTCCTGCTCGGCGATGTCTCGAATACCCGTGCATTCCGCGAAGGCCGCATTGCCATCCAGGATGAAGCCTCTCAACTGGTGGCGCTGCTGGTAGGCAAGGGAACGAGTATTCTCGACTGCTGCGCCGCGCCGGGCGGGAAGACGCGGATGCTGGCCGAACGCAATCCCGGGGCGACCATTGTTGCGGCAGAGTTACATCCCCACCGCGCTCTGCTGCTGCGAAAATTGGTGCATGCGGAGACCGTGCAGGTGATTGCCGCCGATGCGCGCGGACTTCCAGTCAGCGCGCGTTTTGATCGTGTCCTGGCAGATGTTCCCTGCTCTGGAACCGGTACACTGGCTCGCAACCCCGAGATCAAATGGCGGCTCAAACCTGACGACCTGGCCGACCTGCAAAGCCGCCAAACAGCGATTCTGCAGTCCGCGATGCAGCATGTCACGCCCGGCGGCAGGCTGGTCTACTCCACCTGCTCGCTGGAGCGCGAGGAGAACGAAGAAGTGGTCGCGAAGGCGCTTGCCTCGGACTGCTCATTCCGGTTGCTGGAATGCCGCCCGGAGTTGGAGCAGCTACGCTCCGAGGGGGAACTGGCGTGGAAAGATCTTGATTCGCTCACCAGCGGGCCGTATCTGCGAACGATTCCTGGCGTACATCCGGGTGAGGGATTCTTCGCGGCGACCCTGCAAAAGACATAGCCGCGGAGGACGCAGCTTTGGTGGATTTTATTGTTTCACTTCGAAGTCCACCCCGGCCCCCGCGACCACTTTCTGCCCGGGGGCAGGATTCTGCGAGACGATCATGCTGGCCGGGGATGGTTGGGGTACCGGGGCTGGCGTGGGCGTTGGAGTGGTAGTCAAAGCCTCGGTACTTGCGGGTTGCGCCGCAAGGGTAACGGAACCCACGTGCAGCCCCGCGTCCTGCAGTGCCAGGGTTACGCTGCCGAGCGGCTGGCCGATGAAATTCGGCATCACGAAAGCCTGTGGTGGTACCGGCTCCGTCACCAGCAGGCTGATCCTGGGAACTGACACGCCGCTGGCGTTGGGCGGCGGACTCTGCGACAGAACCTGGTCCGCTGGAGTTCCTGACATTTGGATGTCGGCGACGGTTCCCACCTCCAGACCACGACGGCGGATGTTGAGTTCGGCGGCACGCTCGCTCTGACCCAGCACATCGGGAATGTTCACACGCTGCGGCCCGAGGCTCTCAGCCACGCGAACCTGGTAGCCGCGGCGTACCTGGGTTCCGGCTGGTGGGAGTTGCGACAGGATCTTGCCTTCCGGCACGCTGGCGCTGTAATACTGGCGCTCCACGGCGACTTGCAAGCCACTCTGCTCGGCGATGCGTCTTGCTTCCGCGGCAGTCTTGCCGACCACGTTGGGCACGGCAACCTCGCGCCCGTGGATTGCAAAGCGCATGGCGGTGAGTGCGGAGACCAGGGCCACGACCAGTAACACCAGCGCCAGCAGGACGAGCCGGAAGAAAGACTTCATGGTGCGCGATTGATTATAGTCTTCCCGTTTTGGTATGAGTGAGGAATGCGGTGTGCATCCGTCACACAGCCTTCCATACCCGAGACCTATACTGACAAAACGATGTTTGACACCGATCTTCTCGGCGCGCTGCAGCGTTACTGGGGATACAGCTCGTTCCGCCCGATGCAGGAGCGCATTGTGCGCAGCCTGCTGGCAGGTCACGACGCCTGCGTGATCATGCCAACCGGGGGCGGTAAGTCGCTGTGCTATCAGCTGCCTGCATTGGTGTCGGGCAAGACCGCGATCGTCGTCTCTCCGCTGATTGCCCTGATGCAGGACCAGGCGGCGCAACTGGCACAGATGGGAATTCCGGCCGCCGTGCTGAACAGCTTTCTGGCCAACGACCAGCAGCAACTCGTCATGCGCAAGGCGCAGCAGGGCGAGTACCGGTTGCTGTATCTTTCGCCGGAGCGGCTGGCGCGCGCAGACACGGTCGGCTGGATGAAATCGGTTCCGGTCGCGTTCTTCGCCATCGACGAGGCCCATTGCATCTCCGAGTGGGGACACGAGTTTCGTCCGGAATACCGGCAGTTGAACACGCTGCGGGCTAATTTTCCCGATCGCCCGATTGCCGCCTTTACCGCCAGCGCCACGCGGCTGGTGCGGCACGACATTCTCAAGCAGCTCCAGCTCCGCAACCCGCACAAGTACATCGCCAGCTTTCATCGTCCAAACCTGCGCTACATGGTCCAGGAATGCGACTCGCAGCACACGCAGCTGAACCTGCTGCTGCGGGTGTTGCGTTTCCACGCCAAGAGCAATGTGATCGTGTACGCGCCCACCATTGCCCGTGTAGAGGAGACGGTGGATTTTCTCGAGGAGAACGGCATCGCCGCCGTCGCCTATCACGGAAAAATGGAGGCTGACGCCCGCACGCGCAACCAGGAGCGCTGGATGTCGGATGAGGTGCGGGTGCTGGTGGGCACGATTGCATTTGGGTTAGGGATCAACAAAGCGGACGTGAGGGCGGTGATCCACCTCTCGCTGCCGAAATCGATCGAGCAGTTCTACCAAGAAGCGGGCCGCGCTGGGCGCGACGGACAACCCGCGGATTGCATTTTGCTCTGGCAGGCCCGTGACGCCGGGTTGCTGGCGTACTTCATCGGGCAAATCAGCGATCCCGCGGAGAAAGACCGGGCCTGGCAGCGCTACAACGCGGTGCGGGACTTCGCGGAATCGAGCCGCTGCCGACATCACCAGATTTGCATGCACTTCGGGGAGATTCCGAAGTGGACGTCATGCGGAGCCTGCGACGTCTGTGGGTGCGAATCATTGTGGTTGGCGAAGCCGCTCGAAATCCACCCGTCCAAACCAGTCCCGATTGAACTGGTCAAACTGCCCGCACCTGCGGAGACAGCAGGCGTCGATGCTGATTTGCGCGAGTACCTGCGGGAGTGGCGGCGATCCAAGGCGCGGGCGCAAGGAGTATCGGCATTCATCGTGATGTATGACACCTCGCTCGAAGAAGTCTGCCGCAGGCGGCCAACTTCGCTCGCCGAACTGCGCAGCATCAGCGGATTTGGCGAGCGTAAGACGGAGACCTACGGCCGCGAGATACTCGAGGCGCTGGAGCAATTCCACAAGGGCGCGCGCGCGACCTCGGTAGCGCAAAAGAACCCCAAGCCTGCGGAGGAGACTCTGCGCCTACTCGGCGAGGGGCATAGTTTTGCAGAAATCGCTGCCATTCGCGGGCGCCAACTCGGGACCGTGATCAGCACAGTCGCGGATCTGGTGGAAAAGGGAGCAGTGCAGTTTCAGAACAGTTGGATAGATAAGGACCGGTTGCCCATGATTGAAGCCGCCTGTGAGCGCCTGGGGACACAATGGCTCAAGCCGTTGAAGGAATCCCTTCCGCCCGAGATCACCTTTGAGGAAATCCGCCTGGTGGTGGCGCGCCGGCGCCGCCAGCAGCAGGAGAAGACGGCGTAGCGCCGGCGTCCCGCCGGCCACTAAGCCGCGTGGTGTGGCACAAACTGAGGCAGCGTCAATCTGAAGCCACTATCCCTCTGTGCCAAAGAGTCGCTTCCCCCTACTTTCTGGTGGCCGGCGGGACGCCGGCGCTACGGCGGGTTTATCCTTATAGTCCGAGGTTCAAATGAGCGCTCCCACGATTCCCGCCGAGAAGTTGAGCCGTGAAGAGATCAACCGCAAGCAGAAGGAATACATTTTCCCTTCGGTCACCACTTACTTCTCCGACCCGGTGCCGATGGATCACGCCTCAATGCAGCACGTATGGGACGTCGAGGGAAAGAAGTATCTCGATTTCTTTGGGGGGATCGTCACCATCAGCGTCGGCCACTGCAATCCGCGGGTGACCTCCTGGACTAAGGCCCAGATTGAGCGCATGCAGCATGTCTCGACATGCTTCCCGAATGAGCCAACCCCAAAGATGTCGAATCCACCTACGTCGCCAGCATCAAGGACCAGCACTATTTTGCCGGTGGACAGCTCCTCGAAGCCGGATTCGCCTTCGATCAATACAACGTGCGGTTCACGCCCTACGGCACCGACTCATACTTCGTCGCGCCCACCAC
>JAIQET010000032.1 GCA_020073645.1 Terriglobia bacterium | reverse complement strand
CGCTGATGGCTTTCATCTTGGCCGGATGCGCCATCTCCAACTGCTCGCCGTAGGGCTTCAGGGTGTCGTAGATCCAACCGCTGAACAAGGTCGCTTCCAGTGCTCCCCGCCAGGCTTGCGGCCGGGCCGAGGCCCATTGCCGCAATCCCGCGCGTTGCGCCGGCACGCTGCCTTCTTCCACGATCTCGCCGGCGGCAGTCTTGACGCAGAAACTGATGGTTTTCTTGTGTACGTCGAATCCGATATAGTGAAGGGCGTTCATGGGGTTCTCCTGGTGAGCTTTCTGAGCCGGCGCTTTCTTCGCCGGTCTCAGCATCGTAGCCGCTCGGAGAACCCTTCTTCATTTCACTTATGCATTCATACAGACGGGACGTTTTCTGCTACTGTCAGTGACGTGGTGACCTGCTCCCCTCTTTCCGCACAAAGGTAAGTTTTGACCTGATCCCCTAAATCCGCACGAAATTGAATATGATTTCAGCGAAGGAAAGGGGAAGAAGGTATGTCGAAGAGCAGGCACACGGAAGCGCAGATGATCGGGGCGCTGCCATCCCTGTCAACCCCCAGAAACCCTCCCGCCTCCCCTAACTCCCTCATCCGATTGCCAATAAAAACTTCCCATCCATGTCCCATTTACCCTGCCCGATCTGCTATGCTGAAAGTAGATGGTAAGAAACAATGAATAGCTCAACAGTAATCGCCGCAATCGCTTCGTTTTCGCCGTCGTCGCCAGCCCCCTGCGTCTCGATCACCCCTCTGCCTCCCACCCCGGCCCTGCTAAGTCCTTCCGGCTCCCGATTTTGCGGCTAACTCCAATCGATGCCGGATTTTGCGAAATCTAGCGCCCGTAACTTCTTTGTTTCCCGGATTTTGACTTAAATTTTTTTTCTCAAGATCTAGGCACGCGTCCCCTGCCGAAATCCAAGAGAAGAGGTCTGAAGTCTGAGGTCCGAAGTCCGAGGTCCAAAGTCTGAGGTCCGACCTCAGCCGTTGCCTTCATCGGCAGCGGGTTCGGGCTCTTCATCCTCGGCGCGGATGAGGCCGAATTTCTTGAGCTTGTAGCGTAGCGCGTCGCGCGAGATGTCGAGCAGCTTGGCGGCGTGGGTCTGGTTCCCGTTGGCCTGGCGCATGGCGATCTCCACCATGGACCGCTCCACCTCTTCCAGCGATGTCCCGCCTTCCGGGATGTACAGCCGGGGCAGCATGCGGCCGTTGGCCAGTTGCTGTCCGCCGTCGGTCGAAGCCGTTCGCTCGAACGCGGTCAGTCCCCCCGACTCCGCCACCGAGAACGGCAGATACACCGGCCGGATCAGCGGCTCTTCCTCCAGGATCATGGCCCGCTCGATCGAGTTCTTGAGCTCGCGCACATTGCCCGGCCAGTTGTGTCCCAGCAACAGGCGGCGCGTCTCCTCGGTAATCCCGCGCACCGACTTCTTAAACTTGCGGTTGTAGCGCTCGATGAAGAAATCCACCAGCGGCAAGATGTCTTCCTTCCGGTCCCGCAGCGGCGGAATAAAGATCGAAATAATGGCGAGCCGATAATAAAGGTCCTGCCGGAACTGGGTTTCGCGCACCGCCTTCTCCAGGTCGCGATTGGACGCCGCAATCACCCGCACATCCACCTGCATATCGCGCACCCCGCCCACCCGGCGAATCACCTGGTCCTCCAGCACCCGCAGCAGCTTGGCCTGCAACAGCGGAGAGAGCTCGCCAATCTCATCCAGAAACAGCGTTCCACCATCCGCCACCTCGAACAGACCCTTCTTCATCTGCTTGGCGTCGGTGAACGCACCCCGCTCGTGGCCGAAGAGTTCGGCCTCCATCAGCGTCTCCGGAATCGCCGAGCAGTTGATGGCCACGAAGGCCTTCTCCTGCCGCGAACTCTCGTAGTGGATGGCCTTGGCGATCAGGTCTTTGCCCGTGCCGCTCTCGCCCTGGATCAGGATGGTGGTGGCCTCGCTGGACGCCACCTTGCGCACGAAGTTCATCAGCTCGGTCATCTTGGCCGAGGTGCTGACCACCTCGTGATAGCCGGCACGCCGCCGCACCTGCCCGCGCAGCGACTGAACTTCCGTGCGCAGCCGGGTGGTCTCAAGCGCATTCTTGATGGCGACGTTGAGCTCGTCGAAGTCCAGCGGCTTGCCGACGAAGTCATAGGCGCCCAGCTTGAGCGCGGCTTTCACGTCGTCCAGTTGCGGGTCGGCGGTAATCATGATCACGGCGCGGGCGTCGCCGTTCTTCTTCAGTTGATCCAGCACCTCGAGGCCGCTGATGTCGGGCAGGCGCACGTCGAGCAGCACCAGGTCGGGCGACTCGTTCTGCGCCAGCTTGAGCGCGGGCTCGCCGGCCTCCGCCTCCACCACGGCGTAGCCCCACTCCTCACACTTCTGCCGCAGCGACCAGCGCACCAGGCGCTCGTCGTCAACCACCAGGATTTTCTCGGAGGGCATCGCTGTGTAACTAGCTTACTACGGAATGAGGGGGGGGCAGGAAACGAGGGCGCAAGCCAGGGGGAAGGTCACCAGCAGGCTGTTGCCCGTAGCGAGCCGTAGGCTTAACTGACTGCGGCCATCTCAGCGGCGGGGCGCTGCATCGGCAACAGCACCACGAACTTGCTGCCCTTGCCCACCACGCTGGTCACTTCAATCCGCCCGTGGTGTTCTTCCACGATGCGCCGGGCCAGCGACAAGCCCAGACCGGTGCCGTTGCCCTTGGTGGTGTAGAACGGCCGGAAGATGTTGGGCAGATGTTCGGGCGGGATGCCGCGCCCAGTATCGCTGACGATGATGGCCGCGGACTCGCCATGGGGCTCGACCTCGACCGTGATTTTGCCCGGTCCCTCGATCGCCTGGATGGAGTTGAGCAGCAGGTTGAGCAAGACTTGATGAACCTGGCCGCTGTCATGCTCCACTTCGGGCAGGGCCTCAGCCTTCCGGAATTCGATCTGGATGGGCTTCGACAACGCCTGCTGACGCGCCAGCATCACGGCGTGCTCCACCGTGGTGTTCAGATTGCTGCGGCGAATCTCAGGGGGATGCGGCCGCGCGGTTTGCAGCAGGTCGGTAAGGATGTGGTTGATCTGCGCGATCTCGTGGCGCACTTCCTTGACCACGGCACGGGCCGGGCTGGTGGCGGGCAGATCGCGTCCGATGATTTCGATCACGCCGGCAATTCCGGCCAGAGGGTTGCGAATCTCGTGGGCCAGCCCGGTGGCCAGTTCGCCGAGGGTTGCCAGGTGCTCCGCGCGCGACATCTGAGTGCGATGCAGCCGTTGAATCTCCTCCCGGCTCTCACGCAACTGCGCCACCATGCGGTTGAAGTTGCGCCCCAAGTCGCCGATCTCGTCGTTACGCCGGGCAAAGCGCACGGATGCGTTCAAGTCCCCTTCGCCTACGCGGGCGATCTTCTCTTGCAACTCCACCATCGGCCGCTGGATCAGGAAGGCGAGGACCACGAGAAGAGCCGCGCAGATGGCGACCGCTCCCCCGCCCGCAACCAGCAGCACCATGTGCCGTTCGGGGTCGCGCCACGATACCGTGGCCAGCATGAACAGCAGCAGGCCATTCAGCAGCACGAACGCGATCGGCAACACTGCCTTGATCTGCCAGTGAATGCGTACCTGACCCACGCCGGACTCCTCCTGGATGGCCGGAATTGTTGGTTTCATTATGTGCCCTTTGCTCGCCGGACAACAAGGCGGCAGACCGGCGCCGTCTTCCAGCCCATCGCTTTCCGTACTGATGTAGTACAGGTGGCAGGATGCAGGCCGTAGCGAAGCGGCCGCCGAAACCGCCTCCGGCTCTGGCGGGGCGATGGAACCGGGTTCTCGTTTGGTATCAAGCATAGGCGTGCATTCCATTCAGCAGATATGTCACCCCGAAGAAGGTGAACATGACCACGGCAAATCCGAGAATGGCGAAGTAAGCTGCGCGCCGCCCGCGCCATCCCCGGGTGATGCGCATGTGCAGATAGCCGGCGTAGACCAGCCAGGTGATCGCCGCCCAGGTCTCTTTTGGGTCCCAGCTCCAGTACGAGCCCCAGGTGCGATTGGCCCAGTAGGCGCCCGCCGCGATCATCAGGGTGAGAAGAGGAAAGGCAATGGCGATGGTCTTGTAGGTGATGCGGTCCAGATCGTCGGTGCTGGGCAGCATGCGCTCCAGGTCCTCCCGCCGCCACAGCAGCAGCAGATAAAGCAGCGATACGAAGATGCCTCCTACCAGGCCCGAGAGAATAAACGGACTCGCGGCCAGGCTCGTCGGGAACAGACCCTCGGCGTCGAGTGATCCGTAACTGCCATCGCGGGCGCGAAGCAGGAAGAACACCAGCGCCAGTACCTGCAGCAGGATGCTGACGAACACCACGCGATTGGCGGTATTGATGAGAGACTCGTCTTGCTTCCAGCGCGAAACCAGGTACAGCACCAGCGGCGCGGCCACTGCGGCCAGCACCATCATCATCAGAAATCCCAGGTCAGGAATCACCACAAACAGGCGCACGCCTTTGGCTAGAAAAACCTCAGATTTTTGTTCCGGATTCCAGGCCGCCACACTCAGTCCGCCCCATTTTTCAAACCGCGTCAGGATGCCCGCATAGGTGGCAACCCCGAACGCGCTGGTCGCGGCCAGGAAAGTCTCTGTCCGCATCTTGTCCTGGATCAGAAACATCATGGCCAGGGCAAAACTCAGGGCGCACGCGGCATAGGCCAGCATGGCCAGCGTCACGTGGACGTGCAGCCAGGTCGATTGCAGCGCTGGCACCAGCGGATGAACATCGGTGCGCAGCAGTTGCATCAGCACGACCCCGACAATCGCCACCGGCATGGTCACGGTGCCGATGACCTTGACTCCAAATTTCTTTTCGGCGATCAGCGTCAGCACGGCCAGTGTCCACACGAAGCTCAGCAGCATTTCGTAAATGCTGGCAAACGGCGGATGCCCGGCTTCGTACCAGCGATGCGCCACCGCTCCGGTGTTGGCCAGCAAACCGGCCCAGGTCGCCAGCGAAGCAAAGCGCACATAAGATTCCGTGCCGGTTACGCCAAATCCCAGATAAAGCGCACCCGCGCCGGCGTAGAAAATCAGCGCGGCATAGAGCAGGTTGGATTCATTGAGGAGGTTGCCCGTCTTGACCACATTCAGAAACGCCATGAACAGCAGGAAGGCCACGCCCAGCCCAACCAGCACCACCAGCATGGTGCCAGTCGTCGCCGGTTGCTGTTCCACTCTTGCACGCGCCATAACTCATCCTCCGTTGCCGGAACTACGCCCCGGCCAGTGAAGTCTCTTCTTCCTGCACCCGGATTTGCGCCTCGGAACGCACCTTCAACTCCGACTCGATCTCCCCTACCAGCTTCTGAAAACGCTCTTCAAAAGCATCCTTGTTTTTGTTGGCGGCGCCGCCCACCCACAGCACGAGTCGGCCACGCGCATCCAGCACGGGCACCACCCAAAAACGCATGTGCACCAGGTAGAACACCACCGCCAGCCCAAAGCCCATGAGGATGACTCCCGCCCAGACGGCCCACTGCCCGGGCTCGTGGGAAACCTCCAGGCCGGTGAAATAGCCCATCTGCAGATTCTTGGCCTCGAAGGTGTAGGGGGAAGCTGCATTTTGCTCGAAGCCCGGGATCGGCGGCAGCCATACGTTTACGGCCTTGCCCGCCGACTTCGACTCGACGATCAGGTGGGCCGCCGGATTCTCAACGTCCCTCGAGCGCGTGTACACCTGGCCATCCCCCACCACGTAATCCGGAATGAATTCCGCCAGGCGAACCGAGGTATCACTGTCGAGTTGAACCGGGTCGTTCTCGCCTAAAGCGATTTCCTTGGCGTCGCCGCGACCCTTCGCCGGGCTGGCGGCAAGAATCAGCTTGTCCACCTTGCCCGTGCTGCCGTAGCTGGCTTGATAGAAGCGGATGCCCCGGTACACCAGCGGATCGTTGACGACAATTTCTTTGCGCACGACCTCGCGTCCGCCGTCCAGCACGGCCAGATTCGACCACCATTTCTTGGGCGAGCCATCGGCGTAGTTTTCCTGGCCGGCGCCGTCGCAGCGAATGGCAAAGGGCAGAGTATGGCCGCTGCCATCATGCATCTCTACCTGGCTGGATTGCTGCCCGCGCGTTAGCGCCACGAAACCGCGCCAGCCATAAAGCGCGTCCACAATGCCGCCCAAGAAGATGAGCAGCAGGCTGGCGTGCACGATGTACACCGCCATCACGGAGATGCGGTTGCGCTCGGCGAACAGCGAAACTCGATGGTTCTTAGCTACCTGCTCCGGCTTGAGCCGCATGCGCTGGAAGGCGCGCTCGGCCGCAGCCAAACCCGCTTTCTCGTCTGCAATGGCAATTTGCTTTTGCGTGGCCAGCACCTTTCGGAAGGTCTCATCCGGGCTCTTGTAAGGACGCGCGTAAAAGCGCCAGGCATTGGGAAACCGCTGGATGGATGCTGCCACGATGCTCAAGCTGACCAGCGCCAGCAGCAGCACGAACCACCACGCATGGAAAGCATCAGTTAGCCCAAGGGTGTCGAGGAGGCGCAGCATTTGCGGGGAGTAGGCGCGCTGCATTTCATCGGGATCGGTCACGGGCCGCTGCAGGATCAGCGTGCCTGCCGCCGAGACGATCACCACGATGATCAGCAGGATCACCCCGGTCTTGATCGAACTCAGTGTCTGCCAGATACTGCGGCCCGCCTTGCGAAGCGTTCCAGCCATATCTCTCGCCTCCTCCCGGCCTGAGAAATGCACGTTCCGCGCCACATCGGGCGAATGAGCCAAAGCCGTTACGCGTCATGCGCTTGAGAGTCCCTCGTTAGAAAAAGGATGGCGGTGGTTTTGGGCCATATCACACAGCCAGCCAAGGCGTAAGCGGGAATTTGGCGCACGCCGCGGTTGTTCCACATCACACGGCGAGGTGACATGGGTCCTAGGGCGGGAGTCCCCCTCGGCGGTCAAATGTTCCTTAAAGGGAATGTCAGCCCAAATCTCCATTTTGGGACCGATCCGAGGGCCTCAACCAGCCAACCTTCCCCCTTGGGTCATTTCACCAATCCCACTGCGGGAGAAGGCCCATTTCAGTAACTTGCATCCCCTGTTGAGAAATGCCACACCTCCTGGTGTCATGTGCAACAACTTGCAGATCAGCAGGTTACATGCCTTGCGGAGAAATTCATCAATTCCCTGCGCTGCGGCGAGCGTCGTGCACAGCAGCCTTGTGGAGGCTTTTGTGAGAGTGGCTGTGATCAGGTCGAGTTGGAACTTCCGGACGATCCAGTTCCTGGCAGTCGGCCTGCTCATTTGCGCCCCGCAGGCGTTCGCCGCGAAGCATCCCGTTCCGCTCGACCCCAAAACCGATTCCGCCACCTGCATTCAGTGCCACGAAGACAAGTCAAAAGGAAAAGCGGTTCACTCGGCCATCGCGATGGGTTGCACCAGCTGTCACGAAGTTCGGGTGAATAAAGATACGACCTACGTGAAGCTGATCACCGCCACGCCTTACAAGCTCTGCCTCACTTGCCACAGTGACAAGGACGCGGCGCAGATCCAGGGCCACGTTCACCAGCCGGCCGTCCGGGACTGCCTGACTTGCCACGATCCTCACACCTCCGAAAACAAGAATCAATTGCTCAAGGCAACCTCCGGCGGCGAGAAAGAGAACCTCTGTCTCGGCTGCCACCAGACCGGCCTGAAGGTCCCCGATAAGGGCAGCCGCCATGCCGCCCTCGACATGGGTTGCGAGACCTGCCACACGATGCACAAAGTCGGCGAGATCGGTAAAAGAGAATTCGACTTCCATCTGGCGAAAGCCACTCCGGCGCTCTGCCTGGACTGCCACGATGCGAAGGACGTAAACCTGCAGAAAGCGCACCAGAACCAGCCCTTCGGTTCGGCGGATTGCGTGACCTGCCACGATCCGCACCAGTCGCGCAGCCCAAAGCTGATGCAGGCTTTTCTGCACAACCCTTTTGAAAACAAGATGTGCGACACCTGCCACCAGCCGGCGAAAGACGGCAAAGTGGTGCTGACGCAAGCGGACGCTAAGTCGCTGTGCGTTACCTGCCATGAGGACAAGGCGAAGCAGATTGAATCGGCGAAAGTGCAGCATCCGGGTGCGGCCGGGGACTGCACCGATTGTCATAGCCCCCACGCGAGCAAGAGCCCGGGTCTGCCCAAGACGGATCCGGTGAGCATCTGCCTCGACTGCCACACTGACATCGCCGAGTTGGCGAAGAAAAGCGTCCATCACCAGCCCGCGTTCGGCCAGGGATGCGCCACCTGCCACGAGCCCCACGGCGGCGACCGTCCCAAGCTGCTGCGCGCGCAGGGCAATGCCCTCTGTCTGGAGTGCCACGGCCCCGACTCGCGGCCGCAGGAACTCCAAGCCGAGCACCTGCTCACGATTTTCGGCGGCAAGGTGAAGCTCCCCGAGGACTACTACAAGAAGAACAAAGTGGCGATCCTCCCGCTGAGGTACGGGCTCGGTCATCCGGTCGACTATCACCCGGTCTCCGACGTGATAGATCCGGCCAATATCACCATGGTCAAGACCCCGATGAGCTGCCTGAGCTGCCACCAGCCGCATACTTCCGCCAAGCCCGGGCTGCTGGTGAAGGACCAGGAGAACAACCTGGCCTTCTGCGACACCTGCCACAAGAACAGGGTCACGATGGGAGCGCAATAGATGTTCGCGAAGGAGAGCAGCGCAATGCTTACGGTTCCCCCAAGATCGACTCGCAGCTGTAGAGCGATGGTGGCGATCCTGCTGGCCTTCGCAATGATCGCGCCCGTCTCTCTGTACGCTGGAAAAAAGAAGAAGGAAGCGCCCGTCCAAAAGTCGCAGGAGCCGCGCTTCCCGGCCAATCTGGACACCTCCAAGCTGGTCTGGCCGGGGCCCCCGAACATCGCGCGGGTCAAGTACCTGAGCTACTTCGCGGGCATGAAGATCGACTACACCGCGCCGGAGAAAAAAAAGAAAAAACAGAGCTGGATGGACCGCCTCGCCGGCGCCCAGCAGAAAGACGGCGACCAGATCATCAAGGCGTTCCCCTTCCAGCTCCTGGGGCCGTACGGTATCGCTTTCGATTCGAAAGGCTTGGTGTACGTGGCCGATCAGCGAGTGGGCGCGATTTTCATCTTCAACACCGAGACCCGGGACGTTCAGCTCATTCGCAACAAATTCGAAGCCACCTTCGGCCTGATCAACGGCTTGGCGATTGACGATAGCGACCGCTTGTTTGTCTCTGATGGGAAGTTGCATCGCGTCCTGATCTTCGACCCCAGCCATAAAGTGGAGGGCCAGATCACCGAGGGCTTGGTCGATCCGGTAGGGCTCACGATCGATAACGAGAACCGCTTCCTTTATGTCGTCGATACCCAGCAGGACCAGGTCATCGTGTATGACGCGGACAGCCTTAAGCTGCTGCGCCGCATCGGTACCG
This sequence comes from Terriglobia bacterium, assembly GCA_020073645.1. Classification (GTDB taxonomy): domain Bacteria; phylum Acidobacteriota; class Terriglobia; order Terriglobales; family Acidobacteriaceae; genus JAIQET01. The sequence goes on along the minus strand of JAIQET010000032.1, from coordinate 36,755 downwards.
CGGGCAAGAACCACTGGCTCACCACGCCGGGCGACTTTGGTGCACCCACGAATGTTGCCCTGGACAAGGACGGCAACGTCTACGTGACCGACACTTTGAACAACCGGGTAGAGATCTTCGACGCGGACGGCAACTTCATCAGCTGGTTCGGCAAACACGGCGACGGTCCGGGATACTTCGCCCGCCCCAAAGGAATTGCCATTGACTGCGACGGCCACATCTGGGTTGCGGACGAGATGCAGGACCGTGTCCAGGTCTTCGATCGCCAGGGTGAACTGCTCGCCTTCTTCGGCGGACATGGAAACTACCCCGGCACGTTTGCGGCACTGACAGGCATCGCGATTGACAAGCAAAACCGGGTTTTTACGACCGAGCAGTATCCCGGCCGGATGCAGATGTTCCGCTATATCACCGACGCCGAGGCAGCAGCAGAAAAGGCGCGGCGTGAGGCCGAACCTGAGCAGAAGCCAGGGAATTCGCAGAAGCCGGCGGATGCACCGAAGGATAGTGCGCAAGTCAAGGCACCAGGTCCCGAGGTGCAGTAGGCGAGAGAGTTTTGGCGGTTTTTGGACTGCCGAAAACGGGGACGGGCAAAGCCGGCGCCTGTCTCCGGCAGTAGCAGTAAGAAGCAGTAGCAGTGACGTGTTGCAACACATCATTCAGGAGGTCTTATCAATGAAGAAAGTATTCTTAGTACTGCTGATGGTTCTAGCCGTAGCAGGGTTCGCTCTGGCGCAGGTCCAGAATCCGACGTCGGACGTCCTCGGAGCGCACCTCAACTATGGCCGTGGCTGCGCAGCTTGCCACGCTCCGCACAGCGGCGCGTACGGCAACGGTGCAGCCGGACATGCCGATACCGGTTCCGGAAACATCGCGCTGTGGGGCCAGGATGTCGGTGCTCTTTTCGGGCAAACGATCGTCACCGGCCAGAGCGAGCATGGAAGCTACTCGGAAACTCTGCCTGCAACCTGGGATAACTCCAGGCCGGACGTCGCCGGCTTGCTCACTTGCCTGAGCTGCCACGACGGCAACTATGCCCAGGGTGCCATGATGAAGAACGTAGTCTACGAGACGCTACCGAGCACCTACGGGAGCAAGAACTCGATTCCAACCCTGCTCGGCAACGACAACACCAGCACGGGCAACTACCTGAACGACCACCCGGTGGGCATTAACGCCTACGTTGGGTGCGGTGGAACCTACGATTGGGATTGCACGGAAACCAACGGCACGATCTCAATGAACGGGGCCGGTTCCTCCGCGTTCGTTACAAACTATGGCTTTTTTGTCAGCCTGAAATCCTACAACAACAACGCCACGGTCATGTGCACGAGCTGCCACAACCAGCACTTGATGAACGTGGTCAAGGTCACGAATGGGTCGAAGAGCGGCCTGCCCTCAGGCAACTACGCGACCATGTTCTTCATTCGCGCTCCTTACAACCCGGCCAGCGGCACCGCGGGATCGAACCAAGCGGCACAGTTCTGCCGCCAGTGCCATGGTGGCGAGGCTAACGAGATGAACGGTGGGTTGACCATACCTACAACGTTCTAGCTGCAACCCGGGGAGAGAGCAATCTCTCCCCCTTTTTCAAACTGTGGGGCAGGGACAAATTATGAAATCCAAGTTTTTCATCTGCGTGCTGGTCCTGGCCGCACTCTCGCCAGTGTCGGCCCAGCTCGTGGCCTCCCACGCCTCTACGCAGACACCCAAGACACCAGCGGCAGGCCTTCAGCCGACAGGCAAGCCGGTTGCCCGCGTAAACGGCGCGGTCTTGACCGACCGTGACTTGCTGCGCGAGGAGTACACGATTTTTCCTTACGCGCGCCAGCACAACGACGGTATTCCCAAAGAGATGGAGCCCGGAATTCGTGATGGCGCGATGCAGATGATCATTTTTGAAGAGCTGGTTTACCAGGAAGCGGTGCGGCGGAATATGACGATACCTGCGTCGAAGCTACAAGGAGCTGAGAAGGACTTCCGCGGGCAGTTTCACAGTTCGGACGAGTACAAGCGATTCGTGCAGGCCGAATTTCACGGCTCCACGCAGGCGCTGCGCGACAAGATCCGGCGTTCTTTACTGATCGATGCAATGCTCAAGGCCGAGGTAAACAGCAAGGCGGTGGTTTCGTTGGCCGAGCTGAGGGCCTATTACAACGCCAACCCGGCGCGCTTCCAGTACCCAGAGTCCTTTGCGATCCAGACCATTTCGTTCATGCCTCCCGAGAAGGCGACTCCTCCGCAATTGGAAGAAGCGCGCAAACGGGCGGAGGCTGCGCTGCTTCAGGCCAAGGCGACGAAGAGTTACGAGGAGTTTGGAGTACTCGCCGAGAAGATGTCTGAGGACGACTATCGCGTGATGATGGGTGACCACAAGGCCGTGGCGCACGCGAAGCTTGCGCCGCAGATGGTACAGGCGCTGTCGGCCCTGCAGCCCGGGCAGGTCACTGACATCATCCAAGTGGAACAGATTTATACCATCGTCCGGCTGAACAAGCACGTTCCAGCGGGCAAAACGAAGTTCGAAGACGTGAAAGACCAGTTGAAGAAGGAGCTGGAGCAGAAAAAAACCAACCAACTCCGCGCCGCCCTGGGGAAGAAACTGCGGCAGAACGCCAAGATCGAGGTCTTGTAGAAACGGCGAAAGGCTGGTATGTAGTGCGCAGGCGCTTCCAAATCGGGTGGTTGACGGTAGCCGGGCTTGTACTCTTCGTGTTGCCGGCTGCGGGGCAGGTCCAGGTTGGCGATAACCTCAACATGAACCTGAACGGCAATATTTCCGCAGGATACTCGGGAACCTATGGCAACCTGATCGACTCCTCGCATAACCTGAGCTTTGGGGGTAACGGCACGCTCTCGGGTTCTTACTATGACCCGAATTTTCTGTCCTTCAATCTCACTCCCTATTACGGCCAATCGCGGGCCAACTCCAACTTTCAATCCATCACAGCCGCCAGCGGTTTCGACTTTTCCAGCGGAATCTTCAGCGGCAGCCACTTTCCCGGATCGATCACTTTCGCCAAGTCGTACAACAGCCAGGGGAACTTCGCCGTTCCAGGGGTAGCCGATTTCACCACCCACGGGAACAGCACAACGTTCGGCATTAACTGGAGCGAACTGATCCCCGATCTGCCGAGCCTGTCGTTCGGTTACCAGCAGGGCAGCAATGAGTACTCCGTCTTTGGAACCAATGATACCGGCAGTTCCCATCACCATTCCTTCAATTTGCGGTCGGGTTACCTACTCGAAGGGTTTAACCTCAGCGCGTATTACTCCAATGGAGCATCGCACTCGCTGATCCCACAGGTCGTGGGGAACACAGCGCAGCCGCAGACCACAAACTCCGACGACAGCGCGTTCGGATTCGCGGTGTCGCACAGTCTTCCTCTCCGGGGCCAGTTTTCCAGCAGCTTCAACCGCTCCGACATCAACAGTCACTATCTGGGTTACAACTACAGCGGCACCATAGATACGATCAACACCAGCGTAAGCGCGCAACCGACCAACAAGCTGCATCTGGCTGTGAGTGCGAACTACACCGACAACCTTAACGGCGTGTTGTACCAGTCGATTATTCCTACCACCGCTGCAGTATTGCCATCCAATCAGCAGTCGTCGAGCGCCACTGACTTGCTGGCCTCTGCGAGCTACAACTTCTTGCCGAACCTGCAGACGCAAGTGTATGCCGACCGCCGCACGCAACACTTCCTGGGGCAGGATTATGGAGCGACCGGCTACGGAGCCGGGGTTAGCTATGGGCGCGATTTTCTCGGCGGGTCGCTCAGCACTTCTTTGTTCCTCATTGACAACACGCTTGACCACAGCGACCAAAACTCACTCGGTCTGAACACTTCCGTGAGCTACAACCGGAGGCTCGGCAACTGGTCCTTTGGAGGGTCTTTCAACTACGCCCAGAACGTACAGACCCTGCTGGTCTCGTACACGACTTCGTACTACAACTACTCGGTGAATGTGAGGCGCCGGTTCACCCGCCAGTTGGTATGGACCGCAAGCGCGGGATTCTCCCAGACCGGCCTCACGGCCCTGAGGGATACAGGCAACAGTAGCCAAAGCTTCTCCACCGGGCTTGGGTATGGGCACTGGATCAGCGTTAATGGTTCGTACTCGCGAGCCGATGGGCAGGGTCTGGTATCGGGAGGCGGGATCACTCCCATTCCGCTACCGCCGGTCATACCTGACAACCTGCTGATCCTCTACGGCGGAAGGAGTTATTCCTTTTCGGCTTCGAGCACGCCGATTCGCCGCTTGACCGTGTCCGCGGGCTTCTCCAAGGCGAACAGCAATACGTTCAATGCCGGCGTAGGGTCCTGGAACTCCGTTGAACAATTTAATACCCTGTTCCAATACCAATTCCGTAAGATGTACTTCACAAGCGGGTATGCCCGGCTTGTGCAGGGGTTCAGCGCGTCAGGCACTCCGCCATCCGAGGTGTCGTCCTTCTTTGTGGGAGTGTCCAGATGGTTCAATTTCTTCTAAGCCGGGTCTCTGGAAGAAGCGTGAGGCGGCTGACGGTTAGCTGCGCCCTGCTTCTGCTGCTGACCCCGGCCTGGGCAGCCCGATCTTCCAAACAGAAAGCCACCGAGCCAGGGCCTCCGGACCTGTTGCTGGAGGGTGGCCGCAAGCTTAGCTGGGAACGCAGCTTTAATTGGGAACGCGAAGTGAAGCCGAAACGCGGCTTCTGGAATCGGCTTGTGGATGTCGTTGCCGGAGAACCAGAGTTCCACATACTCATCCGTCCCTATAGCGTCGTGACGGATTCGCGGGGGCGAATCATTGTCACCGATCCTGGTGCAGTCGGGGTTCACATCTTCGACTTCGCTCAGCAGAAATACAAATTCATCTCGCGGGCGGAAAAAGAGAACGATCCCATGCTCGCTCCGCAATGCGTCGCCGTGGATGCGGAGGACAACATTTATGTCACCGACTCGGACTCGGGCAGGATCTTCGTCTTCGACGCCAACGGAAAATATCAGCGTGCGATCGGTAGCCTGAAGGGCGGAGAGGGCTACTTCAAGCGTCCCACGGGAATCGCGGTGGACTCCTCCACTCAGCGGATCTATGTCACTGACACCCTGCGCAACCAGATCTTCATGCTCGACATGCAAGGCAGTGTCCTGCAGAAGATCGGAAAAACGGGCACCGGCGATGGCGAATTCAATTATCCGACCGAGCTCCGCCTGGATGGCCAGGACCTGATCGTTGTGGACGCGATGAATTTCCGTGTGCAGGTGCTGGACCGATCGGGGACATTCAAGTACGCCATTGGGAAGATCGGCGACAGCACGGGAGCGATGTTCCGGCCGAAAGGAGTGGCCGTCGACTCCGAGGGCGATCTCTACGTGGTGGACGGGTTATGGGGCATGGTCCAGGTGTTCAACCGGCAAGGCCAGTTGCTCTATTACTTCGGAGGTCGCGGTGCGGGCGCAGGACAGTTCCAGTTGCCAGCGGGTCTCTTCATCGATCGCAACGACCGCATCTTTGTGGTGGATTCTTATAACCGTCGTATTCAGGTCTTCCACTACTTTGGGCTACCGAAACAGGCCAGAGGGGGTATGCAGTGAAATCCAGAATCTTACTTTCTTGCGTAATCCTCCTTCTGGCCGGGCGCTCACTGCAGGCGCAACTTGGCGGAGATGTAATTGGCGTTCATGACCTGGGACCGGGAAGCAAGTCTTCCACGACCGGAGCTCGGACTGATTTCTGTACGTACTGCCACGCGCCCCACTCGGGGATTACCGCCAGCACCGCCCCGCTCTGGAACCAGACGCTGACCACGCAGACCTACACCACCTACACCAGCACCACTTATCACCAGACCGGCAATGCTCAGCCGATGCTGGGAAGCGACAGCAACCTGTGCCTGAGTTGCCATGATGGGACAGTTGCGCCAGGAACGACGGCCGTCTTCGGCCAGGTTACTATGACCGGCTCCATGAGCGGGGGCGATGTCTTCGGGAACAACCTGCAATCGTCCCACCCCTTCAGTCTTGTTTTGCCCATCAAGGACGCCGCGGACCTGGTGGATACGCTGGTTTCCAAGGGCACAACCGGCGACCCGACCGGCGCCATCAGGCTGATCAACGGAAACATCGAGTGCACTTCCTGCCATAACCCGCACGTGCAGGCAAAGGATCCGATCGCGCAGAACTTTCTGGTAAAGGACAGCTCAAAAGGCGCGATGTGCCTTGCTTGCCATGATCCCAATCGCGTCCTGCAGGGAGAGACCAATCCTCTCACTGGTTGGTACACAAGCATTCATGCCATTGCGACCGATGCCGTAGAGAACTTGCCCTACCCGACTCTGGATCAGAACGCGTGCGTTTCCTGCCACACCAATCACAATGCTCCCGGCGCTGAGTGGTTGCTGCGTGGTGCGGGAGACCAGGACTGCCTGAACTGCCATTCCGGATCCAGCAATGCTGGGAATATCACGACGGGGAACTTCCCCGGTCGTAGCACGGCCAAGCTGCCCGCGGTTGTGGCTCCAGCCAGTGTGACGGCGAGGCTCAACGTAGCTGCCGAGTACGCCAAGATTGGACATCCGCTGTTCTCGGGCGCCAACCGGGTCCCGACGAAGGCACAATCCAGGAGTCGGACCCTGAGTGCGGACCCCAACAATCCTTCGCTGTCGGGCTGCGTCGACTGCCACGATCCTCATTCCGTGCAGAGTGGCACGAGCTTCAGCCCGGCTCCGGGTATTCGCCCTTCGCAGAAAGCGGTGATGGGGGTCAGCGAGAAGGATGGAGTGACGCTGCTTCGTCCGGCGCAGAACCAGTTCGAAACCTGTTTGCGCTGCCACGGCGTGAACTCGAGCAAGATGGTGAGCGCCGCGAAGTACGGGTACGACCCGGTGCGTTTGGCATCGGCGGGCGATCCGCTGAACGTAATTCCGCAGTTCGGCACGACTGCGGCTTCGAGTCATCCAGTATTTCATCCCCGCAGCAGCCCGCTGCCCCAGCCGAGTCTCCTCGCGAATATGTGGAACCTGAATGGCACTACAGAAGGACGTGCCATGGGTGTCCAGGTCTTTTGTACCGATTGCCACAACAGCGACGACAACCGGGAATTCGGAGGCACCGGGCCCAGCGGTCCGCACGGCTCGAAGTGGAGCCACATTCTGGAGCGCCGTTACGAGTTCAGCCAGGCGCCGGCGCCGGGCCAGTTGGTCACCAATCTCTACCCCAGTCCCGATCTCAGCGTCAACGGTCCTTATGCGCTGTGCGGGAAGTGCCACAACTTGCCAAACGTTATGCAGAACGCCAGCTTCAAACAGCACTCGTCCCACATCAACGCTGGTTTGAGCTGTTCGACTTGTCACACCGCACACGGCATGGGAGCCACGAGCACGAATGTCTCTGGCCAGCGACTGGTGAATTTCGACGTCAGTGTGGTCGGTCCCAACGGGACAAACCCTATTTCCTATAACCACGACAGCAACACGTGTGCTCTCACTTGCCACAACACCGCGCACAATCCTGATGGCACGGTGACGCCCGCCTCGATTGGTGCAGGCAGGAAGAAGTAAAGGCCACAGAGGGGACGGCTCTTGTGGAGTCCAGGGTTCGCTGCTCCGAGGACCTCGATGAGAATGACAGAGCTGGCAAAGTGGCTCATGGTGATGGCTCTGGGTATCGCGACCATCTGGGTTTATCACCCGAGATATAAGCATTCCAGCATGGAGGTTCGGGGTTTCGAGACATTCGCATTAGCTCAGTCGCTCGTGGAACATCGCGGGTTCTCCGATCCGTTTCAGACTTTAGCCACTGGCCCGTCGGCGCATTTCCCGCCGTTATACCCGGCATACCTGGCGCTTGTCATGATGGCCTTCGGAAACGGTGCCTTAGGGTCGAATATCATCATCTGGACCGTGCTTCTATTGCTGGCGCTGCAATTGATGATGCTGCCCATCCTGGCAAGATACCTCGGCCTGGGCTTTTGGACGGGGGTTCTGGCAGCATTGGCCTGGATCGCAGCCGGGATACCGCCGAATTTCTTCTGGGAATCCAACTTGGCCACCGTACTGGTGATCGGCATTGTATTCTGCATGCACGGCTCCCTTTCCCGGCCGCTGTCAACCAGACACATTCTGATCTCATCCACGCTTTGGGGAGCGCTCTTACTCTTGCAACCTGTAGTTGTTGCGGTTTTTCCATTTTGGTTACTGCTGCTGCACTTTCGCTCTCAAACCTCCCGGCTTCAAAAAATCGCATTGGGACTTCTGCCGATGGTCTTTGTGTTGCCTTGGATTGCCCGGAACTTCGTGGTGTTTCACCAACCGGTCTTCATCCGCGACAATCTGGGACTTGAGCTGGCAGTCTCGAACAATCCATGTGCGAGCCCCTTATTTGAAGACAACGACCAGAGTGGATGCTTTGAGCTGACACACCCCAACGAGAACTATGAAGAGGCGCTTAAGGTTCAGCAGTTGGGGGAAGTCGAGTACAACCGCGGAAGGCTGAGGGAAGGTGTCAACTGGATCACCGCGAATCCCGGGGCGTTCGCCATTTTGTCCGCACAACGGTTTGGCGCATTTTGGCTCCCTCCCCGCTCTGAGAACAAGTCGAACGGAATCATATGGCGTCCGTTCGTGGTGCATCTCTTCAGCCTGCTCAGTATTCCTGCTCTGTTCTTCATGTGGAGGAACGCTCGTTCCGGCGCTTATGTCATGTTGCTGTGGCTTGTGTTTTTCCCGCCGATCTACTACTTCATCCAATTCATGGACCGCTACCGCTATCCGATCTTCTGGGCAACCTTCCTCTCGGGCAGCTATTTCATCACCGAGGTGGTTCGCGGACTCGCAGGTTCAAGACAGGGTCAAGGCGAAGTTCGCGACCTGGATCCGCTGGCGCCCGGGGAAGCCTAGGGCCTGTTCCCCAAGCTTCACGGATGCACTTCACATTTCACCGCGAGTTTGAGGGCAATTGGCTTGCTTGGACAGCGGCTGCGCGGTCTCTTGCCCGTTGTCCATCCGCGAGTCGTCCCTGGCGGATGTACCAGTCAGCAAGCTGCAGCCAGTCTTCGGCCCTGTCCGGGCTCAGCCGTACAGTCTCTTCCTCGAATGACACCGCACGATCAAGCCTGCCGAGCGCGCTCCAGGCCATCGCGCGCCCGTGCGCCAGATTGGCCATGAAGGAGTTGTCGATCGCGGTGGGCTGCGAGGGTAAGCTGCTCTGTGCTCGATCGAAGGCCCGCAACGCCTCCTGCGGGCGCCGTGCGTCAAGATAAGCGTAACCAAGTCTGAGCAGCGCAACACCAGGCCGAGGCAAGTACTCTGCCGCCTGCTCCCGGGCCTGGATCTCGGCCTCGAGCCTATGCTGGGCGTGATAGACGTCCGCCAAGGCCGACCAGGTTGCGGCATTTGCTTCCAGGGCGGCGGCCGCAAGGTACTGCTTTTCGGCATCATCGACATTGCCTGACTCCTGCAGGAGAGTCGCACGCAGGAAGTGAACGAACGCACTATCCGGGAAGATCATCAAGGCCCTGGTCGTGGCTGCGAATGCTTCAGAGTTTCTTCCCAGAGCGTTGAGAACCGCCGCTGCGTTGGCCCACTGATTGAAAGCCTTGCTGCTACCGCCCTCCGGCACGGTCGCCGGCAACGGCGCGGTCCTGCAATCGATCTGCAAACGTTGAATCAACTTCTCGGTCTGGGGCGTGACCCGTACAAACACTGCCGAGACCTCATCGAGATACACCGGCCGCCAGGCATCGCTAGCGCAAAACTGGCGCAACACCGGAAAGAATTGCAAGGCGTTATATCGCGCCAGCGGAACAATCATTGCACTGATGCCGTAACGCTCCGCCTCGCTCTGCCATTCCGGAGAGTTGGGTGGAGTCAGCAATAGCGTGCCGTTTCGCTGGAACAAATCCGGACCAAACGGGATGGCGCGTCCATCAATGTAGTCCCGATATTTCGGGCCTAGGCGCCAGCTGAGATAGCCGCCTTCGTTGTAGCTATTGAATATCTGGACGGGAATATTTTCCCGTTCGATAAATGCCGCCGCGCCCTCGGGGAACCACCAGGAGAGTCCTGTGCCGAATGAGCCTAACTCGGTCGTTCCAAGATAACTTCTGTCTGTTACCAGGTCGAACGACCGGACGCACGCCAGCAACGCCACGACAACCGTCGCACCGATTGCCAGCATCGAGCGAAGGCGTGCGTCGCCCAACCGTGATTGGATCGAACTCAGCGCCGCCGTGAGAACGGCTCCGGCCACAATTACCACGACGACGGCAAAGAGGGCCTGGAAGCGAATGTGCCGGACACTCAGCAGGGCAGCACCGCCCAGTAGCATCGCCGCTCCCAGTTGCCGGCGCAGCAATGCAAGGGGCACAGCCACTGCGGCAATCAGCAGCATCAAGTAAAAGGCGCCGCCGGGGTTGCGGAATGACAACCCACTGGTCACCAGCGTCCAACTCAGGCGCGCAGGGGCCCACTCGATGATCCACTGCGAGTGCTCTGCCATGGCGGCGTTCTGGCGCAGCAGAGCCCGGTAGACTCCCCACCCCCAAGGATTCACCAATGTGGCGCCAATGGTTGCCACCAACCACGGCCAGGCTCGGCGAAGCCGCTCCGCAGCCGCGTGGCGACGCTCGCGCCACAGCAATTCCAACGCTTCAATCAACGCGTATCCGCCCAACAGCGCCAAGCCCGCCGCGAAACCCAAGTGCAAGTTGACCCACGCGATCATCAGCACGGGCAAGAGCCACAGCCGCGCCCCGCCGGTCTCATGATGTTCCCAGAGCAGCGTGAGGAACCAGGCGAACAGCAGCACCGTGAACATGTCGGCTCGCGGCGTGGTGTGGAGCGCGATTCGTGGAATCACCAAAATAGCCAACGCAGCGGTGATGACCGATCCACGCCGTAGCAGCAGGGCGGCCGTCCCGGTGCACACCGCTGCTCCCAGCCAAGACAGCAGCGCCCATCCTCCGAGAAGGTACGCTGCGTAGAACACAAGCCCTGATCCAACCGGATAGATCCAGGGTTGCCCTTGGGCGGTATAGGAGAAAACATCAGTCGATGGAATCTGGTGATGCTGCGCGACCCATCGCCCCGTCGCCAACTGCCACCCCAGATCGAAATCGGTCACCGTGCGCAGGCCGGCCAAGAACGCATAGAGCAGTGCGATCAGGCCGAGAGCCAGGAACAGCCGCTGCTGGAAGTGAGAACGTACCTCTGTGTTGGGAGCGGCTCTCCCGGCGCTCCATCTCTTTCGTTCCTCGGAATTTGCAGGCATAGGCCGGTGCACCGGACGGTGTCTGTTTGAAAGGGCGTCCCAGTCGCCGAATGAATCCCTGCCAGGGGTGCTTATTGATCGTTTTTTCAGCTACTTAGGCCTGGATCATGGATCCCCGGCGGCTCACACTGAGATAGTCCAACGGATTTTACCCCACCGCCGCGCAACTCGGCGCGATTCGGTGGAGACGCCGCGACCTCGGCGCGCTGGCAGACCTCCAACTCCCAGCTACCGCTGAGTCTCTGCGTCCAGGGCGGTCTCCATGTGGTGTCGCGGCGGGTCACCGGTCTCTTCGACCACACTCGGGTGTACGCGACCCCATTCCGAGCGCAGCACCATTTCACGGATGGTAAAACGCGTTTCATGTCTCTCATCGTCGATGCGGACGAGAAGTTCGTTGTTCTGGAGACGGAAGGCAGTGGTCTCAGCCAGCGGCACTATGGCGTTGGATGTTTTGCCCACGATCACGAACACGACCTTGTCCGCCACCAGGACGTACTCCGGGCAAAGTTCGCCCGTGTCCTGCTGGCGCGACGTTCCGCTGAGCGCTGCCATGAATCCATGTGGTGCCAGCAGGCACGGCGCCATGCGCATTCTGACGATCGTTCCGTGCTGATGAACTCTGCTCTGCGCCAGCAGAAGATTCGACAGGCTGCAAAACACCAAGAACAGAAACAGTACGCGTTTCATGGGCCTCCAATCAGCGAACAGCGCTGGCGTAGTGATACCCACGCCGGCAACGGAATTGCAGGTTCAGGTTACGAGTAGGCAGAATGCGGACCCAGTGGAATCCTGCTGTGCGGCTCGGGAGTCTGTAGGTCACGATGTAGCCGGTATGAAGATCCTCCAGCACGGAACTCAGCACCTTGACCGCGCCTTCGCGAATCGCAAAGTAACGGCCGCCGGTCGCCGCAGCCATGTTTTGCAGGGTCACAGTTCCATTCGAGAGAGATTGAGCATTCCCCAGGTCTACGGCGTAGATCTGCGCTTCGCTTGTCAACACAGCTGCGATCGCATCGCTGGCCGAACTCCTGCTGATGGTGTCCTCGCCGTCGGAGAAGAGGATGAGCACGGGCCGGGCCGCGGGGTCGTGATGCTTCGCCAGGAAATTCGCGGCGAACAGAACGGCATCGAACAGCGGCGTTTGCCCGTCTGCGGTGGCGGCAGCAAGCTGTGCCTCAGCCGGTGCACCCCGGCAGTTGCCCGCGCAGAGGATTCTCGGCTCCATGCCGCCAAACGACACGATGGAAATATGGTCGTCCGCAATCGACGTTGTCTGCGAAACCAGGCGCAATACGTCCGTGATCTCCTGTCTGAAGCGAGGGAGAACAGATTTGCTGCTGTCCACCAGCAGAAGGACGTCGAGTTGTGTCACGTCGGAGCGGCTAAAGCTGCGGAAGTCGCGGACGACCAGCCCGTTATCGACCACAGCGAAGTCGTCCTTCTTGAGCTGAGCCCTGCCTTGAGCGTGCTGGTCGGTCGTGAAGAACGTCAGGCGCACCTCAGAGACAGTGCTGTGATACGTGCCAGACATAGACTCCGCGGATTCACCTGGAGATAGCCTGCTGGATAACACTAAGAACGCCAGAAGCATGAGCCCGTGAAGCCGATGGAAGCCCATCGTCATCATGGGGGATTCATCGGTCCGCAGCACCAAGGGGATTAGCCACAGGCGGCTACCGGCGTTACTTATGTCACAGAGGAATGAATAATGCTCCGCCGACCGGCTTGAAAGACGCTTGATTATTCGGGCAGGGAAATGTAGGGAAATGCCGGTGATTGAGTCCCCAGGCCGTCACGGGAAACTGGCCCTGTGCGTTCCTAGTTTGACAGTGGCTTCGCGGGCGTCCCTGGCTTCACGCTCGAATGCTTCTTCGCTTGCGCCATCAGTTGCTGGACTTGTTCCTTGCCTTCATAGTTCGGGTTGGTTTGCAGCAGCTTCTCCCACGCCGCCACAGCGCCATTGACGTCCATCTTCCCTTGCCACTTCACCACGCCAAGATTGAACAGCGTGTTCGACTTGTTGGGCTCGTACGAGAGTGCTTTGTTGAACTCGGCGATGGCCGTGTCTGCGTTCCCCATGTACCAGTAGGCGGTTGCCATGTCAGTGCGAACGCCAGCGTTAGCCGGCTGCACCTTCAGAGAACGCTGGTAGTAGTCGATGGCAGTCGGATACTGCTGAGTGTCGTAATAGACGTTTCCGACATTCGCCAGCAGGTCGGCATTGTTCGGATCAGACTTCAGCTTTTCCAGCATCGGTGCAGCCTGGGTATCGGCCATTTTCTTCATCTGCTCCGGTGTGGGCTGTGCACCCATGCCGGCCGGCGCGGAGGCGTTTGCGTCTGCGACCAGCGTCCCGGCAGCGGGAGATTGCGACCCGCGGAAAAGCCAACCGCCGACTACTCCAATCAGAAGGCAGATCACTGCCAGGGTGTATGCCTGCGGGCTCGTCCATTCTGTGGAAGTGTTCCTCGTATCCGACATTTTTCAATGCTCCTTGAGTTCTCGCTCCGTCGCGCTATTTCGCGTTTCCGCCCCGGACTTCGGCAATCAACTTCTCTACCTGGGCCCTCTTGTCCTCTTCGAGATGACGATTCGACTTCAGCAATTGCTGCCACGCGGCGATGGCTCCGCCAGCATCCTTCTTCCCCTGCCACTTGATCACGCCCAGGTTGAACAGAGAATTGGCATTGTTGGGGTCGTCCTTTAACGACTGCTGCAGTTGGCTGATCGCCCCGTCCACGTCGCCCGTGTAGTAGAGGCAGGATGCCAGTTCGCTCCGGGTGGCCACGTTCCTGGGATCGATCTTCAGCGCTCTTTCGAAGTATCCGGTGGCTTCCTGGAACTGGTGTGTGGATTTATAGATATTCGCGATTCGTACCAGCAGGTCAGCGTTGTTGGGATCAGTTTTCAGTTTCGCCAGCAGAGGTTCAGCCTGTTTGTCGGCCATGTGCTTCATCTGGTCCAGCGTGGGCATCGCCTGCGGCCCTTCGGGTGCCACTGCCGGGGCCGGCGCCTGTAACGTGCCGTCTCGCACTGCATCGCTCGCCACTTTCGGGCTCTCTGACCCGCGGAAGAGATACCCAATCATCAGTCCCACCAGCAGACAGGCAGCGGCCATCGCATAAACCTGCTTGGCCTGCCACTGCTCTCTCGCTGCCTGTGGCTGGGTTGAGGTGTTTTCCATCTTTCTCGGCTCCACGAACCAATTTCACTGCCGCTATGGAGCACCGGGAATGGACTCCCGATCCCCTGTAGTTCCTAAGGGCATTCAAGTAGCCAAAATTGCAACCACCGCCCGTATTTGTTGCGCTGTCTTTTCAATGGTTTAGCGGCTTGCACCTGACGCAGTTCCGCGGCCCACGGCAGGCTGGTCGGGTTTTGCCCCAAGCCTCCGCGTGATTTGGCGCGTCACGGACCGAGTGGAAGACATCCGGGAACGAACCCGACCCGAGCCCATCCGAGTGTTGCGACCCGGCAAGCTGTCTCCGATCATTACCTCTGCCTGCTCCGCCTCCCGAAACTGAACTCTTCCCAACCTGACATCGCTCCCCCCTTTGTTTTTCGCAACCCCACTCCGAGTCGCAAGCTTCGGCTTCCCGGCTCCGATGTAGCTAATAGCGAGAGTGCTGCGCATGGCCATTGCTGAAAATCCCGGGTCCGCACTGCGGTCGCTGCAGGAAGCTGAAGACTCCCTACGCAAACTCTCGCGAGCGGTCGAGCAATCGGCGGACCTGGTGGTCATCACTGACCGCTCGGGAATCATCGAATACGTGAATCCAGCCTTCGAGCGCCTCACCGGTTACTCCCGGGAGGAAGTCATCGGCCGCAATCCCCGCATCCTCAAGTCCGGCCAGCAATCATCCGAGCTCTATCGCGACCTATGGGAGACGATTCTCTCGGGCAACGTCTTTCGTGGAGTCCTGGTCAATCAAAAGAAGAACGGCGAAATTTTCTACTTGGAAAAGACCATTACGCCGGTGCGGGACGCCGAAGGACGAATCACCCATTTCATCTCCAATGATCGTGACATCACGGAGCGCCGTCGCTTGGAAGCCCAGCTCCTGCAGGCCCAGAAAATGGATGCTATTGGCAAACTGGCGGGCGGCGTGGCTCATGACTTCAACAATCTTCTGATGGTCATCAGTGCTTACGCCGAACTGATGCTCGACGCGCTGGCCGCCGAAGACCCGCTGCGCCACAACTTGCAGGAGATCCTGACCGCATCCCGCCGGGCCGCCGACCTCACCCGCCAGTTGCTGGCGTTCAGCCGCAAGCAGATGCAGTCCTTGCAGCTTCTCGACTTGAACTTCGTCATCCAGGACATCAGCAAGATGCTACCTCGCCTCATCGGGGAAGATATTCAGCTCGTGGTCGTTCCTGGCCCCGACCTCGGCAGTGTAAGGGCCGATCCGGTGCAGATCGAGCAAGTGGTCATGAACCTGGCAGCCAATGCCCGCGACGCGATGCCCGGCGGCGGCAGGCTCATCATCGAAACCGCACGGGTCCACCTGGACGAAGCTTATGTGCAGCACCACTCCATTGTTCCTCCCGGTGACTATGTCCTTTTGTCGGTCACGGATTCGGGACAGGGCATCGCTCCGGAACATATCGCCCACATCTTTGAGCCTTTCTACACTACCAAGCAGGAAGGCAAAGGCACCGGCCTCGGATTGGCCACGGTGTACGGTATCGTCAAACAGAGCGGAGGTTTCATTTGGGTATATAGCGAGCTTGGGCTTGGGACCACGTTCAAAATCTACCTACCCTCCATCCATCGGAGAACCTCCATCACGCCGGCTTGCAAGACCGCGGAAATCTCCCCGCGCGGTTGCGAGACCATACTCCTGGTGGAAGACGAAGCTGCCGTGCGGCAGTCGACGCGCGAGTTCCTTAACCTCAGCGGGTATACCGTCCTCGAAGCTGCGAACGGAGAGGACGCACTGCACATCGCCCGCGAGTATCTGGGCCCGATCCACTTGATGGTCACAGACGTAGTCATGCCCCACCTGGGCGGTGCGCAGCTCGCAGAGCAATTAGCCGCAGAGCGGCCCCAGATGAAGGTGCTGTTCGTTTCCGGCTATGCTGAAAGCACCATTCTCCGGCACGGCGTGATTGATGTAAGCACGCGCTTTCTGCAGAAGCCCTTCGGGCTAAAAACACTGGCGAGCAAGATCCGCGAAGTCCTAGGGGCGCAGGCTTCCTCCGCGGCTGCCGGCTAGTTCCGCCGCTCTTTGCTGCTCCCGTATAATCGTTCTGCTGGAAGCCTGCATGAATGTGTCCGCAGTTTCCCCGCGCCAAGGCGCCGAGGCCGGTCCGCTGCTCCCGTCACCGCCCGTTCCGATGAAACTTCGTATCTCCTTGGTTGTGATCATCGTTGCCCTGTGGGCGGCGATCTATGTAGCGGGAATGTTCTCTCCGGCCCTGCTCGATGACGCCGATTCCGTCCACGCTGAAGCGGCTCGTGAAATGGTTCTGCGCCACGACTGGGTCACGCTTCACATCAACGGTCTCCGCTACCTGGAGAAAGCTCCGCTCTTGTATTGGGGTATGGCCGCCAGCTACGTGCTGTTCGGTGTTTCCGAATGGAGCGCCCGCCTGCCACTCATGCTGGGCATCCTTGCTTTGCTGCTGACGACCTACGCCCTGGGCAGGCGCGCCTATGGAGAAGCCGGTGGATTCTACTCGGCACTGGTACTGGTCACAGCCGTGGGCCCGTACCTGTTCACTCGATTCCTCATTCCCGACATGCTGGTCGGTCTTTTCCTCACCCTGAATTTCCTGTTCTTTCTGCGCACTCTGGAAGAGTCCCCACCCTCGCGATTCGCATGCTGGGGCCTGGCTGCCACGGTTGCGCTGAACGTGCTTACCAAAGGCTTGATCGGGTTGGTGTTTCCCGCGAGTGTGATCGTTCTCTATTTGATTTTGACCGGGAAACTCCGCCACTTGCTGCGTCTTCGCCTGATCTCCAGTCCGCTGATCTTCCTCGTGATCGCCGCACCGTGGCACGTTCTAGCAGCTCTGCGCAACCCCGACCAGGGCGGAGTCCGCGGCTTCCTCTGGTTTTATTTCGTCAACGAACATTTCCTCCGCTACCTCAACAAACGCGTGCCCCGCGATTACGACACGGTCCCCTTGCTGATCTTCTGGGGGTTGCTGCTGCTTTGGGTGTTTCCCTGGAGCGCATATTTGCCGCAGGCCCTGCGCGGCATCCCGCTGCGCTGGCGCCAGCTTCGCTCCCGCCTCGACGCTCCGCAGCGGGCGAACCTGCTCTGCGCTCTGTGGGCTCTCGTGATCCTGCTGTTCTTCAGCTTCTCCAGTCGGCAGGAGTACTACACCATTCCTGCGTTGCCCGGCCTGGCGCTCCTGATTGGCGCCTGGCTGGGCCGCGAGTCCACCAGTTCTGAGGATGTCCCTGCCCGCCGCTCCGGGAGGATCTCATCTCTGGTGCTTTTCGTCATCGGTCTCGCAGGATTCGTCGTTGGCATGCTGCTTTTGTTTTCCTCGAAAGCGCCGGCTCCGGGCACCGATCTGACCGACCTGCTGCGAATGAGAAATCCGGAGGAGTACACCCTCTCCTTTGGCCACATTTTCGACCTTACTCCCCAGGCCCTGGGTGCATTCCGCGGCCCCCTGCTGGGCGCCTCCCTGTCCTTGCTATTGGGCACGGGGATGAACTGGTTTCTGCGGCGGCGCGGTTCGCCGTCTCGTGGCAACCTGGCGTTGGCTGCCATGATGGTCGTGCTCCTCCTCTGTGTGCACTCTGCGCTGGTTACCTTCTCCCCGATTTTGTCATCCCAACAACTCGCACTTGCCATCCAGAAGCACTACCGGCCCGGAGATCTCATCGTCATCGACGACGAATACGAGCAGGGATCCACTCTGAACTTCTATCTCGGTGTCCCCGTGCGTATCCTCCACGACCGAACCGCGAACCTTTATTACGGCTCATTATTTTCCGATGCCCCTCGCGTGTTTGAGACTCAGGCCTCCTTCGATGCGCTATGGAGCGGTCCGACCAGGGTTTTCATGTGGACCGACCAGGCGGACCCCACGGAACTACACGGGGCGCCCCGCTATGAGCTGGCGCACGTTGGAGGCAAGTCAATTCTGACGAACCGCCCGCTTGGCGATTGACGGGAAAACGGCGCGGCGCAGGTATAATCTTTCATAACGTCTTATGAGTACGGTATTGCCCGGCCTGCTGGCGACCGCCGTGATTTGGCGCGTCTTTCTCACCTTCGCTCTAGTGGGCACCCTAAGCTCCACCGTTTTTCTCGGAATGGTCCTGGTGGCCGCCTGGCGTTATCGCCGTCACGCGCAAGCCGCCAGCAACCGGGCGAAGTCGATTCTGGACTCCGTCCTCCCCCGGGTCACCATCCTCAAACCCGTGCACGGCATGGAGCCCCGCCTGGCTGAAAATCTCGCAAGCTTTTTTCAGCAAGACTATCCCGATTTTGAAATCATTTTCGGCGCGCGCGAGGCTGATAACGCGGCGCTCGGTGTGGCGGAACAACTGCGCCAGCAGTTTCCCCACATCAAGTCCAGGATTGTGATCTCCGGACTTCCCACTTGGCCCAACGCCAAAGTCTTTTCCTTGGACAGAATGATCGCCGCCGCTTCCAGCGATTACTTCGTGATCAGCGACAGTGATGTAAAGGTCTCACCCGATTTTCTGCGCAACGTGGTTTCGCCGCTGCTCGATCCTAAAGTCGGCCTCGTGACCTGCCCCTATCGCGGCATCCCGGCGTCGGACTTCTGGTCAACCCTGGAAGCCCTGGGCATGTCGGTGGAAATGCCCTCGGGCGTGATGGTCGCCGACATGATGGAAGGCATGCGCTTCGCGATGGGTGCCGTCATGGCCACGCGCCGCGATGCTTTGCAGAAAATTGGCGGCCTCGCTGCCACGGCTGACTACTACTCCGACGACTTCGTTCTGGGCAACGAGGTTTGGGCTGCCGGGTACAGTGTGGTTTTGTCGCACCATCTCGTCGAACACGTATTGGTTCCACGGTCGTTTCGCCAGACCTTCGGCGATCAACTGCGCTGGATGAAGAGCACCCGCTATTCCCGTCCCAAGGGGCACGTGGGCACTGGCCTCACCTTCGCCATGCCCTATGGCGTGCTCGGACTCATCTCTGCCGCAGCCCTCCGCCATCCCGGCTTCGGCTTTGCGCTATTGGCGGCGGCGTTTCTAAACCGGGTGATTCAGTCGGCCACGGTGGGATGGGGCGTAATTCGTGATTCCCGCGCTCTGCGCTACTGCTGGCTTTATCCTTTGCGGGATCTTCTGGGATTCTTCACCTGGATGGGCAGCTACACCAGCCGCAGTTTTTTCTGGCGGGGCGAAATCTATCGCTTCGGCGACGGCGGCAGAATTATTCCCCAGCACCGGGCCGCAGAGAGTGCGGTTGCAAATCGGCTGTAACCGGCACCTCTACCGATGCGCTCGGCTCCCAACGCTTGCTCTCGATGATGCGGGTTACGATCTCGTGCAGCTTCACTTTCGGTTTGTATCCCACCAGCTTCGAGATCTTCGCGATGTTAGGCACCCGCCGGTTCATATCTTCGAACCCCGGCTGGTACGCTTCATCATAGGGTATGAACCGGATCTCGGAGTCGCTGCCTGTGAGTTTCCTTACCAGCTTCGCCAGTTCTCCGATCGAAATTTCCTCGGGATTGCCCACGTTGAAAACCTGCCCGATCGCAGCGGGATGATCCGCCAACTGCTGTAGAGCCCCGACCGCGTCGCTCACGTCCGCGAAACAGCGCCTCTGGCGCCCGTTGCCGAATACCGTGATCGGCTGCCCTCGTAATGCCTGGTCCACAAAACGCGGCAAGACCATGCCATAGCGGCCGGTCTGCCGCGGTCCGGTAGTGTTGAACAGCCGGGCAATCACCACCGGCAGACCCTGGGCATTGTGGTAAGCCAGCGCCAGGAACTCGTCGATCGCTTTGGAACAGGCGTAGCTCCACCTGCTCTTGGTTGTGGGACCGTAAACCGCGTCATCATCCTCCGTAAACGGGTGCTTGGTGCTCTTGCCATACACCTCGGAGGTAGACGCAATCAGGCAAGGCTTGCGGTAACGTGCCGCCAGGTTCAGTACGTTGTGGCTGCCCAGGACGTTGATCTCGATCGTATCCACCGGCACTTCGATGATTTTTTTCACTCCGACCACTGCGGCCAGGTGAAAGATGAAGTCAACCCTTTTCACCAGTGCTTCGAGTTGTGCGAAGTCCAGAATCGAACCTACCTCGAAGTGAAAGGCCTTGTCGTCCTGGAGTTGCGCGATGTTGTCAACCCTACCGGTCGAGAGATCGTCGATGACAAATACTTCGTCCCCGCGCTGCAGCAACGCCTCGCACAAGTGGCTGCCGATGAATCCCGCCCCGCCTGTAACCAGCATCTTCATTCCCATCCTTACTGTAGATGCAATTCCTGCCAGCACCGGGCAGACTCAATCCGCCAATTGTAAAGGAATGTAAAGTTACCCGCAAAGGACTGTGAATTAAGGAGTAATTCGTACTAGCCTGCCGTCCTTCAGGGTGAAGGAGTCTCCACGCCAGGCTACCGTGTGTCCGGCAAAGCTGGCCATCCAGACCATCAAGGCGACGAAGTCGCGCAACGGAACAAGCCAGAGGAATGGCACCACGTGGCGGTCCTCCAGCACCACGCGCCCGACCACCAGGGCCATCGCAAGGCGCATGATCGCGGTTGCGCCCAACAACCCCCAAGCCCACGCTGCACCATGCGCCGCAATGAGGGCCAATAATGCCCACGGCAATCCAAACGTCCAAAGGATTCCGAGGTATCCCCAGCGGCGCGCATCTCGCACCGTACGCGCCCAGCGCAGCTGGTGATCGACAAACTCACGCGCGTTGTATGGCGGCAGGAAGGTCTCTACCACCACTTTCGAGAGACGGCCCTCCAGCCCGAGCGCGACGATGCGGTTGCCGATTTCATAGTCGTCAGCCAGATAATCCAGCAAAGCTTCGAACCCGCCAATCGCATTCAGATCGCTGCGACGAAAAACGAGCGTGGACCCTAATCCGAACCGGATGCCTTCCAGCAGGCGCGCCGCCAGCACTCCCCCACAAAAATCCGTGCTGATGCCCAGCGATTCCAGCCGTGAGCCCAGGGTCGCGCTGGCCACTCCTCGGTACAGGCAAGTGACCATGCCCACCTGGGGATCGGTCAGCGGAGGCACCACCCGCTGCAGGTAATCGCGCTCGACCCGGATATCGCTGTCGTTCACGATCAGATATTGATATCGGGCCTCGGGCAGCATCTGCACCAGGTTGCTTACCTTCGTATTGCTCCCCAGGTTCTTGTCACAGACCACCAGGCGAATCGCCCTTTGCGGAAACTCCACCTGCAGCCGCTTCACCAGTTCGACGGCTGGATCCTCAGCATCGCTGACGCCAAAAACAATTTCGTATTCCGGGTAGTCCTGCAGACAGTGACTACGGAAGCTCTCGTACATCTCGGGATCCGTGCCCTTCAGAGGCTTCAGGATGGAGACTGGGGGAGTATTTTGTGGAGAAGGGGCGGCCTGGCTGCCCCGCAGAACCGCCGCCGCACTGTACAGGCACAGACCGTAGTACACAATGCTGGCAACCGTGCCAGCTACCGCGATGATCTCGATGGCTTGGACAATATGGTGCAGCATTCAGAGCCGCGAGTTGATATTTCGCTAGACCCGCTGAGAACTGGGAACAGAGAACTGCCTTTCTATTCGGGACCCTCTTCTACTCGTACCGTAAAGACTCGATTGGATCCAGGTTAGCAGCTTTCCATGCCGGATAGATCCCGAACAGCAAGCCCTCAGCCACCGCCGCGCTAAATCCGAAGGTTGCCCAGAAAAACGACATGCGAGCGGGCAGGGAATCCCAAACTATGCGGATGCCGAAGGTGATAATCGCGCCCAGGAAGAGGCCCAGAATACCCCCGATCGCGGTGAGGGTAATCGCCTCCAGAGTGAACTGGAGCAGCACGTCCCGCTTGCGCGCGCCAATAGCCTTGCGTACACCGATCTCGCGCGTGCGCTCGGTCACCGACACCAGCATGATATTCATCACGCCCACGCCCCCCACGATCAACGCCACACTCGACACCGCAAACATGAAAATGAACACGGCACCCGTTATCTGGTTCCACACGTCCGAGAGTGAATCCTGGGTGAAAACCGAGAAGTTGTCCGGCTTGTCAGGCGGGACCCGGCGCCGCCGCCGTAACAACTCGCGCATCTCATCGACCGCCTTGGGCATGTCGTCGTGCGAAGTTGCCTTCACGCTGATGAAGTGCTGCTTAAGTTCGGGATGTAGTTTCCGCAGCGTGGCCAGGGGAAAGTAGACCTTGTTGTCGTCCGGATTCTTGCCGCCGCCAAACGCACTCTTGACTTTCTCGATCTCCCCGATCACTTCGAACAACTGTCCTTCGATGTTGATCTCTTTGCCGACTGGGTCGCTGCTGCCAAATAGTTCTTCAGTAGTGTCGGCGCCGAGAATGATGACCGGCGCCCGCCGTTCGTCATCGATGTCGCTAAACCAGCGCCCCGACTTCATGTTGAGGTCAAAAACGTCTTTCACGGACGCGGTGTCCCCTTCCAGAATCGTCTGCTTGGCTTTGCGGTCGCCATACTTCACGACATATGTCCCGGTTCCGAACTGCGGCTCGAAGTAACGGACGCCTGCTGTGACCGCCTTTACGTGCGGCAGATCCTTCATGGCCTCGGCGTCCTCGAAAGTCAGCTCTTTGCGAATGCGTAACTCTTCGGTGGGCCGCCCAAACGTGATCGGCATGTGAAACGCAAAAATGATGTTGGACCCCATGCTGCTGATCATGCTGCTGACGTTGTCATTGAGCCCACGCACAATCGACGAGATGCCGATGACCACCGCCACGCCGATGACAATCCCCAGGACGGTGAGGCCTGAGCGCAGCTTGTTGCTGCGAATGGTGGCCAGCGCCATCCGGACGATTTCGCCGTATTCACTTCGGCTCACCATGACAATTCAGTCGCTACTAGATCATTCCCGCTTAGCATTTGGCACTTAGCACTTGGCATTTAGCCCTTCAGCGATTTTGCCGGAATGGCTAAGTGCTAATTGCTAAGTGCTGAATGCCCCTCACATCTCAAACCGCAACGCCGCGATCGGGTCGAGCGTCGCGGCTCGCCGGGCCGGATACACCCCGAAGAAAACGCCGACACTGGCTGAGACAAACAATCCCGCGGCCACTGCCCACAGCTTGATTACGGATGGCATTCCGACCAGCAGCGTCACTCCCTTGGCCACCCCGATCCCGAACAGCACGCCGATGAGGCCACCCACCAGCGCCAGGGTCACGGCTTCGATCAGGAATTGCAGCAGTACGTCGGAGCGCCGTGCGCCCATGGCCTTGCGAATCCCTACCTCGCGGGTACGTTCGGTGACCGAGACCAGCATGATGTTCATGATCACAATCCCGCCGACCACCATGGAAATGGCAGCGATGCCGATCATCGCGATAAAGAATGTCCCGGTCAGATTCGACCAGATGCTCAGGAGGCTGCTGTTGGTCTCAATGTCAAAACTATCCGCACCTCCGGCAGGGTCGTGCCGCCTGGTGCGCAGGATGACACGCACCTCATCAATCGCGGAATCCAGCACTGGCCCGGTACCCGTGGTCTTGGCGGAGATGCGCATGGCGGTGTTGTGGGTTCCGAACTGCTTGAACCATGAGGACAGCGGTATAAAAACGTAGTTGTCCAGACTCTGTCCGAAGGTCTTGCCTTTCTTCTTCCCTACGCCGATGATGCGGTATTCCCAGCCCTCCACACGGATTTCCTTGCCGAGGGGGTCGACTCCCGGCATCAGGGTCTCCACGATGTCGGTGCCGACCACAGCTACGGGCGCATTGTTGTCGAGGTCTGCCTGTTCGAGCATGCGGCCCGTTTCGAGGTCCACATCCTGGGTGATGGCCACCGAGGGCGTCATGCCTTGCACGATGCTGTCGCTAAGCGCCTCCTCGCCGTATTTCACATGCCCGCTCATGTTGCGCGCATACGCCCCCACGTATCGGCAGAGCTTGCACCCTTCCCGCACTGCGTCGTAGTCCTCGATGGTGAGGTCTTTGCGCTTCTGGCCCTCCAGGTAGTGGTCGACATTGGTGACCGCAGGGGAGACTTTGAAGACGATGAACACGTCAGCGCCGAGATTAAAGATTTTCTCGGCAACGTAAGAATTGATCCCGTTGACAAAAGTCACCACGGCAATCACCGCGGCGACGCCGATCACCACCCCCAGCAGGGTCAGGATGGAGCGCAGCTTGTTCGCCCACAGCGATTGCAGTGCGACGCGGATGGCTTCGTTGAAATTCATGGATCAGGTCGCAGGTGTCAGGTCGCAGGTCTCAGGATCGAAACCGCCCCATCCTTGGGTCTTGAACTCCCTGAGTTTAACAGAGCGCGGACCGCGGCTTGTTAAGGGCAGTACAAGCCTGAGACCTGAGACCCGACACCTGATGCCTTAGGTCGGCAGGTCATCGAATATAATAAAAGAGTTGGCAGCTGGACCGGACGGTCGCTCGCGTCGTTTTCGGACGAGGCGGGAGGAAAGTCCGAACTCCGCAGAGCAGTGTGCCGGATAACGTCCGGGAGGGTGGGTCCAAGCCCACTCGACGGAAAGTGCCACAGAAAACATACCGCCCCGGCGGCAACGCTGAGGTAAGGGTGAAAAGGTGCGGTAAGAGCGCACCGCCGCCGCAGTAATGCGGCGGGCAGGGCAAACCCCACACGGAGCAAGACCAAATAGGGAGGGACCCGGGTTCGCCTGGGACACGTGCCGGCTCGGCGCGTCACCACCTCCGGGTAGGTCGCTTGAGCCCCGCAGCAATGCGTGGCCCAGAGGAATGACCGTCCTGCCGGGCAACCGGCAGACAGAATTCGGCTTACAGGTCCGGCTGCCACAAGTTCTTGTTCTCACCACTCGCAGGACCCTGGATTCGATAGTGACGCCGTTGTGACTCAGATCCTGCCCAACGCCTGCATTTTTCTGATAGTTCCTATCTGTATTCCAGCGTCTTGATTCACCGCGCGAGGGGAGAGCCGCTGCCGTGGAGGTTACAAGCGTTGGTGTGATTACCGCACCGCCGGTGCCGTTTCTCGAGTCCATGATCTTACCTTCCTTGGCTGCCAACTCCATCATTTTCATTCGGCTGGAACGGTCCCACCCCGGATCGGTTCGAGTGCGACTTTCTCGAAACCGTGGAGTCTTGCAGCCCTCACCATCCGCGTCGCAGCATCGCCAGCGATAAATCCCGTTTATGTCCTCCATAGATTGAATTTTTCAAAGTATTTCTGATAGCTGCGAAAAGAACTATGTATTGGACTGTGGATGAATGACTCGCTAACGTGCGCTCACTGGTCACGGAGCCGCAAGTTCATCCGGGGGTGAATGCGGCACGGAGGGGGAAAGTGAGCGGTACTTATGCAGGGTGCTTGCCGGGTGATCGTGGCCACATTTGGCTTGGGTTTGGGGTTTGGGTTTGGGTCAGTTCCGCTTTGCCATGCGCAGGGGCAGGCCGAAACGGTTCAGGAGGCTTCTGCGACCATGTCGCAGCGTGTTCAAGAGCTTGAAAAAGAGGTCGGCGAACTTCGCAGCGAACTCGCCGCCCTCAAGCCGAGCGGAAGCGCTCCGGCCGGCATTCCGGCTCCCGCGATGGCGGTACAGCAGTCGAATGCCGTGAGTGCCACGCCCGCAACGGCGAACTCGTCGCCCGGTGCGTCGCTTGCGAGCCTGATGGGCCCCACATCGTTGAGCGGCTTCGTCGACATGTATTACAACTACAACGCCAACCAGCCCGCATCACGCACCAACGCGTTCCGGAGCTTCGACGCCGCTTCCAACCAGTTTGCCTTGAATCTGGTCGAACTGGTGGTGGACAAGACTCCCGAAGTCACCAACAGCAGAACCGGCTATCACATCGCTCTCGGATTTGGGCAGGCGATGAATGCTGTGAACGGGAGCGATCCCGGAGGGCTGGCCTTTGATCAGTACCTGAAGGAGGCGTACTTTTCCTATTTGGCCCCTGTAGGCAAGGGCCTTCAGATCGATGCCGGGAAGTTCGTCACGCCGCACGGCGCCGAAGTCATCGAAACCAAGGATGATCTGAACTACTCGCGCGGCCTGCTGTTCTCCTACGCGATTCCCTACTTCCATTACGGTTTGCGCGCCAAGTACAGCTTCAATGACAAGTACTCGATATCCGGGTTCCTGGTGAACGGCTGGAACAACGTGATCGATAACAACACTGGGAAGACCTATGGCATTGGGTTCGCTTGGAATCCCACGAGGAAAATCAGTTTCACCCAGAACTACATGGCCGGCCCAGAGCAGGTCAACAACAATTCCAATTGGCGGCAGCTCTGGGACACGGTGGTGACCTACGCACCGACCAGCAGACTTTCTTTCACCGTCAATACCGACTACGGGCGCGGAGACAGGATGCCCGCGGTAGCACATCCAGTCTTCTGGACTGGCGCGGCCGGTTACGTCAAGTACGCCTTCAACGAGAAGTCTGCGTTTGTCACCCGCTACGAGTACTACGACGACCACGATGGATTCACTACCGGCACGCCGCAGCATTTCAACGGACTCACTGCAACTTTCCAGCGCACCATCGCCAGTCACATCATGAGCCGGCTTGAATTCCGGCGTGACATGTCCAACCAGCCGTCATTCGTGAAGGGCGTCGGCTTACCGGTAACCGCGCAGAACACGGTGACCGCAGGTCTTGTATTCATGTTTGACAGTCGCGAGGCCAAGTGACGTGAAAAGCATTTGTAGAAACGCGGGAAGGTGCGCGAACAGAGGGGAAGACTTTTGGGCGGCGGTGTTTGCGCTGCTCTTATGTGGGTCGCGGACTTGGCTAAGAACCCAATAACCCCTTGGACCAGCGCTCAAGCCGCGCCCACTCCAGATCTGAGAATCGTGAGGGAAGTTGCGTGAACTGCACGCGAATCAAAACTTGTTAAAGGAGCCACCATGTCTGTCTTTCCGCAACCCGCGAAGAAGTTGTCTCTATCCCAGAAGCTTTCCCGACTGGCCCTCCGGTTGCGGGATCCTGAATGGCGCCGGTATGGAAGGCTGCTGTTCGCCGGCAAGGCCTTAGGCGTCGGCTTGGTTCTGCTCATCATCACCGTCATTACGGGCCTGTTTTTCAGCCGGGTCTATGCCGCCGATGCAGAAATCAAAGCAGCACAGGTCATCAACCCGATTAACACCGTCTGGACGCTGATCGCCGCGTTTCTGGTATTCGGCATGCAGGTCGGCTTCACCATGCTCGAGGCCGGTTTCTGCCGCTCCCGCGAGACGGTAAACGTCCTCATGGAATGCATCGTGGACACCTGCCTGTGCGGCATTCTCTTTTACGCCTTTGGTTTCGCCTTCATGTTCAGCCACGGCAACGGCTTCATCGGATACCACTGGTTCTTCCTGCAAGACGCGCCGGCCACCTATGAGAGCACCGGTGTTGCTTTCCTGGCGTTCTGGCTCTTCCAGTTTGCCTTTGCCGATACCTGCTCGACCATCACCTCAGGTGCAATGATCGGCCGCACCGGGTTCGCTGGTGACCTTCTTTATAGCGTCGGTGTTTCCGGTTTCATCTACCCGATCATCGGACACTGGGCCTGGGGCCCGGACGGTTTCCTGGCCTTGATGGGCAGCGAGGGCCACTTCCTTTCTTCCTTGGGAACGGGTTTCCACGATTTCGCCGGATCTACCGTGGTGCATACCATCGGCGGCTTCATTGCCTTGGCCGGCTCGATCGTCCTAGGCCCGCGCCTGGGCCGCAGATTCAAGCGCGATGGCGGTGGTCCGATGACGCCTCATGACTTGACCATCGCCGCCTGTGGGGGCCTGCTTCTCTGGTTTGGCTGGTATGGCTTCAATCCCGGCAGCACGCTATCAGCGATGGACTTTGAGGGAATCGGTCGCGTCGCCACCAACACCACCCTGGCAGCGTGTGCCGCGGGGTTGACGGCCATGGCTTACGCGTACATGTCCAGTAAGAAATGGGATGTGAGCTTCACGGTAAACGGCTTCCTGGCCGGGTTGGTGGCCATCACCTGTCCCTGCTACTGGGTCAGTCCAACTGGCGCCATCCTCCTCGGAGGTGCGGCCGGAGTGATAGTGGTTGCCGGAGTGGAATTGCTGGAGTGGCTGCGCATCGACGATCCTATCGGCGCAGTCCCAGTTCACGGCATCTGCGGCATCTGGGGAACGCTTTCACTGGGCCTGTTCGCCTGTGGCAAGTACGGAGCGACCGGCCCGGTTTCGCCCGACAACTCCGCTCCTTTAACAGGCTTGTTGTATGGTGGTGGTATGCAGCTACTGACTGCCCAGGCAATCGGCAGCGTGATCATTACCACCACCACATTCGCAGTGGCAATGGCGGTCATGTATCTGGTGCACGCCACCGGAACCCTTCGTGTATCGCGCGAGGGAGAGCTTTACGGCCTGGACTTGCACGAGCACGGGATTGCGGCTTACCCGGAGTATGTGATCGCACCCGTGGCTGCGCCCGCTGGAATTGTGGCACAGCCGCACCCCAGCCCTGCAATGCCAGCGATACCATTCGGATCGGCTGTCTCCGAGGCAACACAATGACGCAAGTCGAAGCGATGATTCGGCTTCACCAGCTTTTCTGATTCGCACGATTGGAAATCTCGATTGGACTTGGATTGCGCCTCGCACATATTACTTGCAGCATGCAATGGCGCAACCCAAGTCCCAGTCTGGATCACGATGCGTGTGGCACAGGCTTTGTCTTCCGCTTAGCAGCCCCGCCCTCCCGCGGAGTAGTGGACCGTGCCTTGGTCGCCTTGCAGCGTCTTGCTCATCGTGGCGCGGTGGACGCCGCGGGTAACAGCGGCGACGGCGCCGGCCTGATGACGTCTGTCCCTGAAGAATTCTTTCGCCGTTGCGCGCAGGAAGCCGGTATCAAGCTGCCTTCCCGTTTCGCCGTCGGCATGATGTTTCTGCCGGAGCAGCGAGAGGCAGAAGTCCGGCGCATCGTCGAAACCTGCGCCCAGTCCGCCGGGCTGCCCGTCCTGGGATGGCGCACCGTGCCGACCAATCCCGCGGTGCTCGGAGAACGCGCCTTGCAAACCCTTCCACAAGTTCGGCAGGTATTTCTGGACGCCACCGATGTGTCCCCGAACGATTTGGAATTGTCCCTTTTCCTCTTGCGCAAGCGGGCGGAGGCGTTGGCGCCGCGCGGCATCTACTTTTGTTCTCTCTCCGCACGGACGGTGGTTTATAAGGGACTACTCTCCCCGAACCAGTTGGCTGATTTCTACCTCGATCTGATGGATCCGGAGTTCCGCACTTCGTTTGCGATCTTCCATCAGCGCTTTTCTACCAACACCCGGCCCACGTGGTCGCTCGCCCAGCCTTTCCGGTTCATTGCGCACAACGGAGAGATCAACACCATCAGCGGTAACCGCCGCTGGATGCGTGCTCGCGAGGCCTCTGTCCGAGAAGCCTTCGGGGTTGAAGCCTGGTTCCGAAGCCTCGAGCCGGACGTCAGTGATTCTGCCAACTTTGACAATGCTTTCGAAACCCTGCTTCGGCAGGGATTCTCCCCCGCCGCTGCCATGCTGCGCATGGTGCCTCCTGCCTGGGAGGGGCATCCTAATGTTCCTACATCCACACGAATTGCCCTGGCTCGACAAGCCTGGCAGTCGGAGCCCTGGGATGGGCCCGCCGCTCTGGTTTTCAGCGATGGTGTTTACGTTGGCGCGAAGCTGGATCGGAACGGCCTGAGACCCTTGCGCGTGGTGCTCAGCAACGACGGATGGCTGATCGCAGGCTCGGAAGCAGGGTTGGCGGATTTCGGCGAGGCAACGATTCTGAAGCGCAGTCGGCTGGGTCCTGGAGAGATGCTGCTGGCGGAAATTGCCTCGGGCAAGCTCTGGCGGGACTACAAAGTGCTGGACCTCCTGCCCAAACAGGATGTTGCCGAGCCCGACATCCAATGGGTCGAACCACAAACGAACACGTCGCGTCTGCCCCGCAAGACTTGTATGCGCAAAACGCGGGCACTGGGGTGGACTGAAGATCAGGTTCGGATCCTCTTCCAGCCTCTCGCCACTCAAGGGAAGGAAGCTACCTGGAGCATGGGAGATGACGCTCCGCCCGCCTACCTTTCCCAGATGCGGCGCAGTCTCTGGGACTATTGCCGCCAGCGCTTCGCCCAAGTGACCAATCCGCCGATTGATCCGATCCGCGAAGCGCACGTGATGTCTCTCGATACCTACCTAGGGCCAGCTCTCGCCTTGTCAACGCCGATCATTGACCATGCCCAGGTGCAAACCCTGCGTACCCAGTTGTCCCCGGTGTGCACCTTGGACATGACCTTTTCCGCCAGTCGGGGAGTGGCAGGTGCCCTGGCTGCACTGCGATCTGTCGAGGCCAGAGCCGCGTCATCTCAGGGGATGATTCTGCTGAGCGACCGCCGGGTGAGCCGGGAACGCGCGGCACTGCCCGCTTTGCTGGCGGCAGCAGCGGCCGCGAAGGGCACCCTCAGGGCCGGCCGTCATGCAACTCCGCTGATCGTTGAGACGGGCCAGGTTTTCGATGCCCACCACGTCGCCTTGCTGATCGCCGTCGGCGCTGCCGCCGTACACCCTTGGCTCGCCATGGACCTGGCCGAGCAAACTGTAGCAGGTGGAGGAACCGCGTTTCGCTCAGCCGTAGTACAGGGATTGCGCAAGGTGCTGGCCCGCATGGGCATCTCGACGCTGGTCAGCTATCGCAACAGCCACCTGTTTGAAGTTCTCGGGCTCGATCCTGAAGTGCATCAGGAATTCTTTGAAGATGCCACCTTCGTTCTGCCCGGCAAGAGCCTTGCAGAACTTCTGGATGAAGCACTGGCACGACATGCATCGTCGTTCGCCGCTGGAACCGCCGAGTTGCCGGATGCAGGCTACTACCGGTTCCGCAAGAACGGTGAGCTTCATGCCAACTCACCGGACCTGGTACGGAAATTCCAGAGCCACCTCAAATCAATGCACCGGCACGGCAGCGCTGCTGGAGTTTCGCCGGAGTCAGGCCGTGAGCCAGTAACCATCCGCGACCTGCTGGACTTTGTCTCCGCCAGCCCGATTGTTCTGGACGCGGTGGAACCTGCCGGCGCAATTCTGCAGCGCATCAGCACACAGGCCATGTCGCTCGGCGCCATCAGCCCGGAGGCGCACAGGACTCTGGCCTTGGCCATGAACCGGCTTGGCGCAAGGAGCAATACCGGAGAAGGCGGCGAAGACCCCGAGATTTACCAGCGTGAGCCCGAGGCCAACAACAAGGTGAAGCAGGTAGCTTCAGGCCGATTTGGCGTGACTACCGAGTACCTGGTGCAGGCCGAGGAAATCGAAATCAAGATGGCCCAGGGATCAAAGCCCGGGGAGGGTGGACAACTGCCGGCTTTCAAGGTGTCGCCCTACATAGCACGCTTGCGGCACGTTGTGCCCGGCACTTCGCTGATATCTCCACCACCGCACCACGACATTTACAGCATCGAGGATCTTGCGCAGTTGATCCACGACCTGCGGGCGGTGAATCCACTGGCCCGGATCGGAGTCAAACTGGTCTCCGGCGCAGGGGTGGGGATTATTGCCGTGGGCGTGGCCAAGGCGGGGGCGAACGTCATCACAATCAGTGGTCACGATGGAGGAACGGGAGCATCACCGCTGACCTCGATCAAGAACGCGGGATTGCCATGGGAGGTCGGGCTACGCGAGGCACACTGCGAACTCACGCAAGCCGGGCTGCGATCGAGAGTACGGTTGCGCGTGGATGGCGGGCTTAAGTTCGGGCGCGACGTTGTCATTGCCGCTCTCTTGGGCGCGGACGAATTTGGATTTGGCACCGCTGCCTTGCTGGCGATCGGTTGCGTGATGGCACGGCAGTGTCACCTGAACACCTGCCCGGTGGGGATCGCCACGCAAGACGAAACCCTGCGCATGCGATTTACCGGCAAACCTGAGATGGTGATCAATTACTTCCTGGGAGTTGCCGCTGAAGTACGCCAGCATCTTGCCAGTCTCGGAGTTGGCACTCTCCAGGAGATTGTCGGCCGCGTGGACCTTCTGCGGCCGCGAGAGTGCACCCGCGGATCCAGTGTTTCCGCGCTGCTCGATCCTTTGCCGCCAGCACCTGAGAGAACTGCTCCGGCTGAGATACCGCGCACTCCGCACGGTGGTTTGGACGAGACCCTGATCCTGCGGCGACGGTCTGCTGCTTTGCGGCTTACCAACAGCGACCGCAGCGTGGGGGCGCAGCTGTCGGGAGAACTGCTGCGGCAAAGGTGGTCGCTGCCGCGAAACGGCCAGCGTTTGTACTTCAGCGGAGTAGCTGGGCAAAGCTTCGCGGCTTTCCTCACCTCCGGGCTTACATTTCATCTCTGCGGCGAGGCCAATGATTACGTGGGCAAGGGACTGTCAGGCGGGCGTGTGGTCATCTCCCTCGGTCCGGCTGCGTCGTTGCGCGGAGACGTGCTGGTAGGAAACACGGTCCTTTATGGCGCCACCGACGGGGAACTTTACGTTGCCGGCCGCGCCGGCGAACGCTTCGCGGTGCGCAATAGCGGGGCCCTCGCGGTCGTCGAGGGTACAGGCGACCACGCTTGCGAATACATGACCGCTGGAATCGTACTGAATCTGGGCAAGACCGGCATCAATTTTGGCTCCGGCATGACCGGCGGCTTGGCCTACGCCGTGCGGGATCACCTGCGTCCCGGGACCTGTAATTCGGACTTTGTGGTCTCTGCGGGAATAGAACAAGACGAGGCCAACTGGATTGCGCGGGTGCTGCAGCGCCATCTACGTCTTACCGGCAGCCCCATTGCCTATCGCCTGCTACAAGAACCGCTGCCCCAGGTTTTCGCCAGGGTGCAACCAATTCACCTCCCGTCCACTGTCTCGCAGACCTGGGCGCCAGTGCGCGCACGGCTCAGGCCACAGATCAAGCCACAACGCCGGTCCGGGGAAGGCACTCCCTATCTGCCTTTCGTTCCGCCACTCCCCGCCAAGGACTTTCCGCAGTCTGACGAGCCTCGGGGCGGACCCGGGAAAGTGGATAGCCCGCAGATTTCGTTATAATCACGCTATCCAAACATGGATTTCGACCAAGTCCGGACCTTTCTCGAGGTGGCCAAGCTGGGCAGCTTCTCGCGCGCCGGGCACAAAGTGTTCCGTTCGCAGTCCGCGGTGAGCGCGCAGATCCGGCAGCTGGAAGAAGAGTACGGCGAGAAGCTGCTGGATCGCTCCGGAAAGTCAGTCCGCCTCACGCCCGCGGGAGAGGTTTTTCTCGAATATGCGCAGCGCCTGGTCGCCGTGCGCGACGAATCCCTGCGTGCGGTTGCTGACCAAGGGAGCGATCCGCGGGGAATCCTCGCCATCGGCGCCAACGAAGCTACTTGTCTGTATGTTTTGCCCGATGTCTTCGCCGAGTATCTGCGACTGTACCCCTCGGTGCAGATCAGCATTTATCGCAACTTCAGCCACAAGATCCTGGAACGGCTGGACCTCGGCTTGATCGATGTCGGAATCGTGACCCTGCCTGTGAAATTGCCCGCGCTGCGAGTGCGCACCATCTTTCGTGACCAACTGATGCTCATGGTCAGCGCCGACAACCCTCTCGCCCGATACGAAAGTGTGCCCATCAGCATGGTGGTGCAGCACCCGCTCATTCTTCCTCGCACTGGGTACAGCCGCCAGATCATGGACCGTCTCTTCCGTCCTTATCGCGCCGAACTCAAAGTGCGCATGGAACTGCCCAGCGTCGGCATGATCAAGAGTTTCGTCGCGGCGGGACTGGGAGTTTCCATTATCAGTTCGAGTTTCGCGCGTGATGAAGTGCGGTCCGGACGCGTGAAGTTGATCAATCTCAAAGACAACGAACTCTGGCGCGAACTGGGGGTGGTCTATCAGAAAAATCGTAGCCTGCCGCGCGCGGCGCAGGCTTTCGTGGAACTGATCCAGCGCCGCACCGCACCCGCCGGACTGGACTCAGCCCCCCACCCCTCCTGAAGCAGCCTCAGATTTTCTGATAGCAGCAATCGAAACTTTGCTTTATGCGCGACGGCGTTTGAAGTGTTCCAATCGGGCTGAAAACGACGGAAGGAGTTTGCCCGTGGAATCAAAAGGTCGTGAACTCACTCGCCCGCTGGCCGACAATAACCCTTTTCAGCCTGCCGCTGAGAACTGTCAGGAAGGAGTGCCCGAAGAGCTCTTTGTTCCTTCCCAGGAGAACGAGCTCGCGCCACACGCTCCGGCCGGTCTGAACAATCCCTTCTGGAGCGCCTAGACTGCCGCGGTCGCCCGCAGCGAAAAGCTACGGGACAAAGCCACGCTCTACCGGGCGGGGAACGTCGCGGGTGCCCTTTTAGGGTCGAGACCTGCGGGCGGCGTAAGCGCAACGACATTCGTATCGGCAGAACGTACACGCGCTTCTGCAGGCCTCTGGCGCTTCGATTGTTTCTCCACCGTGAATCGGGCGTGAAGCCGTCTGACCGCCTCCGCCGTGTCACTTTCCTGGATCACAAAGCCGAGACTGATCTCCGACGCGCCCTGGGAAATCAGTCGAACATTGATGCCGGCTTCCGCCAATGCGGTGAAACATCGCGCCGCAATCCCGGCCCGCCCGCGGATGTTTTCCCCCACCAAACACACGATCGCCTGTTTGTCTTCCACCGAGACCGTGCCGATGTGTCGCAGGCCGGCTAACAATTCGGTCGTCTTGCGGCTCGAAGGCAGGGCGAACGATACGCTCAGCTCCGAAACCGCCACCAGGTCGGCCACACACGCGTACCGATGCAGGACGTGGAACACCTCCTGGAGAAACAAGTGGGGAGTGGACTCACGTGGTGCGGAAAGGGTGACGATGCTGACGTCCTTGCGTGCCGCGATGGCCGTGAAAAGCGAGCGTCCACGAGGCGATCGTGCCGTGATCTGCGTGCCCGGGTTGCGCGGATTGCGGGAGTTGAGAACATATACGGGGATATTTTTCTCCATCGCTGGGATCAGGGTGGCGGGATGGAGCACCTTTGCGCCGAAATAAGCCATTTCCGCAGCTTCCCGGAAACTGACACGGCGCAGGCACCGGGCTTGCGGACAAATCGCCGGGTCGGCGCTCATGATTCCCTCCACCGTGCTCCAGATCTCGATCCGCGCCGCATTGATCCCGGCTGCAATTAAGGCTGCGGAAAGATCGGAGCCGCGGCGCCCCAGCGTACTCACCGCACCCTCTCGTGTAGCCGCGATGAAACCTGCCAGCACCGGAAGCTGCCCCTCGATCAGCAAGGGGCGTACCCGCGCCCGAATGCGGTGATAGGTTTCGGGGTAGTCGGGAACCGCCTGTGTGAATTGCTCGTCCGTGATGATGCACTCGCGAGAATCTACCCAGCAGGCCGGCAAACCCCGCGCCTGCAGGGCCGCGGCGATGATGTGGCTGGCCAGTACTTCCCCGAATGACACAAGATAGTCGGTACTACGCGGCGACAGCTCGCGAATCGCCACAAGTCCAGCGACAAACCGCTCTAGCTCCTGGAAGTGAGGCTGCAGTTTGAGGCAGCAACCGTAGAGCCGGTCTTCCCCCAGCAGGTTGCGCGTCATGTCTTGATGATGTTTCTGCAAGGAGCGGACTTGCGCCAAGGCTTCCCCTCCCTGGCCCGAGGCCGCCACGCGGCCGAGGGCAAGCAGTCGGTCTGTTACACCCGCGAAGGCGCTCACCACCACCACCGGACGGTGCCGCATGCGCCGCCGGATAAGGTCTGCCACCCTCTCCATGGCTTCTGCGTTCTGAACCGAGCTGCCGCCAAACTTCATGACTACCATGGATTCTCTCTCCTTCGTCTCGCGGGTGATGGCTGTTTATCCTGTGCCTTCTTCAGAAAACTCGCTCGAGGCTGGTGGCGCTGAGTCCGGTTGCTCTTCCGTAGCACTTCATCCGGAGTCAAATGGGGCGCCGTGAGAGTATGGGACATCGTCAGAGTTAGACCCTTGGTTAATCTTGGTATACATCACGTGGCGAACCTCGAAGCTATGCAAAGAAATGATAGCGACTATCGTAGATGTGGTGGCGGCAATAACCGGCTCTCTTCACTGCAAACACGTTCCTTGCTTCCCAGAACGGGAAATCATTTCTCAGGGATCCTCCCCAACCCACATCTCTGCGGTATACGCTAAACCCATGCCGGGTTCATCCCTCGTCGAGGAATCCTCGCCACAGAGGACGCCGACAGACTTGCCGGTCTCCGCCCTGTCCCAGGACGCGAAGACCGCCGAGCGCATCGCCGCCATCGAAGCGTTGCTTGAGGGCCCCACCGGGCAGTCGGTGCGGGAGCAGATGGGCCGGTGGGTCGTCCAGTTCCTGCCGGCGGAGCGCCTGGTTCCCAAGCTGTATGCGCAGTGGCGTCCACTGGTTCGGGACGCCATGCTGTTCATGCTCGTGCATTTATCC
>JAIQET010000099.1 GCA_020073645.1 Terriglobia bacterium | reverse complement strand
CGAGGCCGGCCGGAAAACCCTAACTCATACTTCGTGGATCGGGCTCACGCCCGCTTCCCGCAAATGGATGTCTGGCCAAGCTGTCGCTTTGGCCGCTACCCAGGATCGCACGCCGTTCGCCAACTTATCCGCCCCTCACCCGCTTCGAGAGCCCACTCTTCCAAGCGCCAGGAGATCTCCGTCTCCTCTTGACTTTTACTTATCATGGATGTCCCCGGGTTTCCTCACCGCTTTCATGCTCCAAACGCCGCTCCTCCAGTTCGCCGGTCGCAGCGTCCAGCAGGGCAATCTGCTGGTAGCGCGTATGCAAATCACAACCTACAATCTTCATGTGCTCGGCTCCTTTCCTCCGAGCCTTGGTTGCATGAGCGCACCAAGTTTACTCGGCGGCCTGGAGCCGACACGGTTATCTAATCAGCCGGAATAAAGTCAATGCGATACAAAGTATTCTTCCATCGAGGGGCCGAACTCGGACTCAAAACCAAAGTTGCGAAAGGCCAAGCGTGGCTGGATAACGCCGGACTTCACATCGAAGGCCCGGGCGGATTCACGATCTCCAGCGGTGACATTCTGGAAGCAGAGTTGTTCAGGCTTCACGGCCTTGGGCGCGTCATCCGCATAGAATACCGAGGTGGGCGCCTTTTTCTTTCTGTGGTGCGGCTGATGATCGGGCAGTTTGCGCTCATCAACTTCTTCGCGACCGGTACCCTTCAGAAACAACTAGCCGCCATTGCCAAGCCGAGGTGAAGCGATGGTTGGCGTAACATCGCCATTACACCAACAACCACTCAAAGTCTCCTAGCGCTCTTTTGGTAGCTTCTGAGGAAACTGCGGGGAATCACGTAACCGAGGACCGCTCCCGATGGAAGCCCCAGGCGCATGCAAGTGAGCGCTCTTGGCCTGCGAGTGAACCAAAGCACCCCTGCCTGCGTATCCCAGTACGATGGCTACCGTCGCCCGACCCGCGGCCGAGCGCAAGCTGCTCGCACCGGTGTGGCACCTGATCACCGTCTTGCTGATTTTGCTCGGCCAGACAGCGTATGGCTGGTATCGACTGCAGATCACGTCCTCGCCCATGTTTAGAGCCAATGGCGACCCGCAGGCTATGGTTCGTGCCTGCGCGAAGGGCCTGGTCATCGAGTGGCTAGTGCTGTTCTGTGTTTGGGCTGGTGTTCGATGGCAAGGAGGCCGCATGAGCGACCTCACCGGCCAGCGCTGGAAGAACTGGAAGCAGATCGCTGGGGACTTGCTGATTGCCTTCGTCTTCTGGTCGCTTTGGAGCGGCAGCGCGGAGCTGCTCTGGTGGCTGATTGGGAGACCGCGCACGGGAGGCGGCGGCGGCTACCACTTCCCTCCGGTCGGGACCCTCGCAGTGACCTCGTGGCTTGCGCTCGCCGCAACCGCCGGCTTCTGCGAGGAGGTCGTCTATCGCGGGTACTTGCAAAAGCAATTTCACAGGCTCACCGGCAGTGCGGTCTTTGCCCTGCTGGCGCAGGCGCTGTTGTTTGGAATAGGACACGTCTATCAGGGCTACAAACCGGTCATCGTAATCACGGTTCTGGGATTGGAGTATGGCCTCCTGGCATACTGGCGCCGCAACCTGCGCTCGACAATGCTTTCCCATGGATGGAGCGACATGGTGTCCGGCTACTTCAAGTACCTCTGGGGCTGGTAACGGGTCGGGCCCCAGCGACTCTTTGCGTAGCTTCTGAGGGAACTGGCGGGTGGCCCGGCCTGGGCACTTAACGATGGATCGTAACCCGCGGGGTGCCCCGTCGTTTCGCGTTCTGTGTGTCCAGTCCCACGACATGCTTTACAGTTTGTCCCGACACATCCTTTACAGTTCTGGTTGAGGATCCGAGGAGGAGAGCCAGCGTGCGACGGTGGTCGAGCGCTGGGTTTCCAGATCCAGTTCCCGAATCAGAGTACGACAGTAGTACACCAAGACCCGTTCCTCCACCCGCTCCAGCTGCACCCACTCGCCGCGCAGGGCTTTGCTGATTTTCCAGCGTGCCCCGTAGGCATCGAGCTGGCCTTTGCCGTCGACCTTGAGTACCTTGGCTCCGGTCGGATATTCCCAGGCTGGTGGCTGCGGATCATAGCGGCGTGGGCTGTTGTGCCACACACTGGCCGGAGTTTGCATGGCCAGTGCTTCATGGGGACGCACGTAGTTGTGTTCCCAACGGAACTGATCCAGCCAGGGTTGCGGCTGTTGGCGCGGTGCTTTTCGCGTCTGCAGAGCTCGCTCCAGTTCGCCATGAAAACGTTCTACCTTACCTTGCGTCTGGGGATGGCGAAACCCGCTCCAGTGCAGCCGGATGCCTTGTTTCATCAACCACACCGTCAGCCCCGTCGCTCCGCTCGGAGCCTGCGTGCTCCACCATGGAATGCCATGGTCCATCAGCATCGCCTGAGGCACTCCACAGCTTTGAAACGCGCCTTCCAGTTGCTCTTTCACCCGTTCGGCATGGTTGCTCCACACCGCTTGCAACACGATCAGGTAGCGGCTGTGGTCATCCAGCACCGAGAGCGGTCCGACCGGTGCATTCCATCCTTTCGGACTCTTGAAATCCATCTGCCAAAGTTCGTTGGGCGCGCTGCGCTCAAAACGGCCGCTGGCCACAGGGTGCCGATCCCACTCCCGTACCAGGTCATGGCGCAACAAGATGCGGTGGATGGTGCTGCGGGTCAACCCCACCCCGGCTCGCGCCAAAATTACTTGCAACTTGCGGGCTCCCCAGTCGGGATAACGCTGCCGCACCTCGACCACTCGCTGCTCCAGTTCGGCACTGGTCTGGCGCGGACTCCGCTGCGGACGCCGGCTCTGTTCCGCGATGCCTGCAATACTTCTCTTGTCGCGTCGCCGCCACCACAAACTTCACTTTCTGTTCTTGGACATCCATCGTCATCCACGGCATCCTTTACACTCCCGCGCTCGCTACGCTCGCGCCGGAGTGTAAAGGATGTCCCGAGACGCTTTGTAAAGGATGTCATGAGACCGAACACGTTCTGTGCGAAAGGGCGGGCATGCGCTACAGACGGGGCGCGCTCACTACCTACCATACGGCGGCCATCCCTTGTGTCTCCTGGACCAACCAGATCGTCGCGACTCTCCCCATCGGACCGGCGCGATGTTCGCTGTCCGATCCCGTCTCGACTCCTTACAGCAGGTTCAACTCGTAGCTCATGGGGATTACGATGTCCCTGGCGCCTGCGAACCGTTGCGCCCGTTCGATTGCCCGCGGCCCTTGTGGGCCCACCTTGGCAAGGAGCTCAGCGTGATTCGCGAACCGCTGTGCGGCCTGAAACGTCTGACGGCGCCGAATGCCGAAGCTCTCCATCACCGCGGAGCTGCGGGCGACGTTGTCCTCCTCTGCACCGTAGAAGATCCATTCTGAGCCGGGCGAATGGTCGAATACCACGATGTCGCGTGCCAGATTCCTGGCATGGGTCAACGCCTTCTGGGGGTCGGCCATCTCGTGCAGACAAAATTCAAAATAGACCACATCGCCTGACCGTGCGACATTCTCGAACTTGCTGCCAACAACCTCCACGGAATCCTGTATGCCCCTGGCAGCGACGTTCGCCGCTAGTTCCGTAAGGGCCTCGACATCCTGATCAATGGCGATCAGCTTCTTGGTTCCCGCGGAGGGGTCGAGCAGTTGCCTCCCTGCCGCCCCGACGAAGAGCACGACCTTATTCGTGAAGTCGTAGAAGCGAAGAAGGTTCTCGGTGAGCTGTGCGTAGTCGGTGGCCAATGGTGAATCCTTTCCCGGAATGCCCGATCCAACTCTGTCACATCTAGAACGGAGGCCATACTTCGGCAAGTTTACGGGAAATCCGGAGGGAGAACCCGGGGAAAGACGGAACGTTTCCTGATGTTTCTGGGGGCTGGCCCACCCTTTCCGGTGGAGTTTACACCTCGGTTGCCCCACCCTTCGCGGGTTTCGAAGGGTGGGCACGGCCTGTCAAGCCCCAAGAAACCCCAATTTCCTCCCAACTCCCTCACTGCAAACGAAAAATAAAATCCTCCCCCATGTCCCATTTGCCCCTTCAAACCTGCTATGCTTTAAGTAGATAGTAAGAAAAATAACGTAGCTCTTAGGTCAGTGTCATGAATTCTGTCCGCGCGCCACTGCCATCGTACGCAGCGCCCTTCTGCCTCTCCTCGCGGCTCTTGCTAAGTCCAATCGGCTCCGGATTTTGCGGCTAACTCCTGTGGGCTCCGGATTTTACGAGATCTAGCGCCCGCAACTTGATTGTTTTGCCGAATTTAACAAAAAAGTTTTTTCTCTTTTGATCTATGCCGACGCCACCCGGTCGAGGTTGCCCAACCCCATCCAATCGGATACAAATGACTGTCACCCTGACATGTCCACTACAATCGCCAACACCCAGCCCACGCCCGCGCTCAGCCCCCGCCGCCGCTGGTGGGCGCAGGCGCGCACTTCCTTCTTCTGGATGGTGGTGATCGGCTTCGCGCTGCGCTTCGGCTGGATGGTCGTCGCCCACACCTACAAGTTCCGTACCAGCGACGAGAACTTCGGCTTCGGCTGGGAGATGGGACGCATCGGCCGCGCCCTCGCCGAAGGTCACGGCTTCAGCAATCCCTTCGACATCCAGACCGGCCCCACGGCCTGGGAGCCACCGCTTTATCCCTACCTCATCGGCGGCGTCTTCAAGCTCTTTGGCGTGTATTCCCACGCCTCGGCCTTCGTCCTCTTGACCATCAACAGCCTCTTCTCCGCCCTCACCGCCATCCCCATATTCCTGATCGCGAAACGCTGCTTCAGCGAGAAAGTCGCAGTGTGGTCGGCGTGGACCTGGGTGGTGATGCCCTACGTCATCTACTGGTGCACCCACTGGGTGTGGGAGACCAGCCTCTCCGCCCTGCTCGTCGCCACCATCGTCTGGCTTGCCCTCACCATGGAGGAAAAAGATGGCCTCAAGCCCTGGCTGGAATTTGGGCTGCTCTGGGGCATCGCCGCGCTGAACAGTCCGGTGCTGCTGGCGTTCCTGCCCGTTTCCGGCCTGTGGGCGTGGTACCACCGCGCTCAGCGCGGCAAGCGCTCACTGGCGGGAGTGGTGCTGGCCTCGGCGCTCTTTCTTGCCTGCATCACACCTTGGCTCGTCCGCAATTACCGGACGTTCGGACAATTTGTGTTCCTGCGCTCCAATTTCGGCGCCGAACTGCGCATGGGTAACGGCCCCGGGGCCGATGGCACCTGGATGTTCTATCTCCACCCTACCCAGAATGTGTACGCGTTCGATCAGTACCGCCGCCTGGGCGAGATCGCTTACATTGCCGAACGCAAGCGCCAGGCGCTGGAGTGGATCGAGCAGGACCCCGCACGCTTCCTTGGCGTCAGTCTGAAGAAGTTCGTGTATTACTGGGCGGGCGCTCCAAAACTCTCCAAGTTTCCACCGCCGGAGGTCAAGAACTCTCTTTTCCTCGCGTCCTCCCTGCTGTGCTTCTGGGGACTGGCCCGCGCCCTGCGCAAGCGCAAAACCGGCGCCTGGCTGTTCTTCTGGCTCATCCTCTCGTATCCGGCGGTGTATTACCTGGTCTTCCCCCACGCCCGCTACCGCCATCCCATCGATCCGGAGATCGGGATTCTTGCCGTTTACCTGATCTCGGAAGCGGAGAAAAAGCCGCGGCAGGCGGTCGGATCGCAGGGATAGGAGTGAGCCTCGCTTTGCTTCATCGCTCACGAACCGCAGCCTGCCCCGTCCAAGCAGTGTCGAACAGGAGGAGCTATGAAGCGCCAACGTAAACTCGCCACCTGGACAGGCGCCATTCTGGGAACAATTTGCGCCCTGCTATTCGCTGTCGCGCAGGGGCAGGCGGAAGACCGGAGCTACACCGAGGAGTTCCACCAGACCTATGCCCTGTCGCCCGGCGGCCGAGTACAACTGGGCAACATCAACGGTGCAGTCCACATCACCGCCTGGGATCGCAGTGAGGTCAAGGTCGACGCGGTAAAGTATGCGGGCAGCAAACAGCGGCTGGACGAAGCCCATATTCGGGTCGATGCCAGCAGAGATGAAGTCTCGATCCGTACCGAATACACCGATCACAACCTCACGTTTAACGGTGACGATGAGCGGAACAATCCGGCCAGCGTCGAGTACACGCTGACCGTACCGCAGACCGCCCGCTTGGATGAGATCAAGCTGATCAATGGCGCGCTGGACATCTCCGGAGTTGCAGGCGAGGTTCACGCCTCCTGCATCAATGGCCATCTCACCGCCCGTGATCTGTCCGGCCCGGCCAGGCTCTCCACCATCAACGGCCGCCTGGACGCTCGCTTCGAACGCATCAGCGATTCTCCTATCACCCTGAAGTCAGTCAACGGCGGCGTTGAACTGACGCTGCCGTCCGACTCCCGGGCCGAACTCGAAGCCTCAACCGTGCACGGCGGCATCGACAACGACTTTGGCCTGCGTGTGCGGCATCACGAATATGTTGGCCACGATCTCCACGGCGAACTCGGTGGCGGCGGCACGCGCATCCGACTGGAGAACGTCAACGGCCGAATCGAAATCCGCCACGCCAACGACAATCGCACCCTGAGCCCAGCGACGGATCTGGACCGCGATCGGGATAGCGATCGGGACGATGACGATGATGACATTTGAGCCGCACTGACCCTGTAGAGACGCAGCTTGCTGCGTCTCCCGCCATCAATAAATCGTGTACCCCGGCGCCGGCGTCCGCAGGTCCGGCTTCGATGCCATCAGCAGCAACGCTCCCATCCGCTTGAACGCCCGCAAATCCTCCAGGCTGCGAAACGAAGTCGTCTTGTAGTCATCAGGGGTCGGCGTGTCATCCGGAATCTGCCGGGTTTCCACCTTCTCGAAGGCATGCGCCTTCAAAAGCTCCACATACTCTGCTGCCGAGCGCACGTGCACCGGCACTTTCAGCTTGTCCACCCACTGCAAGGAGTAAGGATTGTCTTTGTAGAGATTAATGAGGATGAATAGCCGCCCTTGCGGAGCCATCACGCGAAACAATTCGTGGAGAGCACGGTCCTGGTCG
The DNA here is from genome assembly GCA_020073645.1 of Terriglobia bacterium. Classification (GTDB taxonomy): domain Bacteria; phylum Acidobacteriota; class Terriglobia; order Terriglobales; family Acidobacteriaceae; genus JAIQET01. The sequence continues at coordinate 4,254 of JAIQET010000099.1, read as the reverse complement.
GGATAGTAGTAGAACGACTCGACCGAGAGTACTTTGTCGAAGAAGTTTTCCTCCCAAGGAATCTTCTCTGCCGATCCCCAGACGTAAAGAATATTCTCGAAGTCTTTCGAGGCCGCCCGCGCCTGCCGGATCATCTCGTCAGACACGTCGATGCCCACCACTTGACCGAAACCCTCGGGCCCCTCTGCGACCAGTCGCGCCAGCAGCCGCGTGGCCCAGCCAGAGCCGCAACCCAGATCGAGCACGCGCTCGCCGGGACGCAGATCCATCAGCCGGATGGTTTTGTCGGTGATGTCGAGATGATGGCGCTCCATCTTCTCGCCCTCACCGGCCTGGGCCCAGCGGTTGAATTCCTGCTGTAGTCGCTTGTCAGGAGTTCGATCAGCCAATGGTGCACTCCTCATTTTGGGAGTCGGGAGTCAGTAGTCAGCAGAATCGGCCCGCACCAACCCCTGACTCCTGACTCCCGACTCCTGACTCCAGCTTTCTATGCTACATTTGCTTCCCTCATGGCTCAAACCCCGCCGAGCCCGGAACCCAAACCCGAACTCCTCTACTGCCCCAACTGCGCCGAGGAGGTCACGGACCCGCTCACCTGCGGCGACTGCTCCGCCGTCATCTGCCGCCGCTGCGGCACGCCGCTGGAATCGCCGGACGAACTCGGCATCGGATAACTCATGGACACCTCCGCCGTAACGCAATCTGCCCAGCAGAAAGAATCCAAACCAACTCTGGTCCGCGGCCTTTCGCTGCTCGATTCGGTCCTGCTGCTGGTCAGCGGCATCATCGGCTCGTCGATTTTTCTAACCGCGAAGGACATTGCTACTCCGCTGCCGCAGCCCGTCCTGTTCCTGCTGGTCTGGGTGCTGGGCGGGGTTGTCTCCCTGTTCGCCTGTGTTGCCTTTGCCGAGTTAGGTTCGATGTTTCCAGACTCCGGTGGCCAGTATGTGTACCTGCGCGAAGCCTATGGCGACCTGGTGGCTTTTCTCTACGGCTGGATGCTGTTCGCGGTCGCCAACGGAGGCACGATCGCGGCCCTGTCGGTGGCCTCGGCAGCTTACATGGGCCAGATCATTCCTGTGATTTCGCAGGAGCACGTGGTGTTCGCGGTGGCAGGCATCACCTTTACTCGCGCTCACGTGGTCGGCCTGGCGCTCATCGTGGTGCTCACTTACGTGAACGTGGTTGGGCTGCGTTGGGGCGCGTTGCTGCAGAATGTCTCCACCTGGACCAAGTTCGCCGCCATGGCGGCGTTTGTAGTTCTGGGATTCGCCATTGGCAAGGGTCATTGGGGAAACTTCAGCGGACATGGCGTGGGCCTGACCATGGGCCTGGGACCGGGACAGTTCATTTCCGCGCTCGGTGTCGGGCTGATCGCCGTTTTCTGGGCTTATGACGGATGGGTGTACATCACTTGGGTGGCGGGAGAAGTCAAAGAGCCACGCCGCAATGTGCCGCTGGCCATGGTGCTGGGCATACTCGTGGTGGGCGTGATCTACATGGCGATGAACATGACCTACGTGTACGCCATGCCGCTCACCGAAGTCGCCAAGCACGAGACCATCGCGCATGCCGCCGCTGCTTCGTTGTTCTCACCCGGTGCCGCGGTCTGGCTCTCTGCTACGATCGCGATCTCCTGCTTCAGCGCCGCCGCCACCTGCACGCTCTCGGGCGCACGGGTCTATCTCGCCATGGCGCAGGACGGAGTCTTCTTCAAGCGCATGGCGGTGATCCATCCCAAATGGCGTACGCCCGCGTTCAGCTTGATCGGACAGGGAGTCTGGGCAGCCTTGCTCACCGTCAGCGGGCGCTACGACCAGCTCTACACTTACGTCATCTTCGGCATGGTGCTGTCCTATACGCTGACTGTCATCGGTCTCTTCATTCTGCGCTGGAAGCGTCCCGACATTCCCCGCCCGTACCGCTGTACGGGATACCCATGGCTGCCGGGAATCTACATTCTGATCGGTGCGGCGTGGACGCTGAACACGATCATCACCCGGCCAACCGAGGCCTTCTGGGGCACTACGATCGTGCTGATTGGGGTGCCGGGATATTTGTATTGGAAGCGCGCCAGCCGGAAGGCGACCGCGGAGTAAGTGATGTTCGAACGCTACACCGAGAAGGCCCGGCGGGTGATTTTCTTTGCCCGATATGAAGCCTCTGAGTATGGGTCGCCTTTCATTGAGACCGAACATCTTCTCCTCGGCCTGGTGCGCGAAGAGAAGCGGTTCGGGACGCTGTTCAAGGCAGGCTATCCGGACGCCATACGGAAGTGGAGGGTGGACATAGACTTCACGAAGATGTTTCTCGAGAATTGAAAGTTCCTCTAAGACTTGCCCATCGACGGTTACCCATGCGTGACCTCTCAAACGATCTTCTGGGTTCCTGCCGAGCTCTACGGCGAAATGTATCCGCATGCCTCTTTGTCCTGAATCGAGAAATCGGTACAACGTCATCGCGCGGACGTAACATGTGTTGCGAGCGCGTAACATGGGGAGGCAGAGCCATAGTTGCCGTAGCCGGCAGATTTGCTCGAGATTCGATGAGAGCCCTAGCGCCGAAGGACGGGCGGAACGGCGCAGCCCAGTTAGTAAGCGAGGCAGATCTGTGCGGTCAACCATCCGAGGTAATTTCAACACGAAATATCCTATCTTCAAAGCAAGGGAAATGTCATCAAACTGCCTGATGCTCTTTCTCAGAAGCTGTACAAAGCGCAGCAGAATGTTTGGCTTTGGAAATTGCTCTACCATCTTCTGCGCTCCCTTCGGTTCCAGTATGTGGTTATGAAACCTAAACGTTGCGCAAGGTCCTTCAGAAAAGACCCGCGCCGCACAAGTGCCTCATCGTCGTTACCTTGCGAACACGCTCGTAGACCAAGTTTTGCCAAATCTCCCCAAGCGGATAATTCACGCCACAGAGACCACTCAACTTGATCGCCGTGATTCAAGAAGAACTGTCCGAAACCCTGCCCATGCGCAAACTGCTGCCGACAATAGTCCAGCCAGTTTTCGCGGTGACGATGAAAGACCACACCTCTTGGCTCAAGGTAGAACGGTCCACTGAATTCCCGCAGCAAGCGATAATGCAGGTCGCAACCGTCGTAGGAGTAATAGCGTTCGTCAAAACCTCCGACCGTTTCCAGGGCCTCTCGCAGATACATGACGTTGGCAGTGGGAGCGAAGGGGAATTTCGGGTGCTTGAGATGGTACTCAGCGTCGATGCCGCCTGCGAGGTCGACAAACCGCGCCGCTGAGGAATTTGACTGAATGCCCAACGTTTTGCCTCCTGCGCCGAGAGGCTTCTCATTCTCGTTATGGCTCTGGACAGCTTGCAGGAGCCAACGCAACCAACTTCTCGACGGGATGCAATCATGATCTGTGAATGCCACCCATCGACCGCGTGCAGCACGGAAACCGACATTTCGCGCTGATGGAGCGCCTTTTCGCTTTGTCTCATTCAGCAGCCGCACATTGAAGCCCTCAGCGATGGTCGCGCTAGAATCCGTTGAACCATCGCAAACCACAATCACTTCGTAATCGCTCTTCGCCAAGTCCTGTAACTGAAGGGCTCTCAGACAGTCGGCTAGAGTACGTTCACCATTATATACCGGGACAACCACTGAAACAACGGCCGTCATGGGGGCCACTCTGCATTCGAAGATGTACAGTGTTCGAAATTTCAAAGTTATGGAGTCTGCCTTAGTTGTCCACTCCCGCATCGCACAAAGACATGCTGGGACTTAGGGCTGATGTGGTCTCAGCGGTGCTGGAGGACGGAGCAGTTCTCCTCGATCTCGCGACCAAGTACTTCTACTCTGTAAATTCGACAGGTTGGGCTATCGTTCAACTGTTCGAAAATGGCGTCACTATTGAGGAAGCAAAAGCTCAGTGTCGTTCTTGGTCGGGAGAACAGCAAAACGGCCATGCCGTTGACAGTTTCCTAGAAACGCTCGTCGCGGATAAGCTTGTGATAACAGTTACTGATCCCGCGCGAAAACAGAATGTTACTCTGAAAAGTAAATGGGTCCCGCCCTTCATAGAAAAGCATAAGCAACCATTGCAGCGAGTCATGACAAGTGCTTTCGATCCTAGCATACCTCTAGTCGAGTAGGCTCACACTGCGGGTTGGCGCAGGTTCGGCGAGTTGACAAAAGACACGTTTCCTTGTGGTCCTGTTGCTGTGACCCTACTTTCAGAAAACCCCACTCTCCGAAACATGGCATCAAAGCCCTTGCTGGAATACGATGTGAAA
>JAIQET010000031.1 GCA_020073645.1 Terriglobia bacterium | reverse complement strand
TCTAGCGAATCGCCATAGGCGCCGCTGTCACCGTATTCGTCCATTTCGTCATCTCGTCCATAGAGGGTTTCGTCAAAGGTCATTGCTCCTCCTGTTTTCCGGCTGCGCTCAGAGCCGGGACGCTGCAACGGCTGCACGCGCTAGGAAAATAAAAAAGACAGCTAAAACTTCGTTGTTTCGCGGAACGGGCCGCGATTATAGCACAGCGCTTTTTTGCTCCGCAGTAACACCAGTTGCATCTTACACCTAACCCCGTTTCCGTTGATCAACCGACATCTCGGGCGTCAGGCCCCAGTACTTTGGATGGTTTTCTCGAACTGAGAACTGAGATCTGGGAACTGGGAACTGCCTACTTCACATCCCTGATCAGCAGAATCATCCCCGGACGCAGCGTCGCGATGTTGCCATTGTCCCGCTTCAGCGCGGCTACTGTGGTGTGGTGGGTGTTGGCGATGGAAGTTAAGGTCTCGCCTCGTTTGACTGTATGGTGGACCACCGGCTTGTCGTTTGCTGCTCGTAAGCTCTTCTTGGATTTCGACTTAGATGCAACCGCGCGGCGCGTCTCGCTGGCACTCGGAGCCACCGGGAGGTGCACATACAAGACACGGCGCCCGCGTAAGCTGTCACCTTTGAGGTGGTTCCACCGCCGAACCATCCCAGGTGGCACCCCGAAATTGTCCGCTACCGTCTGTACCGTATCTCCCTTGCGCACCTTGTAGCGGGTGGCCGCGCGGGAGTAGCTCCCGGTCCCCTCTGCAGGCCTGCCCTTGCCCGGAGCGACCGGAATGATCAGCTTGCTTTCCGCTTCCAACGGGTTCCCATCCAGGTTGTTGGCCTCGGCGATGGCCTGTGGTGTGGTGTGGTAGGCACGCGCGATCGACGCCAGTGTCTCGTCCGGCGCCACCTTGTGGTATCGCCACCATACCCGCACGTCCGGCGGGATGGCGGCGATTGCGCCCAGGTATCGCTCCTTGGTACCCGTCGGCAGGTGCAGTTCGAACTCTTGATCTTTGGGCGTCGTCAGCCGCAGCAGGCTCGGATTCAAATCCAGAAGATCGCTGGCCGATGCATCCACGCATTCTGCCGCGAGCCGCACATCCACCGGATAGTCAATCTTGACCGTATCGTACGGGACCGGCTTCTCCGGGACGACCGTATCCAGCCCATACTGTGCCGGATTCTTGGCCATGATGGTCACGGCCACAATGATCGGCACATAGTTGCGCGTCTCCTTGGGCAGCACGTTCCGCTTGTACAGCTCCCAGAAGTCGGCGTACCCGGTCCGTTTCACCGCGCTTTGCACCGTTCCCGGTCCGGAGTTGTAGGCCGCCATGGCCAGGTACCAGTCACCAAACTGGTTGTAAAGATCTTTCAGGTGCCGCGCCGCTGCACGAGTCGACTTTTCCGGATCCTGCCGGTCGTCCACCCACCAGCTGCGCTCCAATCCATAGCCCTTCGCCCGGCTCCCCATGAACTGCCAGATCCCCCGCGCCCCCGCCCGGGAAACTGCCAGCGGATGGAAGCCCGATTCGGCTTGCGCCAGGTAAATCAAGTCCTGGGGCACGCCCTCTTCCTTGAGAATGCTCTGGATCATGTCTTGGTAGCGCCCGCTGCGCACCAGCGCGTGCTCCAGCGTCCCTCGTCCCCGCGTCGAGAAATAGTTGATGTAGCTGACCACTGGATCGGTCAACATCAGCGGCAGATCGGAATGGGTAGCCGCCACTTCTTCTGCAGCCTTCGCCCTCACATTCGGATCCGCCGGGAAAGTGACTTCGTTGGCTTCGTCAATCGGCGCAGGCTCTGACTTCTGCTCGGTGAAGCCATCGCCTTCCTGCAAGGCCTGCAGCTCCAGCCCGTTCACCCCATCCAGAACGCGGTCGAACTCCTCCTGCAGGCGCTCATCGGAGCGCACATCCAGCGAACTCCCCAACAACAGGTCGAATGCCCGATCAAAATTCTGCTTGGCTGCTTCCAGATGGCCAGCTTTGTAATTGTCTTGTCCCGCCTGGTATTCCTTCTCGACCTTCGCAATCAGCTCAGCCACCGGATCAGGCTTGGGCTGTGGCGGAACTGGCTCGGCGGCTGGAGGCTTCGCAGTTTCTGCTGGAGGTTGCTGGACGGTTTCGGCAACGGCGGTCAGAGCCGGAGCGTTCGCCTGCGACGCTGGCAGCAGGGCCGCCCCTCGTTGTCCTGTCTGGCAAGCCGTGCCCGCCAAGACTAGGCCGATGAGCGGCGCGATCAGCAGATGGGGTTTCGTGATCCGCATTATTTGTCTATAACTTACCGCGATCCCCCAAGCTGGGGATGCCCAAATCCTACTATCCTCAGATTTGATGGGTCAATCCAGAACCGGGGTGGTCCAGGTTACCTTCGGAACCGGCCCGGCATGTTACTCATAGGCTTCCAGCCAAGGCAAGAGGTTTGGATTCCTCCCACCCGGCAACTGAGAACCGAGACCGAGAACTCCCAGAAACGCAAAAGCAGTAGTATCCGGTAAGCCCTTCCTCACCCTACCTGCTTGCGCGAATACGCCCCGGCATAACCCGGCACCGGAGTGCTGGGGTCGAGTCGCGGATCATTGATCGGCGTGCCCGCCACTAGTTTGAGCGGAATCACCCCCGCCCAGGTCGGGAATCCGTAGTCTTCCGCATCATCAATCGGCGGCCCCTGCCGTACCTTGGCCGAAAATTCTGTGATCGGCAGGCGCATTACCAGTGTGGCCTTGACTTCCCGCTCGTTGGGCTGCCGCGACTCCGCCCAGCGTCCCGGCAGGATGTGCTCCGACAGCAAGCGCAGCGCCTCCAGCTTCTCCTTCGGATCCTCGACCGCCACCGCTGTCCCCAACACCACCACCGACCGGTAATTCATCGAATGATTGAAGATCGACCGCGCCAACACCAGCCCATCGAGCAGCGTGACCGTCACACATACCGGCACCCCCTGATCGATGCGCCGCAGCATCCGGCTGGCCGCCGACCCATGAATATATAGATTGTCACTGGCCCGGCCGTAGCCGGTCGGGATCACGAACGGCTGGCCGTCGACCACAAAGCCGACGTGGCAAATGAAGCCTTCATCGAGAATCTGGTAAGCCGCCGCCCGGTCGTAAACCGCACGGTCGGGTTCGCGGACCAACCGCGTGCGCGCCGTCGGCGTATAGGGTTCGGACATGGAGAACAGGCTCCTGGCATTCGCGAAGAGTGAAAAAAGAGAGTGTAACAGGAGAGCACCGGAGGGCCACGGGAAGGAAAAAGGGCGGGCACTCAGCCCGCCCCAGACATCAAGCGAAAAATCGAGATTTCTCCCTACCAGGTCACCTTCACCGAGAACTGGAACTGGCGTGGATCGAAGGCAGCGGTCGCCACCTGGCCGCTGTTCCACAGCGGGTTCACGTCGGACACATTGAACCTGTTGATAAGGTTGAACGCGTCCACATTACCTTCCAGCGCGAACCGCTCGCCGATGGGAATGCGCTTCCCGACCCGGATGTCCGTAAACAGGTTGTACGGTTTGGTGCCGGCGTTCCGCCCCAGGTTCCCGGTCAGCGTCCCGTCCAGGAAGCAGGCGGGGATCAGGAAGCCTGTGGGGGAAAACCGCGATGCGGCCGCTTTGTCGCCGCAGAGGTTCTGTGTTCCGGCCGCCGCAATCAAGGGACGGTCGGTCGGCGTACTGAAGTCAAAATTCCGGTCGTCGCCGGTAATGATATTGAACGGACGTCCGGAAACGACCTCAACGATGGGTGCCACCGTCCAGTCGGAGAAAAACTTCCTTAGGAACCCCGTGCCGCCCAGCGTTCCGCTCTGGTACACCCCGCTGAACACAAAGCGGTGGCGCTGGTCAAACAGCGAGTTCGAGCGTTCCGCAGCCAGGTTGTAGTTGTCCTGCGGTTCCAGCGGCGATTGTAGATCGGTGGAGTCGTCGATCGAGTGCGACCAGGTGTACGAGACCAGGAACTCGTAGTGCTGCGAGAAGCGCTTGCGCAGGTTGGCGGTGAAGCCGTGGTACACCGAGCTTCCGTTGCTGAAGTTGGCTGGCATGTCACTGAAGGGAACGCAGTTTGCCAGCGAGGTAGGATCGCACGCCGCGTTTAGGCCGAAGGCGTGCAGGAATGCCTGCGCTTGGGCTATGCAGCCTTCAAAAGGTGTGTCAATCAGCGCCCGGGCAATGGAGGGGTTGAGACCCGACGGACGGAAGAAACTGGCCAACGCGGACGAAACCCAAGACGGGCCGTCTCCCAGCTGGCAGGGTGTCCCGCCTTGGGTGAAGGGCACTGCGCCTACGCCCAGCGGGCCTAAGGTGGAGGCTCCGGAAGTGGGGTCCGAGAGCGCGGCCTGCCAGTTGGCGAGCAGAGCCCCCGGTTTTACCGCATTCACGTTGATGGGGCGGTTCAGATGCCGTCCGCCATTGAAGTTGTATTCCAGGCTGAGCGAGAGGTCGTGTCCCAGATCGCGCTCATAGGTGAAATTGGCCTGGTGGGCTTGGGCGTATTGGAAATTCCTGGAGGTGGGGAACCCAAAGGGCTGGATGGCCAACGGTACGCCCCCAGAAAGGTAGTTCTGGTTGGTGAAGACGGATTGCGTATTGGGAGCAGGGTTGAAACGCTGCTGATTGGGCAGGTAAGTGAAGCTGGCTGGCAGGCAGCCCAACAGCCCTTGGAATGCATTGCTGGCGTTGAGTGAGCACGCGGCGTCGGGCGCCCCGGGGAACAGCACAATCTGCGGCGCCTGGGAGCCGTCGGCCACGTCAGAGTCGAAGGCCAGCGCCAGCAGCGGATGATCGTAGAACAAACCGTAGGAGGCGCGGAACACACTCTTCCCGTCGTTGTGCGGGTCCCACGCCAATCCAATGCGCGGCGCCACGTTATTGAAGTCGCGCGGAATGCCCTGGGTGATCCCCAGGAACTTCTGACCGAATGCCGCGGTCGAGTTCAGTGGACTGAAAGTGGGCGTGAATTCCACGTCGTACCGCACCCCGTAGTTCAGCGTCAGGTTCGACCTGATGCGCCAGCTGTCCTGCGCGAAAGCGCCCATGATGGTATTGCTGAAGGCGTCGTGGGGATTGCCCACGCCTTGGATAAAGTTCGAGGGAATGCCTGCCCCGTAAGCCTGCACCGGGCTAAAGGCTGGTACCCCCGCGACAAGGGACTGCTGGCCGAAGTTGTAGATGCCCCCGAAGTTGACGGTGAAGTCGGCGCTCAGAGGCAGATAGTTGCCGTCCACTCCAAATTTGATGTTGTGCGTACCCTTCGACCAGGAAAAGTTATCGGTCGCCTGGTAGCGTTGTTCCGTGCGGTTGACAAACGAAAACGGCTCCCGACCGAAGAAAGCAAATCCGGGTATGTTCACCGCGACGTTACTGCCGCCCGCCCCGCGGGAGAAGCTATACAACAAGCCCCGTCGCGCGTACTGGAAGCGAAATTCATTGATCTTGTTGTTGCCTATTGTCCACTGGTCCTGGCCGGTAATCGACCAGTCGTGATAGTTCTGCGTCGAAGTGCGCGAGAAGGCGTTCTGTCCGAAATTCTGCGGACCCTGTGCCTGCACCTGGATGCCGGTTTGGTCGCTCGGACTCACGCCCCCGCGCAGCATGATCCGGTTGTTGTTGGTGAAGTTATGGTCTAGGCGCAGTGAGTACAGGTCGGTCCGCTCGGAAACCGGGAAATTTCCAATCAAACTCTTCAACGGCACGAAAGACGACGGCACAAAACACGGGGGCGCCAGGCAGGAAGTCGGGAAACCGCTGACACCGCCACCCAACGCCAACGGGCCAGGCCAAGAACCATCGAGTGCCATTCCCGAAGATCTTCCTACAAGGATCACGTACTGGTCTATTCCCGGAGTTCCGGGTGGGACGCTGTTGAGGAATTTCACCTGGTCTGGAGTCGCCTGAATCACGTAAGTCTGCGGCGGCTGCGCTAGAAAGGCAGACGCGTCAAAAGGCACTAATCCAAAATTGCCGTCCGGGGCCCCAATGCTCGAGAACCCCGTCTCCTGCCGCCACGTACCCTCCCAGGAGAAATAATAGTAAGTCTTGTTTTTCTTGATGGGTCCGCCGAAGGCTACCCCCGCTTGCGTGCGCGTGTAAGCGGGATTGGAAACCGTGGAGAACGGGTTCACCGCCTGGAAGTTCCGGTTCCGCAGGTAGCCGTACGCGTCGCCATGGAAATCGTTCGATCCCGACCGGGTGATGATGTTCACTACGCCACCCGAGGCGCGTCCGTACTCTGCCGCATACCCGTTGGTGATGATCTGGAATTCCTGCACCGCTTCCTGCGAAACCGTGGAACGGATGCCGTTGGTCGAGTTGTCCACGGCGTCCTCGCCATCCACGTTCACCAGGTTGGAGCGTGCCCGCTGTCCGCTCATGTTCAGACCGGAAGTAGGCGCAGCGCCGATGCTGGGTGCGTCATCGCGCGCCAGCCGCGAGTCCGTCAACGCAAAATTGATGTAGTTCCGTCCGTTGATGGGAAGGTTATCAATCCGCCGCTGCTCGATGGTGTCGGTGGAGGAACTGCGCTGAGTTTCCACCACCTCGGCTTCGGAGCTGACATTCACCACCTCTTTGGTTCCGGCAACCGTAAGGGTCAGGGGCAACTCCGCCATCTGACCCACGGTGATGGCGACATTGCTGACCTCGGTTTTCGCGAAGCCCGGGCCCTCCGCCGTCACCGTATACCTTCCCGGCGGCAGCGCCATGAGGCGGTATTCTCCCTCGGTGTTCACCGTTGTCGAGCGCTGAAAAGCTTTGGCGGGATCACGTGCCGTGACCGTGGCGTTGGTCACCAGGTTGCCGCTCGGGTCTTTGACGGTGACATGCAGGTCGCCCGAAGCAGCCCCTTGGGCGAATCCGAGTGTAGTCAGCAGCAGTACCAAGAATGCGAGCGAGACGGGCTTACGCATTGTCATAGGCTCTCCCCATTAGAATTGTTCCCGAACTGGCCTACAAGACGGCCAGAAGCGGTTGGCGAGCATCAAGAAGGCGCGCATACCTTAAGGCGGGTGTTCGCTGGTTTTTACATCAGGAGGCGTAGGGAAAGCAAGCTAGAACCGCGAAAAGAACAGGTTTAGTCAAACCGCCCGCGCACCAAAATGGTCCGCCAGACAAGGAGTGTGCCCTCGGCGGTAATCTAGAGGTCTTTTCGCTCGATGCCGTAGCTTTCCTGTTGGGGCGTCTTGTACGCCCAAGCCATGCGTGGCGTGTTATGTGCGATTCCGAAGCGCCCGCGGGCGTCCAGCAGGATCATGCCGCCGTGTCCGTTCACACGGGTCTTCAGGTAGTCGATTGCTTCCGCCGCCGCCCACTCCGGCGCGTTGCCGGAAGCCACCCGGTCCGCGGCCCACTTTGCCAGCACCAGTTTCATGATCGGCTCCCCCCACCCCGTGGTGGACGCCGCTGCCGTCTTGTTATCGGCAAAACAGCCGCAACCGATCAACGACGAATCCCCCAGGCGTCCCGGAGCCTTGTTGAGTGTGCCTCCCGTCGAGGTAGCGGCCGCGATGTTGCCATCCTGGTCGAGGGCCACGGCGCCGACCGTGTCGTGAGAAATGGTGGGCGCGAACAAATCAGCGCGATGTTCCTCGGCATGTGCCTGGAACTCCCGCAACCGCGCGACCTCCCGCGGAATAATCAGGTCTTCGTTCTTGCACAACGGGATGCCGTGTTCCGCAGCCAACCGCTCAGCCCCTTCACCGACAAAGTACACGTGCGGACTCTCGCTCAGGATCTTCCGCGCTGCCCGCACCGGGTTGGCAATGTGCTCCACGCACCCCACTCCTCCAGCGCGCAGGGTGGCGCCATCCATGATCAGCGCGTCCAGTTGTACCTTGCCATCGCGGTTGAGAAAGCTTCCACGCCCGGCGTCAAAGGTCTCGTCATCTTCCATGACAACGACCGCCTCTTCGACCGCGTCCAGCGCCAGCCCACCGCGGCTCAGCACACGCCAGCCCGCGGCCATGGCATTGCGTATTCCCTTAAGATGAGCTTCCACCATGTCGTCGGGAATGGCCCAAGCCCCGCCGTGCACTACCAATACAGGATTGCTTGTCACAAGAGTCCCCACCCCGGGAAGAAAATGACCGACTAGTCTAGCATTCGGGCGCAGGGAGAGTATGAAGGAGGCAATAGCGAAGTGCGTTGGCCCGAGCGCACGTGGGCGAAAAAAGGTTGCCTCTCAATTCCAAAATATTCTCCTGGAACGCTCTCCTGCTGCACGAAACTTCACCGGATCTGGCGGGTTCCCACTGATGAACAACGATTCGTAGCGGCGGAAGCCGCAAGGTTCGAAGGAGGTACATATGTTCAGAAAAAATCTTCGTCTCATGTTCCTGGCCATTCTCCTCGGCGCTGGACTTTCTTCGCTGGCCTGGGGGCAGGTAGACGACCGCGACATCTCCGGTACGGAGCTGCGCAACTTCGATGGTTTCTTGGATTCGCACCCGTCGATTCAGCGGGACCTGAATCAGAACCCAGGCTTGGGGGCTAATCCGGTTTACCTGGGACAGCATCCGGAACTCCGCGAGTTCCTGGCGCGTCACCCCGGAGTACGCGAAGAAGTGCGGGAGAACCCGGGCCGCTTTGTCCGCGTTGATCGCCGCGTTGATCGCCGCGAGGATTGGCGTGACCGGGACAGAGATCGGGATCGGGACCGGGATCGCTGGACGAACGGCTGGCGCGATGGCGACCATGACCGTGACGACCGCCGCCGCGACCGTGACCGCGGGCGCGACCGCGATGACCGTCACCGCGACCGTGACCATGACCGCGATCGCCACCGCGATCGTGACCACGATCGTGACCACGATCACGACCGTGACTAGCTAGGCTTGCGACGAAGACCAACCAGAGGTGTGGAGTGGGCCTGCGAGGCTAGTTCGCTAGCCTCGTATTTTTTTCGTGTTCAACCACCAAGTGTTGTATAGAAGGAACGCTCCTTGGGCGCCGCCGTCTGGTGTCCAGGGGAGGCAAGAACTGCCATGCCCAAGTTCCTCAAGCGTTTTGCCGTTGCGCTCGCCCTCGTTATTGCTGGAACTGGGGCATACTTCGCAACCAATTATGCCCGCTACAACCCGGAGACTAGCGACCTGACCGATGCCGTCCGGCATCGCGCGCCCGGAGATTTCATCCGACTCACCGACGGCCTCACCCACTACCAACTGGAAGGCCCGGAAAACGGGCGCACCGTGGTGCTGGTGCACGGGTTTTCCGTGCCTTATTTCCTCTGGGACCAGACTTTCGATCCCCTGGTACAAGCCGGCTTCCGCGTGCTTCGCTACGACCTCTATGGCCGCGGCCTCTCCGACCGCCCCGATCTCCGCTACGACGCCGGTCTCTTCGATCGCCAACTGCTCGATCTGCTCGCCGCCTTGAAAATTTCCGGTCCAATCGATCTGGTGGGCGCCTCCATGGGTGGCGCCATCGTCGTCACATTCGCCGCCCGCTATCCGGAGAAAGTACGCACCATTTCGCTTTTCGATCCAGCTTATCTCGCCGGCGATCCGCTCCCCTGGCAATTGCGAACTCCTCTGCTCGGGGAATACATCAACCGCCTGCAGATTGCTCCCACTTTGGTCGCCGTGCAGCAGGAGGACTTCCTTCATCCCGAGCATTATCCCGGCTACTTCATCCGCTATCAGCAGCAGATGCAGTATCGGGGCTTCCTGTGGGCCCTGCTCTCGACCGCGCGCCATTACCTTACCCGCGATGGCCGTCAGGAATTCCAGAGCGTTGGAGAAAGCCACAAGCCAGTGCTGTTAGTCTGGGGAAAAGCCGACAAAGACGTTCCGTTCGAGGTCAGTCAGGCGGTTTTGCGCGCCATCCCGCAGGCGGAGTTCCACCCCATCGGGGATGCCGCGCACGTCCCCTACTACGAGCATCCCGAGATAGTGAATCCCCTATTGATCAGTTTCATGAACAAGAATTAACGAGGCGAGTGTGTCCGGTGGCGGATGGCGCCCATAGGAAAGACTTTGCCGGTCAGATATGCAGTACCTACGCGGCCTGGCCGGGGTTGGCGGGAACGGCTTCGATGCCGCTCGTTCGCGTCCAGGTATAACGGATGCGATGGATAACAGTGATCGTTGACAGCACGGCGATGATCCAGAGCACCGGAGCCATCCGGTTGAACAGCGCTCCAATGATGATCAGTACCAGCCGCTCCGGCCGCTCCATGAACCCAACCCGGCACGACCCGATCAGCGACTCCGCCCGCGCCCGGCTGTAACTCACCATGATGGCGCTGACCATCACGAAGGCGCTGAGCACAACATAGAAGAACCGGTCGCCGCGCGCATAAAACACCAGCAAGCCGAAGAACTGCGAAGCGTCGCTGTAGCGGTCAATCACCGAATCAAAGAAGCCGCCGAAACGCGTGACCCGGTTGGTGGCGCGCGCCACGCGCCCGTCCACCAGGTCAAAGAACCCGGAGGCGATGATCACCAACCCGGCGTAGCGGAACAAGCGGGCCTGATTGTCACCGTTGGCATAGCCAAACAGGAGGGCGGCGATGGTATTGACTACCAGTCCCAGGAACGTCAACACATTGGGGTTGATGCGCGCCAGCGCCAGCCAGCGCACAATGGCATCCAGCAGTACCCCGCAACCGCGCCCAAATGCGCTCGTCCAGGTCATACGGCTTCGGCCTCGTCGTGGATCGTGGTCAGGCTCAGGATTTCCATTTCGCGCTTGCCATTGGGCGTAACCACCACGGCGCTGTCACCAGCCTTCTTGTTCAGCAGGGCACGTCCGATCGGAGACGTTGTGGAAATCTTGCCGGCGGCCACGTCGGACTCCTCGCTGGTCACCAGCTTGTACTCGATCTCCTCACCCTTATCGTTGTCATAAACCTTAACCGTGGAGCCTAACCCGACCTTGTCCTTCGGGATGTTATTCATATTAATAAGTGACAAGTCGGCCAGGCGCCGCCCCAGCTGCCGCAGCCGCGCCTTAACGAACTCCTGGCGCTGTTTCGCCATGTGGTACTCGGCGTTCTCACTCAGGTCCCCCAGGGCGACCGCCTTCTTGAGTTCCTTGGGAAGCTCGTGACTCAGCTCGTGTTCCAGCGCGCTGATCTCTTCCTGAAGTTTTTTCTTGATGTGCTCGGGCATGGCTTGATCGGATTATAAACCTTGCGCCACCCCGTGGATGCCGCACCCGCCGTTCCCGCCATCGGGGGAACTTGGCTGTGCGCTTTGTCCCCTCGTGCCCCACCGAGTACCAATTCCTGTCCGCACATGAGTTTAGCGCTTGTGATTTACCCCATTCTCGCCTGAAAACACAGGCTGGAATTGCCTTTCGGCCCAGTTTGGGATAAACTACGCCAGTGTTGTCCCTCGGTTCCCCCGCGCTCGTGGGTATCCTCTCATGATCAGCAGCGATGGCAGTTTCCACATAGGCGATAAAGTCGTTTACCCCAACCATGGCGTTGGAATCATTGAGCAAATCAGCAGCCGCACTATGGGTGAGACTGTGGAGAAGTTCTACCTGCTCAAGATTAAGTCCAGCAGCTTGAAGGTGATGGTGCCCTTCCACAATGTGACGACTGTTGGCCTGCGGCGGGTCGTAAAGAACGGGGAAATCCAGAAAATCGTTGATTTTCTTACAGATGGCGCTTGTGACAACAACGCCGACTGGAAGTACCGTTTCAAGGAAAACTCCGAACGCATGCGCACCGGTTCACTGCTGGAGGTGGCCGCGGTTCTCAAGGGCCTGCTGCTGTTGAGCCAGTCCAAGCCCCTCTCCTTCCGTGAGAAGAAGATGCTCGAGCGCGCCCGCTACCTCCTGGTGAGCGAACTCGCCATGGCCAAGAGTTGCGAAGAAGTTCAGATCGAGGAACTACTGTCCAGGGCCCTCTCCAAGAGCAAGCTCCGCTTCCCCGAGGCTTCCGAATTCGAAGCCTGAACCCGGACCTCAGACCTCGGACCCCCGACCTCAGACCTGTGACCTCAGACCCCGGATCTCGGCCGGTTTGCGTCCTACCTTTTCCGTGAGGGTGTGACGACTGCACTTGCTTAGCCTGCCTGCCGGACCGGAACATCTGTCCTGGGATAGAGGTCCGTTATGAGCATGTCGTATCGAGATTTGAGGGTGTGGCAGAAGGCGATGGAGTTGGTGGTTGCGGTGTACCAGCACTCGCATAGGTTTCCCAAGAAAGAGATGTATGGCCCAACCAGCCAGTTGAGGCGCGCCGCTGTTTCCGTTCCGAGCAACATCGCCGAGGGAAAAGGACGGTCGACCGATCGGGATCGATCTTTGTTCTTCTGCCATGCCAGAGGTTCTCTTCTTGAACTGGAAACCCAGATCCTCATTGCGAAGGAGTTGGCGTATCTGGACTCGGCTGCGAGTGAGCAGTTGATAACTCGGTCTGGAGAAGTGGGCAGGATGCTGAATGCCTTGATTCAGTCTCTGAAGACCTCCGCCGAGGCCGCTTAAGGTCTGACGCCTGAAGTCTGACGTCCGAGGTCCGCTTCACTCCCCCAGCCACGCCCCATACCGCTTCAGCGAATCCACGTGGTCAAACACAATCTTCATCGCCGCCGTAATGGGGATGGCCAGAAGCAGCCCCATCGCTCCCCACAACCAGGCCCAGAGCAGGGCCGACATAGTCACCGCTAACGGATTCAGCTGCAGCCGGTTGCCCAAAAATTTCGGATAGAGGACGTTCATGGCGGTCAGATGTAGTCCCACTACCGTCAACACGATGTAGAACACCTCTTGCGACGAGATATGGCCGATGCCCACGAAAATGGGGGGCGTCATGGCCAGCAACACCCCCATATACGGAACCAGGCTCAGGAACCCGCTGATGAAGCCCACGAAGTAGAAGAAAGGCACGTGCAGCGCCCAGAACACCAGCGTGCTCACCGCCCCGATGAACAGGCCAATCAGCATGTTCCCCACCATGAAGCTGCGTATCATCGCCGAAATCAATCCCAGCGTGACGTACGCCGTATGGCGGTGCTCCAGCGAAAAAAGCATGACCGTGGCCGAGCGCACATGCTGCTGCCAGGTCAGCATGAAATACACCAGAAAGGGCACGAACGATGCCGCTAGGATCGCCTGGCTCACAGAACCGAAGCCCCGGGTCAGGATGTCCGTCCAGTTCGTGGTCGCACGGACATTGAGGACGCCCTTCTCCTGCGGGGAGTTCAACACTTCCAGAGTTTCTGCCTGCTTGCGGAAGCTCATCATCTCCTCGCGAATCTTGCTCGCGTACTTGGGCAGGTCCTGCAACAGTACCGTGGCCTGGTTGTACGAGTAGTAGATGACGCCGATCACCACCGAAACCAACAGCAGCACCGCAATCGCCGCGGCGATGCCCCGCGGCAGGCGCACCCGCATAAGCAGCTCGACCACAGGCGCGAGAATGAATGCCAGCAGTACCGAGACCAGCATGACCGACAGCACCAGCTCGCCCCAGTAGCAGAGGCCAAGAATGACCGCTATCCCTATTGTGGTAAAAGCCCAGTGACGTCCGCGCGCCTCAGGCTGAGGCCCTGCCGCTGCTGCGGGTTGCGCGGTGCGCACCTGGACTTCATCGATCGCCATGGCGATATCGTAGTCTAATTCGCGGTTTTCGCGCTCGACATATAATCCCCACGTGCCTTCCCATTCAACCGATGCTGCCGAACCGCCATTGCACCCACGAATCCTGGGCTTGGATGTCGGTTCCAAGACCATCGGGATGGCCGTTTCCGACCCGCTCGGCATCACCGCCCAGGGTCTCGAAACCATCCGCCGCAAGAACAAGCGGCTGGACTTTGAGCAACTGGAGCGGATCATCCGCCATTATCAGGTTGCTGAAGTTGTCGTGGGCTACCCCCTCCGTATGAGCGGGGCCGAAGGCATCCAGGCGGAGAAAATGCAAGCTTTCGCCGAAGCGCTGCGCCAGCGTTTTCAGTTACCTGTCCACCTCTGGGACGAGCGCCTGACCTCCGCTCAAGCCAACCGCCTTCTGCGTGAGACCGAGCTCTCCATCAAGCGCCGCGGTGAGGTAGTCGACCGCCTCGCGGCCACGCTGATCCTGCAGAGCTGGATGGAGAGTCGTAGGGTCCGGTAATCCCCAGGCATTGCCCCTCTGGCCCGGCGCTGAAACAGAAAGCAACACACCGCCTGGCCCAAAGCATCCATATTCTGTGACACAAGCCTTTACCCATCTTGACGAACTCTTTACACAACTTCACAGGAACAAGTGTTTAGATGGACATGCTCATTCCACTGGAAAGAAAACTGCTGCCCAACCTGCGATCGGCACCCCAGGGTCGCTCTGCGCAGACCTGACAACCGGCTTTATGGCAATCCAGACACAGGAGAGGTGAGGGATGGTGAGTAAGGTTCTTCGATTCGGTGCGGGATTCTTGATCCTATCCACGATCTTTATCGCAATCGGCTGCAGTGGCGGTGGCAACCACACCCAGCTCAGGGTACTGCAAGCGTCGCCCGACGAGACCGCTGTGGACGTCTTGATTGATGGCAAGACGATCGCCAGCGGCGTGGGTTATGCGGCTCCCACCAATTACACATCCGTCAGCTCCGGGTCACGCCACCTTCAGGTTGAGCCCACGGGCTCCACCACCCACGTTATCGACGAGACCATTACTCTCAATAGTGGTACCAATTACACACTCATTACCGACAATTTTGCGTCCGCCATCACCCCCGTGCTCTTGGCGGACGACAACACGGCTCCCAGTTCGGGCAACATCAAGTTGCGTTTTGTGAATGCCGGAGCTGGCGCAGGGGACGTGGATATTTATGTCCTTACCCCGGGATCCACTCCCCCCGGCAATCCACCTACCGTCAGCAACCTGGCTCTCGGGTCCGCGTCCAGTTACCAATCTCCGGCGGCCGGAACCTACGAGATCTTTGTCACCATCGCCGGTACCACCTTCGAATACGTCGACAGTGGCCCGCTGACTTTCAACGCCGGGCAAAATCGGACCATTGTAGTGGTGAGCGATCTCGCCGGCGGATTCAAAACGGTTACTCTCCCCGACCTCAATTGACCAACACGAAAAACCCGGGAGCTTCTGGCTCCCGGGGATTGAAAGTTCAGGAGGTCTACGCTTCCGCCGCAGCGCTCGAAACCATCCACCTCTTCTGCGGCGGGTTCTTGGGCAAAATGTCCAGGTAGAGTACGGCATAACGGAACGCCATGACTGCGGCGGTCACTACTGCCAGGGTCGCGGCGAACTCCGTCCACTTGGGCACGTAGTACACCCCTGCACTGGCCTGCAGCCCGGTGATGGATACGTTCAGCCGGTTAGCCATGAATCCCATCACGACCAGGGCGCAGGTCCAGTACAGGTATTGCGGGTTGTTCCGCACCTTGTCGCGACTTAGCAGCACGACCGGTGCGATTACGAACAGCCCGATCTCCAGCCAGAAGGAAAGCGTCTCCTCCCGCCACATGAACAGGTACGGCGTAGCGTCATGGGTGACCAGGTCCACCACCCGGAACAGGCCCCACAACGCCAGCAAAGGCGCCATCACCCGGCTCACGTCGCTCAGGATGCTCACATCAATGCGCACGTTCAACGAACGTACGCACAGGTACAGCGCCATGATGGTCACTGCCAACCCCGCCGGAATCGCCGACAGGTAAAACTCCGTGGTCAGGTACGGGCTGTACCAGAGCGGATGCAGTTTGCCTTTGGTGATCAGGTAGAGTCCGCCCAGGAAGGATTGGTGCATGGACGAGAGCAGCGTGCCCGCCATCACCAGGCCAATCAGAATTTCGTGATGCCATTTCAGGTAGAACTGACGAACCCGTACCCACGGGATCTTCTCCACCAATGCCGGTGAAAATTCCAGCGCCAGCACCGTGGTGTACAGCATCACGCACCACGACACTTCAAACAGCACCGAGCTGCGGTTCCACATCACAATGGGATGCCAGATTCTCCACGGCAGCCCGAGTTCGTACATCATGCCGGCAATTACGGTCGAGTACCCCAGGAACGAGATCAGCACCGAAGCTCGCAACACCGGCCGGTACCGCTCAAAGCCCAGCAGGTAAACGGCTGCCGCAATGGCAAATCCACCCGCCGACAGCCCGACCCCGCAGAGCGTTCCCAATCCCACCCACAGCCCCCAGGGCTGCGGATCGGTAAGGTGCGTGGACTGGGCAAAGCCGAGAGCGAACCGCGCATACGTGGCATAGAGACCTGCCGCGAAAATCGAGCCCACAATCACACGCCACAAAGTGATTCTTGGAAACCGGGTAGTTGTCATGGCTCAGCTCCTTTCCTTGTCCATCGGCCCCGCCTGCGCGGCCGCCGACTTTTCCTGCGCCTCCGCCATCGCCACTTCCGCGCGGCGTTGCGTGATCCAATACAACCCCGAGAGCAGCGCACCGCCCATCAGGATCACCGTGGGCGTGTCCCCCAGCGCGTTGGCTGTCAACGTAGGCAGTGGCTGACGCGGCGCCGCTACGAAGCCCAACTTCTCGAACGGCACATCGGAGATGAAGAACACCGAAGTTCCCCCGGCTTCTTCGCTGCCGTAGATGTGTTTCACGTATTTGGAGTCGGTCAGAATGCGCCGCTGCGCTTCTTCCAGAATCTCCTCGCGACTTCCCACGATCGAAGCGCCCGTCGGACAGGCTTCCACGCACGCCGGCTGCTGCCCCTTGGCCTGGCGCTCCGCGCACATGTCGCACTTCTTGACGTATGGCACCAGCTTCGCCCACTCATAGCGCGGTACGCTGAACGGGCACGCCACCAGGCAATACCGGCAGCCGATGCACTTCGAGGCATCGTAGGTAACCGGCCCGGCCGCGGTCTTCTTCAGCGCCCCCACCAGGCAGGCCGACGCGCACGCCGGATCCTGGCAGTGCATGCACATCCGCCGCACGAACCTGTCGCCGCGCTCCTCGATGACCGTCAACGCCGTCACCGAAAGCTTGGCCTCGGTCTCCATCGGGAACCCGTGCACTTCCTTGCAGGCTTGCTCGCAACTCCGGCACCCGATGCACTTCGTGATATCTACCAGGATGGCTTTCGTCGTTTCCATGGTCTTCTCCTCTCCTGTGCCTCGGTACCGGCTACGACAGGAAGAACTCCTTCACCAGTTTCTGCCGCAACTCAGGCGTAACCCGCGCCAGCAGCCCGCCGATGGGCAGTCCACCGTCCTGCGCCAGGGCCGGCGAAAGCTGCGCCAGCATGCCGTTCAGCCGGGTCACGTTGTTCTGCATCCATGGCGCCACCATAAGACCCTGCACCAGGTTCTTCTGATTGATTGCCAGGTCCGGCGACTTCACCATCGCGATCCAACCGTCCTTGTAGGGATCACGAGTAATCAGGCTGGGATCCTGCACCGCGTCCTGGTTGATCGCCGTGACCACGCCCTCGACCGGCGAAAGCAGATCGAGCACCGCGCCGCCGCCGTGCACCGTCATCAGCTTCTGTCCCTGGCGAACCCAGCGGTTCGGACCGATCACTTCGATGCGGTCAATCTTCCCCAGCAGATTCGTGGCAAAGTTGTCCAGCCCCACCCGCGCATTTTCCGGAGCTTCCTTCACCACCCAGGTGTGTCCGGGATGGAAGCAATAATCCTGCGGTATTGCGAAGCCGTACTCGCGCTCCATCCGTGGCGCCTGCGGGCCAGCCCGCAGTCCCGGCTTCGCGGCCGGTTGCACTTTGGCTCCGCGAAAATAGCTGATGCTCATGATCAACAGAAACATCAGCAGGACAAATAGGATCGACATGAGACCTCCTCGCATGTGCGACCGCGCTTCTATCGCACCTGCTTCCGCCCGTGTTAAGTGCACGTGGAGGACAAAACCGGGCAGGCAGCAATTCTGCTGCTGGCAAAGGAGTTAGAAGAATGGGTCAGCACGAAGAGACGTAGTCAACCCTTGCATTCTGCAGGTACCCGCTGCGTTTTGCAGCGGGCAGAACGCTTGATTGACGAACAGGAAAACTAACCCCAGGCGTCCACGAGATCGTGGAGCTCAGAAACAGCCTCGCCTACAACCTCTCGCGGGATGCCGAACTGTCGTTCAACTTCCCCGGCGAGTTCCTCGCGGCTGCCCAGGGAGCGAATGGTCGCTTCATTCCCTCGCGATTCGATGACAGCCAGATTGTGGATCACCACCGACCGATCGCGATAGAACCGCGCCAGCAACAACGCATTCAGGAAAGTAGCGCTTGCCCGGAAGGAGTTCGCGATGACCCTGCCGAATTCTTCAATCTTCCTCGGCATCGGCTTGGCCAAATAGCTGTGCTTCACCGCCCCATCTCTGTACATCTCCAGGCGCGAGCATCCAGCTGCGTCTTGAGGTTTCAGCACATATCGGTCCCGGCCCAGCGCGATGACGTAGTCTTCCGCTAAATCACGCGGAAGCGGCGACAGGAACGGCGCAGCATACCCGCCGTCCACCAGATACTCCCGTCCGTCCACCTCAACCATGATCACCATGTGGACGTCGGGGTTGCTCATATCCGCCCCGCACAATTTCACCCCATACCCCAGGCTCGCCAACAGGGTATAGAAATGAAAGTTGTTGGAGTAGCACGTCCCTCCGAAATGGTATTGCTCAATACCCTCCAGAAACCGCTCAATGCCAGGCAGGCCCGTCAACCCCAGGCGGTTTTTACGGTAAAGCTTGGAAATGTTTTCGAACGGCACCCGCATCACGTGCGCCGCCACTAGTTCCGCGAGGGCCTCCGCACTGGGCTCCCGTCTTGGAACTCCCAGAGCGCGTAAGTATCGCTCGACGAGGTCCTCGTGAAGTGGTCCAAGCATTGTCCAATGTCACCCGGTTCGCCGTAGCGCCGGCGTCCCGCCGGCTGTCGTGGGGGCGTCCCGCCCCCACATCCCAGACAGGTAAGACCCGCATGCCCTGATACGAAGCTCTGCGTTCACGCAGCCTGTTCAGTCGTGTCCCTAGGGCCGAGACCGGAGGTCTTTACTCTTTCCTCGTCCGCTCGTAATACCTTCTCGCCTTGTCCCGGTTGCCACAGGTTTTCATGTCGCACCACCGCCGCCGATGGTTCTTGGTTTTGTCCAGAAACAGCCAGCCGCAGTCCTCGGCTGCGCACTCCCGCACCAGAACCAGGTCTTCGGAAGTGAGCAACTCCGCCGCCGCTCGCGCCACGGGCCACACCACCGACTCCAGGCTTTCCTCCGGCAGCGCCCATTCCCAGGAGAAATGCCGGTTCCTCTGCACGATCTGCGCGTGTTCCGACGCTTGCTGCAGTGCCGTGTTCAACGATCCCAGCGCCGCCCCGGGTACTCCGCGCCTCCCCACCACCGCCGCAAACACCGAATAAATTGCTTCCCGCGTTTGCGCGGCCGACCGCAAAGCAGACTTAGCATGTCCCGGCGCTTCCTCGGCCAAACGCCGCAGACGCTCGGCGCCTTTCGGACTCACCACCCCCGCCTCCTGCCCCCAGTGCAGCAGGTCCGCGTAGCTGGTGAGCAGATCTTTACTGTGTCCGCTGGTGCGGTTGTCCACCGTGTTGGCGAAGTCCAGACAGAGGTTCCCGCCGCTGAATTCAAAGCGCGACTTTGCCGGGAGTTGCGGCATCCAAAGCTTAGCTTATACCATTTTCTAACCACCAAAAACATCTTGACAAGTTATAGACCCGCGCCTACCATGTCCCTAACCGTTAAACCAAGTTTTAACGGTGAGAGACTGTTATGTTGAGCGACCACGCTTCGCACATCCGGGCCCTCCTCCGCAGCGGACAAGTGGTCGAGATCGGCGGTCGGTTCGCTCCCCGTCCCAAGTGCGCCCCCTCGCGGGTCCCCTCTCGAACCCGGATCACCCTTGGCTTTGCCGCCATCTACCTGATCTGGGGATCCACCTACCTGGGGATTCGCTACGCGGTTGAGACCATTCCGCCGCTACTGATGATGGGTATACGCCACCTGGTCGCGGGCAGCCTGGTTTATGCCTGGGCGCGCCGCCGCGGCACTCCCGCGCCCAGCCTCAGGCAGTGGGGATACGCCCTCATCGCCGGTGCTCTGCTGTTTCTCGGCGGACACGGCAGCCTGGCGTGGGCGGAGCAGAAAGTTCCGTCAGGTCTGGCTGCCCTCTTGTGTGCCACGCTGCCGTTGTGGACCGTGCTGCTGGGCCGTCTCCGCGGCAGCGAACGCAAGCTGGGGGCAAGAGCCTGGATCGGGCTGCTGTTGGGATTCATCGGCGTGGCGGTACTGATCGGTCCCGATGCGTTGCGACACGGAGGAACCCTCGACCTGCTAGCCGCGAGCGCAGTTCTTCTCAGTGCCTTCATGTGGTCCGTGGGCACCATCTACAGCCACGGCGTAAGTATGCCGAAATCCACCGTCCTCTCCGCCGCCATGCAGATGGTGACCGGAGGCGCGTGGCTGCTCCTCAGCGGCGTCTCCGTGGGCGAGACCGCTCAGTTCCACCTGGCATCGCTCACTGCGAAATCGATACTCGCCCTCGCGTACTTGACCGTCTTCGGCTCAATCGTGGCCTTCACTGCTTTCACCTGGCTGCTCACCGTCAGCGCCCCGTCGCGCGTCTCCACCTACGCCTATGTGAACCCCGTCGTAGCTGTGTTTATCGGTTGGGCCGTGGCTGGAGAAGCGATCAGCGCCCACACCGTCGCCGCCACCGTGATTATCCTGGCGGGCGTGGCCTTGGTCACCACTCGCCGCAAACAGCCCGCGACCGAGGAAGCTGAGAGCATCAGTATGGATGGGCTTCAGGAAGCGGTCGGAGACTAAAGCCTATTCGACCAATTGCAGGAAGAGGTCTTGGGACGGGCACGATTCACAGGCTTGGAAAAAACTGATTTTGGGTGGCGCAGCGCTTCAGCGCTGCGATAAATGCTGTTTAATCAGGCCTGGCTTCAGCCGCTGAGGTACGTTGCCCTCGGCATCGATCTCAAGGCTTGGGGGCGAGGCGTCCTGCTTTCGCCCTCCTCCGCACCCCTGTTATCCTGCTGCGGCGATGTTGCTGATCTCTCCCGTCGCCCTTTCTGACGCCCGCCTCGCTGGAGCCTACCTCATCTTTCTCGCCAGCTATGTGGTCTTTGCCCTGGGAAAATTTCCTGGGCTGAAGATCGATCGTCCGGGCGCGGCCATTATCGGCGCAGTCGCCATGGTCGCGGCCCGCATCGTCCAGCCCCGCGAAGCCCTGCACTTCATCGATTTTTCCACCCTGGTGTTGCTCTTCTCCATGATGCTGATTGTAGGCAACCTCCATCTGGTCGGATTTTTCGAGTGGAACGCGGAAGTCGTCCTGCGCCGCCTGAAGCCCGCGTACCTCTTGCCCGCCGTGATTTTTACCTGCGGATTCCTCTCTGCCTTCTTCGTGAACGACATCGTCTGCCTGGTGATGGTGCCCTTCGTGCTCCAGATCACGCGCCGCATGCGCCTGCAGCCATTGCCATACTTGCTCGCGGTCGCCACCGCATCCAACATCGGCAGTGTCGCCACCATCACCGGAAATCCCCAGAACATGCTGATCGGATCCTTTTCCGGAATCAAATATCGCGACTTCTTATGGCACCTGGCTCCGGTAGCGTTCATCGGCCTCTTTCTCGACTGGGCGGTGCTGCACTGGATTCACTTGCGAAGAGTGGTACATCTCCCGACTGAAGAGAAGACAATTCCATTGCCTCCACTCGATCTTTCGCGGCTGACCAAGCCTGTCATCGTTGTTACTGCGGTGGTGATCGGATTCTTCTTGGGCGTGCCTCCGGCCATGATGGCTGCTCTGGGTGCGGCCATGCTGTTGATCACGCGTACCCTGGAACCGCAGAAGCTCTATCGGGAAGTGGACTGGGGTCTGCTGGTGTTCTTCGTCGGCCTGTTCCTGATCGTCGGCGGAGCCGAGAATGCCGGAATCGTTCAAAAGCTTCTCGACTTCGCCCAACACTGGAACCTGCAGCGCCTTGGCGTCTTCACCGTGGCAGTGGGACTTCTCAGCAATGTAGTGAGCAATGTGCCGGCGGTCATGCTCCTGAAATCACTGGTCCCCGGCTTCGCCGATCCCCACACCGCATGGCTTGCGCTCGCCATGGCCTCCACCCTCGCCGGCAACCTCACCATTACCGGCAGCGTAGCCAACATCATCGTCGTAGAAACCGCCAAGCCTGACGTGGAGATCAGTTTCCGCGATTATTTCCGCGTCGGGCTGCCCATCACCCTGGCCACCCTGCTGGTGGGATGGGCCTGGTTAGCGTGGCTGAAATAGCCGTAGCGCCGGCGTCCCGCCGGCCAAGCTGCCCTGAGCGAATTCGAAGCTTTGGCGTCCCCGCCCCCACAGCAAGGCGATGCAACCGAGCCGCCCGGGATCCTCAATCTTCCTCGCCAACTTCCTTCACCGTTGACCCTTCAGTCTATATGTTATATATATAACATCTTTGGAATGACTGTAACTAAATCAGAGAAACGAACCCCCTGGCTGCTGCTGGTCTTCAGCCTGCCCTCTGCTCGCGCCAGCCAGCGCGTCGAGGTCTGGCGCAAGCTGCAGCGCTACGGCGCCATGGCCCTGCGCTCCTCCGGATACGTCCTGCCGAACGACCCGGCCAATCAGGAAAAGCTGGAGTGGCTCGCCACCGCCATCCGCAGCTACAAAGGCCAAGCCTCTGTAGTGCAGGTGCAGGCCTTCGATGACCTCCCCGACCAGCGCCTGCGCCAGCTCTTCCTCGATGCCCGCTCGCGCGATTATGAAAATCTCCTGCGAGAGCTGAAGAAGATTCTCACCCTGCCGCACCCCCGCCGTCCCGCCGGACGCCTGAGTCGTCTCCGCCGCCAGTTCCAGGAAATCGCCGCGCTTGATTTCTTTGAAAATCCCCTGCGCAGCCGTGTCGAGACCCTGCTGGCGCGGGCCGATGAGGTCGACTCGCCCAAGGCAGCCGCAAAGGCTAAGGCTTCACAGTACTCAGGTCGCGCCTGGGTCACGCGTCCCCGCCCGGGCGTCGACCGCGTTTCCTCGGCCTGGCTCATCCGCCGATTTATCGATCCCAAAGCTCGCTTTGTCTTCAGCGATGATCCCAGTGCCCACCCCGCGGCGATTCCCTTCGACATGTTTGCCCCTCAGGGGTTCGGCCACCGCGGCGAAGACTGCACTTTCGAGACTCTGCGCAAAGAGTTTGCCATTCGCGACGCCAAAGTGAAGCGCATTGCGCAAATCATCCACGACGCCGACCTGGGCGATGAAAAATTCGGACGTGTCGAAGGACGGGGTCTCGATCAGGTTCTTATTGGCTGGGCGCAGCAAGACGTGCCCGATGACGAACTGCTCCGCCGAGGCATGGAACTGATTGAGGGACTGTATTACGGGCTGGGCTGAGAATTGTTGAAGTTTGATTGTTGATTGTTGACTGAAACTGCAGCCGGGGCTGGCCCTGGTCGGAGATTGCATCACATGAAACGTCTTCTGCTTATCAGCAACTCCACTCTCCACGGCAGCGGCTACCTCGATCACGCAGCCATCGAGATCCGCGACTTCCTCGGGCCCGCCACGCGAGTTGCCTTCGTCCCTTTTGCCCTTCACGACCGTAATCGCTACGCAACCCAGGCGCGAGAGCGCTTTCGTGCGTTCGGCTGCACGCTGGTTTCCTTGCACGACGTCTCCAACCCGCAACGCGCACTCGCCGAGGCGGATGTTGTTTTCATTGGTGGAGGCAACACCTTTCGCTTGCTGAAGGGACTCTACGACTTCGATCTCCTCGACGCGATTCACTGCCGCGTGGAATCCGGCATGCCCTACGTTGGCTCCAGCGCCGGCTCCATCGTTGCCTGCCCCAGCCTGAAAACCACCAAGGACATGCCGATCGTGCAGCCGCCCTCGTTCAACGCGCTCGGCTTGGTGAATTTTCAGATCAGCCCCCATTACCTCGATCCCGATCCCGCCTCCACCCACATGGGCGAGACCCAGGAAGAACGCATCCTGCAGTTTCTTGAGGAGAACGAAGCTCCCGTAGTCGGCCTCCGCGAAGGCGCCATGCTGCGCGTAGAAAACGATGCGGTCACTCTGAAAGGATCGGCGGGCGCCCGCATTTTCCGCCGCGGAGAACCGCCCGCGGAAGTCGTTCCGGGAGCGGAATTAGCCGCCCCTCTCAACCAGCTCGTCGGAGCCGCAGCATGAAGTCTCCAGGAACACTGCTGCTGCGTCGTGACGATGTTGCCCGCCTCCTGTCTATGGAGGACTGCATCGCGGCCGTCGAACAAGCATTCCGCTTGTATGGCGAAGGCAAGGCCGCTCCTCCCGGAGTTCTCGGCGTCAACGTCGAAGGCGGCGGATTTCACATCAAGGCCGGAGTGCTTGCCTTGCGGCAGTCCTATTTTGCCGCCAAGGTGAACGCCAATTTCCCCGATAACCGCAAACGCTTCGATTTGCCTACCATCCAGGGCGTGATCGTCCTCTGCGATGCCACCAACGGACGCCCCCTCGCCGTGATGGACTCGATGGAGATCACGGCCCAGCGCACCGGCGCTGCCACTGCCGTGGCCGCCAAATACCTTGCACGACAAAACTCGACCGTGGTAACTATTTGCGGCTGCGGCAGCCAGGGACGCTACCAGCTCCGAGCCCTGGCCCAGGTCCTCCCGCTGAGCAAGGTGTACGCCTGCGACATCAGCTCCGATCAGGCGAAACAGTTCGCTTCTGAAATGTCCCGGGAATTAGGACTCCAGGTTGTCGCGGTCGCCGACCTCGGCAGCGCCGCCCGCCAGAGCGATGTCTGTGTCACCTGCACCACCTCGCGGCAGCCCTTGCTGGCCCCCGACCATGTGTCTCCGGGGACATTCATCGCAGCCGTGGGCGCCGACAATCCCGAAAAACAGGAACTGTACCCTGCGCTCATGGCAAACAACAAGGTCGTGGCCGACATGGTCGAGCAGTGCGCCGCCATCGGAGATCTCCATCACGCCATCACCGCCGGGCTGATGACCAAGGCGGCCGTCCACGCCGAGCTGGGCGAGGTCGTGGCGGGCAAGAAAACTGGACGAACCTCCGATCAGGAGATCGTCATTTTCGACAGTACTGGCATGGCGCTGCAAGACGTCGCCACCGCCGCGGTCGTATACGAGAAAGCCACTCGCACCGGATGTGGCGTCACCCTGGACTTCGCGGCATAGCGTGCGACTCTGTGAGGTGCATATGAAATGGATCACGCGCTGCAACGTGAAAGTGGACCGGGTGGCCTGTCCCTGGCTGATTCGCCGGGCGAAAACTACGTTGAACCATCCTTGCTTGGGGAGAAAAGGAGAGCAGTGATGCATCAGCAATTGGGAGGAAATATTCACCGCCGCCAGCCACTTAGCTCCACCGCAGCCGTGGTTTGCTTGGCACTTGCTGTGAGCACTCTAGCGATGGCGCAGGCACCTGCTGCTTCCGATTGGAAGGCGGTCGAAAACGCCATGGGCCGTCCCGGGCAAATGCAGCCCGGAGACGTAATCCGATTCGGCATGCCACGCCGGGACCTGCACGTGACCATTGGAACCGTGGTTCTGAGACCAGGCTTCGCACTGGGTTCGTGGGTCGCGTTCAAGCGTATGGACAACGGCAGCACCATGGCCATGGGTGATCTGGTGCTCACCGAGGACGAAGTGCAGCCGGTGATGCGCAAGCTGCAGCAAGGTGAAATCGAGATCGCGGCGCTGCACAACCACCTGATCGCCGAGTCGCCGCGCGTCATGTACATGCACATCGCCACCCATGGCGATGCCGTCGCGATGGCCCGCGCCATTCACGACGCCCTGGCTCTGACCAAGACCCCACCGCCGGACGAGGGCGCGGCTGCCTCCGCCCCAGCAGCTCTCGAGATCGACCAGAAGAAAATCGAGGAGATCCTCGGTCACACCGGCAAGGTAAACGGTGGCGTCTTGCAATTCGGAGTGCCTCGGGCCGAGAGCATTACCGCGGATGGCGCGGTGGTGCCGCCGTCCATGGGTCTGGCTACCGGGCTGAATTTCCAGCCCACCGGCAATGGCAATGCCGCCATCACCGGAGACTTTGTCCTCCTCGGGAAGGAAGTCAATCCTGTGATGAAAGCGCTGCGCGCGAACGGCATAGCTGTCACAGCCTTGCACAGCCACATGCTGGGCGAGGAGCCTAGGCTATTCTTCATGCATTTCTGGGCCAACGACGACGCGCTCAAGCTGGCCAGGGGGCTGCACGCCGCCTTGGATCTGACCAACTCAAAGAAGTAGGTCGCGCCGCGATCATTAATCAAGAGCTGAGGGCGGAAAGGTTTTCATTCAACAATCAACAATCACGAATTCAACAATGTTGATCATGGACCCTAAGACAAAACCCGCCCTATCCAGCACCCAGGTCCCCCTGGCGCGATTCGTTGGCTATTTCCTGTGGCTGGGAACGGTCGGCTTCGGCGGGCCCATCGCGCTCGCTGGTCATATGCAGCAGGACCTGGTCGACAGCCGAGGCTGGATCACGAAAGAAGACTACGTCGAGGGCCTGGCGTTGGCGCAACTGGCCCCGGGTCCGCTGGCCGCACAACTGGCGATCTATCTCGGATATATTCGCGCCGGAATTCTGGGTGCCACGCTGGTGGGGGTAGCGTTCGTGCTGCCCTCGTTTCTCATGGTTCTGGCCCTCTCGGCCGCCTACGTGCGCTTTGGCGGTCTCAGTTGGATGCAGGGCATGTTTTACGGCATCGGCGCCGCCGTAATCGGCATCATCGCCCGCTCTGCCTTCAAACTCACCCGCCTCACTCTCGGCAAAGACAAACTCCTCTGGGCAATTTTCCTGGTGCTCGCGGTCTCCACCGCATGGACCTCGCAGGAAATCATCTGGCTGTTCCTGCTCGGCGGTGTCGTCGCCGTAATCGTGAAAGCCTTGCCGGTCAGGACTCGTACCCCGAACGCAGCCAGCCTGCTGTTGGCGGGATTCGCCCTCCCGCTGAATGGGACGCTCTGGCAGATTTTCGGATACTTCGCTAAGGCTGGCCTGTTCGTCTTCGGCAGCGGTTTGGCCATCGTGCCGTTTCTTTACGGCGGCGTGGTGCAGGGACACCATTGGCTCACCGACCGCCAGTTTGTAGATGCGGTCGCCGTAGCCATGATCACGCCCGGGCCAGTGGTGATCACCGTGGCCTTCATCGGATACCTGGTGGCCGGGGTTGCCGGCGGAACCGCAGCCGCGCTGGGAGTGTTTCTTCCCGTCTATCTGGTCGTCATCGTTCTGGCACCGTCATACAAACGATGGGCCAAGAATCCACAACTGAATGCCTTCGTGCGCGGAGTCACCGCCGCGGCCACCGGCGCCATCGCCGGCGCGGTCATTGTGCTGGCGCGGCGTTCGATTTACGATCTTCCGACCGTGTTGATCGCTGCGCTGAGCCTGGCGGTGCTGATGAAATGGAAAGTGCCGGAACCCGTGATCATCCTGATTGCGGCTGCTGCCGGCCTCGCACTAAGACACGGCTAGGAAGAAGAAGGCACTCCCCATGAAGAACATCACCGCATTCGTGTTTTCCATCGTCTCTCTCGGCCTTGCCGCGGGCGCTCAAACAAGTGTCGTGAAGTATCACGCCACCCTCAATGATGTGAAATACGTCTACGGTCCAGCACAGCCCGTGTTGCGACTGAAGCCGGGCGACATCCTCGAGACCAATACCCTCGACGCCTTTGGCCAATGCTCTCCAGAAGCCCGGCGACACTTTGAGCATGGTGAAAGGCGACAACCCGCTCACGGGTCCTTTCTACATCGAGGGCGCCGAACCCGGGGACACGCTCGCCGTCAAAGTTCTCGATCTCGGAGTCGACAGCAACCAGGGCGTGGGAGCCTTTGGTCCGGGCTTCGGTGCGCTTAACTCAACCAACTACACCCCCATGCTCGGTCCCCCGCTGCCGGAAAAGATTTGGTTTTACCCCATCGACCACACCACCAACACCGCTACCTTCAAAGCGCTGGGCTCGAATTTCTCCGTCAAAATTCCGCTGCATCCGTTTTTCGGTTGTATCGGCGTCGCTCCAGCAGGAGGCGAAGCGCGCAGCTCCATTGTTCCGGCTGAATTCGGTGGCAACATGGACTCCCCCGAAGCCAGCGTGGGAAACACAATCTATTTCCCGGTGAATGTCCCCGGTGCTCTGCTTTACATGGGAGACGGCCACGCCGCCATGGGGGATGGCGAGGTCGCAGGCACGGCCATCGAAGTCCCGCTGCGTGCCCGGCTGCAGGTGAGCCTCCTCAAGGGTCAGAAGATCAACTGGCCGCGGTTCGAAAATCAGGACGCCATCATGACCGTGGGTGCTTATCGTCCGCTCGATGATTGTCTGCGCATTGCCTTCACCGAACTGGTGGGCTGGATTCACCAGGACTACGGCCTCTCGGAAATGGATGCCTACGAGTTGCTTTCCAAGGTGGCGAAAATTCATCTCAACGAAATGGTGGACCCCAACTATGTGGTGGTGGCATCCATCCAGAAGAGCTACTTACCAGCCAGAAGGAAATGAGCCCCTCTTCTATGACCTTTGGTGTACGACCTTGGAGGTCGTTTATCGTTGACAGGCTCCAATTCGTGCGCCAAACTCCGTCCATCGCAACCTTATAATCTTGTGGAGGAGCGTTTTCAGGATTTCTGCATGAATCGCCAGCCCATCCTAAGCCTGAACTGCTCCCCGCCTTCACCGGAATCAGTTCCCTCGCACCAGCCAGGCGAACCGGCTGCTGCGACGCCGCTGTCGCGCGAGCCTCTGCGTTTTCCCGGCGACGATGGTGGAAAGTCGCTGGCCGAAATGGCCCAGCGTGACTTGCGGGCGGCTCTGCAGTTGCTGGCCGAGCGCGCACAATACATCACCGGCGCATCCGGCGCGGCCATCGCGCTGCGCGAGGGCGCGCACATGATTTGCCGCGCCAGTGCCGGCGCTTCCGCGCCGGAATTGGGTGCCCACCTGCAAGTGAACTCCGGGCTTTCCGGCGAGAGCGTTCGAACTCAGCAGATCCTGCGTTGCGATGACGCCGAAACCGACACCCGCGTCAATCGCGAAAGCTGCCGGGCCCTGGGGATCGCTTCTGTGGTGGTCATGCCACTCATGCGCGAGCAGGAAGTCATTGGGGTCTTCGAACTGTTCTCCGGTAAGGCCTACGCTTTCGAGGAACGCGACATTACCGCGCTGCAGCGCATAGCGGAGATGATTCAGACCGCCGTAGAACAGGTGGAAGCCGTAAAACAAGCCCAGGAGCACATCACCGGCCAGGACGAAGAGGACATCCTTCTCTCGGACCATGAGCCGCAACTGGTTCCCGTCGAGTTGCCGCGCCTTGACGAAAGCCCGGTGCCTCCCACCGAAATCACCGAACCTGCATTGCAGCCGACTCTCCTGGAACCGCCTCCGGCCGAAGTGGCTCCTCCCCCGGTCGTTCTCCTCGGCGAACCTGGCAGCATTCACAAGTGTGCCGCCTGCGGATTCCCGGTTTCGCAAGGCCGCACGCTCTGTCTGGATTGCGAGGCGGCTAAGACTGCTGACGGAGAGATCGAGGCCGCTCCCACTCAGCAGGAAGCCCCAGGGTTCCTCTCGGACTACGCCTCCGCGCAAGATCAGCGGGGGTGGTGGCTGTCAGGCAAGTATTGGATTGGAGCACTCCTTCTAGCGGGCATCGTTGCAGCAGCGCGGCACTGGCTACACTGAATCATCTTTCTTACTGCGGCGCTGTGCCT
Organism: Terriglobia bacterium; assembly: GCA_020073645.1. Lineage (GTDB taxonomy): Bacteria > Acidobacteriota > Terriglobia > Terriglobales > Acidobacteriaceae > JAIQET01. The sequence goes on along the minus strand of JAIQET010000031.1, from coordinate 16,707 downwards.
TTCACCACCAGCGAAAAGGGCAAATCTTCTCCCGACGCGAGTTTAAGACTCGCGCTAAAGACCCAGTGTTCTTCCTCGTCTTTGGACACGGCCGGAGCGCCGCCGCCTCCCGCCTGCACCAGGCTCAGCGGTCCTGGGTGCCGCGTGCCTGTCGCCTTCCGGCTCAAGTTCACCAGTTCCTCAAACTTGAACGTCGCGCCCGGGTCCGCATCGGAAGCAGCCGGAACCAGCAGCAGAAAATCGCGATTGGGCGCCACTCCCAGATGGTTGCCATCATTGGGCATCAGTTCGTAGCGCAACGTATAGGCCCCGGCCTTCACCGCCTCGCCACGGTAATCGGTCGTGGCCTGAGGAAATGAAATCACGCCCACCAGAGTAGATTCCGCCAGTTGCCCATAAAGGGCGTCGGACGAGTTCTTTTTCGCTGCCCCGGGCACACTCTTGCGCAACCAGATTTCGCAGGCCGTCGTGCCGTCGTCCAGCACGACGCGACTCCCTTTAGGTTCCAGCACTTGTCTTACAGCTTCCTGAATACTCGAATCCGTCGCCGGCCCGAGGGTTTCGACCTTGCCCCCCTGCGCCAAACCAATCAAGGGAGCACCACACAGCAACAGGAAAATAGCCAGGCATTTGCGCATCTTTACCTCCTGCGACGGCGCACCGATCCCGCGACACGGTCAGTCGGAAGACCAAGAGAATATCAGAGGGCGGGCAGGGCGCTAAAATAAGACGCCATGAGATATCTGGTGAGGGCCCGTGTTAAGCCCGGTCGCGAACAGTCCCTCCTCCAGGCCCTCGACAATCAAACTCTGGGTAAGGGCTCGGTCGCGGAAGGCGAATACCTGCGAAACATGCAGGACGCCCGGCTTTATGCCGATCAGACTGCCCGATGGGTCGAGGTCTGCTACTGCCCAACCCCCTTGCAGGAAGAGCGGCCCTACTGGGAGCAGTATTTTGAGCTTGCACGCGTGCAGGATGCGCATGATCGTCGCCGCTGCCGCGACCAGAGCGGCGCGGAGCCCTGGGCCTGTAGCGATTGCGATTGCACCCAGCGCCTGGAATGCAAGCTGGCTATGTCCGGCGAGTCGTTTGTGCGGGCGCTGCGCAACGAACTAATGAACCGCACGTCGCCGGTGCCAGAAAAGCCCTAGCTGGTAAATCTAGCGCGCGAACGTGCCCACGAACGCGCTCCGCTTTCCGTGCGACTCCCAGTCCACCCCCAACCCCGGCCCCTGGTACGAATCCGTCAGGGCCACGGCGGGCATCGAATGGGCTAACTCGGTCAATGGCGGATAGTAGGTCACTTCGTTGCCACAAAGGTGGTCCTTGTCGTTGATGCCGCGAGTTTGCACAATGGCGAATTCTCCGGCACGCAGCCAGGCCATACCGTGCTGCTCGTGGTTGACCACCAGTTCCATCGGTGCGGAAATCACCTGCTTGACGTGACCCAGAAGCTCGCCTCCCATCTGCTGCGCAAAGGCGACCAGGGCAGCGCGCTGTTGCGAATTCGCCTGCTCGTCCACGATCAGGACGGCATGCGCCGGATAGGGATTCTCGTAAGGATCACCCAAAGTTCCACTCGCGCGGACCGCCGCCGCCACCGTCAGCCCGGCCAGCGGCACGCCATCCCAGCTTCCGCTCTGCACGTGCCACGCCAGGATCGCTTCATTGCCCACTAGGTTCACTTCGCCATTGGCGAAACATTGTCCGGTGTAAACATCCGCGCTCCGCGTTTCCACGTAGTCACCGCGAATCTGCTGAGCGCAAAGGGAAGTAGTGAATGCCAGAACGCCCACGCCAATCAATGCCAACCCGCGACCATGCATACTGCACCTCACCCAGGAAAGTCTGCACCTATTGTCCTCCAACCAGCGCCCTGGAGGGAAGAGCCGCTGTGGCCTATAAATGTAGCGCCGGCGTCCCGCCGGCTGTCGCGGGGGCGTCTCGCCCCCGCATCCGCGTGCATTACACTGTTCTTGTCGAGAAGGAAAATGGATCACGTGAGAACTCCTACAACCTGGGTCATCGCCTTGGTCGCCACTTGTCTGTTTCTGACTGCGACTCTGGCACATGCGTCTGAGCCGTCGGCCCTCACCTATCGTGACCCCGCAAACCGTTTCACCATCGTGGTTCCCGCAGGCTGGAAGATACGCCCACTCGGCGACAGCGTGCAGATTGTTCGTGGCGACTCCTACGCCAGCGTCCTGCTCTTCGCTCACAACCCCGATGCCGCCGCCCTGGTTGAGGAGCTCGGCCAGAAAATGGGAAAGAAGTGGAAGCGCTTCGAATCCCTCGGCCACGTAGAATCGACCTTGGCGGGACTGAAGGGCACTACAGTTTCCTTTTCCGGAGAAAACGCGCAAGGTCTGCCGGCCATGCTCAAGCTGTCTGGCGTGAGTTCGAACAACACTGCCTACGTGCTGGTCACCGGCGCTCCAAAAAGTGAGTTGCCCAAGGTTCAGGACACGCTGGTGCAAATCGAGGCCAGTTTCACCTTGTTGCAGGCGGAGAAGCCGGCCCCCGACCAACCCAGCCCAACCCTCGGTCTGGAAGTGTCTGACCTCAACGCGGACGATGCCGCCGGCTTCGGCCTGAGCGACATCTCAGGCGCTCTGGTCGTGAGCCTTGCCCAGAGTGGTCCAGCGCAACAGGCCGGAGTGCTGTTGCATGATCTGATCGTTGGTGCCAGCGGGCAAAACATTGACAGCGCCGCTATGTTGCAGCAGGTAATCAAGTCTCACAGGCCTGGCGACGTAGTCGATCTCGAGATCCTGCGGCTCACGGAAAATGCCAAGGTTGAGCACATCACGCTGAAAGCCACAGTCGGCATCGCACCCAAGCCGCAGTAAGCCCGCTCCCGCACCGCTTACCCCGCGTTGACTTGATTGCAGGTGCAGCCTACCATCGAATCCATCCCCAGGAGCAACTCGTCCGATGATCGGCGAAACCATCTCCCACTACCGCATCCTGCATCAACTCGGCGGTGGGGGCATGGGTGTGGTGTACGCCGCAGAAGACTTGAATCTCGGGCGCCACGTTGCCCTGAAATTCCTGCCGGGGGAACTGGAGAAGAACCCGGGCGCACTCGAACGTTTCCAGCGTGAGGCCCGCGCCGCCTCTGCTCTCAATCATCCCAACATCTGCACCATCTACGAAATCGCCCAGGCCGATGGCCGCTACTTCATCGCCATGGAACTGCTCGAAGGCCAGACCCTGAAGCAGTCCATCGGCCACCAGCCCGTGGAGATGGACCGCCTGCTGGATCTGGCAATCCAGATCGCGGATGCGCTCGAGGCTGCCCATGCCAAGGGCATCATTCATCGCGATATCAAGCCTGCCAACGTCTTTATCACTACTCGCAGCCAGGCCAAGGTGCTCGACTTCGGTTTGGCTAAGCAAGCCTTCAAGCCGGATGCGGTTCTCGGCGGCGTGACTTTGGGCTCGGCAGTCACCGTAGATCAGGATTTTCTGACCAGTCCCGGCTCCACCGTCGGCACCGTGGCCTACATGTCTCCGGAACAGGCACGAGGCAAGGACTTGGACGCGCGCACCGATCTGTTCTCTTTCGGTGCCGTTCTCTACGAGATGGCAACCGGCTCCATCCCCTTCCGCGGCGATACCTCCGCGGTGATCTTCGAAGCCATCCTGAATCGCCCGCCGGTTCCGCCGGTGCGCCTCAATCCCGACGTTCCCCAGCACCTGGAAGACATCCTCACCAAGCTGCTGGAAAAAGATCGCGACTTGCGCTACCAGAGCGCGGCCGAGGTCCGTGCCGACCTCAAGCGCCTGAAGCGCGATACCGAGTCGGGGACCATCGCGGCCGTGACCAGTTCCTCCCGCAATCTGCGTAGCGTCTCCGCAAGTGCTCGCTCGAGGCGTTCGCACACCCTGCGCAACTTCGCGATCGCCGCGGTCGCCGTTCTCGCCGTCGCCGCCTTGGCGCTTACGTTCTTCGTTAAGCGCGGCCGCGCCCTGACCGAAAAAGACGCCATCCTGCTCACCGACTTCGTCAACACCACCGCCGACCCTGTCTTTGACGGCACGCTCAAGAAAGCCATTGCCGTCGACCTCGGGCAATCGCCTTACCTGAACGTCTTCCCCGACCAGAAGGTGCGACAGACCCTGCAATTCATGGGACGCTCCCCCGATGAGCGCATTACCAGCGAAGTAGGCCGCGAGATTTGTTTGCGCGACGGGGTCAAGGCGATGCTGAGCGGTTCGATCTCCAGTTTGGGCAGCCAGTATGTGATTACTCTGGAAGCCGTGAACGCGGCCACGGGAGAGTCCCTGGCGCGCGAAGATATCCAGGCGGGAAGTAAAGAGGATGTGCTGGGTTCTCTGCACAAGGCCGGTTCCAGCCTGCGCAGAAAACTGGGGGAGTCACTGGCCTCCGTCCAGAAGTATGACAAACCCCTGCCGGAAGCAACCACCTCATCATTGGAAGCGCTCAAAGCCCTTTCCCTGGGCGACACGAAACACCAGGTCGGCGAAGACCTCGCCGCTCTCCCCTTCTACCAGCGTGCTGTGGAACTCGACCCTAACTTTGCCATGGCCTACGCCCGCATGGGGACCGTCTACTACAACCTTGGCCAGGAGAAGTCAGCGGAGGAAAACCGCCAAAGGGCTTTTGAACTGCGCGACCGTGCCAGCGAGCACGAGAAGCTGTACATCATGTCGCATTACTACGCCGACTCCGGACAGTTGGAGAAGGGAATCACCGCCCTCGAGCTTTACAAGCAGACCTATCCTCGGGATTCGACTCCCTACATCAACGTCTCCCTCATCTACATTGCCCTGGGGCAGTTCGAAAACGCATTGGACAACTCCCGCCAGGCCGTGGAATTGGATCCTGACACCGTCAACGGCTATAGCGCCTTGGCGACGGCCTATGCCGGTCTGGGCCGCCTGGAAGAGGCCAAGTCAACCCTCAATCAGGCCGTCCAGCGCAAGCTGGGCGGTGGCGGCCTTCACGTCTATCTGGCCGACGTTGCCTGGACGCAGAATGACCCTGTCACTTTCGAACGAGAACTACAGCTCGCCAACACCGGTCCGGATGGCGATATGAACGTCACCGGCACCCGTGAGGCCGTCGCCGCGTGCCGAGGCCAGCTGCAACTCATGCGCGAGCTGGGGAAGAAATTCAGAGACGATGCCGAGCGATTGAATCTCAAAGATAGAGTTGCCGGCGGCTACAACCAGGACGGCGTGTTTGAAGCCATTGTGGGAGAAAAGCAACTGGCGTTGAGCGATGCGCAACAAGCCCTGAAGTTGTCTGATTCATCCAGCGTCATCCTGAATGCTGCCTCCATCTTGGCCTTCCTCGGGGAGGAGAAACAGTCACTCAAGCTGGCGGATGAGGTTTCCAGTCGCCGTCCTTATGACACCCTGGTCCAATTCGTGGCCGTGCCCCTAGTGAGAGCCGGCGTGGACCTGAATCGCGGCGATGCCGCCAAAGTCATCGACGAACTGGACGGAGCCATGGTCTACGCGCGCACCAACACCGGCGTTCTCTACGTGCGTGGCTTGGCCTACTTGAAACTGGGAAAGGGTGCCGAAGCCGCCCAGGCATTCCAGAGAATTCTGGATCTACGTACCTTTGCCCTGCTTGACCCGATCGTCCCTGTTGCTCAACTCGGCCTCGCCCGCGCCTATGCCCTCCAGGGGGATCGAGCCCGCAGTCGTATCGCTTACCAGGACTTCCTGGCGCTCTGGAAAGATGCCGACCCGGACATCCCCCTGCTCCGCGAAGCCAAGGCAGAATACGCCAAGATCCAGTCTGAGAACTGAGAACCGAGAACCGGGAACTGCTTCTCGAAAAAACTACTGCAGGAAAATCACCAGCATCCGCCCATCCGAGTGATATCCCCCACCGGTGGCGTTCTTGGCCTCCTGCACCGGGTCTGGCGGCAGGTAGTAGGTCATGCGCTTAACTTTGCCCGTCTTCTGTAGGCTGGCGCCGATGTTGTCGCGCTCGCCATCCACCGCGGGATCGATCTTGTGGGTGACTTTCCCGTTGCGCTGGTCTTTTTCGAAACCAATGTCGTGGGTTCCCGCGCCGACCCACACCGTCTGGCCATTCCAGGTAAACGGTGCCTTCCATAAGCGGAAATGATGACGGCTGGCCACGACTGAGTAGGCTTCCGCCTGCTCGTAGCCAAAATCCTGCGGCCGCCCGAACAGGTACAGCGTGCTCATCGGCATTGCCACGTAATCTTCTTTCTTATAGGTTTGAACGATCGCATTCAGCACTGCTTGCTTGTCGTCGCGATCGGCCGCGTGCCACTCCGCTGCAGCGAGCGCGCTTTGCGCTTGCTGCTCCGACCCTACGATCACAAAGTTCACCATGTCCCCAGCATTATTGAAGTGATCGTGAACCCGCCTCGGCAGGCTGTCGAGATCTTTGGACAAAGCCGCGTCCAATGAAGTATCCGAAACCTTCAGCGCTGGAGCAGAGCTGGCGGCGGGAGTGTTGCCTGCGGTCACAGCGTTGCCGGGAGCAGCGGCTGAATTGGGCTGGGCGGCGCTGTTCTTGCCAAACTGTCCGGCAAGCCAGACCTGAGCCGCTGCTTCCAGCTTGGACTTGACATCTTGCGGCTTCGCCGGACTCGTTTGTGCCTGGCCGGGCGCGGGCGGTTGCGCCTTAGACGAGGTCATGGCGTTTTCAGCCTCAGGCGTGCTGGCTGCCGCTGCCGAGACGAGATGAACTGTGACCGAGAAACCGCCTGCGCAGGGCGGCGTCGCTTGCCCATTCACCCCAAAATAAAGATGGCCTGACGCGTCCATCTTCAGTTGCTTCCCACTTCCCACCAGCAAAGCGCTTCCTTCGGGTTGGAACCGCGCGATCAGCGCACCGGGCGGCGCGCCGGGAACAGGAAGGTTGCTGCTTTGAGCGGAAGAAGTTGTGCCCTGTGGATCGCAGCTTGCCGCAGAGCCGCCCGTAGCAGATGGCGGCATCTTTGCCGTGATCTCCAGCACCTCTCCCGGACCCAGGTCCACGCCGGTATCAGTCCATGGCTGTGCGGTTGAGATGGTGAAATGAAAGTCCTGCGGTGAAACCGGGGTAGCTCCCGGAACCGATTGTCCCGTGCCCGGAATCACCCCGAACCCCGCAACCAGCAGAACGCCCACACAACGGAGAAGCAAAAATCGGACTTCCATGCTCAACCACACTTTCCCGTCCCGTGGCACGCGCGCGCCGTCGAATTGCAATTACCAGGTTCCGCCAACTTCCCGTCCGGCCCGATGCAGGTCTGCGTATGGATGCACCAGAACAGACCATCATTCGACCGCGGAACCGTGGGATCTGGCTCGGCCAGGATGAACTGCCCTTTCCAGCGCAGCCCCGGGCACAAATTCGGATGATTGACATTGAAGCGATCGGATTCGCGGATCATGCGGCACCTCCCGCCTTCAGAATGGCACGCTTCACCGCTACGCGCGCGAGTTGGACCTTGTAGGTGTTCTGAGAAAGTGGTTTAGCGTTGCCCAAGGCCGCATCGGCTGCTTTCTGCGCCGTCTCAGCATTGATAGGTTGTCCGACCAACGCCTGCTCCGCCTCCGGTGATAGCCAAGGCACCGGCGCAACGTACCCCATCACAATGCGAGCTGATTCCACTCTGGAACCGTTCATGGTGAGCGCGACCGCGGCAACCGCCAGTGGCCAATCGAAGGTCGCTTTCTGACGAATCTCGTAGTGCGCTGCCATGATGCCCTGCGCAGGCGGTACGATTACCTCCGTTGCGATCTCGTTCGGCCGTAGATCATGCTCGCGCTCGGCCTCGCTCGTTGGAATCACATAGAACTTCTCCAGTGGAATCTCCCGCCTGCCTTTCGGGCCAACCAGCCGCACCTTCGCTCTGTAAGCAATGAGCGCCGGAACGATCGTCGAAGGGCTCACGAACTTGGCCGGCCCATCGTTGCCCAGGATGGCGTGGTAACGATTTTCCCCTTCCGCCACCAGGTCCTTGCCATCTTCGCTCTTGGGCAGCAGCCCCAGGCCCCTGCGGAAATACCAGCACCGCGGACGCTGGCACAGATTGCCGGCAAGGGTAGCCATATTGCGGATCTGCGGGCTCGCCGCTTCGTTCAAGGCATCCGCCAGCGCCGGGTACTCCTTCAACACATTGGCGTTGTCGGCCAGATCGCCCAGCGTAGTGAGCGCCCCAATGCGGAGCCCCTGCGCGCTGGAACTCACACCCTTGAGATCCTTGATCTCCTTGATGTTCACTAAACGCTTGGGGGCAACCACATCATCCTTCATCAGCGCCAGCAGATCGGTGCCCCCCGCAAGAATCTCCGTCTGACCCCAACTCGCGCCCAGCAAGGTCACCGCCTGCTCCTTGGTTTCCGGACTTGCGTATTCGAACGCTTTCATCACGCACCTGCCTTCTGACCCAGCGCCCCAAGAACGCGGTCGGGAGTAAGCGGGAGAAAGGGCACCCGCACCCCGATCGCGTTGGCGACCGCGTTGGAGATCGCGGCCCCCGGCGAGATCACCGGCGGCTCGCCCAACCCAATCACTCCGCGCTCGTCATAGCCTTTGCCCGTCATCATGTGCACCACCAGCTCGGGAATATCGCTGATCCCCGCCAGCCGATAAAACTGCATGTCGGGGTTCAGCATGCGCCCCGTGTTCCGGTCCATGATCTTTTCTTCGTAAAGTGCGTACGTAATCCCCATGATGAGCGCGCCGTAACACTGGCCCTCGGCCGTCTTCAGGTCAATGATCAGGCCGCAATCCTGCACCGCCACCATCTTCTTGACCTTCACGATGCCAGTGTCGATGTCCACTTCGACCTCCGCCATCTGCACCCCGCCCACCCCGCTGTTAGTGAGGTCGGGAGGTTTGCTCTTGTCGGGATTGTTCCCCCGTATCGTGAGCGGCATGGCGCCCAGCTTGGCGCAGGCTTGCTTCCAGCTCAATGACCGGCTGGGATCGCTCTTTACACGCACTGTCCCGTTCACGCATTCCAGCTCCGCCGGCTGCGCCTTCAGAGCCGGTGCCACTTTGGCGAAGAGCGCGTCGCGGGCATCCACTGCCGCGCGCCGTGTCGACGAGCTCACACCCCCAATCGTGGTCGAACCGCCCGACCCACCTGAGGACGGATACATGGTGTCGCCGATCTGGAGTTTGATGGCGTCCAGCGGAATGCCCAGCGTTTCGGCCGCAACAATCAGAATGCAAGTCCGTGTTCCCGTACCCAGGTCCTGCGATCCCATCTTGATGTCCACCGACCCGTCCGGATGGAGCGTGAGGTCGCAGTGGCTCTCGTGGCCGCGTCCGCCCCATGTGTGCAAGGAAAGCCCGACCCCGCGGGCAATATTCCCCGAGATGTTCTGCCCCCGTGGATGCCACTTCTGTTTCCATCCCATCAGGTCGGCTGCTATGCCAAATTCTTCGCGGTAGATATTCTGCCGCGGCTTGGCCATTTCGAGGTTCTTCAGGAAGAACTCAAGCGGATCCATGTTCAGCTTGGCCGCCGTGTCCTCCAGGGCCGCCATGGTAATGAGCGCGGCCTGCGGGTGGTTCGGAGCCCGCCAGGCGCGCGCCGGACCGATGTTGTTGCGAATCGCTGTGTGTTGCTTGCGTTGGTTAGGAATCGCGAATACATACGGAATCGGCGGCATACCTCCCCCGCCGGGCCCACCCGTTCCCCAGGATCGCGATTGCCACCCGGTAATCGTGCCATCCTTCTTCGCTGCCACTTTCACACGTGCATACGCCGAGGGCCGTGCTCCCGCGACTTCCAGTTCCGCGTCGCGCTCCAGCATCATGCGCACCGGCTTGCCCCCCGCCTTTTTCGAGATTTGTGCGGCGACGATTCCCCAGCGGTCAGGCGAGAACTTGCTGCCGAACCCGCCTCCGATGTGGTCCTGATGCACGCGGATGTTGGCGGCGGGCATTTTCAGCGGTTCGGCCATCTGGTCCGCGATCCCGGAAACGTTTTGCGTCGAGATGTGGACAAACAGGTGATCTTTGTCCGTCCACTCCGCCGTTGAACCGTGACTCTCCAGGCAGCAGTGAGTGATCACGGGGACACCATACAGCCCTTCGGAAACGACCTCGGCTTCGCTGAACGCCTTATCCGGTTCGCCTTGAGTTTGATCGGCTGCTTTCTGATACGATGACCTCCCGCCGCCCGCCTTGACTTCGTGATAGGTCGCCTTGCGCACCGCTTCGATCACCTCGGCTGGCACTTCGTACTTCTTCATGTCATCAAGCAGCCCCTGCGTCACTTTGAAGCTCACGCCGTACTGCCCGAGCTGCTTGGCCACCTCCGCCGGCGGCATCTGGTCCAGCGCGTCCCAGATATCGTCTTCCCCCATCGGGCCGGCAGCTTCGCCCACCCCGGCTGGCGGCTCGGCATCGCTGACCATGTGGGGCAGCGGCTGATACTTGACCTTGATGGCACGGACCGCGTCTTCGGCTGTCGTTTCATCCACTGCCGCCACCGCCACCACTTCATCGCCCGCCCACTGAATCGTGCTGCCAGGCTCCTGGATGATATGTACGGCCTTTACCCCCGGCATCTTCTCGGCGGCGCTCACATCAATGCTGACGATCCGCGCCTTGGCATGCGGCGAGCGCAGAATCTTTCCGAACAGCATCCCGGGACGCGTGACGTCATACGTGTACTTCGCCCGTCCCGAAACTTTCAGGGGCGCGTCCACCCGCGAGATCCGCTTGCCGATGAGCGTGCGCTGCTCGGCTGCTGGCCAACTGTAGTCCGGCATGGCTCATGCTCCTTTCCGCGCGAGCTGCGCGATCGCCTGCTGAATCCCGTGATAGGTGCCGCAGCGGCAGAAATTGCCGCTCAACCCGCGACGGATTTCGTCTGGCGTGGGATTGGGATGTTTGTCGAGAAAAGCCTTGGTGGCCACCACAAACCCCGGCGTGCAGAAACCGCACTGCGAAGCGTCGCTGTCCACGAAGGCCTGCTGCACCGGATGAAGCTGCTCGCCCTGCATCAGCGACTCGACCGTTGTGATCTGCTTTCCCTGCGCCTCGATTGCCAACACCGCGCAGGCATACACGGCCTTGTTGTCCATCAGCACCGTGCAGGCGCCGCACTCACCGCGGTCGCAAACTCGCTTCGCCCCGGTAAGGTCCAGCTGATCGCGCAGCGCGTCCAGCAGAGTCACGCGCGGCTCCAGTTGCAGCGCGTGCTTCTTGCCATTCACCGTGAGTTCCACCGGCACTTTCCCCGGGCCATAGACCTTCACCGGCTCGCCGGCAGCCTCCACCACCCGTGGCCCGGCAACCAACGGAACGGCCACAGTAATGCCGCCGATTTTTAGGAACTCACGCCGCGAGACTCCGGAACTCTCTTGCGATGGTTTTTTCGGATCGTCATCCTCACGCACAATTGACCTCCGCGTGGCGAAACTCACCGGTCGCCACCACCGGTTTATGCCTGTCCGATGAGAGAGTTGGACAGGACAGAAGCGTTGCGGTTAGCAGACATCTGGATGTGGTACCCGTTAAAGCGGACTTGGAATTTCCGTAGGTAGGAAAGTATACAACTCGCGGCAGACGAATTTCTTGCAGAAGCGCGAAAAAGAAACAGGACCGGTCAGGCTGTGGCGTGCCCAACCCGGCCGGCCCCGCTAATTCCCGACTCCCGACTACTTCTTCAAAGTGCGGATGTACTTCACCAGGTCCGCGATCTGTTCCTTGGTCAGCTTGCCTTCGTACTTCGGCATCTTGTCCTTGCCGTTCGTGATGGTGCCCGTCAGTTCGGCGTCCGACATCTTCTGCACCTCGGCCGACCCCAGGTCCTTCAAGCCGAACTTCTTGCCCATAGCAGTGTCGCCCTTGCCATCTGCCCCATGGCACATAGCGCACTTGGCCTTGAAATCTGCCCCGCCGTCAGCCAGCGACCAGGTCGAGAACACCATTGCGAATGCCAGAACCGCGAACCCTATCTTCATAGCGCTCTTCATTCTTTCTTCTCCTAGGAAAGTGGTGAGTTTTTGTGCCCAACTCCATCAATAAGGAAGGGCACGTTCCTTGCCAGATGAGGATCAATTGCAGACCGCAATGCCGCAGGCATCAGTCTGCCTATGTATGTCAAACACTTACACCCATGGGATGCCCCTAACATTAGACCGTTTGCCTGCGCCCTGCAAGCGCCTCCACCGTGCGAAAACACTCTCGCCAGCGTGATATGCCTCAATCCCGCCCCCAACCGCCCGGAATCCCGCCCCGTCGCCGCACCTGCAAGCCGCTGAAAATACATCATGACCAGGCCAGCATCCCAACCGCCAACTTTGGCACCCCGGATGCCCTTGCACCTCTGAAGTGTTGCTTGGGGAGATCGCCGTGGAACCCACTCTGATGGTCGTCGGCCTCAATCACCGCACCGCCCCGGTCGCCGTGCGCGAGCGCTTCTGGATCAGCGAGATCCGCCGCGTTGAGGCTCTGACCCAACTTTCGCGCGCCGAGGGCATTGAAGAAGTCATCGTCCTCGCTACCTGCAACCGTACCGAATTCCTGCTTTGGGCCAACGATGCCTCTTTGGCGGCCAATTCCGTCTTGCGCCTTCTCTCGGCCGACTACGGGTTGAAGCTCTGTGAATGGAAGCATTTCTACCGCCTCCTGGATGACGCAGCCCTCCTCCACATTTTCAGCGTTGCTTCCAGCTTGGATTCCATGGTCATCGGCGAGCCGCAAATCGTCTCCCAGGTGAAAGCCGCCTGGCAGCAGGCGCAGAAAGTCGGCAGCACCGCCCGCTTCCTCGACGCCGTCATGCAGAAAGCCCTGACGGTCTCCAAGCGCGTCCGCAACGAGACCGCCATCGGCAACGCTGCCGTATCCGTCCCCTACGCCGCGGTCGAGCTTGCCCGCCAGATTTTCGGATCGCTGGAGAACAAGAGCGTGCTCTTGCTGGGCGCCGGCAAAATGAGCGAACTCTCCGCCCGCTATCTCATCAAGAGCGGAGCCTCCGCGGTGCGGGTTGTGAATCGCACCTACGAGCACGCCGTGGAACTTGCAACCCAGCTGGGTGGCACCGCAATTCCTTTCGAAGAGCGTTGGCCGCACCTGGTGAATGCCGACATCGTCATCAGCTCGACGTCCTGTCCGCACACCATTCTCAGCCGCGACGAAGCCGAGATCATCGCCCGCGAGCGCCGGCAGAAGCCGCTGGTCCTGGTGGACATTGCCCTCCCCCGCGATATCGATCCCAGCGTGCGCGAGGTCCCCGGAATCTTCCTTTACGACATCGACGACCTGGAGAAGGTCGTGCAGCACAACGCCGGAGAGCGTGAAACCGCCGCAGCCGAAGCCCGTAAGATCGTGGCCGCTGAAGCCGAAGGCTTCCGCCGCAAGCTGCTGGCCGAGCGCGTCGTCCCCACCATCATCGCGCTCCGCACCCGGCTCGACCAACTTTGCCGGCAAGAACTGGAGTCCCTGAAAACCGAGTACGGGCCATTTTCCAAAGACCAGGACCAGATGTTGAACGCGGTGACGTCCCGGATCACACAAAGAATTGCCGGATCCCTGGCCCGCGAACTCAAGGAACTTCCAGAAAAGGTGGAACAGGAACAGATGACGGCCGCTGTCCAACGCCTCTTCCACCTGGAAACGCCAGAAACGGCGCTTGCCGGCACCAGAATCTAGCGACGCACATATTTGGATATTGGCGCTTCATTCATTCCCTCATCTCCTTACATAGCGCCGAACCGGGGGAAGCCCACCAGGGCTTCCCCCTTGTTCTTGTTTTCTTCAGCGAGCGGGTCTGAAATGTGATCGCGATCACACATGTTAGTTCAAATGTAGTTCTTGGTTGACTCCAGAAGATAACGTGCCCTAAATTCTCAGCCACGGTTTAGTTTTCTGAGGGGGAAACCGAAACCATTGGGAGGTGAGCCATGTCTCGCTTCTTGTCCGGTTTGTCCCTCTGTCTGCTGTTCTCCCTCCTCGCCCTAGCAGGCGGATCACCAGCCGCCTTCGCGCAAACGCCGCAACTAGGCATACCGCCCTACAGCACCATTACTGGCAACCCAGACGATGTCAGCTTGTCCAACCTCAGCATCCACTACACCATTCCCGTCTTCAGCCGGCCGGGGCGCGGCGCTCCGTTTCGGTTCGCCATCAACTTCGACAACGTTAACTGGAGCGTTGGCGCCAATGGTATGGGGCTGAACCAATGGCAAGCGTTTTTCCCACTCACAGGGGGTGGCCTGAACGGTATCGGCGCCGTGTTTTATACGAGAACATCCAAGACATGCAAACTAATTGACGAAGACACGACCATAACGTTCAACATATTCTATTTCAATAGCTTCCAAGACGCGAGAGGTACCACCCACCCTTTTGGTTCAGCGGGTGTGGCGGTCTCGGATCTGAACCCAGACATTGGACCAGGGTGCAATGCTTTTCTCCGGGTGTACCCTCCGACCAAGAGCGGTACCGCATCTGATGGCTCCGGAATCACGATCAATGCAAGCGGTTCCCCCCTCGCCGCCACGGTCACTACGCCCCACGGCGACGTCATCAAACCTCCCCTTCTAACCTACATCAATTATGCTTGGAGCGTCAGCGGTGCTCCTCCCTATACATCCACCGACAGTAACGGCAATCAAGTCACGGAGACCTGGCAATCCGGGACGCTGCACCTCAACACCATCACCGATAACCTGGGCACCGCCGCTGTTACCTCTACCGGCATCTACCCAGCGTCCGTGAAGTACAAGTACACAGCGCCATCGGGAGCCGCAGCCTATTACACCATGTCGTTCGTGCAATATACCGTCGAGACCTCATTCCATTGCGCGAACGTCCTGGAGTTCCCGCCAACCGCGATTTACCTTCGCGACAAAATCACGCTTCCGGACACCTCGTACTATAAGTTTACGTACGAGACTTACCCAACGGTCATACCACCGGCCGCATCGCTTCCGTGCGCCTTCCAAGCGGCGGGACCATCTACTACACCTACAGCGGCGGAATCGTTTGCAACGACGGCAGTCCCGTGTCCATGCAGCGCACAACCCCGGATGGCGTCTGGCACTATGATCGCAGCAATATCACCATCAACAGTGCGTACCGGGTAGGCTCATCGACCACGACCATTACTGACCCGCAGCAGAATCAGACCGTAATCAATTTCTTCGGAAGTGTTTTCTCTCCCGGACTATTTGAGGCCCAACGCAAAGTCTATAACGGGAGCGCCGCCGGCACGCCCCTGGAAGAAACCGATACGTGCTATGACGGCACCTCTCCGCTAAGCAATTGCATTAGCGCACCGGACATACGCCCTCCGTTCAGCGAAATCAACGTCTATCGTTCCTTGAACGGCGGCCCGTATTCCCGAGTAGACACTTTCTACAACACCGCCACCGGCCAGGTGACAGAGAAGGACGAATACGACTTCGGCGCATCCACGCCTACTCGAAAGACTTTGATCTCTTATGCGACGCTGGGGAATGGCGTCGTGGATCGCCCCTCAGTGGTAACCGTGACCGACGGCGGCGGTAACGTCAAGTCTCAAACCTCGTACACCTACGACGAGGATGCAGCATCGCTACAGCCGTCCGGCGCCTCCCAGTTGACCTCCGTCACCTGCGTACCAAGCAACCTGCCTTGTCGAGGAAATGTCACCACTCTCCAGCAGTACGTGACCTCGAGCACATATCTGACGAAGTCGTTTACCCACTACGACTCTGGTGCGGTTTACGTCGCTACCGATGTTAACGGGACAACCTCTACCTCCACCTACGGAGATTGTGGCAACAGCTTGCTGACCAACACCACTGTGCACGTCAGGCCTCCGCTGTCCAAGTCCTATGACTGGAACTGCACCGGTGGCGTAATGGTCTCCTCGACCGACGAGAACAGCAAGCAGACCACCTACACCTACACCGATGGCTTTTACTGGCGGCCCCACTCAACTTCTTTTCCGGACGGTGGTTCGACCACCTACACCTACAACACCGCGTCAGTTCCATGGACCAAGACGGTCAGCTCGGCAATCGACGCCTCCCACAATCTCGTCACCACAACCATCTTCGATACTCTGGCCCGCGTGCAGCATACCCAGCTCACCTCGGCGCCAGACGGCACAATCTACGCCGATACGACGTATGACAACCGGGGACGGCTGGCATCCCAGTCGAATCCCTACCACACCACCGGCGATCCGACCTACGGCCTGACAAACTACACATACGATGCCATGAGTCGAGTCCTCACCGTCAGGAAGCCGGATGGCGCTACAACTTCCACGACCTACAACAAAGGTGCCACCCAGGTTCAGGATGAAGGCAACGGCACGTCACCGGTGACGAGGGTGTCGCAAACCGACGGGTTGGGCCGGCTTACCTCCGTCTGCGAGGTGACCAACGCCACCCAGTTGGGCATCACTCCTGCGCCCGCAGCCTGCGGGCAGGACATTGCAGCGACCGGTTTCCTGACCTCCTATCAATACGACACTCTGGACAACCTGACCCAGATCACTCAAGGCGGGCTGAACCTGAGGAGCTTCGCTTACGATGAATTGTCCCGGCTGACCAGCGCCTCAAATCCGGAGTCGGGGAATACCTACTACACCTACGACACCGTCAGAGCAGGCGAGCTTTACCAGCGGGTCAGCCCCAAGCCGAATCAGACCGGGTCCGACACTGTGACCACGACGTACAGTTACGACGGCGTCCATCGCTTGCTCAGCAAGGCCTACACGGATGGCACTCCAACGGTGAATTTCG
>JAIQET010000030.1 GCA_020073645.1 Terriglobia bacterium | reverse complement strand
CGGGTGCGCGACATGAAAGTTGGGATTAGGCTGGGCTCTTTTTTTGTGGCCTTTTTCTTAGCGTTTATATACGCTAAGAATGAGGAGCCCAATTATGCCCGATTCTCTGGCCCAGCTTGAAAAGCAACGGACGGAACTATTCCGCCAGATCATCCGTCTGGGAGATTTCCGCCGCGGTTCCGTCACCACCACCTCCGGCAAATGTGGCAAGCCTGTTTGTCACTGTGCGCGCCCCAACGATCCTGGCCATGGACCCAGTTTTCGCCTTACCCGAAAGGTTCAGGGTAAAACGGTCACGGAGACGTTTGATTCTCCCGTGGACCTGCGCAAGGCACAGCGGGAAGTGGAAACTTTCCATCGTTTTCAAGAGCTTTGTGCGGAGCTCATTGCCATCAACGAAAGGATCTGCGGCTTGCGTCCAGTGGAACAGACCCTGACTCTGCAGGAAAAAAAACGGCCGAAGCGATCCAGCAGGAAGTCGCCTACGAAGTAAGCCGACTGCTGCATCTGATCTTTCAGGAGCGCCGCAAAAATGGTGCGCTGGATCTGGAAGCCATGGAAATGGCCATGCGATCGGCCATGCATCGGGTCGGCGCCGTAGCCTTGGGACAGTTGTTGCTGTGCGGCCCTCCCGGCCCGGATCAGCGGCAACAGGCTTGCCCCTGTGGTCAAACGGCACCCTATCGCGAGTTGCGCGCCCGGCGCATCCTCACCGCAATAGGCGAGGTAGAACTGCTGCGCCCTTACTATCTCTGTCCTGGTTGTCATCGCGGGCAGTTTCCTTTCGACCTCCAACTGGATGTTGAGAACCAAGATCTATCTCCCGGCGTGCGGCGCATGTTGTCGGTGGTGGGCGCGGAGGCCCCCTTCGACCATGGACGCCAGCAGATGCAACTACTGGCGGGTCTGGCCGTGACCACCAAGGCGGTGGAGCGAACCGCCGAAACCTTGGGCCAAGACATCTGCGCTCACCAACAGGAGCAGATTCAGCGAGCCCTGCAGTTGAATCTTCCCGTGATCGTGGGAGACCCGATTCCCATTTTGTACGTGCAGATGGATGGCACGGGAGTCCCCGTCACCAAGACTGAGCGCACCGTGGGCAAGGTCGAAGGTCAGCCGGCTCGTACCCGGGAAGTCAAACTGGGGTGCGTCTTCACCCAAACCGCCTATGACAAGGAAGGCTTTGCCATCCGTGACCCGGACTCAACCACCTACACCGGAGCCATCGAGACCGCAGCGGAATTCGGCAAACGTCTCTATGCGGAAACCCAACATCGCGGCTGGAGCCGCGCCCTCAAGAAAGTGATCATAGGCGATGGAGCCGAGTGGATATGGAATCTTGCCGATCTGCATTTTCCTGGTGCCATCCAGATCGTTGATCTCTTTCACGCCCGCCAGCATCTCTGGGAGATTGCCCGCCTCCTTTACCCTGGGGATGATGCCCATCAGAGACAATGGATCGTGCGTCACCAACCCAAGCTGGACGAGGGCCAGACCGAAAAGCTGGTTGGCTATCTACGCTCCCTGCAAGCACCCTCACCAGAGATGACCGCAGCTCTCCGCAAGGCCGCCGATTACTTCGAAAGAAACGCCGAGCGCATGCGCTATCCCGAGTTCCGTCGCCAGCATCTGTTTGTCGGTTCAGGTGTGATCGAAGCGGGCTGCAAAACCGTAGTCGGCAGCCGCCTCAAGCAGTCCGGGATGTTCTGGACCGTTCGCGGCGCCAACGCCATCATTGCCCTCCGCTGCTGCCGACTCAGTAGTCGCTTTGAGGATTATTGGGAGGCCAGGCGGGCTTAACTTCACTTTCATGTCGCGCACCCCACCCTCCGCGCTTTTTGCGGAGGATGGGACGCGAAGACCTGGATCGACCCAGTTTTCACAGGTGCCGGGGGGCAACTCAAGCATGCGATTCAGGCAAATGTTCTCAAAGACCGCACACTCGTTTTGCTATTCTCACTAAAGAGAACCCAGGGAGAAGAGGCCAACAATACCTGAAAAAATCACCCCCACTTTGGGGAACCACTGCGCTCCCATGATGAAGTTGCGCTTGTAGCCGGTGCGGGCGAACACTTCACCCAGTTGATCGTGGAAGGCGATCTTGAATTGCACTGACGCTCCCGGTGGCACAGGGCGTGGCAGCTTTACCTGAAAGACGGTGCGGTCGTCGGCATTGCCATCGTCGGGTGCGATGAAGCGTATCTGCGAGGTCAGGTCGCCCATGCCCGCGACTTCGAGCGACTTGATTTCCGCCGAGGCGAAGTTCTTGTCCTTCCATTCAAAGTCCGGGTTATCCCGGCGAAACTCGCGGGCGGCGGTCGAGGTGGGCTGAAACGCGTTGAGATAAAGATGGAAAGGAAACGTGTCTTGTGGCCGGCCGGTGAGGTTGCGGTAGGTGAGGATTTCGATGGCGTCAATCGTCTTCTTCCGGGCATCGACTCGGGCATCGATCTGATAGTCCACAACCCGCTCGGATCGGGGCTTAGGCGCGGCGGAGGTGACCGGTTCAGTTGCGGGAGCTGCCTGGGCATGCGCCTCTGAGCACGCATAAGTGATAAAGATGATGGCAGCGGCGAGCAGAAGTGCGGGCGTGCAACGGCTCATGTCGGGTTTCCTCGAACCGGCCGGATTTCGCAAGTAAACTGCGAAGCTTACACCGGCTTCCACGGCGGGTGGAAGCTCACAATCACGCTCAGAACCAGGTCCGGCTGCGGTATTCGCGGTATGCGTCCCCGAATGCTGCCTCCAGGACTTGAGCTTCACGGTGGGCACGGGTCACTTGCATGACCACCAGCGCGGCGGGAATCACCAGAAAGATCGGTCGCTGGTAGGCGATCACCGCGCCCAGAATCATCAGCGTGCTGAACACGTACAGGGGGTTGCGAATGCGGGAGTAGATTCCGAAAGTCACCAGTTGTTTGGCCTGTGCGGTCACCGAAAACGACTTGCCAAGCTGATAGCGGGCGGTAAGAAACGCCACGGCGGCGAATACCGTAATCGCAAGGCCGAGGCAGCGCATGGCGTTCCAGGGGCCCGGGAAGTAGAAGATCAAGGTCACCAGCGCCCCGGTGCCAATGATTTGAGGGGCCATGCGAAAAATAGACTTCGCGTTCGTCATCTTCAAGCCTCTTTCACAAAGCCCTGCCGCACCGCGTGAATGAAATCGGTGTAGGCCGGAGGAAAACCTGCCGCCCGCACATCAGTGGCAATCTGGCCGCGATGATAAGCCGAGTGCATGACCACGTGCAGCAGGACATCTTCCGGCCGGCTCGTCCAGCTTTCTCCCTTGCTGTTCTTGTACACGACCGTGCGCGCAAGATCCGCATCCTGGGCCAGATAGTTTTTCCATAGCCTGGGAAGATCGGCGGCTTGTGCCTCACACTGCGATAGGCTGAAATCGGGCCAGACCGGGAGAGTCTGTTTTTTTGACTGCAGACGCTCCAACCACAGCCTTTGGGCGGAAAAGATGTGAGCCATAAGAGAGACAGATCGCAGCGGCTGCCCGCCGGTCTTGTCCAGGGTTGCCAGCACTTCGCGATTGGCCCAGTCGTCATAGGAGAGCAAGCGGCCAAGGTGTTCTTTCATGTTCATGTTGGCAAACTCCAGCGGACTCCTGGTGGGCTGAAAGACACTACTCTAACGGCGCGAGGGGAGGCATCGCAACTGGGTAGGAACGCGGGTGCGCCACGGGTACAAAATAAGGGGCTCCGCGATTGTCGCGGAACCCCAAGCTGTCAGTCAGATTCGATCAGGCAGTCACGTCAATGGGGCTGGGAGCCTGATTGGTGGCGCACATGCTTTTCAAATCGCCGCCGATGTCCTTGTGGATCTTGCCTGAGTCGCTCGGCGCCTGTTTCACTCCTGAGAGGTTGCCATTCTGGGTGATTTTCATGTGGAACAGGTCGTCATGGCGCAGACGATAATAGTTATGTATTTCCTGGAGGTCCGTCCGCAGGTCAGGCTGGTTCGCCCGGTCCGTTCCGAGGCCTTGCTGCGTCTGAACGGTATCGTTGAGGGTGAGGAAGTCGCGCTTGGTCTGGGTTGGATCGGTTTGCCCATATTGTGGGAACGGCACCCGGAGGTGAGCAATTGAGTTTGCGTTGATCATCATTAGAGTTTCTCCCGGACGATGCCGTAAATCACAGCGGGCCTCAACGGCATCGGCCATGTCGATCGAAGGCAACTGAGGGGCCAGCTTCAGTAAGCAGCATGAGAATTCGCTAAGTGAGCGATTTGCCTTTTGTGCTTGTCAGCGTGGCGATGGCAAGGTGCTGAGGGGACGTGAATTGCGCCGCTCCGCCGCGACACGTTAGGATGCAGCAGAGTAGTCCCATGCGGCCCGTTTCCCGGCGACCCTTTCCTGTGGCTCACAATCCGGCTAGCAACCGGTGGGCACAATTTGCCCGGCAGCGGCTTCGCCTGCTGCTTCTTCTGCCCAGTGTGGTTCTGTTGGCGCTCTCGCTGGCCGCAGCTCAGTCTTCGAATGTTCAGTCCCTGGTTCGCAGCGGTCAGGCTGCGCTGGATGCGGGCCAGTTCGACCGGGCCACGGCGGATTTCGAAAAGGCGCGGGAATTGGCGCCGGACAGCCTCGAAGTGAACCGCGGCTTGTTGCTTAGTTATCTGCAAAGCGCGCGACTGGCGGAAGCTGCTACTTTGGGTCGCACCGCGGTCGGTCGTTGGCCGCAAGATGCGCAACTGCAGCACTGGCTCGGGCTAGTCTATTTCAAACAGGGCCAGAATGCAGAAGCACTAGAAAGCCTACGGCGGAGCGAGAAACTGGACAGCGCTCAATTCGGTATTCATTTCGATATCGCGCTGGTGTTGCTGACTCAGAAGCAATACCCGCCGGCTGCGGATGAGTTGGAAAAAGCGCTCAGCCTGGAACCGTCGAATGCGCTCGCCCACGTGCTCTTGGGACGAGCGTATCAGAACTCCAATCGCACCCTGCAGGCCATCGAACAGTTTCAGACTGCGCTGCGGCTGGACCCCCGCCTGCCGCTGGGCCACTTTCATCTGGGCTTCGCCTATGGCAGCCTCGGCCGCAACCAGGAAGCCATTGCTGAATACGAAAAGGAACTGGCGGCAGGCGGGACCCGCAACCCGGAAGTGCTCTACGAACTTGGGCATTGCCTGCTGGAAACCGGGGATTGGAAGCCGGCAATTACGCACTTGAAACGGGCCACCGAACTGGCTCCTCAGAACGCGGACGCTTTCTACGATCTGGGCAAAGGCCTGCTTCTGGTAGGCGAGGCGGAGGCCGCCATTGCCGCGCTGCGCCGCTCTATCGAGTTAAAGCCAACCGATCCCAGTCCGCACTACCAACTGGCGCGGGCCCTGGAGAAGATCGGCCAAGGCGAGGAAGCCCGGCAGGAACGGCAACGTTTCGCCGAACTCAAGAAAGCACAGCCGCAGACGGGAGGAATGGCCACCGGGCGAGTCCAGTGATGCTGACCTTTCGATCTTCCCTGCTGATTGTGGTCGCGGGCGCATGCCTGATGGGCGTTGCGCTATTGCTGACCTCTGCCGCGTTCCCGCAGCAAAGCCGGAGCCACCAGGCGTCCCCGCCGGCAGGCGCCGCGAAGAAGGCGTCATCCGGCGCAAGCCTTGCTTTCGCGGATGTTACTCGGGCTGCGGGTATTGATTTCCATCTCACCTGTGGGAGCGCCGAAAAACGCTACATCATGGACTCCATGTGCGGCGGCATCGCTGTCTTCGATTATGACAACGACGGCTGGATGGACATCTACCTGGTGAACGGTTCCACGCTCGCAGACCTGCGCGCCGGCCGCTGCCATCCCGGCAAGCTTTACCACAACAATCACGACGGCACGTTCACCGACGTCACTGCCAAGTCAGGACTCACACATTGCGGCTGGGGATTCGGAGTGGCGGTTGGCGATTACGACAACGACGGCTGGGAGGACCTTTACATCACTTACCTGGACGGGGGCGTGCTGTACCACAACAACGGCAACGGCACTTTCACCGATGTCACCGCCAAAGCCGGCGTTGGCAACTCCGGACGCTGGGGCACCAGCGTGGCATTCGGGGACTACGACAATGACGGCTACCTGGACTTGTATATCGCAAACTACGTGGATCTCGACCTCGACCATCTGCCTGAATTCGGGCAAGGTCCCTTCTGCCAGTATCGCGGGATTCCCGTATCCTGCGGACCTCGCGGCCTGAAAGGTTCCCGCGATCGCCTGTATCACAACAACGGAGATGGCACCTTCACCGATGTCACGGAAAAGTTGGACATCGATCCTGGCGGCTATTACGGTCTGGGCGTGCTGTGGCTGGACTACGACAAGGATGGCTGCCTCGACCTTTACGTGGCCAACGATTCCTCACCCAGCCTTCTCTACCATAACGACTGCAAGGGCGGATTCACCGAAGTGGGCGCGGAGGCGGGCGTGGCGTACAGCGGCGATGGCCGGGAGCAAGCGGGCATGGGTATCGACTCCGCCGATTATGACAATGACGGCTGGCCCGACATCGTCAAAACCAATTTCTCGGACGACACCAACAATCTCTATCACAACGACGGCAACGGCCAGTTCACCGACCTGGCTGGTCCCGCCGGATTTGGGCCAATCAGCATTCCTTTCCTCGCCTTCGGAGTAAAGTTTGTGGACCTCGACAATGACGGCTGGCCGGACATCTTCGTGGCCAACGGTCACGTCAACCCGCAGGTGGACCAGCACTCCTTCGGCGTGACCTACGCCGAGCGCCCTTTGCTCTTCCACAATCTTGGGGCGGGCAAGTTTGAGGAAGTGGGAATGGCGTCAGGCGCTCCCCTGACCAAGCGGTATGTGGCCCGGGGCGCAGCCGTCGCTGACTTCCTGAACTCAGGCGCGGAAGACCTGTTGATCAGCGTGCTCGACGGCTCCCCCGTGCTGTTGCGAAACAGGGCGCTCAAGCCCGGCCACTGGCTGCGGATCAAAGCTGTGGGCACGCGCTCCAACCGGGACGGCTTCGGGGCCCGGGTGGAGGTCAAAGCGGGTGGTCTGACCCAAACCGCCGAGGTCCGCGCCAACGGCAGCTTCGAGTCAGCGAGCGATCCCCGGCTGCACTTCGGCCTAGGTGCCGCCACGCGGGTTGACGCCATCGTGGTGCGCTGGCCCTCCGGCAAGGTGGAAACTCTGGGATCCGAAGCGGCGGACCAAGAGTTGGTGATCGAGGAGGGGCGCGGTGTAACCGTGCGGAACCCCGGGGTTCCGGCCCGGCTCGGAGGCACCGGCAAGCCAGCGGAAGCCACCAAGAAGAAACCACATTGAGTCACACCATCCAGTGATGGGGCGCATGCTCTCGTGTGACAATTCTTCCAAATTATGGAGCATTGTCGGGGCCTGTCTCCAGTTCGTCATAGCCTAATTCGGCCGGGTTCTTGTAAGTCATTGATCCCACTACGCGGCTGTTTTGGAGAGCTACGTGCGCCTCCGTGCCTCGATAGTTGTGCGGGCACGGCAGGGTGGCGTGTCCCCGAGCGCGGTGCTGGCGCATTTATTCCAGAGTAATCAGCAGGATGGCTTGACAGGTGGGCTGGAGGGGTGCAGAATGCTGCGCACTTCACAGTCTGGCGTGATGCCGCTTACATCACAGCGTGAGCTTCAGGTGTACGGGGATCAAGACGTCTCCGTTGAACAACATCCCACAGTGCGAGAGGGTAGGTCCATGAAGAAGCTGCAGTTCTGCCTCGTGTTGTTGTGCGTGCTGGTGCTGGCGTTGAGCACAGCGGCGCAAATTCAGAATGGCCAGATTGCGGGAGATATCACCGACCCGTCCGGCGCGGCCATTCCCAGCGCAAAAGTAGTAGTTAAGAATAAAGCCACGGATTTCACCACCACGATCACGAGCAGCCAGCAGGGGCACTATGTGGCTAACCAGCTGCCGGTTGGTACTTACTCGGTCACGGTGACGGCTCAGAACTTCAAGGTTGAAACCCATACCAACGTGGTAGTGAACGCCGGTTCTATCACTCCCTCGGATTTCAAGCTACAGGTGGGCTCTACGAGCGAGGTAGTCGAGGTAACCGGCGCGGCCCAGGCGGTCGACACCGAAAGTTCGCAGTTGTCGCAGACTGTGAGCGGCGCACTGGTAGCCAACCTGCCCCTCAATGGCCGCAACGTTTACGACCTCATCCAGCTGGCGCCGGGCGCGGTCAACGTTAACGGCACTGACTTCGAGAATGGCCACGGCACGGTGGTCAACGGCCTGCGCGAAGACTTCAACGGCTTCCTCATCAACGGCGTCTCCAACAAGGGGCTGAGCGGCGGCGTTGACAACGTCCCCATCCAGGACACCGTCGAGGAATTCCAGCAGCTCGGCCTGAACAACTCCGCCCAGTATGGCAGCAGCGCAGGCTCCATCACCAACCTGGTGACCAAGTCCGGCACCAATAGCTGGCACGGTAGCGCCTGGGAGTTCCTCCGCAACGACAAGCTGGACGCTAACTACTTCTTCAACAACCAAGTCGGCGTGCCAAAACAGTTGCTGCGCTTCAACCAGTTCGGCGGGACCTTCGGCGGTCCGATCATCAAAGACAAGCTGTTCTTTTTCGTCTCCTACCAACAGGACCACTTCACCACGCAAGCGCCCCCGGTACCGATCCTTGTCGAGTCACCACAGTTCCGGCAGGCCGTGATTTCAGCTCTGCCCAACTCGACCGCCGCGCTGCTCTACAAGAACTTCGCGCCGGCCGTAAATGGAACCAATTGCAGTGGCTTCCCTGGCGCGGTGGCGACGGAAGGGGTTACCGGGATTCCTTCGATTGACGCAGCTTTCCAGGCCCTGGACGCGGCGTTGCCGCAGGGCAGCCCGTACCTCTGCAACAGCGTTGCCCTTTTCGGGCAGCAGACGCAAACCTTCGGGAACCTGTTCCAAGGCAAAGAGGCGTCGGGTAGAATCGATTACAATCCCAACGAAAAGAACCGCTTCTTCGTCAACTTCAACTGGCTGCGAAACAGCGACAACTTCGGACCTTGCACTCCGGCCTGCACTCGCGGTTTCACCAACCCAACCCACAACGTTTATCCCACTGGCCAGATTACCTGGGACCACACCTTTAGCTCTCGTATCATCAACGAGGCCCGCGCCGGGTACACCGGTTTCTATCAGGAGATTGGTACTGGTTTACCGGGGGTGCCGTCCATCGTCACAGATGATGGGGCTTCAGGATTTGGTTCCTACAACGGCTATCCGCAGCTATTCAAGGAACACGAGTACACTTATAGCGACATGCTCTCGATCAGCCATGGCGCGCACAACATTAAGATCGGCGCGGACATCAAGCGTAACATCGAGAACAGCGAGTTCAACGTCGCCCGGCCGTCGTACGAGTTTTTCGACACCATCTGGTTTGCCGCGGACGCCCCTTACTTTGAGGTTGCGGGCGTGGATCCCGGGTTCATTTCCGGCAATCAGGCCCAACTGGCCAGCAATATCCGACACTGGCGCAACCTCGAATTTGGAGCGTTCTTTCAGGATGACTGGAAGGTCACCCGTCGCCTGACCCTGAACCTGGGTATCCGGTACGACCTGTTCACGCGCCACAACGAACTGGACAATCTGGCCACGACGTTCCTGCCCGGCCCAGGCAACAGCTTGCTGGACAACATCACCACCGGGGCTGGCCAAATTCATGACGCCAACGTGCCAGCGGGCTCCACCGGCACCATCAACGGTACCTTCTACGACTGCACCACGGCCGCCGCCATAGCGCAGGTGACCGTGGCCGGAATCTGCGGTCCGGGCGGTTTCGCCCCATCGAGTTCGCTGGGCAAAGGCGATCACAACAACTTCGGTCCTCGCGTCGGCTTCGCCTGGGATATATTCGGCGACGGCAAGACGTCGCTGCGCGGCGGATTCGGGGTCTCCTACGAGTCCACGCTCTACAACCCACTCTCCAACTCGCGCTGGAATCCGCCGTTCTACTCCTTCAACCTGGCGGATAGCGCGGCGCTGGACGGCGGCGACTCGGTCATCGTTTACGGCCCAAGCACCTGCAATGCGGACGGCACTATATGTGGCCCGAGTGGCGCCACGCCGACCTTCTTCGGCGCACCCACGAACCCCGGCCAGGGCACTGGCGCGCAGGCTGTGGGCAATCTCTCGGGTTGGGCAGCCGGCAACCCGCAAACTGCATTCCTGACGGGCGTTATTTTCCCGCAGGGCATCCGCGACCCGTATGTTTACAACTACTACCTCAGCCTGCAGCGTGAGATTATGCCCAAGCTGACGGTCGAGGTGGATTACGTTGGGACGACGGGACACAAGCTGTTCCGAGCCGATGACGTCAACCGTCTTCCCGGCGGCAAACTGCCGGTGGGGGGGTGTGTCACGGACATCTTCGGGCGCCAACTCTGCGGCAGCCCGAGCGGTCGCGTCAACGGCAACTACGGTACGCTGCGCGTCTGGCAGAACGCCGCCAACTCCAACTACAACTCGCTCCAGGTCGCCGTCAAGAAGCAAGTGAGCCACGGCCTGCTGTTCAACCTGAACTACACCTATAGCCACAGCATTGATGACGGCTCCACCTGGCACAGTGGCGCCACGACCGCCAACGGCGACGCGGCAGGCGACGGGTTCACCACCGATTGGACCAACCCGAGCCTGGACCGGGGCAATTCCATCTTTGACATCCGTCAGCGGCTGGTGTTCAACTATGTGTGGGAGCTGCCGTTCGGGAAGCACACAGGGTTCCTGAAGGCTGTGCTCGACGGGTGGCAGTATAATGGGATTTGGTCCTTCCAGACCGGTGCGCACTGGTCTCCATACGACCGCCGCTCGGCAAAACTGCGATCGACGGTTAGTTTTGACGAGAACGGAAACGCGCTCCCGTGCACTGCGACGGATGTCAATGATGGTACCTGCGTGAACCAGGGTGGCGCTTACCTACTCAATACGACGAACAGCCACTCCAGAAACAACCGGCCGAATTCCACCATTTCGAGCTTCAGCGGCGCTACCCACGATATGTGGGCCAACGGCTGGGGACCGGAGTGGGCGCCCAACGCTGGTATCTTCAGCACCCCGTGCCTGGGCTGCCCGGGCAACCTCGGCCGCAACACCTTCGTTGGGCCCGGCCAGTGGTACGCAGACATGTCCCTCTTCAAGAACTTCCAGGTCACCGAGAGAGTGGGTCTGCAGTTCCGCGTGGAGGGCTTCAACGTCTTCAACCACACCAACTTCGTCCTGGCGGAGCCGGGCCAAGCTGCCTTGGAGACTACTCACAACCAGTTCCCCATTAGCAACTTCGGCCAGGCGGGCGGCACTTTGAACCCACGCAATCTCCAGTTTGGGTTGAAAGTGAGCTTCTAAACCGCGGTAACCTTGAGGGCTTGTTCTCACCGAGGTGAGAACAAGCCCTCTTCCTTTTTATGGGAGTAGGGCCATGCCGTGCGCCCGCCGCAATCTGATTCTCGCCTGCCTCATCTTTCTGCTCCTTGCGGTTCCCGCGCTTCAGGCGCAGCAGGGAGGCGTAGGCAGCGTCGTTGGCGAACTGCACCTGAGCAAGGGCGATTTCGCAGGCAGGATATTTGTAGAACTACAGTTGCGAGGCGCCACGCTTGGCAGCGCATACAGTGATGAGGAAGGAAGATTCGGATTCTATGGTCTGGGAAGCAATCCCTACCACGTCGTTATCAACGACGAGCGTTTCTACCCAGTCGATCAACTGGTCGTCCTCGATACGTCCATCTACACAGTGGCAATGGCACAGATAAACTTAATCCCGCGCGAGCCGGCTAAGAAGGAACCGCTGCCGAATCGTGAGCCCGGGAGCAACCCTAACCTGGTTGATCCGGCGGAGTACCGGCGCCATTTCCCGAAAAACGCGGTTAAAGAATTCGACAAGGGCGTCGCAGCGGACAAGCATCAGATAAGCGATGAGGCGATCCGGCATTATGAAAAGGCGATCTCGCTCGCTCCAGACTTTTATCCTGCGCATAACAACCTGGGTTCGGACTATCTGAGCAAAGCGGACTATGCTGGCGCGGAGAAGCAATTCAAGGAAGTGCTCCGGGTCAACCAGAATGATTCCCAGGCATACTTCAATCTGGGGCACGTACTGACGCTCACCAACCGATTTGAGGAAGCAGAGAAGGCGCTGCAGCAAGGCTTGCAGAAGCAGCCAGATTCCGCGTTTGGCCACTTCTTGCTTGGCTCCCTCTACAGCCGTACGGGAAGGGGAAGCGAGGCAGAACGCAACCTTAACGATGCTCTCCAGCTTGATCCCGCGATGCCGCAGGCCTACCTGCAACTGGTCAACTTGTATCTGCAGCAGCGACGAAGCAAGGACGCCGCCTCTGAGCTTAAGACTTACCTCAAGTTGTTCCCGAACGATGGGTTTGCTCCCAAAGCAAAGGGTGTGCTGGAAAGGCTGGAGGGCAAGACGGCGGAGGGGGCGAGCCACAATTGAGTCCGGACCTTCCATAACAATGAGTCACGGCCGTTGCCGCGGAACAAACTGGCAGAAGTTTTTCTCCAGCTTGCAGGCCGTGCCGTACTCTTCCTGAGCCGCCTTCGGGCGATTCATCCTCTGATAAGCATAGGCCAGGTTGAGGTGTGCCTCGGCCAGGTCTGGGTTCAGTTTCAGCGCTTTTGCGTAACTGTCGACGGCCTTTTGCAACTGGCCGGTCCGGCTGTAAGAAATCCCCAGGAAGTTGTAAGTCTTCGCCTCGTTGACTCCTAGCTCGGTCGCCTTCGCCAGGTGGGTCGCGGCTTCCGCGTAATTCTTCTGCTCGAACTGCAACATTCCGAAATCACGCCGGAGAAGCGCGAAGTTGGGCTGTATCGCGAGCGCCTTTCCGTAGTCGGACGCAGCGGCGGTACGGTCGGCCTTCGCGTCAAGCGTCCCCAGATCGTACCAGGCGCGATAATTCTGCGGATTGAACTGCAGTGCCTTCCCGATCCAAAGTCGAGCTTCGTCCGCCTTGCCCTGCCCGACGAGTGCATGAGCGAGTCCGGTCATCGCCTGGTCGAAATTAGGATTGAGTTCAAGGCATTGGCGAAATTGCGCGGCAGCCTCGTCCCATTTCTGCTGCCGCATCGCCGCCTCTGCCAGCATGAACGGCACGGTGTAGATTTGTGGATCTTGCTGCCGTACTTTGTCGAGCACTTGCTTCCCAGTATCGAAATCTCCCGCCTGGAATGCGTCCTGCGCCTTCAGGATGGCATTGAACTCTCCGAGCTTGTCCTTGGGGTCGGGCAGGCCGGCGGCCAACGCCTCCGCAGTAACCGGCGACCGGTAGGCCACGTACCCCAAGGCACGAAGTTTCTCGGCTGCGTCAGGGCTCAGTCCAGAAGAATTTGCTTGGCTGGGCGTGAACGGGTTTTTCCGCAGGCGAGACTGCAGTTTGTCTTTGAGGACGGCGACCGTGGCGCTCTGTTGCGGTGCAACATTGTTTTTCTCCGCGGGATCGGCCACGAGGTCGTAGAGTTCAGCAATTGGGGCGTCGATGTAGTGATAGCGAGTGGTTTCCAAGGCATGGAGCGGGCTCCATCCAAACGAACTGAACGGATAGAACGTCTCGCTGTACGCTTCGTCTTCCTTCTCCGCCTTTGCCCCCAACAGTCCATGCGAGTTGAACTGTTGCGCGATGACATCCTTCAGCCCGGCGAGATGTAGAAGAGTGGGAGCAACCGCAGTGGTCTCTACCGGCCGCGCCGCTCGGCCGGGCTGGATGCCGCTTCCAGAAGGCGGTTTCACGATGAGTGGAATGTGGACGGTCGAGTCATAGACAAAGAAACCATGCTCTTGCTCGCCATGCTCGCCCAGAGATTCGCCGTGGTCGCTGAGGAATACAATCGCGGTACGGTCATAGAGCTGGTTTTGCTTCAACCAGGCGATCAGCCGTCCGAGTTCGTGATCGGCGTAGGCAATTTCTCCGTCGTAGAGATGGCCTTGATACTGGGTCCGATATGGCTCCGGCGGATCGTACGGACTGTGAGGGTCATACAGGTGAAGCCAGAAGAAGAATGGCCGGCGGGCGCTCTTGAGCCAGTTTATGGCACGGCGGACACTCTCGCCAGCTCGGCGGTCCACCAGTCCGATGTCTTTTTGCTGGAAAGTTTCCGCGGAGAAAGTGTCATCGTAAAAGTCAAAACCACGCGCCAGCCCCCAACTGCGGTCCAGCACGAAAGCACTGACCACCGCTCCCGTGGCATAGCCGCGCTGTTTGAAAGCCTGCGCGATGGAGCGGAACTGCGGGCTGAGCGGCGTGCCGGTGAAATCCTGAACGCCATTCTGAAACGGATACGTCCCAGTCAGTATCACGGCGTGAGAAGGCCAGGTGAGCGGAACTTGCGCGATGGCCCGATCGAACACGACGCCGTCGTGTGCGAGCGCGTCCAAGGTGGGTGTCTGAACTTGCCGATCACCGTAGCAGCCGAGGTGGTCGGCGCGTACCGTGTCCATGGTGATGAGGATTACGTTGACGGGAGCTTTGCGGGCTGGGGCCTGGGCCGCGAACGACCCGGCCGACAGAAGAAGAATGCTCGCGACCAATTGACAGGCCGCGCTTGGAAACGTGAGGCAGCGGGAAAGACTCATTGGGGGCGAGCTTCCTGCGCCTTGCGCATTTCTTCCTGCGCCTCTGCAGTCAGTCCCTTTGCTGCCAACGCCTTAGCGAGGGCTGCGTGAGTGCTGGAATCTTGTGGCACCAATTCAGCAGCTTTGCGCAACTCAGCGATAGCATCGTCCACTCGCCCTTCCGACAATAGCACCTGACCTAATGCGCGATGCCCGGGTGCGTAGGCGTCTGCGATCGTCACAGACTGAAGGAAGGCCGCGGCCGCTTCGTTTGTCATGTTCTTCTGCAGGTACACTACCCCCAAGTCGTAGGCGGCGGCGAAATTGGTTGAATCCAGATCCAGCGTCCGCTTATACGTGGCAATTGCATCATCAACCTGTCCGGTTCGGGCATAAGCCAGGCCGAGGTGAAAAGCAGCGAGCGCATAATCCGGGCTCGCCTTCAGCACTTGCTGGAACTCATCCACGGACTTCGCGAAGTCGCCCAGTCGGTAGTAGTTCAAACCCTGCAAGTAGTGCACGGGCACAGAAGTGGGCTCCGTCTTAAGAGCCGCGTTCAGCTTCTCGACGGACTGCGCGTACTGCCCGTGCTGGCTCTCGGCGATCGCGTCTGAAATCAACTCGTATGTCGCGATGCGGTCCTTGGGATCCGGCAGGTTGCGGTCGGTGATGGTGGGGGTGCCTCCGCCCGAAAAGCCTGCGTACCCCAGGGATTTCAGGCGCTCCATCAGCGCCGGGTCGAGCCCGGTCTTCTCCGCCAGTTCCTGCCCGGCGCTGTATTCGCGGATCAGCGTGGCCAGCTTGGCGCGCATCTCCTCCGCCACCGCTTTCTTCTGCGGATACAGGTTCTGGGTCTCACCGGGGTCCTTCTTCAAGTCGTAGAGTTCGGGTTTAGGGGCATCGATGAAATGGTAGTTCTCGGTCTCAACCGCTCGCAGTTCGCTCCAGTTGAAGTGCAAGCGCGGCATGAAGGTCTCCGCATACAGGCTGCGCGCTGCCTCCTCGTTCTTCGGAGTCATGAGCGGGAGCAGGTTGCGGCCCTGCACCTGCGAAGGGACGTCCACTTTCAAGGCTTGCAGGACGGTGGGCATCAAGTCCGCCAGGCTGATCAACTCAGACACGGTTTTCGCCGATGCGCCGCCCGGCAGACGAATGATGACCGGCACATGCAAGGTCGCGTTGTAGATGAAGAAGCCGTGAGTTTTCTCGCCATGCTCGCCCAGGCTTTCTCCGTGGTCTCCGCTCAACACGATGAGGGTGTTCTGGTAGAGCCCTTTCGCTTTCAGAAAACCTATGAGGCGTCCGACCTGGGCGTCGGCAAAAGCGATTTCACCGTCATAGGGGCGATCTTTGTACTCCTCGCTGTACGGTGCCGGCGGACGGTAGGGATAGTGGGGGTCGTACAAGTGTATCCACAAGAAGAACTTCTTCTGATAGTTCTGGCCCAGCCACTCCAGTGCCTGGTCAGCCACCAGGTTTCCGGGACGCTCCATTTCGTCGAGGTTCGCTTCCTCCATGCGGTTGAAGTCGAAGTGGTCGTAGTAGAAGTCGAACCCGTGGTTCAGGCCGAAGCGCGAGTCCAGCACCGCGGCGGCGATCACCGCCCCGGTCGTATATCCCTGCTCCTTTAACACCGATGCCAGGGTGGGCTGGGTGGGATTCAGAGTGTTGGCGGCGAAATCGTGCATGCCGCTGAGCAAGGGATAGGTACCGGTGAAAATCACGCTATGCGAGGGCAGGGTTACCGGAACCGGAGTGTAAGCACGCTCGAAGCGCACGCCATCCGCGGCGAGGGCATCAATGTTGGGCGTGCGAATCTGCTTGTAGCCATAGCAGCCGAGATGGTCGGCGCGCAGCGTATCAATAGTGATAAACACCACGTTGGGCGCGGGATTCGGGGCGGCCAACGCCGCGGGCACCGACACCAGCAAGCTGGCAAGCAGCAGGAATGCAAAACACCGGGAGGACACCATTGGGTAGAAGAAATTATATCCCATCGCGCAGGCAGTTCCGGCGGACGTCAGCCGCGAATATGCTAGTCTGAATTGCCATGAAGGCCGTAAGAATCCTGATGATCGGCTGGCTGGCCACGGCCAGTTTCGGCGCGATGCCGCCGCAGAAGAAGCCGTCTCCACCCGACGTGTTCCTAGTCACCATCGACACCCTTCGTGCCGACCACGTGCGCTGCTATGGCGATGAAGCGATTCAGACCCCGGCCCTGGATAGTCTGGCGAAAGACGGAATTCGCTTCGCGCAGGCCTTTACGCCCAGCCCCATCACTAATACCTCACACACGACGATCCTGACCGGCCTGCTACCCAGTTCCCACGGAGTGACGGACTTCGCGGTGCCGCTGGCCGCAACGCATCCCACCTGGGCCGAACTGCTGAAGCCCAAGGGCTATCACAGCGCTGCGTTCATTGGGGCGGTCATTCTGGACAGCAAGTCCTTGGCCCCGGGACTTGATCGTGGATTTGATTTCTACGATAACTTTCCCGAGCACGCGCAGACCAAGTCACGTTGGGGGCGCGTGGAACGGCGCGGCGCCGACGTGGTGGAGCATGCGGAAGCGTGGCTTACCGCCCACCCGACGGGGCCGCACTTTGTCTGGGTGCATTTGTACGATCCGCATGATCCTTATGAGCCGCCGGCACCCTACTCTGGGACCTATAAAGATCGCTTATACGACGGCGAGATCGCTTATGCCGACTCGGTTTTGGCAAGTTTTATCGGCTATCTGAAAAAGCATGGCTGGTACGAAAATTCAATCGTGGTCGTAGTCGGAGACCACGGCGAGGGTCTGGGCGAGCACCATGAGGACACGCACGGCATCTTTCTTTATGACTCGACTACCCATGTGCCGCTGATCGTGAAGTTGCCCGCTGGAGCCAACGCCGCCAAGTTGGTCGATGCCCAGGTGCGCACAACTGACATCCTGCCCACTGTGCTTGATCTGTTGCACGCTGGGCTTCCGGCGCAACTGGATGGCAAATCACTGAAGCCGTATTTCGCGGGCGCGGAGACTGCGGATCGCACTGCGATCGGCGAAACTGACTATCCGCTGCGCTTTGGGTGGGCGCCACTGCGCTCCGTGCGGACTGAGGGATTCAAGTTCATTGAAGCGCCGCGCCCGGAACTTTACGACCTGCACGCGGACCCAGGAGAACTGAAGAACGGGTACGAACCCGGGAACGCGACCGCGCAGAAGCTCCGCGGCATCCTCGCGCAGCTCAAGCCAAGAACATCCGGAGAAACGGCTTCCAGCGCAGCTGACACCCAGGGTAACAATCTTCAGGCGCTGGGCTATGTGAGTGGATCGAACGCGGCTGGCGGGGCCAATCCCGAAGCCTTGCCCGATCCGAAGGACAAGATCGAAGAGCAGAACCTGCTGCATACGGCCATGCTGGCCACGGACGATGACCGCTCGGCTGACGCGCGGGGCGCTCTGGAGAAGGTCCTGCAACTCGATCCCAAGTCTCCGACCGCGCTGCGGCAACTGGGAGAACTTGAACTGCACGCGGGCGACTACGCTAAGGCTGCCGATCATCTGAAACGCGCACGCGAGGTTCGCCCCGACGATTCCACGGCAGCGTTCTACGAGGGCCAGGCCCGGGAGAAGACGGGAGACCTGGCGGGGGCACGCGACGCATTGGAGGCGAGTCTCAAGCTAACGCCCGGACAGCTCTCCGCGCGCCTGCTGCTGGGCCAGGTTTACCTGGGCCTGAAAGATCCCAAGGCGGCCGAGGACCAGTTCGAAGCCGCGCTTCTGGTGCAGGCTGACAGCGTGGAGGCTCAGCTGGGGGTGGCCAAGGCGCAGATCGCGGAAGGAAGCTTTGCGGACGCGGTTCAGCAGCTCGAGCCGCTTTCCAAGGCGCAGGCCGACAACGCGGAAGTTTTTGAGTTGCTCGCCCTGGCGTACAAAGGGCTGGGGAAAAGCGAGGAGGCGCAGCAAGCCGCTTCCCGCGCGAAGTCCTTGCGGGACAAACCCCAAAAACCTTAAACCGCAAAGTTCGCGAAGGAGGTCCGCAAAGGACGCGAAGAAGAACGCAATCGTTGGAATCCTCGGCGTACTCTGCGAAACCTCCGCGCCCTCTGCAGCCTTTTAGGACTTTTGCCGGCTCCCTTTCACGATCTTCTCCACCTGCTGCAAATGGTTCAGATCGTGTCCGGCAAACATGCGAACGATGTGCGCGATGGTTTCCTTCCCCCGCTCGGCGTGCATGCCATAGTTGTCCCACAGGCCCTTCGGGACTGACTTCAAGAGCGTCAGATTGTTTTCCCGCAAAACGCGAAACATCTCCAGTGAAGCTTTGGGATTGCGCCGGCTGTAGTTGAAGGTTTGCGCCCAAACGTCCTGATCGAAGGCTTGAATGGGCGTACCGCTGCTGCCCAGGATCAGCCGCAGGCGCCATCCTCCCACGAGTTCCGCGTCGGCAAGGTGCGCCAGGATCTCGGCAATCGACCATTTCCCAGGCACCGGCTGTTGCGTGAGTTGTTTCTTGTTCAGCCGCCTGGTCAGGGCACTGAGTTTCTTCGCGGTGGCCTGCTGCACGCGCAAGGGCTGTTTTCCCTCGCTATAGCCCAGGATACGCTGCGTGTACTGCTGCGGAGTTTCCTGCATCCAATCCTCCTCGTTTCGGTGCGATTCAGGTCTGAACAGACACCCAAAAGCTGTTTGGCCACGCCTCAAAAAACCAAAGGAGCGCCTTCGGTAGGCGCTCCTGATTCTCGGTGATTATACTCCCTCAGAACGTGGCCATCACCAGGGTTCACACATGCATCCAACATGGATTAACATTCTGTAGTTGTTATCCTTTGCGGTCCTCGGAGGATTGCATGCTCACAATGCGTAGCAGAATTGTTTCCGCACTAGCGGTTGCGGTTTGCGGCCTCTGCCTGGCGGGGTGCCCGCAGCGCACCACCATCGCGAAAATTAATAGTGATCCGGGCCGTTTTGCCGGGAAGGAAGTCACCATTGCCGGGACGGTTTCCGGTTCGTTCGGCGCACTGGGCACGGGAGTTTTTGAGATCGACGACGGCACCGGGCGGATGTGGGTTTACAGCCAGAATTATGGTGTGCCGGGCAACGGCGCCAGGGTCGCAGTGACCGGGACGATCGAGCAGGGATTCAGCTTTGGCGGCCGCAGCTTTGCCACCATCCTGCGCGAGACCCAGCGCCGCCACTGAGTGCTGAGTTCCCTGGGGATGGGCGTAGATTGAGATTCCGCCCATCCCATTTGGCGTGACTCGGTGTAACCTTTCCCAGTGCTTCGCACTCATCAACCTTGGTTCGCCAGCACGGCTGTCATCGTCGTGCTCGCGGGCGGTTTAGCCACGGCGCAGAATCATCTTCAGCAAGCACTGCAGTCGGCCGTCGATCACGCCATGGCGGGCCAGTCCGGCTCTGCTGTCGTGCTTGAGGTTGGATCGAGGAGTGTGTTGGCGCAGCATGGTCTCGATGTGGCCGCGCGCCGCCTGGCGGCTCCCGGCTCCGCGATCAAGCCCTTCACCCTGTTCGCACTCCTGGACTCCGGTCATTTCGATCCCCAGGAGCGCTTCTATTGCCGCCGCAGGCTGCAGATCGCGGCCCAGACGATGGATTGCACGCATCCCGAGGTTCCCGCCGGGTTCGATGCTTCTGAAGCGCTGGCCTACTCTTGTAATTCGTACTTTGCTTCTTTCGCCTCGCATCTCACAGGAGAAAATCTCCGGGAAGAATTTCAGCGGGCAGGATTGCTGTCGCCGACCGGGATCACTGCCCAGGAGGCCGTGGGCGGCATGCGTAATCCCGAGAGCCGGGAGCAGCTTCAGTTGCTCGCGCTGGGAGAAGAGGGAATCGCAGTAACGCCGCTTGGGCTGCTGAATGCCTACCGTGGACTGGCGTTGCGGCAAACCACCAGCAGTTCTGATGCTGCCTGGGCAGTCGTCTCGCAAGGGCTGAAGGGCTCCACCGAATATGGCATGGCCCACGCGGCACAGCCCGAAGGATTGGCGGTGGCCGGCAAGACCGGAACCGCTCGCTCAGCGGCCTCGCCGCTCACGCACGGTTGGTTCGCCGGCTACGCTCCGGCGGATCATCCCGAAATTGTGCTGGTGGTGTATTTGGAGCATGCGCGCGGCATGGATGCCGCCGCCCTGGCCCGCAAAATCTTCACCGCCTACCAGCAGGCGCGAGGTGTGAGATGAGACGGGCACTCCTCCTGCTGATGCTGTTGGTGCCGGCGCTGGCTGCGGCGCAGGCGACGGAAATCAAAGTTCGCCTCTATTCGCTGCTGCCTCCCGCCAGTCTCACCATTTCACCCAGGAATGGCGCGGTGCTGTGGAGGGCTTGCGCCACTTGTCACGACTCAACCTTGCGCGGCAGTTTGCAGATCGACGCGGCCGACGGGCGCATCCACCTCGCCGGGCAATCGCAGAACTACGCGTCAATTTGGATTACCGGCGCCTACCGGCTGGCTGGTTTTCAACACGCAGCGTTCGAGGCGACGTTTCCCCTGGAGATTCGCGCCCGCGGCCCCTGGCTGTCGCTCACGCTGAGCTTGCCGCTGGAAGATTATGTGGCTGCGGTGCTCGCAGCCGAGAGCGGGAATCAACAGTCCGATCAATCCTTGCAGGCCATGGCAGTGGCCGCACGGACGTTCGCGGTGCATTTCCGCGGTCGTCACAAGACTGAGGCTTTCGATTTCTGCGATACCACCCATTGCCAGGATTTTCGGTTCAGCGCCATCAACGAGCGCATTCGGGCCGCGGTGGAGGCCACCGAGGGCGAGCTGCTCTGGTACGAGGGACGCCCGGCTGCTGCCTACTATCACCAGAACTGCGGCGGTACTACGGCGGATGTGGCGGACGTCTGGCCCGGACGCAAGCTTCCCTATCTCCGGGAGCACATCGATCCTTATTGCTCGCGAAGCAACGGCAGCCAGTGGCACTCGAGCCTGGCGAAAGCTGATTTGGAGAAGGCCTTGATCGCTGCAGGGCTGCAGCCGCCACACGGGTGGAAGACTTTGGAGGTCAAGTCACGAACGGCTGCGGGTCGCGCGGTCAAACTTCATTTCACCGGCGCGGACGCCGACGCCACGATCTCCGCCTCCAGCTTCCGATTTGCCGTGGATCGTACCTTGGGGTGGAACCAGATCCGCAGCGACCTCTACGACCTACGTGACTCGGGCGATCAAATCATCTTTACCGGACGCGGCTCCGGGCACGGCGTGGGCCTGTGCCAGGCGGGCGCCGCCGAGATGGGCAAAGAGGGTAAGAGCTACCGCGAAATCCTCGCGTTCTACTATCCGGGGACCGCGCTGGGCGTCACCGCCCAAGGGCTGGCATGGGAATCGCAGAGCGGCGAGCGCTTGGAACTGGTCACGACCCGTGCCAGGGAAGACGAGCCTCTCATCGCGACCGGAGAGAAGCTGATGCGCGAAGCCGAGAGTGCGACCGGACTGCGCTTCGATTTCCGGCCGCGACTCAAAGTCTATCCTTCGCTCGATACCTACCGCGATTCGACTGGAGAACCTGGGTGGGTGGCAGCGAGCACGCGTGGGCACACGGTTCGCATGCAGCCGGCGGCGCTCCTGCATGCTCATTCAGCGCTGGACAGCACGCTGCGCCACGAGTTCATCCATCTGCTGGTAGAAGCGCACGCCCGGCCCGGCTTGCCCCTGTGGTTCCGCGAAGGAATCGTGCTGTATCTTTCGAATCCTGCGGAAGTCAATTCGGTGAGTGCATCGGCGAATCAGGATCTGGAGAGGATGTTTGAGCGCGCCGCAGACCGCGGGCAGATGGAACAGGCTTACGCCGCTGCCCGCGCTCGAGTCGCAGCCCTGATTCAGCAGAACGGTAAGGACACGGTCACCAGCTGGCTAGCTCGCGGACTCCCCGCCAACCTGGCTACTATCGCGGCCAAACCTGCCCACCACTGAGGTCAACACCACCCACGCTGTGACCGCCAAAAGCCAGGCAGCAAGAAAACGCAATACCATGCTGGCGGCTTGGCCGCTTACAGACGACATCTTCGGCACCCAGCCGATAAACTCTTGCGGCAGGGAAACACCGACCAAGGCAAGCACAATGACAGCCGGCCAGTATTCGCGGCTCGCAACCGTCCGGGCCCACGCTCTCCAACCACCGTTTCCTAATCCTCGAAATCCGCGCTTCGCCATTTGCAGGCCGAGCGGCAGGAGCAGCCCGGGGACGATGATCCAGAACAAGGCCCAGAAGAGCAAGTTCACAGACGAATCCATCTGCGATTCACTGACGTGCCGCCGCAGTGCCAATGGCAGGACAGAGCGCAAATAGCTGGCATACTGATAGGCCTTAGCGCTCCAGCTTTCCACCAGACACAAGCACACCGCCATCGCAAGGACCCATGTGGCGAATGCCACGAGCTTCCGCCTAACCGAACCAAATGCAGCGCCGGGTGTCTGCTCGCCTGCGAAATACACCAGAGTTCCCGCCTGCAGCCACAGCATGCCCACGACCACCACGAACGCCAGTACCACGCTCAACCCCAACTGCCAGATGTGGGCCTCCGGGATGGTGAGCCACCACACCCCTAGCGCGAGCAGCACGGGATTCAGCAGGAATTGCAGCAGCCAGAGCCGTTTGCTCGACCACACCATTGCCATGGCCTCCCGCAGAGGGTTCATCACTTCACCTCCACAGTGAGCGCGTCGGTGGTCGAGAGTACCGACGGCTGATACATGGGCTCGACCAGTGCCGGGCTTACCCGGAATCTGCCTGGGTTCACGATCTTCATCAGATAGAAGTAGGTCTGCCGCTGGTTGAACCAGGTCTGGAAGATGGCGGCGCGGTCATCGTGGAACTCGCGCCTGGAGAACCAGTAGCCCCACCAGTCGGGCCGGTCCTTGATCTCGTAGAGGTCGTCGCGCTCCAGGAACTCGGCGCCCGCGGGGATTGGATCCTCGATCATCAGGTACCGCCACTCGCCGCCACCCACGGTCAGCCGCACCGCGACCACATCACCGGGAGCCAACGTCCCGCTCAACGGGTCGAGATGATAGACAATCTTTTCGCCTTCGCTGCCTTTCTCGGTGCCGGGCACCAGACGGTAGTAGTCACGCGTGATGTTCAACGAAAGCTTGTTGCTCTGGAAGAGCTTCTTCTCGGTCGAGTAGTACTCCCCGCGTGCCGAGTAGTAGAGACGTCCCCCGCCGCTTTTGCGGACTTGAATCTTGTTCTCGCCGGCGGCCAACTGGTCCGGCGTGAGGTGGATGACCGCAGCCGCGGCGGTCATGGTGTCTGCCCTGGTGAATTTGCGGGTGAGCACCGGCTTGCCATTCACCAGCACGTCGGCGGTAAAGTCCGCGTCTAGTTCGTGGCTGGTTTTCAGATACTCCGTGAGTCCGAAAATTACCATTGCGGTCTGCTTGGTGGAGAACCAGTAATATCCATCGTCGCGATGATCCACCAGCCACAACGCTGCCTTCGGAAGGAGCGGACTCTGGGGATGCACCTGGCTGATCAGCTTCACCGCCAGCGCAGTTGTCTCCGGACCATCGTCGAACTCAAACTCCATCAGGTAGTCGTACTGTGAAGGCCAGTACGCCTGCGCGTCATCCACCTTGGTCAGCTTCTCCAAGGCGTCGGCAACTTCCCCGGCACGATTGTCGTTGGTCGTTTGCAGCGCCAAGCCGAGCAAAGCCAGTCCCTGCGCCGACATCTTGCCGCGCTTTTCGAACGCACTGTTCAACTGGCCGCTGTCGGCAATGCCGCTCTGCACCAATGCATAAACGACGTATGCCTGCAGGTCGGGCCGCATCTTTTGATACTTCTTCAACGCTCCCTGCAGGAACGTTTGTCCATTCTGAAGCGCATCCGGCTTCACGTCGTAACCGCCCGACTTGGCTTGCCCCAGGCCTGATACGACGTAGGCCGTCATGAAGACCTGACTCTCGTCGTCTTTCCACCAGCCCCAGCCGCCATCTTCATGTTGGTAGTCGTACAGGCGGTCTAGGCCCGCGCGAATCTTCTTCTCGAGTTCGGTTTTGTCGCCCTTGTACTCGATGTGCAGATCGGCCAGCGTCTTGGCCACGATGATATTGGGCAGGAAACTGGACATGGTCTGCTCGGTGCAGCCGTAGGGATACGTGGTCAGGTATTGCAGCGCGCTCAGGATGGTTCCTGCGACCGAAGGCGTAACGCTGACATCGAGGCTGTGCGACGATGGTTCGGTGCCCGCGGGGAATGCGATCGTCTCGTCCGCTTGTCCACTGCTGCCTGAGATCGATCCCGCCTTGGCCTCAGCCAGCTTCACCCCAAACGGTACGACAGGAAGGGTGAGCTCCATGGCGTCCGATTCTTCGTTGGTCAGCGCCTTCGCCAGCAGCCGGGCCTCGCGGACGCTCTGCACACGCACACGCCAGTCCGGCTTGCGCTTCGCCGCGGCTCGGCACGGTGATCTGCCTGGCGGCGCCTTCGATCACTTCCAGTCCGGTGAGGTCCATTGAAACCTGAACGGTCTTGGTGTTTTCCAGGTAGTTGTGCACCAGCGCGGAGACCGTGATCTCGTCCCCCTGGCGGAAGAAGCGCGGCACCGCTAGGCGCACCATCAGGTTCTTGCGCACGATCACGCGATCCACGGCGCTGCCGACTTTGGTGTCAAGCGTGACTCCGCGTACGGTGGTGCGCCAAGTCGTCAACGAGTCTGGGAATTCCAGCTTGGCTTGCGCCTGTCCCTGGGCGTTGGTGGTGACATCGGCGAGCCACAGTGCGGTGTCGGGAAATGCCTTGCGGATTTTGGGCTGCACCAGGGCTTCGCTCGGCTTCAATTGCGCCAGCGGACGGTACGACAGCTTGCCCGCCAACTGCATTTGCCGCTTGCCGGCCTCGCCGTGGAAGTAAAAACTAAGCGAAGAGTCGGTGTACACACGGTTGTAAGTGTCGCCGTAAAAGAAAGTCGTAATGCTCTGGGTGAGGTCGGGATGAATAGCGTAAATAGCCTCATCCACCACGCCGACGCTGAACTCGCCGCTTACCGGCTTCCCGCTCGCGTCCTTCGCAGTAATGTTGTAAACGGCCGGCTCGCCGGGCTGAAATTGCTTCTTGCTGGGCTCCAGAGACACGTTTAGAACCTGCTGTACGGCTGGTACTTTCAGACTCTTCGCCGACTGGTACAGCGCGTTGTCGCGAATGAACGTGGCGCCAACGTAAACGTTGGGCTGATCATCCGCACCGATTGGAATCTCAACCGTCACGCTTGGTCCGGTGGCTTTGATCACTTGTTTGGTCTGTAGAGTCCGAGCTTCGGTGGTGACCAGGATGTATGACTCCGGAACTCCCGTGAGCAGCAGCAACTTGGCGGCGTCGCCCACGCTGTAGGACTTCTTGTCGGGAATGATCTTGATCTCCCGCTGCGCCCCGCCGTACCAGCTCTCTTCTGCGCCGGGCACCCAGACGTAGGTGGTAGCGGAGACCTCGCGGCTCTCGGGAGTTCTTGCCGTTGCCCTTACCACCAGATCGCCGGTCTGGTTCAATGGAACACTGACTCGCGCTGTGCCGTCAGCCGCAGTCTGCACATCCTGCGCCAGCAGGACAACGTCCTTCGAACCTGGCCGCTGCCAGAAGTGACGAACCAGTTCCACGTGGACTGCGGTCTGCACCGGGTTGCTGTCGTAATCGCGCGCTTCCACCGTGAACTGCGCGGTGTCGCCCTTGCGGTAGAGGTAGCTCTGCCCACGGACCGCGATCTGAAAACTTCCGTAGGTGGCCAGCACGTAGTTGTAGCCGGAAATTTCCCGGTTGCTGGCGTCCATCACGCGGGCTTCAATGCGATAGCGCAGGTCTCGCTTGTTGGGGCTGGGCTTGGTGGGGACTGTGATTGTCAGGCGGCCATTGGCGTCCAGGGTGCCGCTTTGCTCGGATTCCTGCTCGCCACCGTAGTAGCCCTCATCGCCGCCTTCCTCGCCCTCACCTGCATAGTTCCCGGAGTCATCTTCGTCCTGTTCCGCGAATCCCGACCAGTACGGCATGGTGTGGACCACGTACTTCACTTTGCCGTTCGCAACCGGCTCCCCGAAGTAGTAGCGTGCCTCGATGGTGGCCTTGATGGCGTCGCCCTGCAGCACACGCGCTTTCTCCGGTGTGACTTTTACCTGATACTCCGGCTTCTTGTATTCCTCCACGTTGAAGCCGCCCGCCATCACCGCCTGCTCGTGGCGCAGGGTAATCGAGTAGTAGCCCAACGCTGCCCCTTGCGGCACGTCAAAGTCGCCATGCACCGTGCCAAACGGCGACAGCGTCAGGTCCTGCTGGTGCAGCTGCTTGCCGTTCTGATCGGTGATCTGAACCTGGACCTTGGTGCCCGCTGGAACCGCATAGCGTTCCCCATTGTGATTGCGCACGATCCCCTTGAAGTGCACGGTGTGTCCCGGCCGGTACACCGGACGATCGGTGTAGATGTATCCGACCCAATCGTCGCTGGGATTGCTGCTCAGATTGAACGAGTACGGCGCGACGATAGCGGGATCGTCCTCGTGCTGGGCCAGAATCCAGACATTTTCCAGAGAGCCGCCGCCTTCGGGCGACTGCCCCTGGCCTTGATAGTTGACGGAAGTCTGGGCCAGGCCCTGCGCGTCGGTCTGCATGCGGGCCAGTTCTTTCTTGTTGGCCCAGACCACGACCGACGTGTTGGCAATCGGCTGCCCGCTGCGCCGATCGACCACGTAGGTCAGCACCTGTCCTGGCGCCGACTTGGTCACCATGGCCATCTCGCTGACCATGACTATCGTGTAGGCGCGCAGAGTTCCGTTGGTGGCCTCGACCACGTAAACGCCGGAATTGAGAGAATCCAGCGGAACCGCCAGGTTCTCAGAGAGAAGCTTCAAACCCATCTGCTGGTGCCAGCGTGCCACCAGTTGCCTGGAATTCAGCAGCGGCACCTGGGCGAACACCGCTTCTCCAGTCACCTTGTTGCGGCTGGCCTGTGCCTGGCGGATTTCGGCGCGTGCCTGCGGCGAAAATTGCCCGCGAATAAAATCGCGCAGCCGCACCCAGAAGTCGTGCTTCCAGTCGTGGAAGCGCTCCAGCCAGGTACGCTCTTCGATCTGCTCCTTGGGGGAAACGTGGCCAAAGCTGTGGACGTCATCCAATTTCTGAAAGAACTGCAGTGGATCATTGACGCGGTAAACACGGAACTCCAAGGTCTCGACCCCGGAGGAATACACGTTCACGACCGGCTTTTCGCCAGGCATGTAGCTGCGATCGCTGCTCAGAGAAAAATAAGGTTCACGCGCCAGCGCGGGCAGCGCCACGAACA
Source organism: Terriglobia bacterium (assembly GCA_020073645.1). Lineage (GTDB taxonomy): Bacteria > Acidobacteriota > Terriglobia > Terriglobales > Acidobacteriaceae > JAIQET01. Next base: position 22,431 of record JAIQET010000030.1, on the reverse strand, counting down.
GGAAGAACAGCGCAGTGCAAAGTCTCAGTCTCAAGCGATGCCTTTTCTTTGTAGCGCCGGCATCCTGCCCCCGCCGATGTCGGCTGCACATCACTCTGTTTCCCGCAAGATGTTCCATCTATACACGCCCAGGAAATTGCTGTTACCCGCAATCGGCCGCCAGCGCGGCGAAGGATGCTGCATAAGATCCTCGACTCGAACCCGCCGAATCTCGCCCTTATCCCTGCCGATCCGCCCCGTGTGATAGATCACGAGAGCGTCCTGGTCCCCATCCAACTGGCTCCGGCCCACGAAAATCATGGAATGATACGGTTCGTTCTGCTCCAACTGGCGGTAGAAGAGCAGATCGCCCGGCCGAGCCTGCCGAATATCCCGGCTGATGAAGTGGGTGTTCAACTCACGAAGATTTCGGGCGTCCGCAAACTGGGCAAATGCGCCGTTGCTCACGTCCTCCGCCGCGAATGCACCGGCTTTCACGCGCAGCAGGCCGGCGCCCAGAGGCGTAAAGGGATACTGGTATTTCTGCACCGAAGGCACGCTGGGGAGCCCTTCCAGGCCCATGTCGGTCAACCAACCGGCATCGTGCGCGTGCAGCGCACCGCGATAGGCAAAGCGGATAAGCGCGGCGCAGTCACTGATTTCTGCTGGCCGTTTGTTCGGAGGCAGCAGCGATTCGTAGTCTGCCAACAGCGTGAACCAGCGCCGGAACGCATCCCGGTCAGCGGTGTCGGTCAATCGCAGAAAATCCGGTGTGCCGTCACGGAAATGGTCTTCGTCGTAGAGAGACCAGTCGAGCTTGGCCGTAGCCGGCCGCAAGCTCGGCGTGATCGCCGGAGCGGAGCGAAAGCGCCGCAGCGTACCCGTCCCGATCCCCACCGCCACGAGCATCAGGCAGAAGAACGGCACAAACCTTGCCTGCGATGTGAGCTTGGGCGGGAGCAGGGTCATCGCGAGTGGCTGGATTATACGCCCGCGCTCGCGACTTCCCCAGTGGAGAGATGAGCGAATTCGCGCAAACACTGCGAGGGAAGGGCGAGGGAGAGCCTCGCCCTCCAGCTGTCATGCGCCCGGGCGTCCCTTGAAGACGAACTGCACCGTCTTGGTCTCGGAAGGTCCGATGGTGACCTTCTGGATCGCTGTCCCCAGCTTCTCGTGCCAGGCCTCGAGCGTGTACGTTCCGGGCGGCAGGTCCTTCAGGTCGAAGCTGCCATCCTTCCCGGTGACGGCAAAATAAGGGTGCTTGAACACCGCGATGTAACTGCGCATCCAGGGATGGACGTTGCATTTCACCGGGATGGCAACCTCCTCGCGCGGGAACGTCTCTTCGATCGGGAGCCCCGGTGGCTGCGACTTGTTCCACTCGCGATTGTTGTTAGGCAGGGGATGGATGTTGTGCGTAGTGGAGTCTGCGTTTACCACGTCCAGCTTCTGGTGGGCCTGCATGGCGACGACGTGCGGCTCATACATGCAGCCTTTCTGCTCGATCACCGCTGGCTTCTGCGGCGGATCGAATGCACGGTCCCCGAGGCCGTCGGAGATAAACACGAACACGTTTTCCAGGCCCCCGCTAGAGTCAGCCACAATGTCCTCGGAAGCTGCGCCGTTAGGATGCTGCCGGGCGCAGCTGGGATCAGCAGCCATGTTGATATGGATTGCCTTGGGTACTATGCCTTCAAACTTCACCACGCCCGTGACCCTGGCAGAAGTGGCTGTGGGAGCGTCATTGGCGGGGGAGCCGGCGCGTGCAGCCTGCAGCCCCACGAGACATAGTGCCAACAGTGTAGCGATTGCCTGGTAACGCTTTTTCATACGGCACCACCTTGTTTCTCACTTCGAACTACGATTACGGTCTCGCACGAGGGTTTCAGTTTCCCTTGCGCTCGGTCCTGTTTTCGACCGATGCGCTCTTCGAACCCTCACGAATGGTCTGGATGTAGTGCACCAGGTCCCAGATCTGGTCAGGCTTCAGCGCGTCGGCAAAGGATGGCATGGGTGTTCCGTCCAAACCGGTCATCAGATCGCGGAAAAGTTCCCGGTCTGAGGCGCCGCACTTGAAGCGGGTCCCGCTGGTCAGATCAAACGGGGTGATCGGATAGCCCTTGCTGTCGGTGAGGGTCATGGCGGAGGGGCCGTGGCCGCGACCGTCCTTGCCATGGCAGCTCCAGCAATTCATGCTCTGGAAAAGTTCCGCGCCGCGCTTCGCACTTTCCGCCGAGGTGGGTGGCTCGGGAGGTATGGGCAGCGGAGCGCCGGGTTGCTCCTCGCGGAAGCGCGGGGAAAACGTCTTGATGTAGGCAATCAGTTCATGCCTCTGTTCGGGAGTCAACGGGTTCCACGACGGCATGCCGCTGGCGTGAATGCCCCGGCTGATGGTGTCGTAGAGATCGCTGTCCAGCGGCAGGCTCCCGGTAGGCGTGGATCGGCATTTGAAGGTGGCTTGCGTGAAGTCGCGCGGCTTGGGATCGAGGTACGGCGCGTTCTCGCCGTTGCCATCTCCGCGAGCGCCATGGCATCCGACGCAATAGCGGCGGTAAAGCCCCTGGCCCCGGTGCTCCTGATCGGTGAGGCCGTCTTTCGGTCCCGGATAACCAGAACCGGACCCGGCATTCTGTGCCGCGGCTCGTCCCGAGGTGAGAGTGGCGATCATCACCGTGAAGAGAAAGAGCGTATTGGGGCCGGTTTTCATCTGCTCCTCAAAAGGCGAAGTCGAAGCCCATGAACACGCTGGTGCTCCGCTGGTCTTGACCCGTGTCGGACGTGAGCTTCGACCGCACACTGGAAACTTCCTGGTGCCAGGCGAGTCCGGCGCGGCTGTGCATGAACGGGTAGTAGCGGTAGCCGACGGTGACTGCATCCAGGTTCCCGAAATCACCGGGAGTGGTGGCCAATGCCTGGCGCGAAATGCGCACCAATTCGTAGCGTCCGATGAATACCAGTTGGGGCGAGTAGGTGTAGTGGGCCTCGATCGTACCTGTGTTCCAGACCGGCGATTGTGCGCCGTTGGGAAGCGTCTGATCGGCTGCCTGTGCGTTCGCCAGGAAAGCATTGTCCGACGCATGCTGGTAGATGCCGGTGAAATCGAAGCTGCCGGCATAGAAGTTCACGTAGGCCCCGGCTCGGTAAAACGAGCGATTCCCCCGGCCGCTTCCGGGGATGGGCACGCCGCCTGTGGTCAGGAAGAATGTCGGCGCCTGGCCGACGTATCCATAGGCTCCCACTCGCTGCAGGCCCAGGCTGGGAAGATCGAAGGCGTGGCTTACGTGGATGTAGCCGTCATAACTCCTTCCCCCGGGCAGGCCCAATTCGCCATCGGTACTGCTGAGGAGCGAGAGCGCATAGCGGGTGTGATCGTCGGGCGAATGGCCCAGGAGTTCGATGCCGAGCTGGTTGTCTCCCATGCTGGTGGGAGTCACGTCGCCGGGCGGCAGGAAGTGATAGAGCTGGTAGAAGCCGCCATTGGTGGAGAGGGTGAGAATGCGCTTTTCGGAAATTGGCACGTCCAGCTCGAACTTCCCGAACTTGAAGTTCAGCCATGGCGATTGCAGCAGGTTGTCGAGCCGCACCCAGGCTGATTCGAAACTGACGGTGCCGGTGTCGGCTTCAATCGAAGGCACTAGCAGAAAGGAGATGTTCTTCGCCAGAGTTCCGCCGGTGAGGATGTCAATGCCGGAGAGGTCGAAGCCGTGAGTGTTGATGGTGCTTTGCACCTGGCCGCTTTCGGGGTCTCCAGGAACGGCATCCGTGGTGACGCGGCTGTTGCCCTCGAGGTGCCAGTTCGGCGTAATCCTCATGGCGATCGGCCAGTACGAGGGGTTTTGGTAGATAGGAGCGTCCCGGTCGTTGTTCAACTGGTAGCCGCCGTCTTTGAAGGTTTGACCAAAATTGTTCAGCTTGGGCCAGGCCTCGTGGCAAGCGGAGCAGGGCAGGCCGTACTTGCGGGCGAATGCGGGGATGGCATGGGCTGGCCGGGAGGCCATCGCCACCATTCCCAGCAGTAAAGCATGCGCAGCGATTCGCCCCATTCGCCCGATCCTCATCGCTCGTAATCTCCTTTCGCGGCGATTTCCATGGCATTGCCGCGTTCCTGAGAAGGTGCGTCCCAACTTGAAAACTGCCCTGATTTGCAACCTGAGCCCACACGGGAAAAACTCGTAGCAGTGTTGTCCCTCTGCCAGCGAAGAACCTTCCTGGGATGCGGAATAAAGTTCGCTCTCCCCGAGGAGTATTGAATGCGATCCTAGACAGGCTGCGCCAGAGAGGTGTCACAGCCTTGTGAAATCTTTGTCACTGTTTTGTCTTGAAGTCAGAACATTGACGACCGTCGGCTGCAAATGTCTCTGACAATCCGCAAAGGGCATTTCGAGCGCGACATCAGGGCGGTACTGCGGATCGGATTGAGATTCTTGCGGTCGGGCTGGAGGGAAGGCTGGGGCTGCGTCGCCGGAGGAGGAGAGCTTTTCCAGGGTCGATTGCGGGGCGCAAGGGGGCGCGAGAAGCGAACCACCAGACCCTTCGCACCGACTGCAACCGCCTCGCCCGTTGGATCAAGACTCACCGCATTCAGGTCCAGGTCGCTATACCTCACCCAGTTCTTTGTTCGGATGTCATCGGTGTATCCCGCGTGCGCGGCGCCCACCGCCAGCAGGCCGTGCTGGGGATCAAACGCCACGGCAGAGAAGTACGATTGTGGAGCTATTTCCCACAAGTTCCAGGTGCGGCCCCCGTCGTCGCTCCGCGCCAGGTTGCGCCCACCTTGTTCCGGGTGCTTGTAGTCTCCTCCCGCGATCACCCCGTGCTGCGCGTCGCGAAAGGCGACTGAGAAAATCCCCGATGACTCGTTGCCGTGTGCGATGGGCGTCTCCGCGACGATCCAGATTTTCCCGCGATCGGTGGAACGAAAAACCCGCGCCACTTTTCCGCCCGTGCCGAACCAGACATTCGCCTTGCCCTGCACGGCAATGCAGGTTCCACTGGCGGCAAACGCACCTTCGCCCTCGACAGCCGCCGGAATCCTGCCCGGAGAGATCTGCTTCCAATGCTTGCCGCCATCATCCGTGGTAATCAGCTCGAACTTTCCGTCGATGGGGTCGCCCAGCGCGATGCCGTGTGCGCGGTCCCAGAACGCCATGCAGTCGAAGAAGCCTTTGGCATCCCGGTTGGTAAACTGCAGCGTCCAGTGCTTGCCACCGTCGGTGGTCTTGTAGATTTGCGACTGCTCTCCTGGCCCCGCACTCAGCAGATAAGCCGCGTCTGCGCTGAATGCTTCCACGTCGCGGAAGTCAAGCCCCTCCGCTCTCGGTACCTGCGCTGCCTGCCAGGAGTTTCCGCCGTCCAAAGTCCGCAGATAGGTGCCGTGGGTGCCGCTGGCCCATGCGACTTTGTTAGACACGGCGCTCACGCCGCGCAGATTTTCAGCCGTGCCGCTGTTCTGGACCACATAGTCTTGCGCGGCGCACGAGCAGGCCAGCGACAACGCAATCAGCCAGCGAACATGCATGGCTCCGATTCTAGCGTCTTTTCTTAAACATCCTTGATGTGCGTCGCGAGGTACCACTGGTTGCCGAACGGATCTCGAACCCCAGCGCTGCGGTCGCCGTAGGGCTGGTCGGTGGGCGGGGAGATTGAGGTTGCGCCAGTCCCGCAAGATTGGCCAGCGCCTTGTGGAATACGTCGGAGGTCAAGTCCTCGGCCACATCGCGGTCGTGGACGCGACGTGCGATGAAGGCATACACGCGCTCAAAATTGTTCTCGTAATGCTCAGCGAACCGGGCGGGGTCTTCTTGGGCAGCCTGCACCAGGAGGCGTTCTCCCGCCTCCGCCCGCGACCCCTTCGATGCATCCTTTTCCGACGAGCCCCGGCGGTCTACCGGACGGTAGCGCTAAGCTTCGCGGGCGAGGGTGGAGACTTGACTGCCCAGCCACATTGGCATTTGCAAGTCTCTGAAAATAAAAATCAAGATGGTGGTGTACGGTAAGGCAGTTTTTCCCCTGCGTGGTTCGGCAACGTCAAGTTTGGCCCCCCCTGGGTGTGCCTGAGGGCCTAAAGCCGTCCCCCTCGGGACGGCTTTTTGCGAAAGCAGGGCAGATGTACTCCGAATATGCGGGTGGGTCACCCGCCCTGTTCGTGCTTTCAGAACTTGATTACGATTCCGGCAGAGTACCGGAAATTGTTCTGAGTAAGGTCGACGAAGCGCGTCTGCAGAAAATCAACCTGCGCCAGGCGCACAGCAAACCTGGAGTTGAGGTTCGCATCGAGCCCCCCACCGGCCGCCCAGGCAAACTTGGTTTGCGCACCGGAGAGCTCAAACGCCGAGGCGTTGAGATGTGCACCGCCAAACAGCGCATGTGCGAAAGGTGTGATTTTGGAACTATTGGGGAAGTGCACGATTGGCCCGAACATGAAGGTGTGCAACTTCGTGCTGACTCCGAACGGGGTGCCATAGGCGCCGCTGAAATCGCCGCTAATGCCCAAGTACTTGGTAAAGTACCCGCTGACTGAGGCATTCCAGCCGTTCAAGTTGAGGCTGTCCACACCATGTCCAGGGTTCACGCGGGTGTACTGGTAGCCACCGAAGATCTCCGCTTTGGGATTGTCTTGACCGACGGCGATCAACGAGAAAACCAGCAATAGGGAAATGACCAGACCAAGGAAGCGAAACATGCTCTCCTCCTAATATTTACAGTTTGGTGTAAGAGTGTTGCTGCTCTGAATTATAAACTGTGCAATCTTTTGCAACAGCAATAAACTCCTGCAGCACCATGCTAGTCAGTACGGAGGTCCAAGGTTGTGATTCGAGTCACGTCTCAGCGTGAGGAGTTCCGGCTTTGGGAAGGGTTACCTACGTAAGTTGCAAAATGGGTTTAGGGCTAGGATGACCCCATCGGGCTTTGCAGGGGCAAGGGGGTGAAGTTGAACCGATACCACGCTGTAAACTACGATTCATCCATACTGAACGGAGAGGGACAGACTGTGCGTTGGCGTGTCCTGTTTTGGGTTTGGCTGCTGCTCCTGGCGGTTGGCCTTGCGGCGGCCGAACCGGTGAAATCCCGGAAAGGCCAGAGCCATGGGCAGTCGATCGCAGCGGGCAAGGCGTTGTTCATGGAGCACTGTGCCTCCTGCCATGGGGACGATGCCAAAGGAGCGGGCCCAGCGGCGATTTCGCTCAAGGTGCAACCCCCCGACCTCACCGCTTTGTCCGCGCGAAATCACGGGAAGTTCCGCTACGATGACGTGTACAAGGCGATCCATGGCAACCAGGCCACGGCCGCGCATGGCTCCAGAGAGATGCCCACCTGGGGTCCTGCGTTCCTCGCTATGCCCGGTGTGGACCAGGCAGCAGCCGACCGCCGCATCAGGAATCTTACCGATTACATCAAGGCGATTCAGGCCAAGTGAAGGGGGAATCCCGGTGGGCCCGGAACCAGCCGGGACGGTAGCACGGTTCTCACTCATCGGTACTGCGGACGCTACCCTGGCGCTTGCGCAAGCGACCGTACGGAAGTATTTGGAAGGCACTGTCAAGCCGGGCGCTTGATCTCGCTTCATTGGCGGGTTTGGGAAGCGGCGGATCGCCGGGCATGATAATTGGCGGGAGTTCCCTCGGTCTCTCACTAATAAAATCAGTTCTCGGTTCCTGGTTCCCGGTTCTCAGTTGCTTGCAGCTTGGCCGCGGGTCCTGATCAGCAGGTAGGCGGCGGTGAGCACAACCAGGTACACCGCGCTGCTGAGCAGGGCCAGGTGCGAACCGGACCAGGTTTCCGCCATGGCGATGCACACCAGGATGAGGCCGACGACCGAGAGCCAGGCTCCGCCCGGCGAGCGCATGGGGAGGTTTCGCACCTCCTCCGGGGTGAGGCGATGGCGAAAGACCGCGTGCGCGGCGAGGGAGACCAGCCAGGAGAGCATCAAGCCGCACAAGGCAGCGCCCAGAATGTAGACGAAGGCGTCCTTGGGGGCCCATTTCTCCAGCACCAGGGCGACCACGATTCCGAAGGATGAGGCCAGCAGGGCGGACCGGGGCGATCCCGCGGCGTTCAAACGGCCGAGCGCGACGGGAGCCCAGCCGCGCCGAGCGAGCGAAAACAGCATGCGCGAGGAAACGTACAGCGCGGCATTGGCGCCGGACAGCGCCGCGGTGAGAACCACGAAGTTCATCAGGTGAGGGGCGGCCGGGAGGTTGGCGTGGCGAAAGACGCTGACAAAGGGGCTCTCGGTGACTCCGGCCCGGTTCCAGGGCATCACTCCAACCAGCACGGTGATGGCGCCTAAATAGACAAAGGTGAGGACGCCAAAAGTGAGGCGCACGGCGCGGGGAATCTCTCCGGCGGACCGCGATTCCCCGGTGGTAATCGCGACCATCTCGACCCCGCCAAAGGTGTACAAGGCGAAGGCCATGGCGAGCAGCGGGGCGAGTGCTCCCTTGGGGAAGAAGCCACCCTGGGCGGTGTATTGCGGCGCCACCTGGTGGCTGAGCAGCAAACCCGCGCCGATCACGATGAAGGCCAGGATGGTCACCACCTTGATCATGGCGAACCAGTACTCGAACCGTCCGTAGGAGCCCACGCTGCGCAGATTGATGAGCAGCAGCAGAGCGGAGAAGGCCACCACCCATAACAGCGCAGGCACCGCAGGGAACCAGTACGCCATGTAGGTGGCGGAAGCGACCAGGTCCACACCCACTGACATGGCGATGGCGGCCCAGTATCCGGCGCGTGAGATGAATCCGGCCCAGGCATTGAGATAAAGTTCGCCGTAAACCCCGAAGGAGCCAGCCGCGGGGTGCATGCTGGACAGTTCTCCCAATGCCATGGCGACGGTGAAGTTGATGAAGGCTGCCAAGGCGTAGCTGAGGATGACACCCGGGCCGGCGATCTCGAGGGCGGCGGCGGAGCCCAGCAGAAGTCCGGTGCCGATGGAGCCGCCCACCGCGACCATAGCCATTTGGCCGGCGCTGAGCTGGTGGCGGAGCCCCTGCTCCTGGTTGGTCTGCTGGGCCACGGGCATGCGGCACCTATACCAGAATCTGGTTTATTCCCAAAGGGTTATTGTGGAGATGACCTTCGTAATCGGGGTCGGCCGTTACTTCGTTGCCGGGTGGGAAACCACCGCCGATAATTTCAGTGGGTTACTCCGCACCGACATCTCTCATGTCAGACACGCCCAACCGAGTGGACCGAGCCGAGATCGCCAAACGCGTGGAGCGTGCGGAAAGGCTTCTACAGAGAGGGAAGACTTCCGAGGCGCTGGACGAGTACCTGGAAATTCTGCAGGTTGATGCGGACAACGATACGGTGCGCCAAATGGCCGCCGACCTTTGCCTGTCGCTGCAACGCACCTCCGAGGCAGTCAAGCTGCTGGGCGAGTTGTTCGAGCGGCAGGTCGAATATGACGATGCCATCCGCGCCAGCCTGACCTACAAGAAGCTGTCCCGCTATGTAAATCCCACCTGGCACCAGAGGGTGCGCTTCGGGCAAATCCTGGAGAACACCAACCGCAAGCTGGCGGTTGAGACCTACGAAAATGCGCTGGAAGAGGTGACCAGACAGGGACGGAAACCGGACTCGCTCACGGTGCTGAAGCGCATTGTGGCGCTCGAATCCGGCGAACGAAATCTTCTGCGCCTGGGGGAACTTTGCTCGGAGGTCGGCGAGCACAAAGAAGCTGCGGCGGCCTTTTTGCAACTGGCCGAGGCGATCCAAGCCTCGGGAGGCAGCGCGGCACAATGGTTCGAGCGCGCCTATGGGGAAGACTCCAGCGACATCAGGATTGCGCTGGCCTACGGCAAGAGTCTGATGGCGCAAGGCCAGGTGGGAGCCGCCATCTTTGTTCTGGAGCCCCTGGCGCAGGCGGGGGCGGCCTCGCCGGAACTGACTGAAACCTATGCCAAGGCCCTGATCGCGGCCAACCGGCTGAGCGAAGCCGAGCCCCTGATGTGGCAACTGTTTGAGCAGAATCCTTCGCGCGTGCCCGACGTGACCAACCTGATCGGTTTGCTGATTGATGCGCAGCAGGATGCGGAGGCGGTGGCTCTGGCGCGCAAGCTGGAGCAGTTCCAACGCCGCCGCGGCGAGCGCCGCGCGTTCGTAGCGCTGATGCAGGATACGGCCTCCAGCCACCGGGCGTCGCCCGATGTGCTGGAGTTCATGAGCGAGCTGTTCAACTCCTCCAACCGCGAGGCGGACTACTGCCAGACTTTGCTCAAGCTGTTCGATCTCCATTACGGCATGGGGAACTATCCCAAGGCTGCCGAGTGCTTGGACCGGGCGGCCGAGGTGGATGCCTACGAACCCGGGCACCAGAAGCGGCTGGAAATGCTGCGCGGCAAGATTGATGACGGCCGTTTCAAGGTGATCGCCTCACGCTTCACCACAATGAACAAATCGGTGCCGGAGGTGTCACGCAGCGAATCACCCACGATGGGCTCCGCCACCCTGCAGGACCTGATGCTGCAGGCGGAGATCCTGGTGCAGTACGGCATGCGGTCCAAGGCGATTGAGCGGCTGCAGCGGATTCAGGAACTTTTTCCGCACGAGGAGGAGCGCAACCAGGATTTGCAGCGCTTGTACATGGCGGCGGGCATGACTTCGCGGTACGCCGACGAAGCAGCGCCGCCCCCTGCACCCGCGGCGAGTGCCCCGGCACCGGTTCCGGTAACGCCGCCGGCTGCTCCGGCGCCAGCGCCGAGCGAAGCCGCCGATGTGCGCAGCTTCACGCGGGTCGCCGAGATCACCCGCAAGCTGTACCGCCAGAGCAATGCCGATGCGGTAATGTCTACAGGGGCGAACGAAATCGGAGCACAGTGGAAGGTGAGCCGCTGCGTGGTCGCCATGCGCAAACCCGGGCTGCCGCCTACAGCGGTGAAAGAGTACTGCGCGGATGGCATGGCGGCGGGGGAAGCAGGGGTGCTGGCGAAAGTCGTGGCTACGGTGCAGGACTTGGCCATCGCCCGCGGAACGCTGACCATCGCGGATGCAGGAGCGGAGCCGGAGTTGCAAGCGGCGTCCGAAGCGGTGGCCAGTCTGGCGGTGACGTCGCTGCTCGCGTTGCCGCTCAGCGATGGGACCGACCATATGGGCGTGCTAATCCTGATGAACACTACGCCGCGGGGCTGGCATTCCAGCGACATCGTAGTGCTGAAGACCATCAGCGAGCAGATTGTGATTGCGCTCAACAATGCCGGCCTGCGACGGCTGGTGAAGAATCTTTCCGTAACTGATGAGAAATCAGGGCTGCTGAAGCGCGCTTCCTACCTAGACCTTCTGATGGCGGAAACGCGCCGCACGGTGCAGCAGGCCACGCCGCTGACGGTGTTGCTGATGCAGTTCGGCAAGAGCGCCGCCATGGTGAAGGAGTTCGGGGAATCAGCGGTGGAATCGGCTATGCAGCGGTTGGGGCAACTGATTGCGGCCAATATCCGGCAAAACGATCTTGCTTTTCGCTACGGCACCACTACGGTGGCCATCATGCTGGGCGAAACCGCCGAGAAGGAAGCGTTGCTGGCGGTGGAGAAGCTGCGCAAACTGCTGACCGAAGTACATATGCCGGAAAAAGAAGAATCGGTTCCATTCAGTGCAGGGCTGGCGGAAGCGGTGGTACGGCCGCAGTACGATCCCGCAGACATGGTCACCGAAGTCATCAATCGCGCCGAGCAGGCGCTGGATGCGGCCATCGCACAAGGCGCAGGAAAAGTGATCGCGCAGGCAGCGGTGTTGACGACCGCGGCGGTCGCGTAAGAACTCAGAAGAATTGAATCATTGAGTCATTGAATCATTCCGTGAATGCGACATTGATTCAATGACTCAATGATTCAATCTTGCTATGCTCCTTCTGGCACAATTCCCTTTCCCACTGTTACACTGACCAGTTTGGCGATCCATTCGGAACTTTTCTGATCCCAGGACTTCAATGTTGAAACCAGGTGATATTGCCATCGTAAGTGGGGCGCGTACGCCCTTTGGCCGTTACTGCGGCAAGCTGAAGGACTTTTCGGCAATGGAACTGGGGGCGGTTGCGAGCAAGGGAGCGATCGAGCGTTCGGGGATTGACCCCAAAGAATTCGACCACTCGGTGTTCGGCAATGCGCAGCAGACTTCGGGGGACGCGCTGTATGGCGCGCGCCACGTGGGGCTGCGGGCAGGCTTGTCCATCGAGACGCCGGCGCTGACGGTGAATCGTTTGTGCGGGTCGGGCATGCAGGCGATGGTCAGCGCGGCCCAGATGATCATGGTGGGCGAGGCCAACGTGGTGCTGGCCGGCGGAATGGAAGCGATGTCGCAAGCGCCGTTCGTGATCCGCGGGCGCGACGGGTTCACGCTGGCACCGGGCGGCAAGCTGGAAGATTCGCTGATGGTTGCGCTGCTCGACAGCTACTGCGGGCTGTATATGGCCAACACCGCCGAGCTTTACGCAGAGCAGCAAGGCATTACCCGGCAGATGCAGGACGAGTTCGCACTGCGCTCGCAGCAGGGCGCCGACGCGGCATACAAGGCGGGGCGGCTGCAGGAGGAGTTGGTTCCGGTGCCGCTGAAAGATCGCAAGGGTGAGCCGAGCGGCGAGATGTTTACGGAAGACGATCACCGGCGCGCGCAGACCACCATGGAAGGGCTGGCCAAGCTGAAACCGGCGTTCGGCAAGAACGGCACGGTGACCGCCGGCAATGCCAGCGGGATCGTGGATGGCGGCGCGGCGGTGGTGATGATGTCGCTGGAGGAGGCTTCAAAGCGAGGGCTGAAGCCGCTGGGCCGCATTGTGAGCTGGGGAATTGCCGGGGTGGATCCCAAGCTGATGGGACGGGGTCCGGTTCCGGCGACCAAGATCGCGCTCCAGAAAGCCGCGCTGACCCTGGATTACATTGACTTGATCGAAGTCAACGAAGCCTTCGCGGCGCAGTATCTGGCGGTGGAGAAAGAGCTGGGGTTGGATCGGGAGAAGGTTAACGTAAACGGCGGCGCGATTGCGCTGGGACATCCACTGGGCGCGACTGGAACGCGGTTGATCATTACTTTGCTCTACGAGCTGCGGCGGCGGAAGAAGAAGTACGGCCTGGGAACGGCGTGCATCGGCGGCGGGCAGGGGATTGCGATGGTGGTGGAGAGTTTGAACTGACGTGCCGCATCTCGTCATATACGAAGGCGTCGTCCTGAGCGAATCGAAGGATCTGGCGTGCAGTGGCATTGTGGTGGTGCACGCGAGGTCCTTCGCCGGCTCGAAGCCGGCTCAGGATGACGTCAGGGTTGGGTTGGATTTTGTGATCAAACGGCAGAAAAGGAATCTGTGATGGAAATCAAGAAGGTCGGTGTTCTGGGTTGTGGTCTGATGGGTTCTGGCATCGCGCAAGTCGCGGCCATGGCCGGGTTCGACGTCACCAGCCTCGAGGTTGAGCAGAAATTCCTCGACAAGGGCTTCGCCGGGATCGAGAAGTCTCTCGCCAAGTTTGCCGAGAAGGGCACGATCAAGGAGACGCCCCAGGCAATCCGCGCGCGGCTGAAGGGCACGACCAAGAAAGAAGACCTGGCCGATTGCGACATCATCGTGGAGGCGGTGATTGAGAACGTCGAGGAAAAGAAGAAGATGTACTCGGCGCTGGATGCGATCGTCAAGAAGGAGGCCATCTTTGCTTCGAATACTTCGTCCATCTCGATCACCGAGCTGCTGACGGCGGCCAAGCGTCCCGAGCGGTTTATTGGGCTGCACTTTTTTAATCCCGTGCCGCTGATGAAGCTGGTGGAAGTCGTTCGGACGATTGCGACCGCCGACGAGGTGTACGAAACTGCCTACGAGTTCGGCAAGAACCTGGGCAAGGTGCCGGTGCGGACCAGCGATAAGACTGGATTCATCGTGAACCGGCTGCTGGTGCCATATATGCTCGACGCCATCCGCGCCTATGAAGAAGGCGTGGGCTCAATCGAGGACATTGATCAGGCGATGAAGTTGGGCTGCGGGTATCCCATGGGGCCGTTTACGCTGCTGGATTTCGTAGGGCTGGATACGACTTACTACATCACTCACGTGATGTACGACGAGTTCAAAGAGCGGCGCTTTGCTTCGCCTCCGTTGCTGAAGCGGTTGGTGATGGCAGGGTGGTATGGGCGGAAGTCGGGTCGCGGGTTCTACGATTATGCAGACCCGGCGAACCCGAAGCCGAACAAGCTGTAGAACGGACGTTTGGGTGGGTTGAAACGCCCGCATCGACACCGATGGTTCGACTTGTTGGAATTTTGATGAATGTCGACAGGTCCGCTGAGGAGAACGCTCTTGCCGACGTTACTCCTGAGGAGCGTGAGCGCTATCTGGCATGGTGGCGCAAATTCAAGATGTTGGATCGTGCCAGTTGGCTCGGTATCGGAATTGTCCTGGGTAGTTATCTTCTATCTCTCCGTTACTCGTGGACTGATTGGGGGAGGCTCAGTGTAATCGGCGTCGGTCTCTTCGTTGTGACGCGAGTCTGGTTGCGTGTGCTGAACTGTCCCCGTTGCGGAGCGACGTACAGTGGTGGATTGATCACGGTCATAAAGAGTTTTTCTTTTTTGGACAAGTGTTATGGCTGTGACTTGAGCCGAAGGGAATTAGCAGCGCTGGAAAGGCGGGGGTATTAGATGGGGTCTAACCTATGAGCTTCGATAACATCCTCTGCGAAAAGAAGAACTCTATCGCCTACATTACCGTTAATCGTCCCAAGGTCCTGAACGCCCTCAACATGGCCACCATGGAAGAGCTGCGGGCGGCGTTTCACGACATCAAGAACGACGCCGGCGTTCGCGTGGTGATCCTCACTGGCGCGGGCGAGAAGGCGTTCATTGCGGGCGCCGACATCGGCGAACTGGCCAAGCATGATGCGGTCTCCGGCAAGGAGTACACCCACCGCGGCCAGTCGGTGCTCAACCTGATCGAGAACCTGGGCAAGCCGGTGATTGCCTGCATCAACGGCTTCGCGCTGGGCGGCGGATGCGAGATCGCTATGGCCTGCACCATGCGCCTGGCCAGCGAAAACGCCAAGCTCGGCCAGCCCGAGGTGAAGCTGGGCATCATTCCCGGCTACGGCGGCACGCAGCGTTTGCCGCGCCTGGTGGGCAAGGGAATCGCCATGCAACTTGTGCTCTCGGGCGAGATGATTACGGCCCAAGAGGCGCACCGCATCGGGCTGGTGAATGAAGTCACTGCCGCCGCTGAGCTCATTCCCCGCGCGGAAGCCATCGCGCAGAAGATCATCGCCAATGCGCCCTTGGCCGTGCAGTACGCCATGGAAGCGGTCAATAAGGGCATGGAGATGACCTTGCAGGAAGGCCTCTATGTTGAGGCAGTGCTGTTCGGGGTGTGCTGCGCGACCGAGGACAAGAAGGAAGGCACAACGGCGTTTCTGGAAAAGCGGGCGGCACAGTTTAGGGGGAAGTAAGACGGATTTTTCACCACGGAGACACGGAGGCACGGAGAAAACCCTTGAATTGAGAAACTCTGAAGCAGGTGTTCCCCGTGTCACTGTGATTCTGTGGTAAAGACACGCTCAATGCTCAAGTCTCTCCACATCGGCCGCTATGCCACGCGGGCGGAGGATTTCCGCAAGCTGGTGGAATTTTTTGAGGCGATCGGGTTCGAGCGGTTGTCGTCGGGGAGTGGGGCGGACCGGCAATCGGCCGTACTGACGGCGCCTCTGGGCATGCTGAGCGTGAATGCGCTTTCACCGCAGTATCCGCCGGAGGTGCTGGACCGGCTCAAAGATGTGGCCAAGCTGATCGTCCTCGAAGTCACCAATCCCGACGACGTTTTTGCCATCGCGCAAAAGATGAAATTGAAGGTTCTCGCGGATTCGGCTTCGCCAGCCAGCGGCGAGCGCAGCTTCTCGCTGGAGCTGCCCGGGGAGATGGTGGTCACCGTTCATGGGGCACCGAAGCAGGCGCAGGCGGGGATTGAGGGCAAGCTCGATGCGCGGGGGAAGCACTTTGCCATCGTAGCCAGCCGCTTCAACGCCTTCATCACCGAACGCCTGCTGGACGGGGCTCTAGACGGGCTGCGCCGCACCGGGGCTGGCAACGAAGACATAGAGATCATGCGTGTCCCGGGGAGTTTCGAGATCCCCTCCGCTGCCCGCACGCTGGCCGAGACGAAAAAGTATGACGCCATCATCTGCCTCGGCTGCCTGCTGCGCGGTGACACGGCGCACTACGATGTGATCGCGAATGAAGTGACCCGCGGGATCGGGCAGTCCGCGCAGGAAACCGGGGTGCCTCATGCTTTCGGCGTGCTTACCTGCGACACGCTGGAGCAAGCCATTGATCGCGCCGGCTTGAAGATGGGCAACAAGGGGTTCGAAGCGGCGCTGGCCGCGGTGGAGATGGCTTCGCTGAAGCGAGTCGTCAGTCATCAGCCGTCAGTCGTCAGCAAGGGCAAGCACAAGCGGCACAAGCCTTCGCAGCCTGCAAGGAGCAAGACCAAGAGGTAGTTTCCCGGCGGTTCGATCCGAATATTCCAGTAAACTGAAGCTTGGCCCAGGCCAATGGCGTCGAGTTGCAGACGACTGACGACCGAAGACTGACGACTGATCCATGGGAACCCGCCGCAAATCCCGCGAACTGGTGTTGCAGATGCTGTTTCAGGCTGACATGGGCCGGCAGAGTGCGGATGAGGTACGCCGTACGTTCTGGAAGGAACGCGATGGGGTGGCGGGCGATGTCCGGAGTTTTGCCGACGATCTGTTTCGCGTGGCCAGCGACCGCGCGACTGAGATTGACGGTTTGATCGAGCATCACGCCGAGCACTGGCGCATGGAGCGCATGGCGGCGGTCGATCGCAACCTGCTGCGGGCGGCGGTAGCGGAGTTGCTCGGCTTTCCCTCTACGCCGCGCGCGGTGGTCATCAATGAAGCCCTGGAAATTGCGCGCAAGTTCTCCAGTCCCGAGTCGGTGCAGTTCATTAATGGAGTGCTCGACAGCGTGGGGCGGGAAGTGCAAAAGACCTCTTAGCCGTCAATGGCAGTTCTCTGTTCCCAGTTCTCGGTTCTCAGTTGTGGACTGTGGGATGAATCCTAGCGGCTGGAAATCCGCCGTGTTCCTCATGGCCTTACTGCAACCAAGTCCGCGTTACACGTGAGGTTCACGGTGCCGATTCCATTCTGACCACTTGCCGTAACCCCGGAAGGGTTCACCACCGTGAATATTCCGGTACCCACCGCCGTAACCGCAAAGGTCCCGTTATTCCCGGGATCCACCATGCTGGCGATTATCACGACGGTGCCGACTTGCAGATCCGGGCCGGAAGTCAGGGTGTAGGTATAGGTTGTGTCAGGACCGCTCTGCAGTGCGTCCGTGATACCCACCACGGTTTGAACCGTCACCCCGTCGCAAAATGTTCCCTGCTGCAGCGAAGGGTTGGTCGGAAAGGTGATCTGCTGGATGTCGCTGCTGACCACCGTATCGAGAACGTGCACCATGTTGTCGCTGGTGCCCACATAAAGCAAGGAGCCTTCGGGGGTCAGCGAAGCGCGAAGAGGGGTCGTGTCGCCGGCCAGTTGAATGGCCGAGGAGGTCTGGCTGGCAATATCAAACACCAGAATGCTGGGAAGGGTGCTGGAAACTACGTAGGCCTTCGAGCCGTCCGGGGACACAATGAACTGGGTGGGAACGAAGTTGCCCTGGCCGAAATTGACGGGAGTGCTCACGGTGTTGGTAACCATGAGGAAACCCAGAGGGGCGGGGCAGCCGATGGTCACGGTCGGCGTCGGCGTGCCGGTGATGTCGGCAGTGATGTTCTCGATATTGGGGGAAGCGAGTACGAGGAAGCTCTTGCCATCGGGCAGGGCGCGAAGCGCGGTGGAACCGGGGGCACTCACGCTGCCCAGGGTGAAGTTGCTCGGATCTTCGCAAGTAGCGAGGAAAGATACGCCTGCTGGGTCGCCTCCCACCATGTAACCGAAGGCTCCTTCAGCCAGGAAAGCTGCGTCGGTCGCTGGGGCGCTCAGCGGAATGGTCTGCAGCGCATCCACGGTCGAATAAACGTACAGCGTACTGCCTGCCAAAATATAGGCCTTGAGGCTGTCCGGAGAAAAAGCAGCGGCGGTGGCTCCGGTGATCTGAAAGATCGCACTGCTGTTGTTGGTGCTGTCAAAAACGAACACCTGGTTGGGGGTCAAGTTTGTATCGGAGACGATCACCTTGTTGCCGTTGGGAGAAACGGCCAGCACTTTGCCGGTGACGGTGGTGAACTCCTGCACCACCGTTGAGGTCGAAGTGAGATTCAGCACCATGAGGCCGCGGGTACCCTGCAACCCGAAGTCGGTGCCCATGTAGGCTTTCTTGCCGTCCGGGGCAAAGACCAGGGAGTTCGGGGTAGCAGGTAAGCCGATCTGGCCTCCGACAGTGTTAGCCGGGAACGAAACGGGCACAATCGTACTGATGCAACCTTGGGTGATGCCGCAACCTGTGCTGGAGACATACACCGTTCCCGTGGGAGCGGTCCCAGTTGAATTTCTTGTGACCAGCCCATTGATGACGTTGGAAGGGTAAATAGGAAGGCTGGGCGAGAAACCGATATTACAGCTCGGGGGAGTGCAAGAAGCGGTGATGGTGGCAGCTCCGGGCTGGGTGGTGGTCACGGAAACAGTAGAACTGGTGCTGAGAGAGCAGTTCGTGCTGCCCACCCCTGCGGTAGCCGGCTGGGAAGAACAATAAGTCAGATCCACTCCGGTAATCTTGGTGCCGAGGCTGTCAAGCACCGTGGGAGTGATGCTCGCGGAGCTGCCTGTGGTGACGACAAACGAGTCGGAATTGGTGTTGGTCACCACCAGCGAGATGGACTGCACCGGGCAGGCAATGAATGGGAAAGGCAGGCTGTTGGTGCCGCTGACGCTAGCAGAAATCTGGGATGTGCCGGGAGCGAGGGCTTTGGCCTCGACCTGGTTGAGCGCCAGCCCGACCTTTGTGGTATCGAGCGAAACGACCTGTGGGGTCACGACCGACCAGGTGAATTGTCCCACGGTCGAGGTGATGTCGGCGCCGCGGCTGAAGGCGTTCGCCTGGTAGTCGGCGGTCAGATCCTTAGACAGGCAGGGATTGGTGTTGGGCGGGTTGGTCGGAACCGGGCTCACGACAACACTGTCGATGTGCTGATGTACATACACGGTGGTGGTGGGGCTGCTCACCCCCATGGCGGTGGCGGTGATTTCGGCGATACCCACCGGGCCCGGGGTGCACACGGAGGGAGCCGTCAGGGAATCCCAGGTGCCGGCGCAGGCCAAACCGTTGCTGGCTACGGTCAACACGGCAGTGTTGCTGGAATGAAAAGAAAATGGCTCGAGCAGGACATGGCCGTTTGGGTCATGCGCTGTAGCCGAAAAACCCAGTGTGGCACCGACCTCCAGGGACTGAGTCGTCGACGGCGAGAGTGAAATGTCGGCCGGAACCGGGAAGGTGGTGGCTCTGACGCTGCTGCTGCTGCAGCCCGTCAAGCTGGCGGTCATGATCAGACTTACAGAAATGGCAAATCCCAGGAGAACAGACCTACGCATGCACCCTCCCCGCCCCAAGGTTAGACTGAAGGGCGAGCCAGCCTTGTGTCGGAAAATTTCCAGTGTAGAGGCTGGCATTCTTTTGGGCAAGCTTCCCGGATCAAAGCTGGGGAGTGAGATGCGGCCGAGCCCGGTTGACGATGTGTAAGGTCAGTTGCTATAGTTGTACGGTTCCGCGAGTTAAGTCTGGCTTGCCTGTAGGCGGCGGTTTCCGCGCGCTACGTGTGTGCGTGCGAAAACCCCGAAAGAGCGCAGCTAAGCTTTAGAAGAAACACGTTTCCGGGAAGCAAGCTGATCTGGAAACGCCCTCGCTGAAACGCCCTGCGCTGCCTTCCGCCCTGTCAAAGGGGCTTGTGGTGCGCCTGAACTTTCCGGTGCGCCAAGAGCTGCGGAAGGGTATGCAGGGCAGAAGCGGACGAAACGGAGCGCCTCCCGGCCAGTGATGCGGGCCTGGCGCCACCGTCGTCGGCACTAGTCTGAACCGGAAAGCAGAAATTTCTCGCCGGGTTGGTGCGGCGGGAAGCATGGTTGGCGTATTGGCCTTCCAGCCCCTGAATCAGGGAAAAGCAGAAGCGGCGTGGTCTCGCCTTCGCATGCCAGGGTGGCGGTGTGGGCGGGAAGGCGCGGCCGAAGGAGCAGCCAAAGAGTGCCTACCTTCAATCAACTGGTGAAAGCCGGCCGCAAGCGGCCGCGCTACAAGACGGCGAGTCCGGCGTTGCAGGGATGTCCGCAGAAGCGCGGGGTATGCACCCGCGTGTATACGCAGACGCCCAAGAAGCCGAACTCGGCGCTGCGCAAAGTGGCCCGGGTGCGGCTGACCAACGGGATCGAAGTCACGACGTATATTCCCGGCGTGGGCCACAACCTGCAGGAGCACTCGATTGTGCTGATCCGCGGCGGGCGCGTGAAAGACCTGCCGGGCGTGCGGTATCACGTGATCCGGGGGACGCTGGATGCGGTGGGCGTGGCCAACCGCAAGCAGAGCCGCTCGAAGTACGGAGCGAAGAGGCCGAAATAGCCGTCGCGCAGCCTGCCCTGAGCGAAGTCGAAGGGTCTCGTCGACCAAGGGAACTTCTGTAGAGACGCAGCCTGCTGCGTCTCCGGAGACGTTGCAAGCAACGTTTCTACGGAGCAAAAAGCTAAATGCCTAGAAAAGGACATATCGCGAAGCGCGGAGTGGAAGCCGATCCGGTTTATGGGTCGGACCTGGTGACCAAGTTCATCAACTCCATGATGTGGCAGGGCAAGAAGAGCACGGCAGAAGGCATCTTCTACGAGGCCTTGACCAAGCTGCAGCAGAAGGGCGGCGATGAGGCCCTGAAGCTCTTCAAGAAGGCAGTGGAGAACGCCAAGCCCCTGCTCGAAGTGAAGACCCGCCGGGTGGGTGGCGCCAACTACCAGGTGCCGGTGGAAGTGAATGCCGACCGGCGGACTTCGCTGGCGATTCGCTGGCTGATCACCTACTCGCGTGGTCGCGGGGAGAAGGGCATGATCGACAAGCTGAGCAATGAGTTGCTGGATGCCGCCAACAACCGCGGCGCCGCCATCAAGAAGAAGGAAGACGTCCACCGCATGGCGGAGGCCAACAAGGCATTCGCACATTATCGCTGGTAAGAATTTTGAAGATTGAGACGGGTGAAGACTTGGCGGGTACCGCTAGCGGCGTAAACGAGGTCCGAAAGGAAGAAAGAAAGAAAGCTGTGTCCAGGCAGGTCCCATTAGAACGGTGCAGAAACATCGGCATCATGGCCCACATCGATGCCGGCAAGACCACTACGACCGAGCGCATTCTTTTCTATACCGGGAAGACGCACCGCATGGGAGAAGTCCACGATGGCACGGCCATCATGGACTGGATGGAGCAGGAGCAGGAGCGCGGCATCACCATCACCTCCGCGGCGACGACATGCACCTGGCGCGATATTCGTATCAACATTATTGATACCCCCGGCCACGTGGACTTCACGGCCGAAGTGGAGCGCTCGCTGCGGGTCCTCGACGGCGCCGTCGCTGTATTTGACGCCGTCCACGGGGTGCAGCCACAGTCGGAAAAAGTCTGGCGGCAGGCCGACAAGTACGGGGTCCCGCGAATTTGCTTCATCAATAAGATCGACAAGATGGGCGCCGATTTTGAACACGCCGTCGATACTATCCGCAAACGCCTCAACGCCAAGCCCGTCGCGATCCAGATTCCCATCGGCCAGGAAGATAAGTTCAAAGGGGTGGTGGATCTCATCGAAATGAAATCCATCATCTGGCAGGATGACACCATCGGGGCGGAATATTTGACCGGCGAAATCCCCGCCGAGTTGCAGAAGAAAGCCGAAGCCTTTCACAACAAGTTGGTCGAAGCCGTGGCCGAGAACGACGACGCCATGCTGCACAAGTTCCTGGAAGGCGAGACCATTTCCGCCGAGGAACTGCGGGGCTCTCTGCGCCAGTCAACCATCGCCCTGAAAGTTTTTCCGGTGGTGGTGGGCACGGCCTTCAAGAACAAAGGCGTGCAGCCTCTTCTGGACGCGGTGGTCGACTATCTGCCCTCCCCGCTGGATGCGGGCGAAGTGAAAGGCATCAACCCTGACAACGGCGAACTGGTCACGCGCAAGCCGTCCGACGACGAGCCGTTTTCCGCGCTGGCTTTCAAGATTATGGCCGATCCGTTTGTCGGCCAGTTGACCTTCATTCGTGTCTATTCGGGCCAGCTCAAGTCCGGTGATTCGGTGCTCAACGCCGGCCGCGGACGCACCGAGCGCATTGGCCGTTTGCTGAAGATGCACGCCAACAAGCGCGAAGACATCAACGAAATTCTGGCGGGCGATATTTGCGCCGCCGTCGGCCTGAAAAACGTCAGCACCGGCGATACGATTTGCGAGGAAAGGCATCCCATCGCGCTCGAGTCCATCGAATTTGCCGTCCCCGTGATCTCGGTAGCGGT